>NZ_BBAI01000081.1 GCF_001311175.1 Lacticaseibacillus pantheris DSM 15945 = JCM 12539 = NBRC 106106 | reverse complement strand
AATTTGTTGGAACAGAATCTGATTTACCCGCAAGGTGGCTCATCGAGTGCTGCCTTGTTTTAATATCACATTTAAATGATTTCGCCTTCCCACGCACCAGTTTCCGGATCAACTTTCCCGACAAATGGGTGGAGCTGGTCATATTCCATAACGGAAATAGGTTCGCTGTGGTCGGTTATGTCGACACCATCGATTTGTACCTCCCCGAATCCTTCGACGATGATGGTGGCCCCGATGTAGTCATCGTCGTAGATGCCAGAACGAGTCTCGTAAGTATCCCCTTTGTTAATCCAACAGCGCTTGTATTTGGGTCATTTGGATTAGCCCACGCCGTAAACCCTTCGAATGGTTTGAGTGCTCGAAATGTCTGCCGTTGCCGCTTAGTCATTGTATCTTCTCCTTTGGCGTGTGCCGACTGACCTGTACGTAGAATTGGTATTTGATGTTGCACCGTTGCTCATAGGTTCTCGGGGCAATACTCCCGAGACGCGTTTGAATCCGGTCTTCGTTGTAGTATTTAAGCCAGTCATCAATAGTGGTCATTAGCGCACTCGCGTCGACACATTCTTTAGCTGGAACCATTTCTGCCTTTAGTTTGTTAAATACAGTTTCACAGGCCGCGTTGTCCAGACATGTGGAGCGATGCGACATGCTTTGCCGAATCTTCCCTTTACGCAGTAAACGAA
>NZ_BBAI01000080.1 GCF_001311175.1 Lacticaseibacillus pantheris DSM 15945 = JCM 12539 = NBRC 106106 | reverse complement strand
GCCCATTGTAGCCACTTGACATCAGTCCGTTAAAGTCCACGTTCTCGTCCAGCCCACCAGCCTTGGCAGTGGACGTGAATTGAAATACCTGAACGTTATCGAATGACGGGAAGAAATTGTAGTCTGGCTCCGTCCGAACCTGGTAGTCTGGGTACTCTGCCAGCCACAACGGCCACGTCTTCGCAAGGCTTGTTAGGTCGAGGTGTGCGGTCAGAAAACTCTTGTAGCCGTACAGCAATGGTGTGTAGCCCGCGTCCTTGACCTTTTGCAGAGCATAGTTAACTGCGTCCGTGTTTGGACTGCCAGACTCTACGTCCAGTGCCACCACCGAACCCTTTGGCGTCTGTACTTTTGGCAGGTAGTAGGCCAGCATTTCATCGGCCTGTGCGCGCGTAGAAAACTCTGCATAGATGTACGTTTGCCCGTACTTACCCGCAGCGGTCGCACTAGCAATCTGCGTTGGGTACGTGCTCTGTGGAACGAATGACCCGTTGTAGTACCCGCCAATCTGGGATACCACAAACTTATCGTCCTTACGTGCGTAGGTGCATATGCGCCCTGGTACTTCGACCAGTCGGGCCCGTACGTCTTCGCCGCGTGGGTGCTATTAACCGCACCCGTGCCCACAACAAAGGCCGCAACGATTACCGCTACGGCCGTGAGCCATTTGCTAAACTTGTGCCGCACTGGAATCACCTCCGTCAGCGGGTGCTGGTGTTGGTGCCGCATCGCTGGCTGGCGTAGCGGCTAGCTTGGCCTCCACCGCCTTAGCGACTGCCGCGTCGAACTGGGCCTGTGCTGCATCAGCTTTGGCTTGCTTAGCGTCAGTCACCTTAGTAGCGACTGACTTTGCCGCTGGCTTGACCGCGTCCACTGCCCAGCTTGTACCCATTGCTGTAACCGCGCCTTGGACCGCACCGGCGAGGTAGTTAGTGTCGTGCGTGATGGCTACGGACGCCAGCCCAGCCACGATACCGATGCCAACCGCCAGGTATGGTAGGTATGCCGACTTAATCGACGTCTGCGACTTAACAAATTGAGTGGCCGCCGCGACAATC
>NZ_BBAI01000079.1 GCF_001311175.1 Lacticaseibacillus pantheris DSM 15945 = JCM 12539 = NBRC 106106 | reverse complement strand
GACGTGTACCCCAAAAGTTGGAACTAAACTTTGGGGGTATTTTGATGACCAAGATTTCAATGGATACTTGTATTCAGGCGGTTAAATGTTATCTTACTGGCAACAGCTCCAAGAATCGCGTCGCCAAGCAGTTTGGAATTGCCAATTTCCGCTTTCGTATTCTCGTTGCCGTCTATGAAAAGCATGGCATACAGGGCTTGATGGCATCACCGAAAGTTACTGGTGATTTTCGTGCCAGTCTAGTAGAGTGGAAGCAAAGTCATAATGCATCAATCACTGAGACGTGTGCGCACTTTGCCTATCCTTCGTACGCAAGCATTACTAATTGGGAACGAATCTACTTCAGTGAAGGCAAATCAGCGCTTCTCGCGTTACGGCAGGGAGTGAAACGTGATCAATCAAGAGAGTGTACAACAACGGCTGAAACGCCTGGAAAAAGAGAACTTATCGTTGCGGATACAGAACGACGCCTTAAAAAAAATTGGCAGCCTTGAGAAAGCAACAAAAAGACAAATCAGCGAGGTCATCATCGCACTCAGGGCCAAGTACAAACTAGTTGATTTAATCCAGGCATTACCCATTAGCATGTCAGTTTTTCAGTACTGGCAGCAGCGGCTGAGCCAGCCCGACCCTGATGAAGAGATCAAGGCCCGCATCTCGTTGGTTTTCAACGCCCATAACGGCAATTACGGCATCCTGCGGGTGACACCGGAAGTTCGGGCGATGTACGTGTCAGAGGGCCGTCAAGCGCCGAATCACAAACGGATCCAGCGGCTTATGGTTGAGATGGATATGCACTGTCAAAAGTATGGCAAACGGACGCGCAAGTATGACTCCTCCAAGGGGCCCTCGGGTAAGAAAGCCAAGAACAAGTTGAATCGGCGTTTCAGCGCTGACCGGCCGTTACAAAAGCTGGTTTGCGATGTCACGGAATTACAAGCCACAATGGTGATAAGGTCTATTTGGAGGTTATCAAGGACCTCTACAGCACCCGAATCCTGGAGTGGGAACTCTCGACGCGGCCGACACTAGAGTTCAGTACGGCGCCGCTAGAACGGTTAGTGGCGCATCTGCCATCTACCGGATATCAGATTACGCTACACACCGACCAAGGGTGG
>NZ_BBAI01000078.1 GCF_001311175.1 Lacticaseibacillus pantheris DSM 15945 = JCM 12539 = NBRC 106106 | reverse complement strand
AATTGTCGCGGCGGCCACTCAATTTGTTAAGTCGCAGACGTCGATTAAGTCGGCCTATCTGCCATACCTGGCGGTTGGCATTGGGGTGGCCGCGGGGTTAGCATCCGTAGCCATCACGCACGACACTAACTACCTCGCCGGTGCGGTCCAGGGCGCGGTTACAGCAATGGGCACAAGCTGGGCAGTGGACGCGGTCAAACCAGCGGCAAAGGCAGTCGCAACTAAGGTGACGGACGCTAAGCAAGCCAAGGCTGATGCGGAGCAAGCACAGTTCGATGCGGCAGTCGCTAAGGCGGTGGAGGCCAAGCTGGTCGCCGCTATGCCGACGCAGGCTACACCTACCAGTGACGCGGCGCCAACACCAGCACCCGCTGACGGAGGTGATTCCAGTGCGGCACAAGTTTAATCGTTGGCTCACGGCCGTAGCGGTAATCGTTGCGGCCTTTGTTGTGGGCACGGGTGCGGTTAATAGCACCCACGACACACACGCACAGACACAGACGGCGGCGCTGGTACAGTCTAGTAAGTCGACCACAGCGTCGATTCACCAACTGGCGACCGTCTCCGCGGACAAGCGGGAACAGGGTGTCGACTGGTCTAAGTATCAGGGAGCATACGGGGCGTATGGACGCTCCGACGATAAGTTTGTCATCAGCCAGATTGGCGGTTTTTATGATGGCACTTTTATCCCACAATACACGTACAGTACGCAGGTGTCCTCGGCAATTGCGGCCGGAAAGTACGTCCACACGTACATCTACGCGCAGTTCACCACGCGGGCACAGGCGGACGCTATGCTGGACTACTACCTACCGAAGGTACAGACGCCTAAGCAGTCCATCGTGGCGCTAGACGTCGAATCTGGGACGCCTAACACCGATGCGGTCAACTACGCGCTCCAGCGTATCAAGGACGCAGGTTACACGCCCGTGCTATACGGCTACAAGGGCTTCTTGACCGGTAAGCTAGATCTAGCGAGCTTGGCTAAGTCCTGGCCGCTATGGCTGGCAGAGTATCCGGACTACCAGGTTCGGACGACGCCAGACTACAGCTTTTTCCCCTCATATAGCAACGTGCACGTCTTCCAATTCACCTCGACCTACAAGGCTGGTGGGCTAGATGGCAACGTTGACCTGACGGGACTCACGCACAACGGCTATACTAGCC
>NZ_BBAI01000077.1 GCF_001311175.1 Lacticaseibacillus pantheris DSM 15945 = JCM 12539 = NBRC 106106 | reverse complement strand
CATAATGATTTTAGGAGGTTATCATGACGAAATATTCTAGTGAATTCAAAGCTAAGGTGGCTAACGAATATCTTCAGGGTGATATTACTTATCAAGCACTCGCCAAAAAAATATCACGTTGGTAGTAAATCCAGTGTTGAGTGCTGGGTTGCGTACGCCGTACAACACGGTCTAGTGTCCGTAATCGTAGAGCATCGGGCTTTTCGGCACTCACAGGAATTTAAGCTTAGAGTGGTAGAATATGCGGAAACACACGAGGTTAGTCAACACCAAGTGGCAGTCCATTTCGCAGTTAGTGATGATCAGGTCGATCACTGGTTACGGGAGTTTCGCGCGAATGGTGCCGCTGGCCTAAGAACCTTGCGGGGAGGGTTACCGTCAATGACCAAACACAAGCAGCACAATAAGGATCAGAGAAAAGTTATGGCCACGCAACTGGAGCGAGATCAGACCAAGATTATTAGGCTCGAGCACGAACTACAAGATGTCAAGATGCAGCGTGACATTTTAAAAGTGCTCGCGACCTTAACGAAGGAATCACATACACTTTAACTACTAAAATGAAGGCTTATATCGTGCAATCGTTAAGATCGCAGTACCCATTAAGGAAATTACTGAAGTCCATCGCCCTACCCCGAGCGACCTACTACGACCGTCTAAAGCGCAACGCGGCGCCGGATAAATACGCCCAGGTTAAAGCGTTCATTACCCGGGCCTTCTCACGCAGCCATGAGACCTACGGCTACCGCCGGATGCACGTAGAAACCGTTAAGGCAGGATTCTTGTTTTGCGCCGAGACTATTCGCCGGATTATGGGCGAGATGGGACTCAAGGTCGCCATATACTCTAAACACACATCCCGGTACAGCTCTTATCGAGGTGAAGTGGGCAAAGCAGCCCCTAATCTCTTAAGGCAGCAATTTACCGCTACACAGCCGCGGACTGTATTCCACACTGACGTCACCCAGGTACGTTTAGCTAACGGTGAGTGGGGATACATCTCTTCCATCACCGATGAGGCCAGCCGAGAAGTACTAGCTATCTCGGTAAGTAATTCCCCTAACCAGAAGTTGATTCATGCCAGCCTAATGGAACTCAAGCTACACCTAAATTCAAACCACGCTTCTATTATTCATTCCGACCACGGTTGGCAATATGAGATGCCTGGGTATATTGGACAAATACAAAAACTACATTTAACGCAAAGCATGTCTAGGAAAGGTAACTGCCACGACAACGCACCCATTGAAAGTTTCTTTGGTCTTTTGAAACGTGAATGTCTCAACCGGTTAAAGATTCAAAATCT
>NZ_BBAI01000076.1 GCF_001311175.1 Lacticaseibacillus pantheris DSM 15945 = JCM 12539 = NBRC 106106 | reverse complement strand
CCGGCTGCGTTCGGCACGTGGTTGACGGACCGCACAGTAGCGGACCCGCGCACACCCCGTCGGGCCCGGACTAGGTCGAGAAACTGATGAATCCGTTGAGTTGCGGCTGGACTTTGCTTGACCCCATCGAGAACAAAGGTGTCGTTGCCGGTCTCCGCAGCAAAACTCACGGTAGTGTCGGCGTAAAATTGGTCCAGCGTCAGGGAAACGCTACTATTTGCCGGTAGCATTAACTCGGGGTCGGCTTTGCCCCAGTATTTAATGAGTGCAATATTGGTATGCGCACGGGCAGTTACTTTAAGCATGCTTTTCCCCCCTGGCTGACTGTACGGCAAAGTTGTGGATCCACGTTTGTGGGGCACCGGCCAACTGAAGCTGTTGCGCAATGTGGTTGGCCGTACCTAAATCGGGTGCCATGGCAATGATGCATCCACCCATACCACCGCCAGTCAACTTTGTGCCCAAGCTACCCGCACCATTTGCGACAGTGATCAGCCGCTCCAAAACGGGAGTGCTGACCCCCAGCTGGGCCAAATACTCTTGCGCCGTGCCCATAATGCGTCCCAGTTCAACTACGTCCTGGTTCGTGATGGTGACGGCGGCCTGACGGGTCAATTGACCCAGGGCGTGAATCGCTGCGTTAGCCGCCTCGGGATCCTGTTCGCGAAAGCGCGTAACGGCGGTAACGGCCGCGCGCGTTTGGCCCTGGATACCCGAATCTGCAATCACCAGAACACCACGGTTAAGCGAAGCAATTGGCCGGGGGGCTTGCCCCTTAATAATCCATTGCGGATGGTCGGCACTAGTGGTGGCGGCGTCGATGCCGCTCGGATTACCGTGAATAATTCGTTCGCTCACGTCGGCCCAGCGCAAAACGGTGGGGCGGTCGATATCTTGGCCAAAGGCGTCGTAGAAAGTGCGCACGATAGCGATGGCGGTGGCGGCGCTGGAACCCATGCCGCGTTCGGGCGGTAGGTCGCTGACGATGTCGAGCGTGAGGGGCTGATCCGACGCCTCAAAGTTTCGGAGTAGTTGCCGTACGAGTGTGGCAATCCCGCTAAAGTTGGTGTCGATTGCGTCGGTGAGGGAGCCGTTATAGAACGCCGAGGTGACGGACTGGCCGTGTTCAGCGGGGGTGACGGTGGCCCGTAACCGAATGGTGGGGATGGGAAGGGCAATGGCGGGCTCACCAAAGACGACCGCGTGTTCCCCAATCATAATTATTTTTGCGTGGCTTGTTCCGGTGCCTGTGTGCAAAATGATTCACTCCGTTCTTGGTTGGTATCTGGGGTATATTATAGCAGAGAGCGCAGCAGACCGGTTAGTAAGTAGAGCATAAGTCACCTCAGCCAAGTGGCCCGCACTCGGCCGGTTGCTGGGGTGGCTTATGCGGCACTTACTGGTCTGCGGAGCTCGTTTATGGCAGCAGACCGGTTAGTAAGTAGAGCATAAGTCGCCCCAGCCAAGTGGCGTTGATTGCGGCGTTGCTCCGTCAGGGGTACGGGGGCTGGCGACCGCTGCCAAGGCGAAGCCTACAACGTGCCAAACCCAGGCACGTTTCCGGCGCGATTCTGAAACTGTCCGCAAACCCACCGGCCAGTTTCAGAAATCGTCGCGCAGTACGTCGCCTTTGGCTCCTACTGCGGCAATTCAATGCC
>NZ_BBAI01000075.1 GCF_001311175.1 Lacticaseibacillus pantheris DSM 15945 = JCM 12539 = NBRC 106106 | reverse complement strand
TGCGATAATCCCTTCATGGTTGTCAGATGAAATACAATAATTCATCTGATGATTATGGAGGGGTTTTTGTATGCCCAGATCTAAGTTCACTGCTCTTGAAAAGCTTAAATTACTAGACGATTTTCAGAAGTCAGGTTTACCCAGAGCAACTTATGCAAGACAGCATGGAATTGGAAAGAGTACGCTGGCGAGATGGTCGATGCGTTATCGAAGAGATGGTCTGGAAGGCTTGGAGGAGCCAAAGAAGAACAACCATTATAGCAAGGAGTTGAAGCAGACCGTAGTCTTCGCCTACCTAAATGGTGAGGGCACCTTCGATGAGTTGACGGACAAATATGGACTACGTAACGGTCAGCAAGCAAAAGAATGGGTCGATCAGTATAATGGAGACAAATCTTTGACGGCATCGCCGTCCAGAAAGCAGGTCCCCACTGTGCGTAGGAAGACGACTTTTGAAGAACGAATTGAAGTAGTTGAGTATGTGGTGAAACACAAGCACTCATACACTGAGGCCGCTGAGCGTTTTCAAGTTTCATATCAACAAGCACGCTCTTGTGCTTAAGGCCAAGAGCGGTGGTTATGATGCCCTCGTTGATAACCGTGGTTATCACAAAGATGAGTTTGAATTGACTGATCTCGATAAAGCAAATCTTCGTATCCGTCAGCTAGAAGCTGAGCTTAAAGACAAAGAATTGGTGGAAGAATTCGCAAAAAAAATTGCTGGAACTTCAGCGCAAGGGGTGAACAAACAACATCGGCTGGCTTACGTCGCAATCAAAGAGGTCAGTCAAGGCAAGCATGGCGCAGTAACCAAGTTACTGGCTGTGGTGGGCGTAAGCCGGCAAGCTTACTACAAAGGCTTAAAGCGGGTAGAAACAGCTTGGGAAGTCCGTGATCGTCAACTTAAGGAACGGACGCAATATTGGTTTGACTTTCACCATCAGGGTGTCGGTGCTGGTAATCTCTTAGTGAACATTCAGCATGACGAGTCAATTGCCTTTGAGGTTACTCATAAAATGGTTCGCCGAGTGATGCGAGAGCTGGGTTTAAAGTGTCAGATTCGAATTAAGAAGCACAGCCGTCAAAAAGCAAGTGAGCAGTATGTACAAGATAATGTCTTAAGCCAGAACTTTGACACAGATGCGCCGAACAAGGTTTGGTTGTCAGATTCCACCGAATTAACCTATGGTCCAAATGGTGAATACAAGATTCGATTGAGTGGTGTTTTGGATCTTTACGGACGTCTCCTCTTGTCACACCATCTTAGTATCACTGAAACCTCAGCTGCGGAAATCGAAGTGTTCCAACGTGCATTTGATAGTGTTGGAGACGTTCATCCATTGATTCATACGGATCGCGGATCAGCGTATACATCTGGCGCATTCAATAACTTTCTGGGACGTTACAATGTGACACGCAGTATGTCTCGTCCAGGAAAACCCTACGACAACGCGCCGATGGAACGTTGGTGGAATGAGTTCAAATTGCGATGGATGGAGCGTCATCCGATGCCTAAGACCCTTCAAGAACTTGAGAAGTTGGTTGAAGAAGGTATTGAATACTTTAATCACCACAACCGTTCAGCACAAAGAAACGGCCTCACTCCAGATGAGTACTGGAATGAAGCCGCTTAGAGACAGATTCAACTTTATAATATTTCATCTGTCAACTTGACAGGGCATAGTGCACCC
>NZ_BBAI01000074.1 GCF_001311175.1 Lacticaseibacillus pantheris DSM 15945 = JCM 12539 = NBRC 106106 | reverse complement strand
GCAACCGGTAGTACTTTGAAAACTGAACAAAGTTTCGTATATGTGTAGGTTCTTCAACTTAGGTTGAAGAAGAATTAAACATTGCGAAGTCAATTCGCTTTTAACAAATTAATGAGCTTAACAAGCTTCATATTTTATATGAGAGTTTGATCCTGGCTCAGGATGAACGCTGGCGGCGTGCCTAATACATGCAAGTCGAGCGAACTTAACTAAATGAATGCGGTGCTTGCACCAAGTGATTTTAGAGCGGTGAGCGGCGGATGGGTGAGTAACACGTGGGTAACCTGCCTCTAAGCAGGGGATAACATTTGGAAACAGATGCTAATACCGTATAAATCCTAAAACCACATGGTTTTAGGCTGAAAGGCGGCTTCGGCTGTCACTTAGAGATGGACCCGCGGCGTATTAGCTAGTTGGTGAGGTAATGGCTCACCAAGGCAATGATACGTAGCCGAACTGAGAGGTTGATCGGCCACATTGGGACTGAGACACGGCCCAAACTCCTACGGGAGGCAGCAGTAGGGAATCTTCCACAATGGACGCAAGTCTGATGGAGCAACGCCGCGTGAGTGAAGAAGGCTTTCGGGTCGTAAAACTCTGTTGTTGAAGAAGAACACGTTTGAGAGTAACTGTTCAGACGTTGACGGTATTCAACCAGAAAGCCACGGCTAACTACGTGCCAGCAGCCGCGGTAATACGTAGGTGGCAAGCGTTATCCGGATTTATTGGGCGTAAAGCGAGCGCAGGCGGTTTTTTTAAGTCTGATGTGAAAGCCCTCGGCTTAACCGAGGAAGTGCATCGGAAACTGGGAAACTTGAATGCTGAAGAGGACAGTGGAACTCCATGTGTAGCGGTGAAATGCGTAGATATATGGAAGAACACCAGTGGCGAAGGCGGCTGTCTGGTCAGTTATTGACGCTGAGGCTCGAAAGCATGGGTAGCGAACAGGATTAGATACCCTGGTAGTCCATGCCGTAAACGATGAATACTAGGTGTTGGAGGGTTTCCGCCCTTCAGTGCCGCAGCTAACGCATTAAGTATTCCGCCTGGGGAGTACGACCGCAAGGTTGAAACTCAAAGGAATTGACGGGGGCCCGCACAAGCGGTGGAGCATGTGGTTTAATTCGAAGCAACGCGAAGAACCTTACCAGGTCTTGACATCTTCTGCTATTTCTAGAGATAGAAAGTTCCCTTCGGGGACGGAATGACAGGTGGTGCATGGTTGTCGTCAGCTCGTGTCGTGAGATGTTGGGTTAAGTCCCGCAACGAGCGCAACCCTTATGACTAGTTGCCAGCATTAAGTTGGGCACTCTAGTAAGACTGCCGGTGACAAACCGGAGGAAGGTGGGGACGACGTCAAATCATCATGCCCCTTATGACCTGGGCTACACACGTGCTACAATGGTTGGTACAACGAGTTGCGAACTCGCGAGGGTAAGCTAATCTCTTAAAGCCAATCTCAGTTCGGACTGTAGGCTGCAACTCGCCTACACGAAGTCGGAATCGCTAGTAATCGCGGATCAGCATGCCGCGGTGAATACGTTCCCGGGCCTTGTACACACCGCCCGTCACACCATGAGAGTTTGTAACACCCAAAGCCGGTGGGGCAACCCTTCGGGGAGCTAGCCGTCTAAGGTGGGACAGATGATTAGGGTGAAGTCGTAACAAGGTAGCCGTAGGAGAACCTGCGGCTGGATCACCTCCTTTCTAAGGAATTCGTTGTGGCGTCGCAAGACTCAAGCAACGATCGGAAACCTACACATGAAACTTTGTTTAGTTTTGAGGGTACTACCCC
>NZ_BBAI01000073.1 GCF_001311175.1 Lacticaseibacillus pantheris DSM 15945 = JCM 12539 = NBRC 106106 | reverse complement strand
GCAGCGGGCCTGTTTACCGTTATTTGTTAGTGACACCGACAAAATCAACTAGGTTATTCGGGCTATAGTGTAGCCCCTGGATGCTGGTGTTAGTGAGGTGCGCCTCACCGGATTGATAAAGTGGAATAATACCCATATTCCGTGTCAGAATTTGGTTGGCCTGGGTTAAGTCCTGCCAACGACGACTGACGCTCGTCACGTCCGTGGTTTTAGAGGCGGCAATGAGGCGGTCGTATTCCTGGTTGGACCACTGACCGTCGTTATTAGCGTTGTTGGTCGTGAACAGGTCGAGGTAGGTGATGGCGTCCGGAAAGTCTGCGCCCCAGGTGGCGAGGAGGACGTCAAAGTTGTGTTTGCGACCCAAGTCGAGTCGTGTTTTTGCGGGCACCGTTTTGGCATTCACGGTGACTTGGGGGAACGCCTTGGTCCACGCGCCCTGCAGGTACTCTAACGTGTTTTTACCCGCATCCGTGTCGTCAGAAGTGAGGGTGAAACTGAACTTCGAGATACCGGCCTCTTTGAGTCCAGCCTTCATCAGCCGCTTGGCCTTGGCGAGATCATATTGCGTATAACCACTCACAGCTTTACCTGAAGTGGTCGCAAAGTCTTTGCCGGTTTGGCTGTTCGTAAATAAGCCGACTGGTACGACCGTATTAATGCGGGAGGAACCATCGCTGAGGACCTTCTTTAAGTACTGTGTGCGGTTAATCGCCAACGACAAGGCTTCGCGGACCTTTTGGTTTCGCAATGCGGGTACCTTGCTCTGGTTCATTTCGATGAAGTATGAGCGCTGTAATTTCACGGTATTGTACGCCTTATCGTTAACCATCTGCGTTGCGGTGTCGCCGGAAATAATGGCGTCGTCAAGTTTACCCGCCTGGAACAGGTTCACCGCGGTTGACGTATCCTTCACTACCTGCACGTTAATACGTTTAACGTGTACATTCTTAGCGTTCCAGTAGTCGGGATTTTTGGTCTCCGTCCAGCTGTTGTTAGCGTTACTCCATTTGGTTAGACGGTAGGGACCGTTGAACGTGAGGGTGGAGGACTTGGTACCGAACTGACTGCCCGCCTTCCTAACGGCACTCTCTTCAACGGGGTCAAAGACATTCAGGGTCACTAGCGATTCAAAGTAGGGGATGACGTGATCCAACGTGACTTTGAAGGTAGTGGCGTTCACGGCGGTCACACCTAGCGAATCGGGCTTCGCGGTGCCAGCCGTAATGGCATCGGCGTTTTTGATGCCGCTAAAAACGTACGCGTACTCGGACTTGGTCGCAGGATCGACCGTTCGGCGCCACGAGTAAACGAAGTCGTTGGCTGTGACGCGCTTGCCATCGCTCCACCGGGCGTTCTTGCGGAGGTGGAAAGTATAAGTTTTCTGGTCGGCCGAAATAGTTGCTCTGCGCGCAGCCATATCGGGCTGCAGTTTGTTGCCGTGGTACCGGTACAACCCGGCCATGGTGTCGGTCAGGGTCTGCATGGAGACGTTATCGGGCGCTTGGGCCGGATCCATTGATGTCAAGACGTCCTTAACCATCCGGCTGACCGTCTGCGTCTTTGCTTGTCCAGATTGGGTGGACTTCTGCCCGCAGGCGGTCAACATGAGTGCTGACGTAAGCAAAGTGATTCCCGCGACTAGATACTGCTTCTTCATATGTATATTGCCCCCAGAATGTTTGAATTGTGAATTGATTTATAGAATAAGAATACCTTATTCAGACGGTGTCGGCACTGGTAAAACGAAAATAATGTAACGGCTTACGGGGGGATGTTGCCACAGATTGTGTATGGCAAGTTATTATCGAGTGTCTGGCCAATAAAATACGCGTACGTTGGGGCGTACGCGTAAAGAAGAATGGTGTCTTTGGGGAGACACATTGTTATTAGTGGTTAGTAGTTACTAGGGATGGAGTACACTAACCCGCCGCAATATTTTCAAGGCCGATCACGTTCCTGGTTGCCGCCAACGGGGACGTGTCGGTCAAACTTGGCCTTACGTTTACCCTCAGTGTGGCGTAGATGATCCTGAGCCCGAAATGCTGGAGCGTGGTTATGCGTGTTGCCGGCCCTAGGGGTAGGGTCTGGTTGGTCACGTGCATGATCCTTGTCAGTCATATTGTGACACCTCCATTGTGCTAGTGGTCGTCAGTGACCTTGTCAACGGTGTCGTTCAGCTTCTTAGCACCTTTTTCCTTGAGGTCATCAGCCTTTTCACGTGCCTTACCACGTAACTTTTGTGCTTTACCTTTGGCCTCGAGGGTTTCGTTGCCAGTCAACTTACCGGCCTGCTCCTTAACGGTACCGGCCACCTTGTCCTTAGCTTCCTTCGCGTCCATGTGGTCACCTCCTTTCTTGTATAACTTAATTATAGGGGAGCGTATAAGGTAATTAATAGCCTTGATTTTTTTTGTGCTGGAGCGGAAACGGTTGCAAAGGTTGAGTCAGAACGTACGTAATGTAATTAAGGTGGGACAATATGCTCGAAAGTCAGCTACGACTTCCGCGTTAACGCTTGGTGTGCTTGGATTTTTTTATACTAGGGTAGGGTTTGTAGCGATATTATTGTTACATAATGATAACGATTGTTTGGCTTGACAAATTTCAAAAATAATTTAATTTGGTGGTTAAATTTACGGATTCCCACAGATGTTGGGCGGTTTTGGCGAAATTTAAAGATTGTCTGGGATTAATGCGGTGCCAGATTGGAGGTTGCTATTGGCAGGTCGAACTGACGTGGCGGTTCCGGTTGAGCGGCTGGT
>NZ_BBAI01000072.1 GCF_001311175.1 Lacticaseibacillus pantheris DSM 15945 = JCM 12539 = NBRC 106106 | reverse complement strand
TTGTTTGTACTTTGAAAACTGGATATCATTGTTTTTAAGTTTTAAATGCCGAGAACACAGCGTATTTGTGCGAGTTTCTTAAGCTGACCGTAAGGTCAGTGAAATTCGAATCGCGATAACCGACAAATTATATTTGTCTAGGTTAAGTTACAAAGGGCGCACGGTGAATGCCTTGGCACTAGGAGCCGATGAAGGACGGGACTAACACCGATATGCTTCGGGGAGCTGTACGTAAGCTTTGATCCGGAGATTTCCGAATGGGGCAACCCAGCTTGAGTAATCAAGTTATCACATAGTGAATTCATAGCTATGTTGAAGGTAGACGCGGGGAACTGAAACATCTAAGTACCTGCAGGAAGAGAAAGAAAAATCGATTCCCTTAGTAGCGGCGAGCGAAACGGGAAGAGCCCAAACCAAAGAGCTTGCTCTTTGGGGTTGTAGGACTGAACATTGGAGTTACCAAAGTAAGTGATAGACGAAGTTAGCTGGAAAGCTACGCGAAACAAGGTGAAAGCCCTGTAGTCGAAATTGCTTACCCTCCGTTCAGGATCCTGAGTACGGCGGAGCACGTGAAATTCCGTCGGAATCCGGGAGGACCATCTCCCAAGGCTAAATACTCCCTAGTGACCGATAGTGAACCAGTACCGTGAGGGAAAGGTGAAAAGCACCCCGGAAGGGGAGTGAAATAGTTCCTGAAACCGTGTGCCTACAATTAGTCGAAGCCCGTTAATGGGTGACGGCGTGCCTTTTGTAGAATGAACCGGCGAGTTACGTTATCATGCGAGGTTAAAGTGAAAAGCTGAAGCCGTAGCGAAAGCGAGTCTGAATAGGGCGAATGAGTATGATGATGTAGACCCGAAACCAAGTGACCTACCCATGTCCAGGTTGAAGGTGTGGTAAAACGCACTGGAGGACCGAACCCGTATATGTTGAAAAATGTTGGGATGAGGTGTGGGTAGCGGTGAAATTCCAAACGAACTTGGAGATAGCTGGTTCTCTCCGAAATAGCTTTAGGGTTAGCCTCGGATGATGAATAGCGGAGGTAGAGCACTGTTTGGACTAGGGGCCATCATGGGTTACTGAATTCATATAAACTCCGAATGCCGCATATTTTAGTCCGGGAGTCAGACAGTGAGCGATAAGGTCCATTGTCGAAAGGGGAACAGCCCAGATCACCAGTTAAGGTCCCTAAATCTATGCTAAGTGGAAAAGGATGTGGCGTTGCACAGACAACTAGGATGTTGGCTCAGAAGCAGCCACCATTTAAAGAGTGCGTAATAGCTCACTAGTCGAGTGACGCTGCGCCGAAAATATACCGGGGCTTAAGCATAGTACCGAAACTGTGGGTGTCCACTACGTGGACGCGATAGGAGAGCGTTCTAAGTGCGTTGAAGGTCGATCGTGAGGACGGCTGGAGCGCTTAGAAGTGAGAATGCCGGTATGAGTAGCGAAAGACAGGTGAGAATCCTGTCCACCGTATGACTAAGGTTTCCTGGGGAAGGCTCGTCCTCCCAGGGTTAGTCGGGTCCTAAGGCGAGGCCGAGAGGCGTAGTCGATGGCAAACAGGTTGAGATTCCTGTACTAGATTATTTTGTTTGAGCGATGGAGGGACGCAGGAGGCTAAAGCATGCATCCGGCTGGAAATGGATGTCCAAGCGTTAAGTCTTGAAGCGAGTGAAATGCTTACTTCTTTAAGGACAAGGCGTGATGGGGAGCGAAATTTAAGTAGCGAAGTGCTTGATGTCACACTGCCGAGAAAAGCTTCTAGTGAGAAATAATCTACCCGTACCGCAAACCGACACAGGTAGTCGAGGAGAGTATCCTCAGGTGAGCGAGCGAACTCTCGTTAAGGAACTCGGCAAAATAGCCCCGTAACTTCGGAAGAAGGGGTGCTGACCGCAAGGTCAGCCGCAGTGAATAGGCCCAAACAACTGTTTATCAAAAACACAGGTCTCTGCTAAATCGTAAGATGACGTATAGGGGCTGACGCCTGCCCGGTGCTGGAAGGTTAAAAGGATGAGTTAGCGTAAGCGAAGCCCAGAATTGAAGCCCCAGTAAACGGCGGCCGTAACTATAACGGTCCTAAGGTAGCGAAATTCCTTGTCGGGTAAGTTCCGACCTGCACGAAAGGCGTAATGATTTGGGCACTGTCTCAACGAGAGACTCGGTGAAATTATAGTACCCGTGAAGATGCGGGTTACCCGCGACAGGACGGAAAGACCCCATGGAGCTTTACTGTAGCTTGATATTGAGTGTTTGTACCGCTTGTACAGGATAGGTAGGAGCCGTAGAAACCGGAACGCTAGTTTCGGTGGAGGCGTTGGTGGGATACTACCCTTGCTGTATGAACGCTCTAACCCACGCCGCTTAGCGCGGCGGGAGACAGTGTCAGGTGGGCAGTTTGACTGGGGCGGTCGCCTCCTAAAATGTAACGGAGGCGCCCAAAGGTTCCCTCAGAATGGTTGGAAATCATTCGCAGAGTGTAAAGGTATAAGGGAGCTTGACTGCGAGACTGACAAGTCGAGCAGGGACGAAAGTCGGGCTTAGTGATCCGGTGGTTCTGAATGGAAAGGCCATCGCTCAACGGATAAAAGCTACCCTGGGGATAACAGGCTTATCTTCCCCAAGAGTCCACATCGACGAAGGTTTGGCACCTCGATGTCGGCTCATCGCATCCTGGGGCTGTAGTCGGTCCCAAGGGTTGGGCTGTTCGCCCATTAAAGCGGTACGCGAGCTGGGTTCAGAACGTCGTGAGACAGTTCGGTCCCTATCCGTCGCGGGCGCAGGAAATTTGAGAGGAGCTGTCCTTAGTACGAGAGGACCGGGATGGACATACCGCTGGTGTACCAGTTGTGCCGCCAGGCGCATCGCTGGGTAGCTACGTATGGACTGGATAAACGCTGAAAGCATCTAAGCGTGAAGCCACCCTCAAGATGAGATTTCCCATTCCTATATGGAAGTAAGACCCCTGAGAGATGATCAGGTAGATAGGTTGGAAGTGGAAGTACAGCGATGTATGGAGCGGACCAATACTAATCGGTCGAGGACTTAACCAAATGGTTGAATACTCCGTATTCAACCGCGACACAGATACGCGTTCTATGGTAAACTTAAAGCAATGATAGCCAGTTTTGAGGGTACAAACTCTCAAACAAATAGTGTGGTGGCGATAGCGAGAAGGATACACCTGTTCCCATGCCGAACACAGAAGTTAAGCTTCTCTACGCCGATAGTAGTTGGTGGGAAACTGCCTGCGAGGGTAGGAAGCTGCCACGCTTT
>NZ_BBAI01000071.1 GCF_001311175.1 Lacticaseibacillus pantheris DSM 15945 = JCM 12539 = NBRC 106106 | reverse complement strand
ATTTTTCGCCAGCGTGACGCGGACCGCATGTGGTCTCTGCTCAAGCCAAAAATTGGCACGGACTACATGGCATGGAAAACAGTTTCTGATGTCGTCGATGTCAACACAATCATCACAGACGGTCGCTATTGGCTAAAATCAAACATGACGAACGCTCCACATGACGGCTGGGCCTACTTGTTTGTGGACGCAGCCGACCCCGTGTGTGTAATGCAACGTTGGGTTGGCACCGCGGCGGCAGACGTATATGTACGTATGCGCAATAACAACGTTTGGACACAATGGAACAAGGTTACCAACTGATAATGGAGGCAATAATGACATCAATCGCACTGGCTCGTCTGCCCGCAGCAGACCGGCTATTACCAAACATTGAGGCCAACGCGGAAACCATCATGGCAGCCGTAGATGACCTCTACCAACTCGACAACGCCGTCTTTTTCGAGGGCATCGAAGCTACGCCCAGCGTACCCGCACCACCGACGACCGAACTCAACCGCGCGGCGTATCTCTGGTGTAACTATTGCGTCGGCGACATCCAGTATGCGGTCAACGCTGTTATCGCTGAATTTAACAGCCACGGTATCGTCGGGCCGCCAGACTACACGGATATGGTACAGATAACCCTATGGCGTCCGGAGACGCTGGCAATTGACGGTAGCTTTATAACCGCACTCAACAGCGATTGGGCGGCAGTCGAAACAGCAATCAACACTATGTATAGCAATTATGAATCTCTATTTAAGAAAGGGTGATTTTTGTGGCAGTAAACAGCTACGTGACACTAGACCTTCTACGGCCGAATAACACGTTGTACGACCTCACACCAAACTTTAACGGCCGTGTGGGTGACTCACAGAGCTACGTCAAACTTTGGTTTAAATCCGACGGACTGAATTATGACCTCACCGGTAAGACGGTGGAGTTTGACGGGGTAGACCCCAAGGGGACGCCATTTAAAGTGAACGGTACCGCAGCGGCAGACCAGACCGGTGACGGCCTATCTACTGGTCGGGTGACTTTCTATTTTCCGGCCGAGTGCTTCCAAGCTCCGGGTGATTGGGACGACGACAGTACGTTCTTCGCCATCCTAGATGCTGACGGCAACCGGGTAAGCACGGTCAACGTGCATCTGCACGTGCTGGACGACAAAGTGTCTATGGGTATCAACGCAAAGCCTTTCGTTACAGACTTTGAGAAGCTCAAGGCGCAAATTCTGGCCGAGTGCAAGACCATTGAAGACGGGGCAAATGATGCGCTCAAACTTATCATTGACCCTAACAGTCAGCTTATGGTGACGCTCAACGCTGTTAAAACACAAGTTGCAGCCTACCAAACAGCAGTCCAAAACAACTCGTTTGTTAATTTAACTACTGATCAAACGATTAGCGGAGCTAAGACTTTTACCGCACCTATTAATGGTGCTCTGGCAACACGTCAAGCAACATTTACTGATTTTGCTACTGTAGCTGCAAATATGAATACGTATGCTGGCAATTGGTATGTTACAGAGACCCCGATAGCTAATTCGCCAATACCGGGCATAACGTGGTACGTGGTGGAAGTGGTTCCCGGAAATTCATTCACTGTCGGCACTATTCGCGTAAATCAATATGTTGGAAGCTCATATTTTGTCGCAGTAAATAACGGTGTGCTAGGCACGTGGCACAGAGTTGCCACTGATGCCGATGTAGCAACCTTAACGCCGTGGAGCAATGCCGGGCTGACGTGGGTCAACGGCTTTAGTGACCAGGACAACGGGCGATTCGCGTACTCGACCTTAACCATCAACGGTCACCAGCTAGTGATGATTGCTGGGCAAATTAAGTACACGACGGCACTAGCGGCGTGGACGTCCGTAGAAGTCGTTAAGTTCCCGTCGTCTCTGCAAATTGACAATGCCATGATGATTTCCGGCTCACTGGGAATCACACGAAACGCCAACAGTCTCGTCCAGTACGGTTTAACAGGTAGTGCGCTCACGGTGATGCCGTTTAAGGGTGACCAGTCGGACGGTATGCCAGACGTGCCCAAAGACGCTAATTGGCTACCTGGTGTAGGTATTCTGGCGATGATTAAGTAGCAGAAAGGAGAAAAGACATGGCAGATGAATCAGTAACCATTTACGCGTATGACTCCGACCTCAATTGGCTGGGCCAACGCGAGGGTGACGGCACCAAGCTACAGCCAGGCGAGAGCCTGCTCCCGTACATCGTCGTGTACGGCATCAACGCAGACAGCAAGGAGCTGGGGCCGACTAAGGTCGTCCGCAACGACTACACCGTCGGCGACGACGAAACCACCGTGGCACCCACACCTGGCCTATACACGCCCATTACCTGGGACGGCAAGGTTGGCAAGGGACGGATGAGGCGACCTACCAAGCACGTGTGGACGCGGAGGCGGCACAGTATCTTGCCGACCACCCAGTGACGCCAAGCGCAACCGATACGGCAATCGCCCAACTCGCGTATCAGCGAATGCAAGACCAGGCGACGATTAGCGACTTGCAGGCGCAAAACGCACAGATTGCATATCAACTCATGACTGTACAAGGAGGTACAAAATAATGACTTACCCAGACTTTAACGCAATCAAGTACTTTTACGGCCTCAAGCTATGGACTGACGATATGGTCGGCCAAGCGGTCAATTTCAAGGTAATCACGGCTGACCAGTACAAAGCATTGACCGGGAAGGACTACGCGGCGGCTACAAGCGAGGCTCCGGTTGCAACGTCTGCTGCACCTGATAATGCTGCACCAGCAGCCTCATAAGGGGGTGCGTTGATGTGCTCGAAAAAAATTAAAGCGTACCCGGAGCACGTCGCTGTCGGTATTGGCCTGATTCTCATCGGCTGGGTCTCATACCTGACACCGCCGCCGTTTACCTGGCCGCCCGTGTTTCGGGACATTGGCAACGACCACGGTTTCGACGTGCTGTTCATCGCGGTGGGGGCCGCACTGCTGTGGTGGGTGATGAGCAATCGCCACGACTTGGAGGTGGATAACCTCTTTTTGTCGGTCGCGGTCGGTTGCCTGACCTTGCTCACGGCGACACAGATGGCGCACGCATGGCACGCCGGACTACTTTTTAGCGGGGCAATGCCATGGGTGCAGGACTTAGTGATAACTGTACTGGTCGTCCGCCTCGCTTGGCGGGAGGACGATAATGGCACACTGGACTAAGCTGCTAAATATAATTTTTAACGACGTTGACGCTTTTTTTAAATGCGAGTTCACCAATAATTGTGGCGGTTATCACGTATTTTGGGACACGCCGGCGTCGTCATCACAAAAGACACAAGGAGGATAATTAAATGGACATTGCAAATGCAAGTGAGATTGCTATCATCGCGGC
>NZ_BBAI01000070.1 GCF_001311175.1 Lacticaseibacillus pantheris DSM 15945 = JCM 12539 = NBRC 106106 | reverse complement strand
CCGCCACACTCTCTGACTGCGCAGCGAGCGAGTTGGCTGCTGCCGCCGCGCTACTTTGCGCCGTTGTCGCCCCAGATACCGCCGCCGTAATCTGCGTCAGCTGCGTGTCTGCCGCACTCGCCGCCACCAGTGCGGACTGGCGGTCGTTGTACGTCCCCGCGTGTTCCTGTGCCCAAGCCAAAGCCGTGATGCGTGCCTGCCGTGTAGCTGCCGCGCTACTTTGCGCTGCCAAAGTCTCCTGCGTGGCTGCAGCCTCACGCCGCCGCTTAAACGCCGCGGCTAACGTGCGTGCCTGCTCTAACGCGGTGGCAGCACTGGTTGCGGCGCTCGCGGCGCTGCTGGCCACCGTTGCTAATTGCGCCACCACTTGATCGTCGGCCGCAATGGTAGTTGCCGCCGCGGTCAGCCGGTCGGGTAGCGGCGACTGTTCATCAGCCGCGGCGCTCGCGGCCTCGTCCTCAGCATCGGTCCACTCAAACGCCCGCATGGCCTCCTGCAGTTGGTGGTCCGTCGTCCCCACCTTTGCCTGCAGCTGACGTTGCTGCTGCCGCAACCGTTCACCCCAGTCTTGGTACATCTGCGTACCAAAGAGGCTGCGTAACAGCGCCTCGCGTTCGTTGCTGTCCGCGTCGAGAAACTTGCGGAACTCGCCCTGTGGCAGCAGGATAATCTGGCGAAACTGCTGGCGATTCAGGTGCATGATGTCCACAATGGCGTCGAGTACGTCCCGCGCCTTGCCCAGCACCTCATCGGGATGGTCGGGCTGATGGATCAACAACTCCGGATTACGCACCTTCAGCTCACCGCTGCGGGACACGTACATTGAGCGCGTAACGTCATACTCGATGTCATCGTTGCGGAACCGCAAGTGCACAACCGTATCGGCACTAGCCGCGGCAAACTCTGACCGCATCGCCGTAGCCAGGCGTCCGTTACCGGTCTGATTCTTCTTCTCGGTTCCGTACAGTGCAAAGACTAACGCGTCAAAAATCGTCGTCTTACCCGCGCCGGTATCCCCACTGATCAGGAATAATGGGGTGTCCGCAAAGTCGGTAAAATCAACCCGTGCGTCGGCGTATGGACCAAAGTTTTGCATTTCTAACAGTTCAAATTGCATAGACTACCTCCTGGGCATGATTACGCATAGTGTTAATCACGGTGGTTCAGTGGTTATTCTTGACCTTCCACATGTGCTAGCGCATCCGCCGCCCACTGACGTTGCTCGTCGGTCATCGTTACGCCGTTGGTATCGTCATAAAATTGCCCCAGCAAGTCCATCGGGTCCAGGTGGCGATCCACCGGCTTCTCGGTCACCAACGTGGCAACGCCGTGCGTCCGGTCCACCCCGGTACACCGTTGATACACCGTCCGTAGTTGGCTCATCAAGTCAGGAATAATCTCGGTATCCGTCAGGGTAACCTGCGCAAAACTGTCCGTATCAATCGTGTGGTAAAAATCCGGGTCCATTACGTGTTCAAAGCTTCCCTGCACGTTGATAAAGTCCGGACTCTGTGGGATTTCCACGAACTGTCGCTGCATCGTTTCGGTGTCGAGTACGTACACCCCTTTGCGCTGCTCGGTCTCGCTCACGTCAAACTTCACGAGCGATCCAGCGTACTGAATCTTATCCGCATTCACCGCGTGCCGGTTGTGCAGGTGCCCCAAAGCCACGTAGTCAAACGGCTCCAACACGTCAAGCGGCACAGCGTCCAGTCCACCAACATTCACCGGCGTTTCCGAGCCGTGTGGGTGCTACCCGCAGCAAAGAAGTGGGCGACCAGCACGTGCTTCTTATCCGGCGCAAAGGCTGCCACCATTTTGGCAATCACCGGCACCATTGCCGTACCGATATTAGTCAACTGGTCGTCATCAAAGTAATTACGCGCCATCGCCGGCTCAAAGTATGGTAGCAAGAAGAATTGTGTATCGCCAATGGTGACCGGCGTAAACGCTTCTTCTAACCGGGTATGCAGGTAAAAGCCGGTGCTGCTATACCACTCGCTCCCCGTCGCCAGGCGTGGGGCCGAGTCGTGGTTGCCGCTAATGACCAGCAGCGGGAAACCGTCGTCACGGTTCAGCGTCCGCATCATTCCGTTCACGGCGTTGACCGCGTTTTCTGCCGCTAGCCCCCGATCGTACAGGTCTCCGGCGATAATAATGGCATCCACGTTTTGGTCATGGGCAACCTGCCGTAGCGCGGCAAAGGATGCCTGCTGGGTGGGCAATAAATCGAATCCGGACAGCGTGCGACCAATGTGCCAATCGGCTGTATGTAAAATACGCATGGTTTTGACTCCCCCTCGATGATGGCTAGTAACAGTACATACGTTCGTAGTACTATTCTACCGCCAAGTTGCGGCCAGCGGGACCCCCATTTATGACTTACGACTAATTATCTGGGAACAAATAAGAACGTGGACCACAATGCGGTTAGCTCCCGAGCACTAACGAAATACGGCCGGTATTCCCACACTGAGGAATACCGGCCGTATTTCGTTATGCACAGGGACCTGCATTGTGGTCCACGTTTGTAGGCCGGCTTGTCGCCACGACCCCAATCGGTCAGAAGACAGCCAGCGTCGATGTTCATTGTTTTACCGAAGCCGCTAATTATAACCGGGTCTCTTTTTGCTTGATTGATCCGCGTTAATCTTGGGGAACGGGTTCCTGCAGCTGTCCGGGGGTCATCCCCACCGTATCCATCAGGGTTTCTTCAAAGTAGACCACCATATGACGGCTTTGCAGCACCGGCAACATGTTATACATCGCAAAGACAGCTTGGCGGTGCTCATCCGTATCTTCATCCTGTAGTATGCCCAGGCGCTTCAGCAGTAGGATACCAAACCGGCTTTCAATCAGGTGCTCATCCATCCCCGCTGCGTCGATTTCCTTCATTAACGGTTGGGCGTAGTTAGAGCGCCGGGCAACCAGCACCCGTAATCCACGGGTGATCACCGTCCACGCCGAAACGTAGCCCATCTGGTTCCATCCGCGCATAGTGATGGCTGCCTGTAAAACTTCGCGTGTCAACACCAGCACTTTGGGCGACGGCAGCATCACCATGACGGCGTGCAGGACCTCCAGTTGGGTTTCATCCCACGACCCGCTGGCCACAAGCAAAGCCGATAAGTGTTCAATTTCTGCGTCAGACACCAAATTCCGGTGGGCGGCGTAATAATAGTCGCCCGCCATGACCATCATCTGGTAAAAGTTAACGTCAGTTGGGTGCTCCCGGTAGCGTACGGCAAGTTGCTCGAATTGGTGCTTCATCCGCACCGGTGACTCCGCCTTAGTCCCGAGTCGTTGCCAGTGCCCCAGCTCCTCATCCGGTTTGCCGGCGGCCACAGCAAAGGTGCGCAGGGTGACGCCCATCCGCGCCAACATAGCCTGTACTTTGCTAATGGCGAGGTCACGCTCACCGGCCTCGAAGTTATGTACCGACCGCGCCGTTGCGATGCCGTCGGACAAATCCTCGACGCTCCAGCCTTGTTCTTCACGTAGCTCTCGAAAACGTTTATTAATTGGCATCGGCTACCTCCCCAACAGCATCTGTTGCGGGTCCTGGCTGTGGCACTTGCGCGTACAGGTCGGTACCACAAAGCCGCTGCGCGGTGTCACGGTAACTTTGCGCCAACGACACCGAGCCAATGGTCCGTAGAAAGCTGATCAAGCCGGTAATTGATTCTGCCCGGGCCGTACTGGGCTCAATCCGGTAGGCTAAACAGCGCGCAATAAACTCACGACGGTACTCCACCAACGATGCGTTGGCGGGAATTACGCCCTGCTGCACTTTTTCCGTCAACCGCTTGGCTAACGTAATTTCTCCCGACTGGACGAGCCAACAATT
>NZ_BBAI01000069.1 GCF_001311175.1 Lacticaseibacillus pantheris DSM 15945 = JCM 12539 = NBRC 106106 | reverse complement strand
CCGCCGGTCAGTCTCGAAATTCGTCGCGTTCTAACGGCTAAAGCCAATGGAGCTCTCGGACTGGCTGCGCCATTCCTGCGAGAATCAGTCAGTAAGCGCTAAAGCGCAAACTGACTGTGTTCCCCGGCAGTGGTTACCATTCCGACCCCACACGCCTCCGCTCATCGGTCCGCCCGACGCGGCCTCACGCTACTGTGCTAACTAGGTTTCCGGGCAAGACACCTCCGTCCCAAAGTCCACCCGCGGCTTCCCGATAGTTCGTGGTCTCTAGTTATTTGCCCCATACATTACAGTTGAATTAGTGAATGCTACAAGTTTTACCATTCTTGCAAACGCGCGGTATAGCATCGTCTAGATGCGATCTGCCCTCTGACCTTTGGATTATGGTAGACCTCTGAACGTAACGATGGTCATCTACCGTTGGTCGTACTGGTGTGGTGGTGGAGGTTGAGCGGCTGGTTCCTGCGACGGCTGTATGCCCGTAGTTCTGTTAGTTATGACTTACAGAATCAAATTGGCTAGACCGAGCTGGTTTTTGCTCGGGCTACGGCAATTCGCGGTAGCCCGGTACGGGCGAGAGCGTGAGGCTCACAGCACCGGTCGCAGGAACCAGCCGCTCAACCGGAGCCACCGCGCCAGTACGACCAGCCACCGCAGCGGTCCACCAAGTTGCAACACCCCACAGCAATCCCACCGGCCAGAACCGCCATCAAGGCTGCACATCCTAAACTTTACTGTCGGCAATGATTGCTTCGTGGGTATGAATACGTTCGATACGCTCTGGATCAGCGTGGATGAGTAGGAGGTAGAGGGCCTCAATCACCGTCATGGCGGCGACGCGGGAAAAGTAGTACTCGGAACGGAGCACGCGCTGCCGCACGGTTGTGGTGATGTGGAGGTCGGCACGTTGGGCGAGCGGCGAATCATCGCGGTTCGTAATCCCGATGACGCGTACACCCCGACTTTGGGCCACATCCACGGTTTTAAGCATCGTACGACTCTCGCCGGAGTTGGAGATGGCAATTAGTACTGCCCGCTGGTCCAGATTTAGGGTTTGGGCGACCGCGGTTTCCCACGGCTGAGCGCTGATAGCAAACAGCCCAATCTGGTTGAATTTGTACGTGGCGTCTGCCGCTACGGGATAGGTGTCGCCGTCTGCAACTACCTGGATGACGGAGGCGGTGCTGAGCCACGCCACCAGCTGGTCAATGAGTGCCGTTGATAGTTGGTCGAGGGAATGGGTCACCTCGTCCACTTTGTTGGCGGTCACTGAGGCCAGATACTGTTGCACGTCATCGTTGTTGGTGGCGTGGGCAGGACTTGTGTCTTCCGCAACCTGGGCAACTTTGACCTTCAGCTGGTGGAACCCGGCCAGGTCGAGGTTGCGGCAGAATCGCGATACCGAGGCGTCACTCACGCCGGCCGTGGTGGCCAGCTGCGAAATCGTCCAATCAACGATGGCGGCCGGTTGGTCGAGGATGGTCTGGGCAATTTTCTGGTCGGTGGGCGTCATGCTGGCGAGGCGCCCGTAGATGGTATCAATGATGTTGGTGGTCATGGGGGCATTGCTTCCTTCCTGAACGTTTATGCACCCGCAGGTTAACAAAGTAAAGTGTGAAAGTCAATTTCATCCGTTCATGGTTGACGAAAATAAGTTCAAAGGTTATGCTGTGTGTGAAAATTATTTTCCTTAACAAAGGGGATGTGAAAATGACTAACGAAATACAGGCGGCCGTCAACGTGTTGGCGCCAGGGATGACGGTCAGCTGGGTGGCGGCCGGCACATGCAGGCGTTGGCGCACGCAATTGCCGATGCGGAACTAGACGTGACTTTGTGTTCACCGGCCGTACCCACGCGCGCAGCGATTACTGCGTTAGGACTGCGGTTGGTGGACTTACCTGAGCACGTTGACTGGGCGTTCGACGGTTGCGATAGCGTTGATCGGCGGCGACACGCACTGAAGAGTAACGGTGGTATCCACACATTTGAAAAGCTATACGCAGATATTGCTGATCAATACGTGCTGGTGGCCCCGCCGGAACGGGTGGTTGACCGGCTATCCCCGGCGGTCCCGCTGACGTTGGAGGTGGTACCGCCAGCGGTGTGGCAGGTAGTCCGGGCCGTGAGTGACTTAGGCTATGTAGCGATGCAACGGACTACGGGAACGGTAACTACCACACCTTTGGGCAATTCGTTGGTGGACATCACCGCCGACGATTGGGGCAACATTGAGCGGCTGGACAACGCGGTACGCGCCATGAACGGAGTGGTCGGGACGTCGTACTTTGACCACCAGGTGACGGACATATTGACGACCGATGCGGCGGGCGTAGCTGTTTGGCTTAAGTGAGTAGAACGACGTGAATTTTTAAAAGTAAGGATGGCATACAAAATGAAACAATATCGTTGGGGTATGATTGGTGCTGGTTGGATTGCGCACGAGATGGCCGACGCCTTAAACGCCGTTAACGGCAGCGTGTACGCGGTGGCGGGCGGTGACGTTACGAAGTTGAAGCAGTTCGCCCGGGATAAACACGTGGAGCACGTCTACACGGACGTGGACGATATGATTAACGACCCCCAGGTGGATATTATCTACATCGCGACACCGCACACATTTCACTATGACTACATTAAGCGGGCGCTGTTGGCCGGCAAACACGTTTTCAGTGAGAAGGCGATTACGGTCAACGCGCGCCAGTTTGATGAGGTGCAAAGGTTGGCCCACGACCGCGGCCTGATTTTGACCGAAGGGTTCACCCTGTACCACATGCCCATTTACCAACAGGTGCGTGACCTGATTGCGGCCGGTAAGCTCGGTGAGATTAAGCTGGTACAGGTTAACTTTGGCAGTTTGAAGGACTACGATCCGCAGAACCGTTTCTTTAACAAAGACTTGGCTGGTGGTGCGTTGCTTGACATTGGCGGTTACGCCACCGCCTTTGCCCGTATGTTCCTGGCGAGCCAGCCGGACGTCACTTTGACCACGGTGAAGTATTTCGAGACCGGCGTGGACGAGCAGTCGGGGATTATTCTCAAAGACGATCAGGAACAGCTGGCCGTGATGGCCCTATCGATGCGTGCCAAGCAGCCCAAGCGGGGCGTTATCTCCGGCACGAAGGGGTACGTCGAGATTAACGACTATCCGCGCGCAACGACGGCCGCAGTCACGTACACGGCGGATGCGCACACGACGACCACGGACACCCTGACGGCCGGGAATGCCGCAGACGCGTTGAGCTACGAGGTGCAGGATATGCAGCGGTACGTGGAGCAGGGACACGACGACGGACAACTGGATTGGTCGCACGACGTTGCACACATTCTGAACAACGTGCGCAACCAGTGGGGACTCAAGTACCCCTTTGATTAATCGCTGCAGCAGATAAAATCAGCCGTCCTGGCGATGCGTTGGCATCAACGGGACGGCTGATTTTTGTGTTGATGACGTTGGGTGAAACTACAGAAACAGCTGGTAGACGTTCCGCAGGTCGGTGGGATCGTCATCCATGCGAACGATACCGGAGTACGTAAAGCCGGCCTTGAGCAGGACGTGTTGCATCCGGGCGTTATTTGCGTGGGTGTCGATACGCATCTCGCGGAAGCCGAGTCGGTAGGCCTCAGAAGTCAGGTTACTGAAAAAGAGGTCGCCGAGGTGGGCCCCACTGTGGCCCGGAGCGATGGCGATGCGATGAATAGTGGCGTAACGTTCGCTCGAATGTTGCTGCCAGGCACCGGCATAGATGGTGGCGTAGTTAGGGTCGGGTTCCTGGAACAAAGTCGCGGTGCCAACGGCCTCGTGGTCGGCCAGGAGAAGGTAAGTATAGCCGCGGTCAATATCCCGGTCGATGTCGGCCTGGGTGGGGTAGGCCCCCTGCCACTGGGGGATGCCATCTGCTGCTAGCAGCTGCTTTGCCTGCTGAATAATCGCCATAATTGTGGGTGCGTCGGTGGCCGTTGCGGGCCTAATCATTACACTTGTCATTGTCTACCCTCCGGTTGATTAATACCCGTAAGCATACTACTTGTCTTCAGCCTTGTGCAGTGTATTTGGAGATTATAGAGAATGTGGGTGTGTTCGAACACGCGGGCGGGGTGGAGGCTTCGTGTCCGGAGACGGGGTGTTACAGTGGCGTGAGGCCGCGTCGGTCGGACCGGTGAACGGAGGCGTGTGGGGTCGGAATGGTAACCACTGCCGGGGTGTAACGTTCTTACGGCTTTAGCCGTTA
>NZ_BBAI01000068.1 GCF_001311175.1 Lacticaseibacillus pantheris DSM 15945 = JCM 12539 = NBRC 106106 | reverse complement strand
CCCGGAAAACCGCCGGTCAGTCTCGAGATTCGTCGCGTTCTAATGGCTAAAGCCATAAGAACGTTTCACCCCGGCCGTGGTTACCATTCCGACCCCACACGCCTCCGCTCACCGGTCCGTCCGACGCGGTCTGACTCCACTACGCCAACAACGGGCACAATCGCACCGTCCGATCGGTCAGCTCCGCTTACAAATGTTGCTGCCATTGCCCCATTTGGTCGATGAAGCGCTTCGCCCGCGGCGTGGCGCCCACCATGTCGTCGTAGATGCGGTCCAGCAGCACCCGTAATTCTCGCCGCGTGGTTGGCGCCACGTTTACCTGGCCCAGCCGCGATAACGGTACCGTGGCAAACAGCCGGAGTAGGTAGATGGCCTTTGCGGAGGCGTGATACCGGCGCCCGTCTAGCTCCCAGTGGTCGCGACACAGCAAACCACCGTACTTTTCCGAAAAGTCGAGTGGTAGGTCCGTCCGGTGACAAACAACGCAATCCTCCCAGTGTGGTGCCACGCCAAACGCCGCCAGTAACTGCACCTCCGCAATGTTGGTGAGGATGGCCGCGTCTACGCCCTCGTCGATGCGCCGCAACGCACTGGCCGCAAAGTCAAACCACTGCGGAATCGGCTCACCGTCGGGATAGGCCATGTCGATGAGCGCCAAAATGTACGTGGCATATGCGTCCGTTTCAATATCGGCGCTGATGTGGGGATGGGCGCTGAGGTCGGCCGCCTGCCGGATAAACGACAGGCCGTCAGCCCGCACGGTACCCTCGTAGGTGGCACTGGTGAAGGCAGAATAGCCGCGGCGAGTTTGAACCCAGGTTTACGCGCCCGGTTAAACATGAACATTTTGGTGCCAAACCGGTCCGTCAGTATCTTAACCAACAGGTCGGACTCGCGATATGCCTGTCGACTAATCACAATACCCCGAAATTTTTCCGGTGCACTTTGCATTGACCACCCCTCCTCTCAGTCTTGGCCCGTTGAAAAAGGTGCCCAGTTCACCATGCACATGCTGGTCAACATCAGACACCATTAGACGACCGTGCGTAAACACGGTCACCATTCCTTAATTACGTAAATCCTTTTTGTTGTACCCTAGGGTCTTCAGGTACGCGTTATTGTCGCGCCAATCCTTCTGGACCTTAACCCACAACTTCAGGTTGACCGGTTCGCCCAGTAGCGCCTCGATGTCCTGCCGGGACTTAATCCCGATTTGTTTCAGCATCGCGCCACCTTTGCCAATAATGATACCCTTTTGTCCGGAACGTTCTACGAAGATGGTAGCCTCAATTTGGAGCTTACCACCCTCGTAATCCTTCATGCGTTCAACGACCACCGCCGTAGCGTGAGGAACTTCGTCGTGGACAAGAGTCAAAATCTTTTCCCGAATCAGTTCGCCCACCACAAAGTATTCGGGGTGGTCAGTTAATTCGTCGTCAGGATAATACTGCGGTCCCTCCGGCAGTTCCGCGGTTAACTGGGTCAGCAACTCGTCAACGTTATTGCCTTCGGTCGCCGAGATGGGGAACACTTGGGCAAAGTCGTACATACCATTGTACTTCTCAATCAACGGCAACAGATCATCTGGGTGCACGGCGTCAATTTTGTTCACCAGCAGGTAAACTGGTTTAGTGACATGTTCAAGCTGGTCAATAATCCACTGGTCACCTTTGCCTGGCTGTTCGTCAGCAGCAATCATGAACAGAATGGCATCGACCTGGTTCAGCGTCGATAATGCAGCCTGGTCCATGTAGTCATCCAACGCGTTCTGTGGCTTGTGAATCCCGGGGGTATCAACGAAGACAATCTGTACGTCAGGCGCAGTGTAAATACCGTTGATCTTGTTACGCGTGGTTTGCGCCTTAGGTGACATGATGGCCACCTTTTCACCTAAGATTCGGTTCATGAAGGTGGATTTACCCACGTTCGGCCGACCAATAATTGCGACAAATCCAGAATGGTGTTCAGTCATGGTCCATATCCCCCTTGGTGAAGTAACCCGGTAGCAATGCGCCCACGGTGGTCGTGTCAATGCGACCCTGCAGGTTGGCGAGAAATACTGGCGTGTCCGCGTCGGCAAATTCCGTCATGACTTGGCGGCATGCCCCGCATGGCGAGACGCCCGTTTCCGTGTCGGCGATGACCGCGATAGCGGCGAGATGTCGCTCACCCGCACTGGCCGCCGCAAAGATGGCGTTACGTTCGGCGCACATGGTCAACCCGAAGGACGCGTTCTCGATGTTGGCGCCACGGTAATGTTGCCCGTCGTCGGTGACCACGGCCGCCCCCACATTAAAGTGTGAATATGGCGTGTACGCGTGTTCGCGAGCTGCTTTAGCCTCATTCACTAACTGTTCAATCTGTGTTTTATCCATCAATTTCCCTCTACCGTTCCAAGCCGAAGGCCGATAAAATCTTTTCCTGCAACGGGATCATGACCGCCTCGTCCTCAGGCTGAATATGATCATACCCATTTAGGTGCAGGAATCCGTGAACGACGGTGTAGCCGAGCTCACGCTGGAAGCTGTGCCCATAATCGGCCGCCTGTTCGCGCACCTTACCGGGGGCGATGAAGAGGTCGCCAATATTCTCCGGGATCCCTCAAAGCCGCTCAACTGTTCCTTATCACCATCCTCAATCGCAAAGCTGATGACGTCGGTTACGCGGTCCGTATCGCGGTACTCACGGTTAATGCGGCGAATTTCCTCATCACTGACAATGGTAATCGACATTTCGGTATCGGGTGCCGAGTGTAATTGCTCCGCGGCAAAGTCAACCAAGCGCGGCACAAGGGCTGCGTCCTCATCAGTTAATAAATGGTCTTCATCAAAAAAAGCTTAGATCCATGCTGTCTCCTTATTCATCGGTCGGTTTCTTTGTCGCTGCATCTTTGCGGTCTTCGCGCTGCTCTGCCTGTTTGGCCGCCTGCTTACTGCCCGGCCCGTTGGTACCGCGGTCATAGGCGGCGATGATATCGGCAACTACGGGGTTGCGCACCACGTCGTCCGTGCCAAAGTGGACAAACCGGATGTGTGGAACCCGCGTCAAAATCTGCTCAGCCTGAATCAGACCGCTGCGGCCCTTGCTGGGTAAATCAATTTGCGAAACATCACCGTTTACAATCATCTTGGAATTAAAACCCAAACGCGTGAGGAACATCTTCATCTGCATTTGGGTGGTGTTTTGCGCCTCATCCAGAATTGCAAAGGCGGAATCCAACGTGCGCCCACGCATATAGGCTAGCGGAGCAATCTCAATGACCCCGCGCTCCATCAAACGGTTGGTGTGCTCCGTGCCCAGAACGGCGTGAAGTGCGTCATAAATAGGCCGCAGGTACGGGTCGACCTTTTCCTTGAGGTCGCCGGGTAGGAAACCAAGATTTTCGCCCGCCTCAACTGCCGGTCGCGTCACGATGATGCGCTCGACCTCACCCGCTTTAAGTGCTGCCACGGCCATGACGACGGCCAGGAAGGTTTTACCAGTACCAGCAGGGCCGATACCAAACGTGACCGCATTGTGTTTGATGGCGTCAACGTACTGACGCTGGCCAAAGGTTTTGACCCGGATAGCTTTGCCCTTGGTGTCCTTAATCAGCGATTCCGTGTACAAATCCGCAAAGTACTCCAAGGTGCCCTTCTGCGCCATTTTGACCGCACTGACTACGTCCTGTCCGGATGGCTGGATGCCCTGCTGTTGCAACGACAAAAGCGCCGTCGACACTTGATAAGCGGCGCTAGTATCCGCACTACTCCCGGTAATGCGGATGTCCTGGCCAATCACGGCCATGTCCACGTTCAGGCCTTCCTGAATCACGGTAAGGTTTGAGTTGTTTACGCCAATCAGGTTAATCATCTGATCGACCGACTCAATAGATAATGTTTTCGTAACTGAGTCCGTTGCCAAGAACACGCCCCCTGAAATTGTTTATCACCAGTTTACCACAGTTAGCGGTGTCGCAAACCGTTCTACTTACTGCCAGTATGCAAAAGAGGTGCTGGTTGTTCGCCAACACCCCTGCTTACCGTCGCCACTAGTTAGTTCAACTTTTCCTTCACTAACCGGCTGACAACGGCTCCATCTGCCTTGCCCTTAACCTTAGGCATTACCGCCTTCATGACCAGGCCGAACTGCTTGGCGCTAGTCGCGCCGGTACTGCTGATGGCCTCGTCCACAATGGCACCCACCTCTTCGTCAGATAGTGGTTGTGGCAAGTACCGCTGTACAATCGTAATTTCCTGGTTGGTTTCATCAGCTAAGTCCTGACGACCGCCCTTAGTGAATTCTTCCAGGGATTCCTTACGCTGCTTGAGTTGCGTGGATAAAACTGCAACCTCTTCGTCTTCACTCAAATCATGACCAGCCTGAATCTTTGCGTTAGTCAAGGCGCTTTTAAGTGAACGCACCACGTTCAGCGCAATCTTGTCGTGCGCCTTCATTGCCGTTTTGAGGTCTTCCATTAACGTTTCGTTGAGAGCCATCTTCATAACCATCCTTTAAACATATTTAGTGCAGAGCACACTGCGTTTATTAACCAAAGACTACTTTAACACTGTTCGCGTACAGTCACCAAGGTTGCATTTACTGCAGCTTGCGGTGGGGGCTGCTAGGCGATAGTGTGCGGTTATGAACGCGCGTGGGTTTGGGGACTGCGGCTTACGTGCCTGCGCCGTAGGCTGATACGGTAGTGGTTCACGGCTGCGTCGGTCGGACCGGTGAACTACGGCTTACGTGGGGCGCT
>NZ_BBAI01000067.1 GCF_001311175.1 Lacticaseibacillus pantheris DSM 15945 = JCM 12539 = NBRC 106106 | reverse complement strand
TTTCGAGACCGGACGGTGGTTTTCCGGACGGGCTTGAAATCGCGGCGGAAACACGCCCGCACCTGGCGGGTTGGAACCTTCGCCCTAGCAGTGGATTACCATGGAGCGCCCCACGAAAGCCGCAGCTCACCGGCCCGGCCGACGCTCTGCCGTCCCGCACATTGTGGCGGACTGAAATCAACTCATAATGGGACGTGGAGCAGTTGTTGGCATGATTGACTCGCGCCCCCAGAGCGCGTACAATAAATTAGTAGGAAAAGGAGTAGTGCACGTTTTTTTGATGGGTGCGCTACCGGTTATGAGGGGGTGAGCATAATGTCATCAAATCTTGATCAACCTAGTCATTCGGCTAATAACGATGATCCCGGAAGACGTGGCGTTGTGCCGCCGCTAACAATTGAGTTTGGTTAACTGACGTCAGTCACATCGGCTGAGTTGACGGCAGCGGCTGTTTGCTATGTCTTCCTAATTAATAGGAGGCATAAGCGTGATGCAGAAATTAAATATTACTGGTCTCACCCGTCGTCAGGTGACCGGTGCGCGTCTAGCTGGCCTACGTCCGGATACTGGGTGGGTACGACAGGCGTGGCTGTTACCATTGATGGTGCTCCTTTGGGGTGTGCTGTCCGTGGTTGCCGGTGGCCTGGGATTATCCGACTGGTTTTGGGGCCTAGGTGGGCTGACCACGATGGTGGTTTTGACGAGTTTGTTCGTGAGCAGGCTGAGCTTTGAGCGGGTTGTACGTCGGGTCCGGACCGTCGTAGTCCTGCGCGAAGGGTTGCCACGGGTTGTCGCGGTACATGACGTCGTCCTCGGCGACGTGGTACTGACACAACGCGGTGACCGGCTACCGTTTGTGGTGACTGATGTAGCGGGCACAACACGCGCAATTGGTCGTCATCTGGACGGTGGCAACGTGCTTGTAGTTCAATCGGCTCCGGTACGGCAATTGTTGCCGGTGAACGCAGCTTTGCAGTTGCTGCTAATTGGCTTTGGCTGGGTTATTGGGTTCTTCCGGCGGACGGTTGTGGTGCCGATGATTACCATTAATCGCTGGGTGGCCGAAAGTGTCCGGTCCGGAATGGTCACAATTAGTGACTGGGGCCGGCTGCTGGTACAGCGGTTGAACGGAAGGATGATTCTTTTTAGACGGGAGTCGGCCTTTCGGTATAATCAGGGGCCTGTCCAACCGGTTTGGACGGCTAGCTGATGTACGGTTAAAACGATAATGAATTAAAAAAACCGCGTTTGGACGCGGTTTTTTTTCTATGCCGTGGGCGTTGGGTGCGGGAAACGCGTGCTTTCCTGCTTTGTAACAAGAATTTAATCATGGGTAGCGACCCGGTGGTAACGGTAGGTTTATTGGGGCTAGGACGATGTTAACCGCACCTAGGGCAACGGTTACGACCATTTTTTTAGGTATAATTATTGATGAACGTTTGGGGAGGGGTGTTAACATGCCAACAGTAGTCGTATTTGGTCATAGTACTACCACCACGGCAGTCATTGTCGGGTTAATGCATTTAGATAATGGGTTGGACGTGACGGTGCCAGATGACAGTGATGAGCAACAGTTCAACGACCTCGTCGCTCTGGGCGGTATGGGGCATAATTCTGTGCGTAAAGCGACGCCCAAAGTTGTCGCCGCGGCCGATTTACTGGTGTTTACTGACTTTGACAGCGTTAGCACTGCCGATGCTGGCGATACAGTTACGGAAGCGAATATGCGGCCCCTGCGCGACGCCCTCAATGCGGCTATGGCCAGCGGGTTTGACGGTTCCATTCTGGTTGCCACTACCCGTGACGACCTCATGACCTACTTTGCACAACGGTTCTCTGGTGTGCCGAACGACCGTGTACTGGGTGTAGGCACGGCTGCACACAGCATTTATACCGCGAACCGGATTGCCCGTGAGCTGAACGTACCTGTCGATAACGTGGCCGTTGATGTGGTGGGAACAGCATCCGACTATCAGGTGCTCTGGAGCCGTGCGGCGGTGTCCACGGTGCCGTTGCTCAGCATGGTTCAAAATGATGCGACCGACGTTAGCGCCAACCTTATTCAGGTAGTGGACCGTGACTTACAACAGTTTGTCGCGGGCATTGGCGCGGCGGTCGTTGCAGACGTGGTGGCCCGTATTGTGGCGGTACTGCTTAGCGATGGCTCCGACATCGTCCCGTTAACCCTGATTACGAATGCAGGCGAGGATCTGAATGTGTCAGCCCGTCCGGCGGTGGTCGGACAGCGCCATGCTCAGGTGCTTCCGCGAGTGGCAGGTGCCCAGGCCGAAGAAGAAGCGTGGGCGGCCATTACCGGGCACGTTAGGGACGAAATCAAAACAATTGAAAACAATATTAGTGGAAGTAAGGATTAAATAATGAAGGCAAATTACGAATACCCTCTGGAACTGGATTGGACGACCGACGAAAAAAATTGCGGTTACTACATTTCTACAGATGGTGGAAGAAGCATATGAACACGGTGTGAACCGGGACAACCTGTTGGCGGCATACAACGCGTTTAAAAAAAAGTGGTGCCCGATAAGGCGGGGGAGCGGCGGATTGACCGTGAATTTGAGGCTGTGGCCGATTATTCGACCTACCGCGCGGTGCAAGCGGCTCGCCAGACGGACGGTCACACCGTCCGTTTGCATGTCGATCGGCGGCGATCATAAGGCCACTTTGCCGCCAAAATATCGTGGTGCACGCGTCCATGAATAAATGATTTCAGAAAGATAGAAATGTTTTGACTGGTGTGCTAAAATTATTAGCTGTATGCTGTGGCCGTTAAGTGGCTGAGCAAGCAGGCCACAACGGTCGAAAAGCGAAAGGAAGTTAACATGAAAACACGTGATGATATTCGGAACATTGCCATCATTGCCCACGTCGACCACGGTAAGACGACGTTGGTTAACGAAATGTTGAAGCAATCCGATACCTTGGCAGAGCACACCCAGATTGGGGACCGCGCGATGGATACTAACCCCATCGAAAAGGAACGTGGTATCACCATCCTGAGTAAGAACACTGCCGTTAAATATGGCGACACTACCATTAACATCGTGGATACACCAGGACACGCCGATTTCGGTGGTGAAGTGGAACGTATCATGAAGATGGTTGATGGGGTGCTCCTGGTTGTCGATGCCTTTGAAGGTACGATGCCACAGACCCGTTTCGTTTTAAAGAAGGCTTTGGAACAGCACCTGACACCAGTAGTTGTCATCAACAAGATTGACCGTCCTGGTGCTCGTCCTGACGAAGTGCTCGATGAAGTATTGGAACTGTTCATTGACTTGGGTGCCGACGAAAGTCAGCTTGAATTCCCGGTTGTTTACACCTCCGCCATCAACGGTACGTCCAGTTTGGACCCCGATGTTGCTACGCAGGAACACACGATGAAGCCAGTATTTGACACCATCGTGAAGACAATCCCTGCTCCAGAAGACACTTCCGACGAACCACTTCAATTCCAAGTTTCCATGCTGGACTACAACGATTACGTTGGTCGTATCGGTATTGGACGCGTGTTCCGTGGTACCATCAAGATCGGTGACCAGGTTGCGTTGATCAAGAAGGACGGTTCAACTAAGAACTTCCGCGTGACGAAGATGTTTGGTTTCTTCGGTCTCAAGCGAATTGAGATCAACGAAGCCAAAGCTGGGGACTTGATTGCTGTTTCCGGTATGGAAGACATCTTTGTTGGTGAAACCGTGACGGATCCTGCGCACCCAGAAGCATTGCCGATTCTGCGAATTGACGAACCAACCTGCAGATGATCTTTGCTGCTAACGACAGCCCATTTGCCGGTCGCGAAGGTGACCAGGTAACGGCACGTAAGATTGAGGACCGTTTGAACCAGCAGCTACAGACCGATGTATCCCTGCGCGTTGAGCCAACGGATACTTCAGGTCAGTGGGTTGTTTCTGGTCGTGGTGAGCTGCACCTGTCTATCCTGGTTGAGTCCATGCGCCGCGAAGGCTTTGAACTGCAGTTGGGTCGCCCACAGGTTATCTACCGTGAAATCGACGGCGAACTGTCCGAACCGTTTGAATCCGTACAGATTGACACCCCAGAGCAGTACACTGGTGCCATTATTGATGCCATGGCTCAACGTAAGGGTGAAATGAAGGACATGGAAAACGAAGGTAATGGTCAGACACGGATGGTCTTCTTAGTACCTTCTCGTGGTTTGATCGGTTACTCGACCGAATTCCTGTCCAGCACTGGTGGTTACGGTATCATGAACCACTCCTTTGAAAAGTACGCTCCGGTCATCAAGAACTGGAACCCGGGTCGTCAAAACGGTGCCCTGGTTTCCATCAACGCCGGTTCGGCAACGACGTACTCCCTGCAGTCCGTCGAAGACCGTGGGCAGTTGTTCATTCCGGCTGGTACCGAGGTTTACGAAGGTATGATTGTGGGCCAGAACTCCCGTGACACGGATATTGCCGTTAACGTCACTAAGGGTAAGAACCTGACCAACACGCGTGCTTCCGGGAAGGACCACGCCGCCGCCATCAAGACGCCTAAGGACTTGTCTCTGGAAGAATCCATTGAATTCTTGAACGATGATGAGTACTGTGAAGTTACACCACAAAGTGTTCGTCTCCGCAAGAAGATTCTGAACACGGGTGAACGTCAAAAGGCTGACAAGCGGCGTAAGGCAGCTTCGAGCAAGTAATAAATAAGTAATGCAATGGTCGTCCGGCTTGTGGCTGGGCGACCTTTTGTATACGCTGTTTAGGATCAATGCAGTTAGGGTTGACCTCGTCCACATCAAAGCCTAATATAATTAATATATAAAATTAATTTAACGCTTTGCGGGGCAGAGCCCGTCACTAGTACGTTGAACAGAGAA
>NZ_BBAI01000066.1 GCF_001311175.1 Lacticaseibacillus pantheris DSM 15945 = JCM 12539 = NBRC 106106 | reverse complement strand
GGCCAGCCACTAGTAGCGGTCACCGTGGAGCGGTCCACAAAGTCGCAGCACCCCACGGCATCCCCAACAGCCAGAACCGCCACCGCCACCCCACCGCACACACTACACGTCAAAGTTCACGGGGTGTGCCTGAAGCTGGCCCTTAATGGGGTCAACATTCTTCCTATTAAATTGCCCACGTTCCCCATCGTGCCTAATCACAGCATCCTGCCACCTCTGCCATACAGCCGTGTCGGAAAAATCCTCCGCCCGGCCGTACGCCCCGTCACTCAACGTTTGTAACAGCTCCGGGTCCCGCATCACGTCCAGAATGTGCTGCGTGAGTGCAGGCCGGTCCCCGTAACGTACCATGTACCCGCTCTGACCATCACGAATCACGTGCGCCGGGCCGTAGTAACTATCGTACGACAACTGCGGCACCCCGAACGAAGCGGCCTCCAGCAGTGCCAACACAAAGCCTTCGTGTTCGCTTGTCATCAGCAGCAGCTGCGCGCTCTGGTACACTGCGGCCATATCACGGGTGTAGCCATTAAAGATCACGCACCCCGCTAGTTGCTTTTCCTGCACCAGCGCCCGTAACTTGTTCTCCTCCTGGAAGCCGTCCTCACTATCGCCGTAACCGTAAATATTGAGCGTCAGCCAATCCAGCTGCTCATGCGCAGCGGCGAACGCCAGAATAGCTTCAGATAGATTTTTCTGCTTTGACAGCCGGGCCACAATGATGATGTTGCCCTTAATTCGACGCGCGTCCGTCATCAGCACATGCGAGTTTTGCAGCTGGGCCCCCGGCACGTAACCCACGGGGATATCCACAATCGGCACGTCCGTCTTGAGCCTGCGCCGCATATCGTCGGCCTGCTGCGCGGTGGGCGTAATAATCATGTCGGTAGCCGCCAACCGGTTAGTTTCCGCAATCGACGGATACGTGAGCGCGGAGTTCATCGGGTCGCGCGGATCGGCAAAGTGGATGTTGTGAAAATGCTCGATTTTACGGGCTGGCGTCGTCATTTCAATCATCGGCTGGTTGGTGATGTTACTACGGTCAGAGATAAACGTGTTGTGCCCGCCGTTATCCATATTGATTAGATCCAAAAATACCGTCATGGCCTGCCCCAAATTAAACACCGCCCAGGACCGCCCGTCCGCGAGTTGAATACGGTGGTTGACCGACACTACTGCGTTATTACGACTGCGATAACTAGTCTCAAAGCCGACCCGTCCCGTGGATGAGTAATACTGTTCCAGCGTCAGCAGGGCCGCCTGCGGATCATCCGTCGTGGCGTAGAACTCGCTCTTGGCCCGGAAACCCCGACTATCAAAGCGGTCCCGGCGGACCAGCTGTTGGTCACCGTCAAAATGTTCGACTTTGGTGATGTTGCCCTGGTTGGTATACACCCGCTGCGTTTCCCAATTTCCCTGGTAAAAATGTACCGTGGACCCATCCCCCACACGCTTCCACGGGGAATCACGGTAAACTTCATCAACGGTCAAAGCGCGTGGGGTCACGCCGATATTGTCGCAAAAGTAGTCAATCATGTTGATACAGTCGTCCGGATCGACGTGATTAGCAATTAAATTATCCGTGGCGTCTAACTGGTATACCTGCGTCAAAATTTTGGCATCAACGCCGTGCTGCTTGAAGAGCCGCAACCGGGCGTACTCTGCATGTTCAATTCCTGATGCTAAGTAAAATGAAGTATTGTTCAAAAAGAAGTACATTACTGGTCAGCCCCTTTACCCGCTACTGGTAACACTTTGCCTTGCCATTGACGCCACACATTGCCCGCCGAAAACTTCGTGGATGCAGCGTATGCTCCCCGACTGAATTCGGCCAGGCGTTGTGGATTACTGAGCAACTGGATCATCCGGGCAGCCATCTGCTTGAAGTCATCTGGTGGTACCAGGAATCCGCTACGACCATCCTCAACAATCTCGGCCGGGCCGTAGTTGATGTCATAGGAAACCACCGGTACCCCGTGCGACTCGGCCTCCAACAACGCTAAGGCAAAACCCTCCAGCTTACTGGTTAGCAAACTGAGCTGTGCACCATCGTAAACGGCATTCATGTTGTTGGTGTGGCCCTTAAACGTGACGACGTCGTCCAAGTCCATATCCGCCACCAGTTGGTGTAACTGCTTTTGTTCCTGGTGCTGATCCCGGTCGTCACCATAACCGTAAATATCCATTGTCAGCCAATCCAGTTGTTCGTGCGCAATGGCAAAGGCGCGGATGGCATCGGACACATTTTTCTCCCAATAAAGGCGAGCGACCACCACGACTTTGCCCCGGATTCTACCTGGAGCGTCGATTGGTATCGGTGTTTGGGCCAGCAAAGTTGCCGGGACAATGCCCACCGGTACGCCCACCACCGGAATCTGCGTGTGCAGTCGGGCTTGCAGATCCGTGGCCTGCCTCCTGGTGGACGTAATGATCAGGTCCAGGCGACTCAACTGGTCCGTCTGGGCAAGTTCCTTAAACGTCAACCCACCATGCACGGGGTCAGTATACGGACTGTAATGCAAACTGTGCACATACAAAATTTTGGCAGCGTGCACCCGTGCAAAAATCATCGCGTGTGCAATATCATCCTGCCGGTCGGCGATGAAGGCTACGGGTTCCTGCGTCTCGCTCGCAATCATTTCAAAGAAACGGCGAAACAGCTGCTCTACGTTCTGCAAATATATTGGCGGGCGATTCTTCAGCGTTAACTGCATTCCGTTTCTGCGCCCGCTGCCATTCACGTCCTGTACGTAATGGTTCTCCAGAAACACCCGACCGTCGACGGTATAAAACTGCTCCACCACGACCCAGAAAACGACTTGGTTATCGGCGTGCGCAAAGTACTGACTCATCGACCGGTAGCCACGCGTATCGTAATAATCGGTGCGAATGCGGAGCGCGTTATCATCAAAGAAGTCGACACGATCCACCCCACCTAGGTCATCCGTAAACAGGTGGATGTCCGCGACCCTCTTTTGTTCAATGAACACGCCAACCTGAGCGCCATGCTCTTCCAGCCGGTACAGCGGCGGGCGGAACCCCAGGTCTTCAACCGTGACGCGGGACTCCGGCAACTCCCCGCTTTCGGCAAAGTAATCATACATATTGATAAATTCGTCACTGTCAATGTTCCAGTAACGCCTTTGATTGACGATGCGCGTTGAATAATTGATGCTGACAATTTTAGCGTGCTCGCGATTTGCTTTGAACAGCTGTTGTCGTTTCAACACTGCGTGCTCAATACCGGAAGCAAATTGATTGAAATTATCATCCAGAAAATAGTACATTTTAGATTCCTCTATCCGTTAAAGTTGCCCAACTACCGCACTTACGGCACACAACGACGGTTACCCGTCGTCGTTAAAGCTCACCTTTGTCGCCATTATCTCCCCCCCTTTGACCAAAAAGGACGCACCCCATATCACAGAGTGCGTCCAGTTGATAAACCGTCAGTATTTACAACCGTTCAGGATTGTGCCAACCGTTCATCGATATTAGTCTTCACGACGCCGACGACGCATGCCTTCAGCACCAAGCAGACCAACCAGACCAATTGCAATGGTCCCGGCTACTGCAAGGTAAGCACCTTCATCATCACCAGTTGCAGGCAGGCTGTTACCACTAGCAGAACTAGTGGAACCGTTGGTACCTGCGCCAAGACCAGTCTTAGTGGCGGTTAAGCGTTAGAACCAGTGCTTGGCAGGTTGTTGCCAGTGGTGGAACCATTGGTACCAGTAGTAGTGCCAGAGCCATTAGACCCGGTGCTAGAGCCGTTACCGTTGGTACCAGTGCTTGAACCGTTACCGGAAGTACCGTTACCACTGCCATTAGTACCAGTAGTAGAGCCGTTGCCATTGGAACCAGTGCCGTTAGTACCAGTACCATTGGAGCCGTTACCGTTAGTACCGTTAGAGCTGGTAGTGTTTGGCACCGTCACGGTGGTCGTCTTGCTTGGCACACCATCAGTTGTCAGAGTGACACCAACGGAGTCGCCTGGCTTAAGGATGCCGGACGGGATAGTAATGTGGAACTTACCATCGTCACCAACAGTACCAGTAGCAATCGTGTTGCCCTTACCATCGGTGATAGTAACCGTGGAACCTGGCTTACCTTCACCGGTAATGTCAACACTACCATCAGGGTTAGTCGTGACGGTAACGTTGGTAGCACCTTGTGCAGGAACCGTGACGGTCACCGTCTTGCTTGGTACACCATCAGTCGTTACGGTCACACCAACAGTATCACCTGGCTTGAGCGTGCCAGCTGATGGTAATGTGGAACTTACCATCGTCACCAACAGTACCAGTGCCAATTGTGTGGCCATTGCCATCAGTAATAGTAACCGTGGAGCCTGGCTTGCCTTCACCGGTAATGTCTACACTACCGTCAGGGTTAGTCGTAACGTCAACGTTAGAAGCACCCTGAGAAGGAACTGTAATCGTGACCGGAGCACTGTCCGTACCGTTAGTGTTCTGGGTAACGTTCAGCTTGTCGCCAGGCTTGATCTTACCGTCGTCGATAGTGATTGTGAACTTACCGTCGTCACCAACAGTACCAGTGGCAATCGTGTTGCCGTTGCCGTCAGTAACCTTAATGGTGGAACCAGGAGTCCCGGTACCAGTGATAGTAGTCTTGGTACCATCATTAGTAACATCAACGTTGCCAGGAGTAGTTGATGGCACGGTAATTTGTACAGGTGCACCATCAACACCATTAGTAGTCTGGGTAACGTTCAGCTTGTCACCAGGCTTAACGTTACCATCATCAACAGTGGCAGTGAACTTGCCGTCAGTACCAACAGTCGTAGTACCAACCGTCTTGCCGTTACCATCAGTAATGGTAATGGTGGAACCTGGAGTACCCGTACCAGTAATGGTCGTAGTCTTACCATCATTTGTTACCTGGACGTCCTTAGCCGTCTGGGCAGGAATGATAATCCCAACTGGGTTGCTGAGGCCACCATCAGTAGCCTGTACAAGGACGACTTTGTCACCAGCATCGCTGTAGTCGAGTGGCAACGTGATGTCAAACTTGCCGTCATCGCCAACCTTACCAGTTACGATCGAGTCGCCATCTGGTGTGACCACGTAAATGGTGGACCCTGGTACACCGTTCCCAGTTATGTGCGCGTGACCATCAGTGCCAAAGTTGACGCCAATGTTAGTTGGCTGGTCAGCAGGAATGGTGATTGTTGCTGCTGACTGGTCTTGCCGTCCTTCGCCTGAATTACGGAAACCTTGTCGCCCGCCTTAGCTGAGCCAGCAGGAATCGTCACGGTGAAGGAACCATCAGTACCAACAGTGCCTTCACCAATCTTGGTTCCGGCTGGGTTGTTAATGGTGACGGTTGCACCTGGCGTACCCTTACCGGTGATTGTGTAAGAACCATTATCGTTCTTAGTAGTGTTCAGGTCGGTAGGCGCGATCAAAGTGTCGGTGTTACCACTAGGGTTCGAAGTGTTACCGCTTGGGTT
>NZ_BBAI01000065.1 GCF_001311175.1 Lacticaseibacillus pantheris DSM 15945 = JCM 12539 = NBRC 106106 | reverse complement strand
CCACCGGTCAGTCTCAGAATTCGTCGCGTTCTAATGGCTAAAGCCATAAGAACGTTGCACCCCGGCAGTGGTTACCGCTCCGGCCCACACGCCTTCACTCACCAACCCGACCGACGCGGCCTCTGACTACTAACGTAGCAACCACTTCTCCTGGCACGACACATCCACCCCACCGCCACTTTGCCGGCAACCGCTAGTTCGTAAATATGTCGAAAGCACCTTGTAATCACGAGTGTATTTAGTTGCACTTTACGCAGTTACATTACAAATTTCCTCGCTAAACGTGACGACTCCCTATGATATTACGCCCTTTAATGTTCAAAAACAGGGTTGGAGAGCGACCCGCACTATGTCGATCTGACGAACTTATCTACCTAATGGTGCTGTCGATTGCTTAAGAATTAAGCATTGTCTCAATGATAAAGCTGGCTTATGCCGTATGGTATGGACGATAAAAACCAATCCTAGATTACAAACTTCGATCTATCGGGAACCCGTGGGTGGGGTTTGGGGTGGAGGCGTCGTGCCCGGAGACGTGGTTGCTGCGACCCCGAAGCGCTGTTCGAGCGCAGCGAGTTACAGCGGCAAATCTTGGAGACAAAGTGGGCTTCTTTGGCTCCAAGATTCGTGGGAAGCCCGGCACGGGCTGGAGCGTGCGGGTGTAGCAATCACGGCGTAGGGCACGTAAGCCGCAACCCCAAACCCCGCCCGCGCGTTCGTGACCAAAGCCTTCGCCCTAGCAGTGGTTACCGCGGAGCACCCCACGAAAGCCGTAGCTCACCAGCCCGGCCTACGCTGCCGCCACCACCAAACCAACCCAAAAGGCCCGAACACCATTGTTCGGGCCAAAAGGTAGGTTACATGTCGACGGGATTGCTTTCGTGGCTATCCTGGATGCGCTTGAACATTTTGTTGAGGTCGTTGTTCGAGAATTCGACCACCACCGGCCGACCGTGTGGGCAATTAAACGGGTTCTCCGCCTGCGCCAACTTGTTCAGCAACGCCTGCCCCTGCTGGCCGTCAAGGTGGTGGTTCGCCTTAATCGCACGCTTACAACTCATCATGATGGCCGCCGCCTCGCGGAACTTCGCGACCGTCAGGTGCCCGTCACGCAGCACCCAGTCGATCATTTCCCGTAGCGTATCCTCTTCCTGACCGGGTTCAAACCACGTCGGGTGACTGCGCACCACGAAACTATTTTGCCCAAAGTCTTCCAGGTACACACCGACACTTTGCAGTACGTCCAACCGGTCACGAATCAGCGCCGCGTCACTCGCCGGGTAATCCAACACGATTGGCACCAACAAGTTTTGCTGTCCCGGGTCCACCTGGCCAATTTCCACGCGGTACTTTTCGTAGTTCACCCGTTCCTGCGCGGCGTGCTGGTCGACCAAGTAAAAACCGTCCGGTGTCTCCGCCAAAATGAACGTACCGTGCATCTGCGCTAGATACCGCAAGTCCGGGAATCGCTCCTGCGGCTGGTCGTTATCAGCGTCGGCGGCAGTAGCGGCATCCCCCGCCACTGCCAACGCGTCCTCCTGGTCCACCGCCGCCATTTCGTCGGGTGCGATGTGCGCGTACCGCTCATCCCAGGCCGCCAAACGGTCAGGGTGCGCCATGATACTGTCCTGCGGTAAATCCTCAATGTCCAGCCCGTAATCATCAGCAGTAGCCTCAGTATCAGCGGGCATATCAGCCGGCACGCTCGCTTCAGCTGGTGCTACCGTCGCCGTTGTCACCGGCGTCACGGTGTTACCCGTCACAATCGGCGTGACCGGCTCCCGCACGCGATCTGGGGAGGCAAAGTTCAACGCTTGCTGCTCACCTTTGGGTCCACGCCGGTGCTGCAAATTATGCAACGCATCCGGAATGAGGTTCTGGTCCGCCATGCGGGCGTATATCGTTTGCTCAATGAGTTGGCTCAACGCCGCCTCTTTGCTAATCCGTAGCTCCTGCTTCGTCGGGTGGACGTTAACATCCACCAACTGCGGGTCAATCTCAATGTTGACCACCGCTAGCGGGTACCGGCCCACCATCAGCTTGGAGCCATAGCCTGCAATCACGGCCTTGGCGAGGTTGAAGTTCTTGAAGTAGCGTCCGTTCAATAACAGCGTCATGTGAGTCCGCGTCGACCGGGTCGTGTCCGGCAGGCTGACGTAACCGGACACCTTGAAGTCCAAGTCCTCGCCCGCGAACGCCAACATGCCTTTGGCCGTCTCGACGCCGTAAATGCCGGCGATGGTCTGCTGGAGGTCGCCATTACCCGCCGTGCGCAACAACAGCTTGTCCGCACTGCGCAAAGTGATGGCGACATTCGGGTGACCCAGGGCCAACCGGTTCACGATATCCGTGATGTGGCTGAGCTCCGTCGCCTGGGACTTTACGTACTTGAGCCGGGCCGGAGTGTTGTAAAACAGGTTATGCACCGCAATGGTTGTCCCCTGCCGGAAGGCCTGCTGGTGCGCATCCACTATGGCCCCGCCGGTCAGGTGTGCACTGGTGCCCACACCCGCACTCGTCGCGGTCTCGATGGTCACGTCCGCCACGGCCGCAATACTGGCCAGGGCCTCGCCCCGAAACCCCAGCGAGTGGATGGCAAAGAGGTCCCGGGTAGTCGCAATCTTGCTCGTGGCGTGGCGCTTAAACGCGTTCGGCACGTCGTCTGGCTCAATCCCAGCACCGTTATCGGCCACTTCCATCAAACGCAGGCCGGCATCCACCACGCGAATATCCACCTGGGACGCGCCGGCATCGATACTGTTTTCCACTAGCTCCTTAATCACCGAAGCTGGTCGCTCGACCACTTCCCCAGCGGCAATCTGGTTAGCCAGGGCTTCTGGTAATTCATGAATCTGACTCATCGTGGTCATCCCCAATCTTAGTGCACCTAAAATAACGCTTTTAGCCCACGTTGTCCACCACTACGCTTGTGTTCCCCGCTGGCTTAACTCTTGCTTTAATTCGTATAACAGATTCATCGCCGCCATTGGTGTGGCCTGCAACAAATCGAACTTTTCCAGTTGCTTCAGTACCTTAGTATCCGCATCGCTCAACTCAGGTACCACCGTCTCCGGCGTGAACAGGTCGAGTTGCTGGTCGTCCACGGCCTCCGGAGCATTAGTCTGAACGTCCGCCGTCGTGTCTGGCTCCGGTCCCGCTGCAACCGGTGTATCCGCTACCGTCGCTGGCTCTACAGCCGTCTGTTCATCATCACTGGCGCCCATTTCCAGCGAACCGCCCTGCTGTTCGAGGTGTTGCAACACTTTATCGGCGCGCTGTAACAGCTCTTCGGGCAGGCCGGCCAGCTTAGCCACGTGAATCCCGTACGATTTGTCCGCTGGTCCAGCCAGCATTTTGTGCAGGAAGACCAGGTTGCCGTGATCCAAAGTCGCACCCACATGCACGTTCCGCAGCCGGTCAAGGTGGTCGGCCAGCGCGGTCAGTTCGTGGTAGTGGGTCGAAAATAACGTTTTGGCGTGCACATGGTCGTGCAAGTATTCGATGATGGCCTGCGCCAGCGCCATCCCGTCATAGGTCGCGGTCCCGCGCCCGATTTCGTCAAAGAGGATCAGGCTCCGGCTGGTGGCGTGACTCAACGCCGCGTTAGCCTCCAGCATTTCAACCATGAAGGTACTTTGGCCGTTAGCCAGGTCATCGGCCGCACCGATGCGGGTGAAAATCTTATCAAAGACGGGCAAAGTCGCGCGGTCAGCCGGAATGAACCCACCGGCCTGCGCCATAATGACGATCAACGCCAGCTGGCGCATGTACGTACTCTTCCCGGACATGTTCGGTCCGGTGATTAGCAACATGTCCGTGTCGGCGTCCATCGTGACGTCGTTGGGAATGTACTCCGTGGACCCCATGACTTTTTCCACCACCGGGTGCCGTCCGTTCACGATGTCAATATCGTGGCCGTTAGCGGTCATCGTTGGTCGAATAAAGTGTTGGTCCTCGGCGACCTGCGCGTAACTTTGCAGCACGTCCAACCCCGCAACTTTGGCCGCCAGGTCCTGCAGGCGCGTGATGTTGGCCTTAATCTGTTCGCGAATCTGCGTAAACACGTCGTACTCCAACGAGGTAGAATTACTCTGGGCCTCGAGGATCGTGTCTTCCTTCTCCTTCAGTTCCGGCGTAATGAACCGCTCGGCGTTCGTGAGCGTCTGCTTCCGGTCGTACCGGTCTTCCGGAACTTTATCGAGGTTGGACTTGGTCACCTCAATGTAGTAGCCAAAGACCGTGTTGTACTTGACCTTCAGGTTATGGATACCCGTGGCCTGCCGCTCGGTCGTCTCGTACTCCGCCAACCACTGCTTGGCGTTTTTCAACGTGGAACGGTAAGCGTCCAGCTGGTCGTTATACCCGTCCTTAATGAGCTTCCCATCGGTAACGGAAATCGGCGGTTCGTCAACGATGCTAGCGTGAATCAGGTCGGCGACGTCACCCACCGTATCGAGGTGGCGGTAATCGTCCAAACTCGCGTCGTCAATCCGGTCCAAAGTATCCAGAATAGCTGGCAGTTGATCCAGACTGGTGGCGAGTTGCTGCAGGTCCCGTCCGTTCACGGTGCCAAAGGCCACGCGCCCGGCTAACCGTTCCAGGTCGTACACCTGGTTCAGGTTGTCGGCTAGCTCGGTCCGTTCAAAGAAGTGGTCGAGCATCGCTTGGACTTGTTGCTGACGGTGGGTAATGGTCTGGTAATCCAGCAACGGCCGCTCCAACCAATTGCGCAACATCCGCCCGCCCATCGCGGTTTTGGTCTTATCCAGCAGCCACAACAAACTATCGGCCTTTTTACCAGTTCGGCTGTTACTGAGGATGTCGAGGTTACGCCGGGCATCGCTATCCATCTCCAGGAACGCGGACGGCGTGTACGGCACGGCGCGCTGGATGTGCGCGAGGCTCCGCTTCTGGGTGCTCAGCAGGTACTGCATGAGCATGCTGACGACTTTGGTTTCCACCTCATCATCGAGGTCCTGGATGACAAAGCTGACTTCGGCACTCGCATCGGTGCTCAATGCCTGCTGCGACAGGATGCGGTCGTTCACTTTGAGCTGACTGGCCACTTGCTCGTCAAGGTCCACGGGCACCACGGTCTCGATACTACTCAGGGCGTCCAACTCATTCACGATGTCGGCAACGTTACTGAGGTGTGCTACCTTCATTTCCCCGGTCGAAAGGTCGGTGTACGCAAAACCAAAGCCGTCCTTGACGGGCAACACGGCGGTCAGGTAGTTGTTGCGCTTAGCGGCACCAGGATTGACGTTCATGGTGGTCCCGGGGGTCACCAGCTGGATGACCTCCCGCTTCACCATCCCCACGGCGGTTTTGGGATCCTCCATCTGCTCACAGATGGCGACTTTGTACCCGTGATCAATCATCACGTTGAGGTAATTCTCCACCGCGTGGTGCGGCACGCCACACATGGGGATGGGGTCATCCGCACTCTTGTTGCGCGCGGTCAGCGTGAGTTCGAGAATTTGCGAGCCCTTAATGGCATCGTCATAAAACATTTCATAAAAGTCCCCGATGCGGTAAAACAAAAAGGCGTCAGGATACTGCGCCTTAATTGCGAGGTATTGCTGCATCATGGGGGTGACACTGGGTTTTTTTAGGCATAATTTTGACTCTCCGTTTCCAACTTACGGTCACAACAATTTTAGCAGACCGTTGCGAGAAAACAAAACTGCTTGTGTGCCCTGTGCCTTGGCCTGCTACGGTAGTTGTTGGCGGCAGCGTAGGCCGGACCGGTGAGCTGCGGCTTTCGTGGGGTACTCCGCTCACCGGTCCGACCGACGCGGCCTCACGCTACTGTAGCACGTATAACTCCCAATAGAAGCCTTTCTCCCGTACACAGTCCTCGACAGTTAATTTACTCCAAGACCACTCGCCTTCATCACGACCTCATACACTAATCTGCCAAATTCTGGGCTGCGAGATGCCTGGTCAGCATACCGCCTGTCTTTATCGCTGGGAACGCGTTAGTTGACCCAAATCATTCATAAATCCGTTCGCAAGTGTGGCTCTGGCCGGTGGGGGTGCCGTGGGGTGCGGAGACGACTGGACCCGGAACGGTGACCCTCTACAGTTGGTCGTACTGGTGTGGTGGCGGAGGTTGAGCGGCTGGGGCCCGCGACGGCTGCATGCCCGTAGTTCTGTTGAAGTTAGTGACAGTTGGTG
>NZ_BBAI01000064.1 GCF_001311175.1 Lacticaseibacillus pantheris DSM 15945 = JCM 12539 = NBRC 106106 | reverse complement strand
TTTTTACCCGCGGGGCAACGCTCTGTTGATCATAGTCGAGCTGCGCAGGGCAAAAACTTCCGTGTAACCCACTTGGGACACTAAAGCCAAGTGCGGGCTTTAGTATCCCAAGCAAGTTACACTCCAGTTTCTGAACGCCCTGCTCCGCTCTGTGTGGTTTTTCTCATTTTTCTATGTTAAAATTCAATGTAAAACAATAAGCAAAGGGGTCGTTGCGGCGGCCACGGCCTAAGGAGATAAGTAAAATATGAGCAAAATTTTGATTATTGAAGATGAGAAGAACCTGGCACGGTTTGTTGACCTTGAATTGAAGCATGAGGGTAACGAAACCGCTGTTTACGGTAACGGTCGCCAGGGGCTGGACGCTGCTTTGGCAGAAGACTGGGATGCCATTTTGCTCGATTTAATGTTGCCTGAACTGAACGGTCTGGAAATCTGTCGTCGTGTGCGTGCCGTCAAGGATACTCCAATTATCATGATGACTGCCCGTGACTCCGTCATTGACCGCGTCTCCGGCCTGGATCACGGTGCTGACGACTATATCGTCAAGCCGTTTGCCATTGAAGAGTTACTCGCTCGTTTGCGCGCCTTGTTACGCCGCGTTAACTCCATGAACGCATCCAACCAGACCAAGCAGACCAAGTTGACTTACCGGGACCTGACCATTGAAAAGGAAAACCGGATTGTTCGTCGTGGTGATGACATCATTGAGCTCACGAAGCGTGAATACGAATTGTTGTTGACCCTGATGGAAAACGTGAACGTGGTTCAGGATCGGAACGAACTTTTGAAGAAGGTTTGGGGGTACGATTCCGACGTCGAGACTAACGTGGTGGATGTTTACGTCCGTTATATCCGTAACAAAATTGACAAGCCGGGTGATCCAAGTTACATCCAAACCGTCCGTGGTACCGGCTACGTAATGCGGTCTTAATGTTTAGACGCAAAGATGGTCAACGACGTCCACGTCGCCAGAAGGGATTTGTCTCGTTACGGTGGACGTGGGCGTTTGCCGTCGCGTTTGTCATATTTCTCACCTTTCTAGTGTTCTCGCTAGTCATTTATGGGGTGATGGGACAAACGTTGTTGGCGCAAGAAAAAAAGTACCGTCTCCGATACCGTTAATTCAGTTCAGAAGCGGCTAGAACCGATTAGTTCTAACCTGACCGCACGGACGGTCTTTCCCAAAATCGATGTATCCACCGATAATGGGAGTACGGTCGCGACTGAATCTGGCGGCAATCGTGGTTCGGTCTTTTCGGATGCGATTATTCAGAAATTGTCGCGGGAAGACATTACCGTCACGGTATACAATCAGTCGGGCCGGCAGGTGTTTAGCTCGCGTAAATCGCCGTTGAAGACTAAGCGGACTGCGGATTTGCGCATTACCACGGAGCGTGCAGGGGGCTTTGATGGTTTGGTGGCCCGGACGCCAATCGTCAGTGCGCATACCAGCAAGGTCATCGGTTATTTGCAGGTGACCAACGCCCTGTCAAGCTACCACCGGACGATGAATCGCGTCACCAATACTATTTATCTGGTTAGTTTTGGGGCGTTGGTCATTTCGGCATGATGGGTTTCTTTCTCGCCAGTCGTTTCCTGCGCCCCATCCGGCGTATCAGTAAAACGATTGATCAGATCAATAGTGAGCCGCAAAGCGACGCTCGAATCCCGGCGTTACGGACGAATGACGAATTGTCCCATTTGATTAACGAATTCAACGCAATGCTGGACCGTATTCAGCGTTTTATCGACCAGCAGACCGACTTTGTGGGCGATGTCAGCCACGAATTGCGGACGCCAGTTGCTATTTTGGAAGGGCACCTCAACATGTTGGACCGTTGGGGCAAAGAGGATCCGGAAGTACTTGACGAGTCCATCAAGGCTTCCCTACAGGAAGTGTCCCGGATGAAGAGCCTTATTCAGGAAATGCTGGACCTCACGCGTGCTGACCAGGTGGAAACGCAGTTTGTGCACGCGGTGACCGAGGTGAACGAAATTGTTGAGCAGGTCACCAACGACATGCAAATGATTCATCCCGATTTTACCATCACGCTCGAAAACGAGTTGGATGGCCCGGCCTGGGTCCAGTTTTATCGGAATCACATGGAGCAGGTGCTGATCATTCTGATTGACAACGCGGTGAAGTACTCACGGGACCGGAAGGAAATCCACGTATCGGTGGGCTCTTCCGACACGACCGTGGATTTGGCCGTGCAGGATTTTGGTGAGGGGATTGCTCCTAAGAATCAGGACCGTGTTTTCAACCGGTTTTATCGCGTGGATAAAGCCCGTAGCCGTGAAAAGGGCGGTAATGGACTGGGATTATCGATTGCTAAGCAGTTAATTGATGGTTACCACGGCACTATCAACGTTGAGTCGGTTCCTGGTAGTGGCTCAATTTTCCGGATTGCGTTGCCGATGTTAACGCCCGAACAAGCAGCTGAATTTCAGCGCCGCCATGACGCGGACAAGCCAGCACCTTTGAATCCAGATGATCTAAACAAGAGCAATTTAGCGTGATTCACGCACACGAAAAGGGTGACCCTCACATGAAGGTCACCCTTATTTTGTCCGTATTAAGAGGCGAAGTGCTGCCCAAAAATCTTGATGCGCCACGGGTGCATGAACTCGGCCATCGCGGCGTAGTCGTCAACGAGCGAAACGATGTAACTTTCCCGGTAACGGGGGAAAGCTAGCGTGGCACCCCACATATGCTTAACGATAATGTCGCGTTCCATCGGCGATAACTCGGTGAGGTGCTCCGCATTGTGCAAAGCAATGCGGGGATGCACGTATGCATGAGTTCCACTGTCAAACTTAGTGGTGCGCCAGTCGTAGTAGAATAAATCGTGCAGTAGACCGCCACGCGCGAGGGCCCGAACGTTCAGACCCATCTTCACCCCAATCAAATAGCTAGTGTAGGAAACACGAATTGAGTGCTCCAGACGGTTTGAATGGTGGTGTTGAGTGTAATTAGCCAGTTTTTGTACTGCCGGCTCTGCTAGCAGATCATCAACCAGGGCTCGATAAGCCTGGTCATCTTCCCACTGCCGATATTTCTCCATGGACACATCTCCTTGTCATTAGCTACCGCTATTATAGCAGGTTTAATAACGGTACGCACTCCGCTGATTGAACGTAACTAATTCATAATGATTCTCCGTTTACGCGAGGAGGTGGAACAATACCACGCCCGCAGCAACGCCCACATTGAGCGACTCGGCGCGACCACGCATGGGGATGTATAGGTTCTGGTCTGTCTGCGCCAGCAACTCTGGATCCATGCCGTTGCCTTCATTACCCATAACAAGGGCAAAGTTGGTGGTCGGTGCGACGTCAGTATATGGCAGTGCCTGGTCATTGAGCTCGGTGCCGAAGACCGGTACGCCAGCGGCTTTGAGTTGTGGTAACAGGTGGTTGAGGTTGGCACTCACTACGCGTACGTGGAACTGGCTACCCTGCATTGCCCGCAAAACTTTGGGCGAATAGGCGTCGGCCGTTCCGTTGCCGAGGACAACGGTGTCGATGCCAGCCGCGTCGGCAGTCCGTACCATCGTGCCCACATTGCCAGGGTCCTGAATGGCATCCAGCAGTAAAAAGCTGCCGTTTAGGTCCGTTGGCAACTCTTCGTGCGGCAACGGCATCACCGCAAACATCCCCTGTGGTGTGGGCGTCTCGGCCAGGTGCTGCGCGACCTCGCTGCTAATTTCGATGGTTTGGTCGTAGAAGTCACGGACTGCTTGCTCGTGCATGTATTTGCTAGTCACAAACAGTGTTTCCGGTAATGCACCGCTGGCGATGGCCTCACGTACAAGGTGTGGTCCCTCCAGCAGGTAACGGTCATAGTCCTTTTGGTACTTACGGCGGGTGAGCTTCTTTGCCCGCTTAATTTTGTCGTTTTTTTGGTGAAATAATGGTTTCCATTGGAATACCCCCCATTGCAAGGATTGTACCACATACCGGACGTAATAAGCGCTGGCACGTGACACCGCACGGATTATTTTTCTGGCGGTGACGATAAACAAACGCAAAGGGGCGTTTCCTGTTCCGCCGCTTAATGCACGCCATCACGTTGGGCCGTGGTAGAATGGTTGTACAGTGTGCGTGCACGTGAGCGATTGTTGCGTGTTCGCATTCAGGAAGGGGACATTTCGATGGCAGATACAGCCTATACAATTAGGGTTAACGGACGGGTGCAGGGCGTGGGTTTTCGCGCGACCACACAGATGTTGGCGGACAGAATGGCAATCCGTGGTGATGTGCGTAACCAGTCGGATGGGTCCGTGCTGATTCATGCCGTTGGTACCGACACACAGATGAGCGCATTCCGTGAGGCAATCAAGCAAGGACCATCCCAATTTGCCCGTGTGTCTACATATGAAGAAACACCAATGAAATCGGTGCCGGAATACAACGGATTTAACGTTGTATATTGATAGGTGCGGGCAGTTCGCGTATAGTGGACAACGATATCACTAGTTGAAGGGATTACTATTAATGAATACGAAGTTCAAACGTTTCGGTATGGGCGCGGGTTTAACGACTTTGGCGCTGGTATTGGCTGCTTGTAGTAATAGCACCCAGCATGTCTCCAAGTCTGGGATTGTGACCCGTACACCCCCAACCGGGTTCTTTTACGGGTCGCTGTACAAGTACGTATCAACCCCAATTTCGCACCTACTGGACAGTATTGCCCACGTTTTGGGGACGTCCAGTGGTTATGGTTGGGCAATCCTGTTAATCACCCTGGTCGTGCGGTTGGTGCTGATGCCATTCATGTTGCGGCAACAGCGTAACATGACGGAACAGCAAGAAAAGACGCGGGTGTTGCAGCCGCAGTTGTCGCTACTCCAAAAGGCGGCCAAGATGTCGCAGGACCAGACGACGACCATGCAAATCAACGGTTTGATGCAGGACGTCTACAAGAAGAACGGTAGTAGCATGATTCCCCAGATGGGTTGCCTAATGATGTTGGTACAGTTGCCGATTATCTCAGGTTTGTACCAGGCCGTGGCGTACTCCAAGGATATTGCGAACGCCAAGTTCTTGGGCATTGCTTTGGGGCACACAAACCTGCCGGTCACCATCATCGCTACTTTGCTGTACGTACTGCAGGGCTACCTGATGCTACAGGGATCTACGCCCGAGCAACGGAAGACCATGCAGACGTCGATGTGGTTATCACCGATGTTCACGTTCTTCATCAGTATCATTTCGCCGGCTGGTTTGGGACTATACTTCCTGGGGACGGGGATTATCATCCTGATTCAACAGCTAATCGTGACGTACGTGATGTTGCCGTCGATTCGGAAGCGGATGGATGCGGAGATGGCCGACAATCCGCCGGTCGAGGTGGTGACGCCCGACATGTTCAACGCGGATGGCTCCATTACGAGCCGTGCTCCGATGCCGTCAGCGATGGGGGCAATGCAAAGTATGGGTGTGGCTAAGCCAACCACTCAGGACGATGATTCAACTACCGGACCGACTGCTGAGGAGCTACGCGCACGGAACGCGGGTAAGCAGCACCGCGACGAATAGGTTTAGATGAATATTGTTTTTTGGCATCCACACTCCCGCTTGCGCAGGGATTGTGGATGCTTTCTTTATATGGCCACTGGACACGGTTGTCCGTGAGCCAGGCCCACTATTTGCCATTTTGATAATTTTGCTTGCACTTTTTCGCCTTTGCGGTATACTAACAATAAATAAGCACGTTTAGAACGGGCTCTTTCTATGACATTGTGAGGGGATTATTATGGCAACGGTGAAAACAGTTAATTGTACGCAGGACAAAACGAGTAAGGACTTATGCCCACATTTCCAGAAGACTTTTTCTATCTTGGGAAAGAAGTGGAACGGTTTAATTCTCGAGGTTTTAATTGACGGCCCACACCGTTTTAAGGACATTGCCGGCTCAATTCCTAAGTGTTCGGACCGCGTATTGGTTGAACGCTTGAAGGAGCTTGAGGGCGAGGGTATTGTTGACCGTGTGACGCATCCCAACTCATCTTTGATTGAGTACCAACTGACCGACAAGGGCCAGGGGCTCAATCAGGTGTTGACGGCGGCGCATGCTTGGGGTGACGAGTGGTTGACCGACGAGGAATGTGTTGACGCCATTGCCTAAGACCGTTACACTAATGACAGATTGACACAAAGACGTTGAAGGAAACGCAATTAGTGGCGACTGTCAGGAAGTGGAGTCCAGCGACTGGAAGGCTCCTCAGTTAAGACTAGTTGTATTCATTTTCTGAGTTGGCTTATTAGCTACGGCGGTAAGTCCCGGAGAGGGCCGTTATCCCACTGATTGAGTGTACGGGTATGTTTATATCCGTGAACTAGGGTGGTACCGCGGCCGATGTCGTCCCTAACCGTATTGACGGTTAGGGGCGTTTTTTTTGTAGAGAGCGGAGCAGGCCGTTTAGAAAGCATAGTATAAGTTACTAGCGCCGAAAGGCCCGCACTTGGCCTTTTGGTGCTAATAGCTTATACGTCGCTTTCTGGCCTGCGCAGCTCGTCTCAATACGCATGAGTAGCGCGGGAGCATAGTAGCATTCTCGGTCTTAGCCGCGGTGATACCGGTTTTGGCCGTTTAGTCAGAGTTGCTTATACGTCGCTTTCTGGCCTGCG
>NZ_BBAI01000063.1 GCF_001311175.1 Lacticaseibacillus pantheris DSM 15945 = JCM 12539 = NBRC 106106 | reverse complement strand
GAACGCGACGACTTCTGAAACTGACCGGTGGTTTTTCCGGGCAGGTTCAGAATCGCACCGGAAACTCACCCGGTCTTGGTGAGTTGGAGGTTTCGCCCTAGCAGTGGTTATCATGGAGTACCCCACGAAAGCCGCAGCTCACCGGTCCGACCAACGCTGCCGTCGACCACTACCGTAGCAACCCACAGCGCAGCACGTAAGCCGCAACCCCGCCGCCACTTTGCCAGCACAGCCGTCCACCATCCCAAAGTTGCTTTCACAACGAGTGTGATTAGTGGTAACTTAAATAGTAATTGATATTTTCACGCTGCAGTTTTCATTCGGAGGTTACCATGGACCACTCTAATGGTGATGAGTTACATTATCACGCGCCACTTTCCCAGCAACACCACATGTCGATTCCCTGGCATAGCTTTGTAGTTAACCCACAGGCACCGGTGACGCAAAGTAGTCTTACCGAACGCTCCAGCATCGTTGGGCGGGTGGGCATTATCATGCTGTCCTGTGGTACCGGAGCCTGGCGTGTGCGGGAAGCTATGAACACGATTGCGCGCCACCTCGGATTAACTTGTGCCGCCGATGTGGGGCTCGTCTCCATTCAGTACACATGTTTCGAATCCGGCCGTCACTATTCCCAGACCATGTCGCTACCTAAAAGTGGGGTCAACACCGACAAGTTGACCGTTATCGCTCGGTTTGTGGCTGACTTTGAGGACAACTGTCTGGAAATGACGGCCCACGAGATTCACCTCCAGTTGGATAAGATTCAGCAAAAACCAGGTAACTTTAACGCCTGGCAGGTGGGACTGGCCTCAGCTTTGGCTTGTAGCGCGTTCGTCTTTCTGCTCGGCGGCGGTCCGATCGAAATGTTGTGCTGCTTTTTAGGGGCCGGCGTCGGGAACTACCTGCGGCGCATCATGGGCGAACATAGCATCACCTATACGGCTAGTACCGCGGTCAGCGTGGCAGCAGCTTGTGTATCATACCTATTGCTGTTTAGCGTCCTACGTCTAGGGCTACACGTTGCGCCGGCACATGAGGCGGGCTACATTGGGGCCATGTTGTTCGTAATTCCCGGCTTCCCGTTCATTACCAGTGGGCTGGACATCGCCAAGCTGGATATGCGTTCGGGATTGGAGCGGATGACATACGCCATCAACGTGATTGTGGTGGCGACCCTAACTGGCTGGGTGGTGGCCATGCTGGTGCACTTTCAGCCAGCGAACTTTATTGCCCTTAACCTCGGTGCGGGTAGCTGATGGCTTTGCGCTTGGTGGCGAGCTTCTGCGGGGTGTTCGGTTTCTCCATTATGTTCAACAGCCCCGTTAAAATGGCGGCAGTAGCCGGTTGTATTGGCGCGGTGGCGAATACGTTGCGGTTGGAACTGAGCGATGCACAGGTACCAGCAGCTGCGGCGGCGTTCATTGGGGCGTTGGTGGCAGGATTGCTGGCATCACTTATTCGGCAGCAAATGGGCTATCCCCGAATCTCACTGACGGTCCCGTCAATCGTGATTATGGTGCCAGGACTGTACATGTACCGGGCAGTGTACAACCTGGGCCTCAACAACTTTGCGGTGGGTGGTTCCTGGTTGATCAAAGCCGCCCTGATGGTCGTCGCATTACCGTTGGGATTAGCGGCGGCGCGGATTTTAACCGATAATGAGTGGCGGCACTGTAATTAGACAGTTAATGACACATGAGAGTGGGCCACAATGCGGTTAGCTCCCGAGCACTAATGTAATAAAGCCGATATTTCCGAACTTAGGAATATCGGCTTTATTGGGTTAGGCACAGGGAGCTGCATGGTGGTCCACGTTTGTAGGCCGGCTTCGCACCTTAACTCTGATTGGTCAGAGGCCGGCTGGCGTTGATGCTCATTGCTTTGACGAAGCCGCTAATTATGACCAGGCCCCGTGCGTTTTGCTTTATCCACAAGGTTAGGTGCCGCTTGCCCGTTGCGCTTTGCTATAATTAAATTATTAAGAAATTGCGAAGGGAGTGGGCACGATGACTAAATCACGGCGGTGGCGATTAAATCGCGATTCGCGGACGACGGCGATCCGTAAAATTGGTATCTCCGCGGCGGACCAGCAGCGGCTGCGGGAAACGAACCAGCCGTTAGCGCGGGTCGCGGTTCCACGGCGGGCAAAGCTGGGGGCGACTTTGCTGCGTGCCTGGCGCCGTTATAGCGACGCCGAGATTGGAACGCGGGCCGCGTCGGTGACCTACTACACCGTGTTGAGCCTGTTCCCACTCCTGATTACCGTGGGGAACCTGCTGCCCGTCTTTGGGCTGAGCTATAGCAACATCTCGCAGTACCTCGCGCAGGTAATTCCGTCACGCATCATGACCTGGCTGAATCCCATCATCAAGGGGTTACTGACCAGTACGAGTGGCGGGGTTTTATCCATCGGGGCGGTGGCCACACTGTGGACTGCCAGCCTGGGGATTACCGAACTTAAGAACGGGTACAACCGCGTGTACGGCGTGAAGCCGCGCAAAACTTCATCATTAAGCGACTCGTGTCGATGTTGCTATTGCTGGCGCTGGTCCTGGTCATGGGTGCAGTCCTGCTGTCATTTACCTTTGGTAGTCAGTTCCTGGAGTGGTTAGTGCCGGTAATTGGGCTGGACGATACCTGGCTCCAAACCTTCAATGATTGGCGATGGCCCGTGACGCTAGTGGCGGTGGTCACCGTGATTATCATCGTGGATTATGCGTTGCCGAACGTGAAAACCAAGCTACGGTACGTGTTACCGGGTGCCTTATTTTCAGTGGTCACGTTGCTGGCCGTCTCGCAGTTATTCACCTTGTACATGCGCTACTTTGGTACCCGCTACAGCTCGTACGGAACTATCGGCACGGTGATGGTGCTCATGTTGTGGTTGGATTTATCGGCCATGCTACTCATTATTGGTGCGTTGATCAACGCGATGGTGGGGGAGTATTATCTGGGTCGGCCACGGCATGCTCGGGGCAAAGTGTATGACTTGGTGGGTCATGACCGTCATGAGCTTAAATAAAACAATAGGGTAGCACCAGCACGCAGATAATTGTGCTGATGCTACCCTATTGACGTGAGTGGGGTCTATGCCCGGGTTGTTGCTCGTGCTTCACGCTTAAACTTGCGTAAAATCTTAACGGCCCACACGTAGTTGCCGTACGTAATCGCCGTTGCATAAGCGCCCAGGTCAGTTGAACCCGTCCACTTGTAGAAACCCTTGATAAACAATTGTTCGTTAATCAGGTCTTCCACCTGGTGGATAATGGCCGCATGTGATTCCTCAAAGGCGGTCTTGGCGTCAGTTAGGCTAACGTCCTGGTGCTCAGCAAGGATGTGCTTATTCAGTGCTGCGTAATCCTGCCACGTGTATGGGCGCGGGAGAAACCGTACGTGGTGTCCCTCCAAATTAGCGCTACTCCATTTCAGGTACATTTGTTGCCACGTTGCTAGGTGAACCAGAACGTCACGAACGTTTTGTTCTGGAATCTGAAAGTCAAAGTTACCCGACTCACCTTGATCGGGTAATGAGTTAATTAAGCTCCATACCTTATCGTATTCCGTGCGCGCTGCAACCAATAGTTCTTTTCTTGATTCAGGTTTTGCCATTGCTGCTCCTCCTCCATCAAAGACACATATTAGTAGATTCTGCCACCTATATAATGAATCTTTTGGAAATTCTTTGCAAGCGGTTTAAAAATGCGACGCGTTATTTATAGCTGTGACACCTTCGTTATCTATGCGTAAAGGCGATTAGGAGGTGACCGCTACCGTTATTCTTTTTGGGGCGGCATCACGACTCGTAGCGTACGCAAAACGCCCCACCGTGACTGTGGCGGGGCGTCGCGTTTGTTATATTGATGCTAATCATCCGTCGCTTCATCCTCGGCCTCGGGATAAATAATGGCGTAGGTTTCATCCTCGGCCTCATCATAAATGGTTTCCGGGATTCCCCCCGTGCACCGAACGATGAGGTGGTAACCAAAGTGGTCGATGAAGGTCAAAGCGTCGCGGGTAACACCGACAATCTGGCCGGGTAATTGCTTGTTGTCGATCATAATATCGAGGTTTGCGTTCACGGTCAGCCGGTGGCGGCGATTCGTGGCACTGTCGATAAAATCAAAGCTACCTTCATATATCTGGGCCAGCGCCAATGCTGGGTTACTGTCGTTATCGTTCACGTGGTGATTACGTCGGTTATTGATTGAGCGTAGTGATCGCCAAAGATTGACCATGAATTACACCTCCTTCGTAATTATCATAGCACCAAGCACATTACTTGCGGGGTCAATTTGATTAAATATTTTTGTCAGATTTGTGTACGGTCACTTTGCGAATGAAAGCGGCGATATGGAAATGGCGTCTTTGTTTGTTTAGGCCTGTTAGGTGGGGCGTGTAAACTGTTACAATAGAGAAGAAAGTAATGCGTTTACAACAACTATTGCACCCAAAGGGGGAAGCTGCATGTTACGTTTAGGTATCATCGGTACCAATTGGATTACTAAGCAGTTCATCGACGCCGCTCAGGGTACCGGGCGGTTTGAACTGACGGCTGTGTATTCTCGACACCTGGACAAGGCCCAGGAGTTTGCGACTAATTATGATGATGAGGTGGCGTTGTTTGATGACCTGACAGCGTTTTTGAACAGCTCATACTTTGACGTGGTGTACATTGCTAGTCCCAACAGCCTGCACGCGGCACAAACGTTGGCGGCCGTTAATGCGGGTAAGCACGTCATCGTGGAGAAGCCGATGGTTGCAAATGTGGCCGACTTCGCCGCGTTGGATGCGGCCATGGCGGCCCATCCCGACGTCTTTGTCTTTGAAGCCGCGCGCCACGTCTACGAAGAGAACTTCCACCGCGTGCGTGATTTCATCGCCGACCACCAGGTGACCGGCGCGACGCTCGTGTACATGAAGTATTCCTCACGGTACGATGCCTACCTGGCCGGCCGTGAGCCCAACGTCTTTACCACTAAGTTTGCGGGTGGCGCCATGATGGACCTGGGTGTCTATTTGGTCTACGCCGCGATTGGGTGGTTTGGTGTGCCACAGCATGCGACTTACCAGCCGACAATGCTGCAAAGTGGCGTTGATGGCACCGGCGTGATGCACTTTAGCTACGGTGACTTTGACGTGAACATGATTTGCGGCAAGACCACGCAAAGCTACCTGCCGTCCGAAATCTACTTTGGTAAGGACACGCTCCGCCTGGACGCACCGGAGAGCATCACGCAGATGGACTTCACGACGCCGGACGGTACGCAGCAATTGGCCGGTCCACAGGAGGACAACCCCATGGCGCCGGAAGCGGCGTTCTTCGGCGACACGATTGAGGGCGGTGATCACGAGGCCTGCGCACGGCAGTTGCAGCTTTCGCGGCAGGTCCACCAGGTGATTACCAACATGCGCGTTGCGGCGGGGATTAAATTTCCCGGCGATGAACGGTAATTATCTGTTAGAATAAGAACGATGAGTAACACGGAACTGGGCGCACGCGGCCGGGCGGGATGTATCCGTCGGGTCGCGTGCGTTACGTATAAGGAGCGGCATTTAATGACAGTAGCAACACCATTTCAATCATTGTGGGCTAAGGCGGGATTCAAAGCAGAAACGCCCATTCAAGCAGCGGTCGCGGAGCCGTTACGAGCGGACCGTGACGTCGTGGGTTTAGCACCCACGGGGTCGGGTAAGACGCTGGCCTTTGGGTTACCACTCCTGGAAAAAGTTGTACCGGGGGATGGCATCCAAATTATTATTCTGTCACCGTCGCAGGAGCTTGCCGTGCAGACGCGGGACGTATTGCAGCCCTATGCTCAGGTAATCGGAGTGCATGTGACCGCCATTACGGGTAGCGCGAACGTGGCCCGGCAAAAGGAACAGCTCAAGAAGCACCCAGAGGTTGTGGTGGCCACCGTTGGGCGGTTGCTAGAGCTCGCCGACGACGGGGTGGCCAAGTTGCATAATTTGGAGACCATGGTGGTGGATGAAGCGGACGAATTACTGCGCGATCCTGGCTTGGGTCAGGTGCGCGACTTGCTACAACACGCTCCAGGTGAACTGCAACTGGCCTTTTTCTCCGCCACTGATGGTCCGGTGCTCCACGAGTTGCACAAGTGGTTTGGCGTTGAGCCGGAAGTGGTCGATGTGCGTGCGGTGGACCATACCCAGGGTGAGGTCCACCATTACTTCTTGCGTGGTGGCCGGGAACACCAGGTGGCGTGGTTGGGCCGTTTGGCGCACACGGAGGGCTTCCAGGCACTTGTTTTCTTCAATAAGAACGCCAGCATGGAACGCGCGGCCGGTATTTTGCGTCACCAGCGGATTAAGTTTGCCGTGCTGTCGCGTAATGCCCGGGCGCAGGAGCGCAAGCAGGCCATGGTGGGGTTCCGCAAAGGCAAAATTAAGTTGCTATTGGCGACTGATTTGGCTGGTCGCGGGTTGGACCTAATCAAGCTGCCGGCAGTTATCAACTTTGAGGTGCCCCGGACGGCCACGGCGTACATTCACCGGGCCGGACGGACAGGACGGATGGGTAATCCGGGTACGGTGATTACGATGGGTGATGACCATGATTTCCGGGACCTGAAAAAGTTGGTGCCACAATATGCGGTTGAACGCGCGTACGTGGCAACCACGGTCTGACTACCGAGCGGCCGGTGAGTGAGGCGGATGAGCAGCTCCGTGCTAAGAAGCGGCAACCCAAAGAGCAGGCTAATACTCGCGTTCGGGCGACCGCTGGCGAGGCTGGTAAACAGCCCCGTTTGCAGGACGCGGTGACCGGTACGGTGGCGCCGCAGAAGAAGGCGCACAAAAAGAACCGCGCACGTAACCGGAAGAATAAGGGCAAGCCCAAGAAGTAGGGCGCATACCAGGGTATGGAGGTATTGCTGATGACGGTATCTGATACGGATGAGATGATGACGTTGATTAGTGCGGCGACTAACGCGCGGGACGCGGCAATGGCAGCGATGGCGTCAAGTCGCGCGGGTAAGTTTGCGCAGGCGGATCAGCGGTTGGCGTTGGTGGGGCAGTACGTGCAGCAGGCGCAGGACGCGCATACCCACCTGTTAACGCTGGAAGCGCGCGGTGAGCTGCCGCAGGTGAAGTTGCTGTTGGTACATGCGGAGAGTTACTTAACGAACGCGGCGACGATGCAGGCGGTGGCGACGGAGTTTCAGGCGGTGTACCAAAGGCTAGCCGACGCAAATATCTAAAAATGTTGGCAAGTGGGGGTGCCGTAGCGTGCTACGACTTGGTGGACCGCTCCACGGTGAGCGCCGCAG
>NZ_BBAI01000062.1 GCF_001311175.1 Lacticaseibacillus pantheris DSM 15945 = JCM 12539 = NBRC 106106 | reverse complement strand
TAAGCCGTAGCTCACCAACTCGGCCGACGCCGCCGCCAACCCAACCACTTACCCGAACTTGCCTTCGATGTAGTCGGACGTTACGCCGACGCGGGGCGTGGTGAAGAGGTCGGCGGTCCGCGCGTACTCGCGCACATGACCTTGGTGGAAGAACGCGGTGTTGTCGCTCAGCCGCCGCGCCTGCTCCATGTTGTGGGTGACGATGATGATGGTGTACTGGTCGCGCAGTTCCTGCAACGTTGACTCAATCTGCAGCGTCGCAATCGGATCCAGAGCACTCGCCGGTTCGTCCAACAACAGGACATCCGGGCGTAAAGCCAACGCCCGTGCAATGCACAGCCGCTGCTGTTGACCACCGGATAATTCCAACGCACTGCGATCCAGTACGTCTTTGACCTCATCCCACAGCGCCGCACCGCGGAGGCTCTGCTCCAACCGTTCGGCCAGCAACTGCCGGTCACGCATACCGTGCTCCCGTAGCGCCAACGTGACGTTGTCCCTAATCGACCGGGCAAAGGGGTTCGGCCGCTGGAAAACCATCCCGATATGTGTCCGGACCCGGTACACGTTCGCGCTTGCCGCATTGACGTCCGTGTCCCGATACATAATTTCGCCGTGCACCGTAGCAATCCCATCATTCATGCGGTTTAAACAACGCAGAAACGTGGACTTACCCGACCCGACGCACCGATTAACGCGGTGATTTGGTGCTCGGGGAAACTCAAAGTTGTTGGTGACAGAGCTTCCTGGTCGCCATACCACACCTGTAGTTTGTGCGTACTCATCGCCACCGCCCCATCCGGCGCCATGATACTCGTTGGTAGGTCGTCTGCGGACGCCGGTTCAAACCTTACGGGTGCTGGTCCCAGCGTCGTCATTGGTTGATCCATCATGCTGCCCCCTTTGCTTGCTTACCCGTCAGTCGTCGGTACACCAGCCCGCCTAGTCCGCGGGCACCGAGGTTAACCAGCAATATCACGATGATGAGCACCGCTGACGCCCCCGCCGAAATGGCCTTGGCGTCCGGGGTCACCCCTTCAGTGTTCAGTTGCCAGATGTGTACCGCCAACGTTTCGGCCGGCCGCATCGGGTTCAGGAAACTGCTGGCATTGAATGGATTCCAGTCGGTATAACTGACGTTAATGTTACTTTGCCCCGCCGTGTAAATCAGCGCGGCGGCTTCACCAAAGACGCGGCCGGCGCTCAAAATGATCCCGGTGAGAATGCCGGGGATGGCGGTCGGCAGGACAATCTTGGTGGTCGTCCGCCAACGTGACAGTCCCAGCGACAAACCAGCCTCCCGCTGCAAGTTCGGCACGTCCTCCAGCGACTCCTCAATATTGCGGGTCAAAATTGGTAAGTTAAACACAGTCAGGGCGATGGCCCCAGTCAACACCGAGAAACCCAGGTTAAATTTCAGGGCAAAGACCAGGTAGCCAAACAGCCCCACCACGATGGACGGTAACGAACTTAATACCTCGATGGCGCTACGCACGAAACTGGTTACGGCGTTGTGTGGTGCGTATTCGGATAGGTAGATGCCGGCTCCCAATGCAATCGGCACCGAAATAATGGTGGTCAACACCAGTAGGTACAAAGAATTAAACAATTGGTCGCGGATCCCTCCACCGGCAGTCATGTTGCTACTGGCGGTGGTCAAAAACCGCCACGAAATATGGGGCACACCCTGGAACAAAATGTAGCCTAACAAAAATACCAGGGTGGCAATGACCACGCCCACCAATGTATAGATGACAACGGTGGCCAGCCGGTCACTCTGCTTTGCATTCATCATGATGGCAGTGCCCCCTTTCGGCCCACTAGCCGGACGAGCAGGTTGAACACCAGTGACATGGCCAGTAGGATCAACGCCAAGGACCACAGCACGTTATTTTGCAACGTACCCGGCACCGTGTTGCCCATCTCGGTGGTGAGCGTACTGGTTAACGTTGACGTCGGGGTAAACAACCCCCGTGGCAATACGGTGGTGTTCCCAATGACCATTTGGACAGCTAACGCCTCCCCAAAGGCGCGGGCCATCCCCAAAATAATGGCGGTAATAATTCCCGGTGTCGCGGCTCGTAAGACGACTTTGCGTAACGTCTGCCACCGTGTCGCCCCCATCGCGTATGATGCCTGCCGCAACGACAGTGGCACGGCGCGAATGCTGGCCGCAGCCAGCGAGGTAACGGTCGGCAGTACCATGACGCACAACACAATCGTTCCGGCCAAAATCCCAAACCCAGTACCACCCGCCAGGCGCCGCAAGAACGGCACAACCACGGCGAGGCCAATAAACCCGTACACAACGGACGGAATACCAACGAGCAGTTCGATGACCGCCTGCAACAGCTTTGCACCCCTCCGTTCCGCAATGTCGGTCATAAACATGGCGACACTGAGTGCAAAGGGGGTGGCGACCAGCGCCGCGAGGATGGTCACACTGAACGAAGTCACCATCATGGGCAACGCCCCTACTTCCGGCCGGCCGTTAGAATCGGTCGCCGTTGGTTGCCAGTTGATCCCAAAGAATTCACTCAACGTTACGTGGTTCGTGGTAAACGTTGCCACCCCGCGCGCTGCGATGAAGTAGATGATGGCAACAACTAGTACCACCACGAGGCCGATGCTCAGGTACGTGAGGGCACGACCCCGCGTATCCTGCCGGGTTTCCCGTGATGAATGGGTCAGCTCGTCTTGAATCATTGCGTTTGTACGTGTCAGTTGCATAAAATCACCTTTTCTCGCTGCGAATAAATGTGGGTCGACCACCTACCGACCCTATGTATACGCCCGGTAGGGGATCGGGCGTTAAATGCACTACTTAATCGTGGTTACTTTGTTGTGAGCATCCATCTGCACCTTCATGTTCGCGATGCTGATGTAGCCTAATTTCTTGACCAAGGACTTCTGTACTTTGCTGGACTGGACGTACTTAATAAACGCGTCGGCAGCCTTGTTGTCCTTAGACTTAAGCGTGTACATGTGTTCGTAGGACCAGATCTTCCACTTGTTGGTTTCAACGTTAGCGGCCGTTGGCTTCACGCCGTCAATGTTGAGCGCGCGCAGCGAATCGTTCACGTACGAGAATGCGAGGTAGCTGATTGCACCTGGAGTGGTGGAAACAATCTTCTGCACGGTACCATTGGAATCCTGTTCCTGAGTTTTGATGGCCGTTGCGCCTTTCAGTACGGCGTTTTCAAAGGTGGCCCGGGTACCACTACCAGCCGCACGGTTAATCACCGTAATGGCTTCGTCCTTGCCGCCCAATTGCTTCCAGTTGGTGACTTTGCCCGTGAAGATTTGCTTCAGCTGGTCCATGGTGAGTGACTTAACGTCGACGTCCTTGTTCACTACGGGCGTCATCCCCACCACTGCCACTTTGTGGTCCTTCAGCTTGGACGCGGTAATGCCGGTCTGCTGGTCCGCAAAAATGTCAGAGTTACCAATCTGCACGGAACCAGACTGCACCTGGCTCAGGCCGGTACCGGAACCACCACCCTGCACGGACAAGTTAACCTTGGTGTGGGTGGTCTGGAAATCCTTAGCGGCTTGTTCTACCAGCGGCTGTAGTGCCGTGGAACCCACGGCCGTAACTTTGCCCGATACGTTAGCGGAGTCGGCCTTGGTGTTGGTACTACACATGCGGCCAGACCCAGAGTCAGCGCTCCCAGTGCGACGGCGGCGGTGACAAATTTGGTCAGTTTCATCAGTGATTACCTCTTTCTTCATTGGCTCTTACAACCATCTTTGCTACAAGGTTAATGATAGTCACGTTGTGTAACGGGTTAGAGCATGGCAAGGTAAAGGTATGTGTTGAGTTTGTATCGGTGGGGACGGGATGTTTACAAAAGGGACGGGTGATTATGCCGCTCCCCCTTTTTAATCGGGACATTGGTGGCGGCAAATACTTCGCATGGTGCACCGACTATGCGCTGGCTTCTACTTGACATTTGGCAATAATACAAACAAGGAGACCAGATTACCCTTGAATAGGGCAATTTGGCCTCCTTTCATCTAGTTGCAATAATTTTTATCGGTTAATCTAGGGATTCCTAATGTTGTTTATGGCTTTACTACGATTGATTTTTGCTCCAAACATTGACCGCAACCTGTGCCCATGCGTTTTGCCGATCATCAATCTGTTCACTAGAAATGGTATCAACAAGGTCCGCTAACGGTCGCGTTTCCTGTAGTTTTGAATTTGCCACTATTCCCGCGCGAATTTTACTATTCTTTCGCACGGTTCGTTCCTCGTTTTTGGTGAACAAGAACTTGTTTCCGATACGGTCGCTATCTTCAACGTTATTATTTAATTGCTGCACCTTAACGTCGTTAGATCGATATTTTCTACCTCGTCGGGATAAGCCAATTCACTAAGAATATATTTGGCGGCCCGCTCTGTAGTAATAGAAGCAGTACGAATGTCATCACTAAACTGTGTGTCACTAGTCATTTGGTCGGAAATAGCTTGATTGATTTCTTCAATAGTATTGATCTCACCACGGTACAAGTTATTGGCAATCGTGGAAAATGCTTTCTCATACTTATTGGCCACTAGTCCACCAATCGTGAAGTTCCGTACCGTAAAACTAATTACCTTGTAGGTAACAATAGCGATATCTTGCTCCGTAAATTTACCACTATCAACCATAACAAGAATCAGCGGATAAAAGGTCTTTGCGCCAAGCAAGTTTAAAACATACAGGTTTTTAAGAAGCGTGTCATCAGTGAAGATGGACTCTCTCTTGGGATCCACCATTGATACATAAAAGTCGGATAAGTCAGCCAATTTTTTTTACGAAATCTCTTGCATCGTTGGCAGTCTGAATTTTATGACTTAGTGCACGATACAATTTCTTTTCTGTGGTAAATTGTTCTGTAGCATTCCAATATGAGCGAATAAACTTTGTGGCTAAGGAGGAATTATAGCCCAACGGATCCATCATTTGATCCCAGTGGTGCTTAATATCATTATCGCCCTGGGCCTTTCTAAACAGGTGATTTTTCAGCAAGTCCGAGCTATTAAGGTCACGCCCGCGTGCATTTAGTGTCTCAAAAATTATAAACGCACTGGATTCATCACTTGTTGAAATAAGCATGACAAATTCGTGCTCTAACAACATCTTCTTCTGACGTTCAAGGTACTGAAGACGGGATACCTCCGTAGGTCGGTCTTTATAATCATTACTAATACAATTGTCAAAATACTTGTAAGCCTTGACGAAGTTCTTCTCACTATCTAGTTTTGCCTGACCCTGAACTTCATCGAAATTGCCAGGAACCTGAATCAAGCGACGGAAAAATTCGGCATACTGTTCAGATTGTGTGAATACATATTGATTACCGTGCTGAATGAAATCCGACTGTAGGTCGTCGGCCCGCACACTCGCCTTTGCATTATCGGTCATCTGGGCAAACCGATCACGCAAAACTGCCAGCATAATAATCACTGTAGTAACACGTTGCTGACCATCCACAATGTAGGCCTTACCGTCCAAAGTATTTACAACGACCTGTCCTAGGAAATGGTCATCTTCTTTACTAGCCACAACTTCCTGCAGATCTGCCCAGAAGTCATCCCACTCATTATTATCCCAGGCATATCCACGTTGATATGCAGGAACCGCAAAGTTGGAGTTTTCTGATAGCAGGCTTTGTATTGATTTACGTGCGAAATTCATTTCAGTCATATTAGCACCCCTCCATAGTTATATTCCACTAAATACACACCGTGATCTTAAAATTAACACTTGTCATATTCTATTCGGCAGAAAGTGCGTCTAACTGTATCTGCAACTGAGCAGTATTCACAGCGTCGAAGTTCTGACTCCATAAATTACTATTTTTACCAGCGGCCTGTGGATTATTACCCAATGAACGTGACATTTCTACAGTGTTATTAACTAGCTTGGCCCCGATGGAGTTCCACACCGTATCTGGATCAACAGTCCAATCGTAACGGGTACCATTATCCTTAACCAAGGCCCTAAATGCGCCAACAATAGGCAACAACAACCCCTGAGAAATCGTGTACTCTGTATTATGACCGTAATATTTTGTCGTTGTTTTTCGTAACTCAATGCCCTTTATTTTACCAAACTTGCCATTCGGAGTGATGTCACGATACTTATTTGCCATATCTTTTTCAACTAAATCATAAAGCTTAGTAATACCTGGTAGAAGCTGTGCAAGTTTATAGTATGGGTTAGAGGACTCATGTTCTGATGATTCATCATACGAAGTTAAATAATCCTTTAGCACGGCCGCTTTGCCACTATAAGCAGGTACTGGTTGGGCCACCTTTCCTTCAGGATATTTACTAATATTAAAGGCATACATTAGCCTGATTAGATCAGTTGCATCCAACGGTTTCTCGGATTCATTTTCCTTATACGAAATATCGCCTGCAAAAGGCAATTCAGAAATGGCAGACTTTACAAAGTCAAATTTATCCGCCAACTCTGCTATGGCCTTGTCACCAACAGCAACACTCGTGTTTCTAGCTGACGCTAAGGAATCAATTTCATCAATTCCCGTAATGACCTCTAAATGTACATACTGAATCTGATCGGCAGCAATTTTACTCCTCTTTGTCAAAATTGCTTGATAAGTGTGCCCTCCGTCCAGAATTCCATACTGAGATAAATCCGCTTCTGTTCTACTACCGACATTTAGCATGATAACCTTGTTCAGGCTGTCAATTTTAACACCTTTAGCCGAAATCAAAATTCCGCGGTTTTCAACGTAGAATTGTTCTTCGTCGTTTTGTAGACCATCCTCAATTCTACGAAATACCTTGGTTTTTTTTATTTACAGCCCGTGGATTGACCTCCGTTGGTAAATTAGATGGCAAATCCTTAACGTCCACTAACAAATGGTAGATAACCTTAGGATCACTTTCATAAGGGCTACTCAAGCGGGCAACGCTGGCAAATGGGAGCTTCTCGATCATGTCTGTAGATTCCATATCCTTTACACCTCTGCAAATTGTTTTTTTTAATATCAGCTGATATGATTATCGTATACTGGGTTAACGGTAAATCATATGAACCAAGGTGCATAACGTGATATGACATATAGACAAAGCACCATAAACGACTCGCTCCTACCCACCAGACGGATGGGATACAGAATGCGCGAATTCAGGCAGCATTTTAATAAGTCAATAGCCGAATTTTCTGAGGAATGTTCTATTTCACCACGACAATTAAGCAATTACGAGCGTGGTAAAAACATCCCCTCCATAGACTCATTAGTAAAGATGTCGCAAAATGAAGAAATCAAGGCAGAATACACGTTGGAAGACTTATTTAGAATATTGGTTGTAGAACCCTTAAACAAATAAACTACATCGTTTTCCCTGACGCATTTTTGATCAATAATATTATTGCAAATTACCGAAGGGAGTCATCTCATGAATAAAACTCGCCTAACTTACGATGAGGTCCATCGACAAGTCCAGCGTCTCGCCGACAACGACCTCTACCTTTTCGTTAAAGCTCTCGCCGAGTACTGCGACGAGGCGGAGATTACGCCAGAGCGTTACGACCTTTGGTTCCGCTCAGACAGCTCATTACTGGATGAATCTTTAGAGCATGATCTGAAGTGGTAATAATCGCGCGTATAAAAACAGGGCCACCC
>NZ_BBAI01000061.1 GCF_001311175.1 Lacticaseibacillus pantheris DSM 15945 = JCM 12539 = NBRC 106106 | reverse complement strand
CGTTACACCCCGGCAGTGGTTACCATTCCGACCCCACAGCCTACGCTCGTCAACTCGGCCGACGCGGCCTCACGTCACTCCGGCAATTGCATCTCAGGCACGTTGCCGCCCCCTTAACTTCCAAATAGTAGGGTAACGAAATTTGCTGTTCGATTATGAATCTTATGGAGTGTACCCGTACGTTTGAGGCAAACTAGCAGGCCTAATTGGTTGGTTTCCAAAGAGGGTGGCAATACTGAATTAGGTTAAGTAGGCGTGACTAATTTTGAGGCGACGGGTAGCTATCACATAGTTGTATATGGCCCGGATTAGCGCATTCTTCCTCGGCCGGTAGTAGTGTGACGGAATCGTTTTGTATAGCATTTACTCTAGTGGACGGTGCAGGAATCAAGTTAATTGTGGACCTGCGTCGTCGTTATCTTTGGCGCCCAAACGTCTGTGTCAATATGCACGAATTAACGTGAATCCGTGGGAAGCCCGGCACGGGCTGGAGCGTGCGGGTGCAACAATCACGGCGGAGGACACGTAAGCCGCAGCCCCCAAACCCGGCCGCATGTTCGCACACACCAACCTAAGACCACACGCAAAAAAGGGCTGGCACCCCAACATGGGTTCCAGCCCTACTTTGCGTACACAATTACTGCTGTGCGCTGATGACGATGTGGTCGTCGACCAGGTCGGCCTTGAGCGTCTTCGCGTCCAGGTGGTCGAGGTAGAAGTCCGTGACGCGGTCGCGGATGTTCTGCTCAATCACACGGCGGAGCGGCCGTGCGCCCATCGCCTCGTCGTAACCCTGCTCGATCAGCCAGTTCTTTGCGTCGTCGCTGACCGTCAGCGTAATGTCTTTTTTTCGCCAAAGTCGTGTTGACGTCATCCAACATCAAGTCGACGATCTTGCCCAAATCCGCCTTGGACAGGTGGCTGAACTCCACGATGCCGTTAAACCGGTTGAGGAATTCTGGCCGGAAGTACGGTGCGAGCCGTTCCATGAGCGTCTGGTCTACCGCAGCTTTGCCGGTTAATGCTTCATTACCAAAGCCGGCGTTGGAGGTCGCGATGATAACAGTGTTCTTGAAGTTGACCACGTTACCCTGGCCGTCCGTCAAGCGGCCGTCATCCATTACCTGCAGTAACAACGTCAGTACCTGCGGGTCGGCCTTCTCGATTTCATCCAGTAGCACGATGGAGTACGGGTTCCGGCGTACCTTTTCGGTCAAAGTGTTGTTGTTGTCGTTGTACCCGACGTACCCGGCGGTAGTCCCAATCAGCTTGGAAACCGCAGTCCGGTCGGAGTATTCGGACATGTCGAGCCGGATGATGGCGTCCTTGTTGCCAAAGAGGTCGCGGGCCAGCTGCTTGGCCAGTTCCGTCTTACCGACCCCAGTTGGGCCAACAAAGAGGAAGCTGCCAATCGGACGGTTGCCTTCATCAAAGCCGGCTCGGTTCCGACGGATGGCGCGGGCCACCATATCGACGGCCTCATCCTGGCCAATCACCTTGCCCTTGAGCCGGTCACCAATACCCTTCAGCCGTTCGATGTCGGATGCACCCATCTGGGCAACTGGGATCCCGGTCAGCCGTTCAACGGCAGCGGCCACGTCATTCGGCGTTGCCGTAACCTGGTCAGGTGTGGCCTCGTCACTGTTCAACTGCTTCTGCGCCGCAGCCAGTTCGTCCTTCAACTTGGCAGCCTGTTCAAAGTCTTCCTTCTGGGCCGCTTCGTCCTTCCGCTGCGTTAAGTCCTTGATGTGGTCCTCCAGGGCGACTTTGTCCATCACCGGGTGCTGGGCCGCTAGGTGTGCGGCCGTCATGTCCAACAGGTCGATGGCCTTGTCGGGCAGGGAGCGCTGCGGAATGTACTGCACCGAGTAATCCACGGCTGCGTGCAGCACGTCGTCTGGCAAAGTAACGTGGTGGTGCTGCTCGTACAGCTTGCGGACTCCCTGCAAAATCTTGAAGGTGTCGTCGGCGCTTGGTGCGTTAATGGTCACGTCGTTGAACCGGCGTGCTAGGGCGGCGTCCTTCATGATGGTGTTGCGGTATTCGTCCTGGGTGGTGGCACCAATCACGGTGATTTCACCACGGGACAGCGCCGGCTTGATGATGTCGGCGAGGCCCTTGCTGCCATCCTCGCCACCGGTAGCGCCAGCCCCGAGAATTTGGTGAATTTCGTCGAAGAACAGGATTACGTTACCGGCCGCCTGCACCTCTTTGATTAAATTCTGAATGTTTTGTTCAAAGGAGCCACGGTACTGGGTGCCGGCCTCCAAACTGGATAGGTCAATCGAGTAGATTTGCTTGTCCTTGACTGCTTCCGGAACCTTGCCGGCCACGATGGCCTGCGCCAGCCCTTCAACCACCGCAGTTTTCCCGACACCGGCGTCACCAACTAGAATCGGGTTATTCTTGGTCCGGCGACTGAGAATTTCAGCGGTTTCCTGAATCTCGTGTTCGCGACCGATGACCGGATCCAGCAGGCCAGACTTGGCTTCTGCGGTCAGGTTGCGGCCGAGTTTTTCCAGGGTGCCACCTTGTTTCTGGGCGGATTCGCCGGTTTGATCTACCGGGATCTCGTTAGTCGACTGTGCGGGCAACTTACCAGTAGAGCGGTATTGTGCAAACTCGTCGGGGGTCATCTCGTGGCCGTTGACGACGTAACGCGCGGAGCCGTCATTGCCCATGCGCCGCATTACCTGGTTGAAAAAGTCGTCCATGTCATTGTTGAAAAATGGGTCTGAAAACTGTGCCATAATGTTTCCCTCCTTCAGGGTTGTGTATTTGCTTAGTTGGGTAAACAGGAGCACCGCTCAGGGCGTAGAAAAAGGTATCACCGACGTGGTGGTACCCATGCTTCTGCTTATTCAACTGGCAGCCGCAAACAAGTTGCCTCACGTCGTTCTCTTGTTTACATAATGTATTATCGCACCTTTTAGCACTCTGTCAACTTGAGTGCTAAAATTCGGCAAGCGGTAGCAATTCAAGGGCGAGTACCATTAATAGAAGACTAACCATCCTGTCTTATTGAGAAACCCAGCAATACAGAGTGTGAATACAGGCGGGCAGATAAATGGTTGTTTGAATTAATTACCGCAATTAATCAAGTGGTTAATGAGGGTATCTAGGCAGAAATTAAAAACAGACTAATTAAATGTAAGTGTCTAAAAAAGCCTCTGTAAAGCGATTCAAAACGGGCAATACCGTCTAAAAATGACAAAATCCATTGCAATCAGATCACGACTTCACTTATAATCTACTTAGCACTAAAGTTTTAATAATTTGTATTTTGCTGCTGCCAGAAGCTGATATTTGTGGGGAAATGTCGGGCTTTGCAACTTGTTTGAGTTGTTGTGTCCTGTTTCATTAACAATATCGGATACTGTCGGCTTTTTTTGTTGGACATGTGCAAGGCAGGGACGCCAACCATTACTAATAATGGTTAGCGCGCCTGTTGCGTTGTAGTTTGGATCTGTGCGGGTTAACTACGCATAGAGTAGCTACTTTGAAAGAAGAGGTGTATGCACTTTGATGAGATTAATTAACATGAAGCGCAACCGGAATGCGAAGAATACTAGGTACCGCATGTATAAAGACGGCAAAAAGTGGATTTTTGCCTCATTATTCATCGCCGCAACTGCCCTTGGCGGTGGCGCGGTCCTTGGTTCTGCGCAGCCCGTTTCCGCTGCGGAGGCTGGGGTTGCCGTTACGGCAGCGTCATCAGCCGCGGATAATACTGCGGCGTCAACGGCCGCGGACACTACGGCCTCAACGGCATCATCAGCTGTTGGGTCCTCATCCGCCACTGCGGCCAGTACCGCTGTTACTTTGAATACTGATGCGGCGATTTCTTCCGCATCGGCTAGTGTTGTGGCCGCGTCTAGTGCGGCTTCTTACGCTACGTCCATGTCTGCTATTGCGGGTACGTCATCAGCGGCTTCACTCGCCGCTTTGGCCAACAACGCGTATAGCGAAGCACAGACACAGTACGACGCAACCGTGAAGTACGCTAGTCTGGCAGCTATGTATGGCTCGCAGGGTAACGCAGCCTCTGAGGAAGCTGCATCCACGGCAGCTGACTCGACGGCGGCGGCTGCATCCGCTGCTGCTGCTAAGGCGGCCAGTGCCGCAACCGGTGCTGGATCCGTTGCGGTAACCGCTAACGTTGCCAATGCCGGCAGCTTGGCCAACACGGCTGCATCTACAGCGAATAGCGCATCGTCATTAGCAAGTGTAGCTGCAAGCAATGCGGCCAACGCTTACACGGCGATGCGCTACGATTCGTCGAACACGTCGGTTAAGCAATACTACGAAGCTGCCAGTTCTGTGGCGGTAGCTGCTTCCACAGCTGCATCACAGGCACAGGCATTGGCTTCGTCTGCCGCGATGTCTTACCAGTTCGCGCTGTCGGCTGCCCAGGCGGGTGATGCTGCAACGGCGAACAGCTACGCAAATCAGGCAATGTCATACGCAACCGCATCGACGAGTGCGGCTACCGTGGCAGCTTCCGCAGCTTCCGCCGCGGCTGCCAACAACTCTTCGGCGTCTAGTCTTGCAGTTTCTGACGCGGCGACCCAGATTACGACTTCTAGCTCAGCCGCCGCTTCCTCTGCCAAAGTAGCGTCGAGCGCTGCCGCATCCGTGGCAGCAATTACGACCACGCAGGGTAGTGCATACGTTAAGTCGGCCAATAGTTACGCCGCCCAGGATCATCCGCGAACGTGACGGCGGCATCCTACGCTGCTACATCATTGACGAGCGTAGTGCAAGCATACTCGCTAGCCACCGTTACGAGTCAGGCCGCTGCTTCCGCTGCGTCGTACTCGGCCCAGACGGTTTCTGCTGCCAGCTTAGCCGCGCAGTACAATGCGTCGATGGCGAATACACCGCAATCGGGGTCTAAGAACGCATCCGCCACTTTGGCTGCGAACTCTGACGCCATTACGTTGGGCAGCAGTGCCACTTTAACGATGTCTACGTCAAATGGTTTTGTGTTTAAAAACGATGAAGCGTACACAATCTACGAGTCGACTGATGGGACTAACTGGAACACGGTAGGTTCTGCAAGTTCATTCACGTTTACTCCTTCGTACTCAGGAAACTATTATTTCCAAGGTTACTACACGCTTTCTGGTGGATTTGGTCAGTCCGGTCGCGCTGCTACAAATATCATCACCATCGTCGTAAACAACACCAACGGCTCATACCCGTCACAGGCTAGTTCATCAGCGACGGTAGCTCCAGTGCAGCTAAGGACGCCTCAACTGCTACGTCAGCGGCAACTAGCGCAGTCAACAATATGACTAGCAACGCCGCCACGACGTCTGACTTGAACGCCTCGTTTGCTGCAAGTAACGCTAAGGCTGCGCAAACCAGCGCCCAGAGGGCATCCACTGCCGCTTCGAGTGCAGCAGCTGCAGCTTCCACGGCCGCAAGTAATGCATCGAGCGCCCAGGCTGCTGGTAACTACTCCTCAGCAGCATCGTACGCCACGGATGCTTCCACAGCTGCTTCCACTGCATCGAGCGCCGCAATTGTTGCGGCATCGTACAGTGCGGTGGCCGTATCCAACGCGGAGAATGCTATTCTCCTGGCTGCTTCAGCTACCGCGTCGTCGTCAACCGCGGCGTACTTGATTAAGAGTTACGCATCTAATGCATCCTCAAGTGCATCGCAGGCTGGTTCCTTTGCAAAGCAGGCACAGTCCTCCGCGACCGCGGTCAGCAACGCCTTCGTGGCTCAAAGCGCTGCCTTCACTAGCGCTGCCGCAGCGTACAGCACGGCCGCTAACTCATACAGGAGCCAAGCTGCTTCCTTAGCTGCAGTCGCATCGAGCGCCGCCGTAGCTGCTTCCACGGCAACCACATACGTTCAGGCGTCTACTGCTGCTCAGACTGCTGCTACCTACAACAGCATGGCATCCGAAGCGTACAATAACGCATCGCAAGCGACTAGCAACGCGATGGCCATTATCTTTAACGCCGAAAGTACCGCTTATAACAGCACCGCGGCCAGCGCGGTTAACAGCTTGGCTAACGTTAATACGGCAATTAGCGCGGCACAATCGATTGCTAAGTCCGCTGCCGCAGTAAGCAATAACACTACTTTAGGCTCCAGTTATGCTGCTGCAGGCCTAGCCTATGCATCTCAGGCATCGTACTACTCCACGCGAGCGGTCGCTGATTCTACTGCTGCTTCCAGTGCTGCCTCCGCTGCCGTTTCTGCTGCATCAGCTGGTGATTACGTTGCGGCGGCATCGTTCGCCGCAGTATCCAGTTCCGCAGCCACAGCCGCAGTTGATGATGCCAGCTTTGCTAGTTCGACTGCTATTTTGGCTACAGCAGCCGCTTCCAGTGCAGCTGCCTACAGTGTCGACACATCGTCCGATCAACGCGATCCTTCTGGTGATGCGTGGATGTGGGGTAACATGGGTGTTACTTCCGGTAATGTGACTAACCCTGCTGATCAAAACGCTGTAGTCGGCAAGACGGTGACACTTTCTGCTTCGTTTATGCAGTCCGTCTTTCTCAGCGATTGGTTTGGGATTGCCGCAAACTGGTACGTAAACGTTGACGGCACATGGATGACTGCCGCCGATGCCCAAACTGCTGGTTACATTTCCAATTTGTCCACCACCAGTGAAAACTGGATTGGGACATACGGGACTAAGTCCACAATCACCTTTACCAGCAATACGGCTCAGACTATTCTAGCCCAGGCGGTGTACAAGGGTACTCTGCTTGGCTGGACGGGTCTTACGGCTGGAGCAAGCACTGTTGCCCAGGTCAACTTCTACGCCAATGATATCATTGCGACGAACGTGACGATTGATGGTAACGACTACGTTTACACCGGTAACACTTACCAATTTAGCGATACCACTAACCCCGATAACGCAACTGGTACGGTGACATGGGCATCAAGCAATACGGACGTCGGTACGATTGACAACAATGGTACTTTTACCGCTGTGAAGGCGGGGACTACATTGCTGACAGTCACTGTAACCAATGGCGATGGTACGACTGTGAGCGCCTCGAAGATTGTTACGGTTGGTAATGGTCTGGAAGACCAAACCGCCAGCGTGGGCGATCACGTAACCTTCACACCAGAAAACCTGACGGACCTGACCAATGGTGGAGACACTTCAGCGAAGGTTACGTATCAGTGGTACAAGACGCAAAATTCCGATGGGTCAAACGGTGTCGCCATTGACGGCGCAACCGGGTCTACCCTCGACTTGGGTAATGTCACCCTAGACGATGATGCGTACTACTATGTGGTTGCCACCATTACTTCCAATGGTAAGACCAACCAGTCAACGATTGGACCTGCAGAGTTAACGGTTACGAGCCAGTACACAATTCAGGCGTCGTCTTCCGCTTCTAACGCTGCAGTTAATGCAACTGATGCCGGCACGTTTAGCAGTATCGCTACTAGTTACGCAGGTGTTGCTGATAAATATGCAGATGCTGGTAGTGATGCCAGTGCTGCTGCAAGTTCGGCAGATAGTGTCGCAGTTGTCGCTTCGACAGCTGCATCTGCAACATCATCCGCAGCAACCGTAGCCTCTAGCGCCGCTACAGCAGCATCCATTGCAGATGCTGCTGGTAACCTATCCGCAGCTTCTTCATATGCTGCCGTAGCTTCGGCTGCTGACAGTACCGCAATTCAGGAAAAGGAAGTTGCTCAAAGTGCAGCATCCGCCGCAATGAGTTACGCGAGTGCTGCAAGTACCGCGGCAACAAGTGATGATAGCTCCGCCGCATCATCCGCAGCTAGCTCTAGCGCAACCAACGCTGGCTCCTACGCAAGTGCCGCGTCATCGAGCGCCTCGGTAGCATCGAGTGCCGCATCGACGGCTAGCTCCGCCGCTAGCGCTAACCCAGACAACACCGAGATTTCGTCGGCTGCCTCGACTGCGTCGAGCGCCGCATCGGACGCATCCAGTGCGGCATCGGTAGCGTCGAGCGCTGCTTCTGTAGCTAGTTCCGCGGCTTCAAATGGTGACGCTTCGACAGCTTCATCAGCTGAAAGTGTTGCATCAAGCGCCGCTTCGGTAGCATCGTCGGCCGCTTCGGTTGCCGAATCTGCTGCTTCAACGGCCAGCTCCGCCGCATCCAGTGCCGCAAGTTCGGCGGCTAGTTCCGCTGCATCTTCGGCCGCCTCGAGTGCTGCAAGTTCCAGCGCCACGGATGCTGGCTCGTACGCAAGTGACGCCTCCTCGAGTGCATCACTTGCATCAAGTGCCGCATCAACGGCCAGCTCCGCAGCTAGCGCTAACCCAGACAACAGCGAGATTTCGTCGGCTGCCTCGACTGCATCGAGTGCTGCATCAGATGCATCTACGGCAGCATCGGTAGCAAGTTCGGCAGCATCGGTAGCCAGCTCCGCTGCCTCGAATGGTGACGACTCGACTGCGTCGAGTGCCGCATCAGTAGCAAGTTCTGCCGCATCGACGGCTTCTAGCGCTGCATCAGTAGCAAGTTCGGCTGCATCAACGGCCAGCTCCGCCGCATCCAGTGCCGCAAGTTCGGCTGCATCGTCGG
>NZ_BBAI01000060.1 GCF_001311175.1 Lacticaseibacillus pantheris DSM 15945 = JCM 12539 = NBRC 106106 | reverse complement strand
CAGGGCGTTCAGAAACTGGAGTGTAACTCGCTGGGGACATTAAAAATGCCACCCACCTGGATGGCATTAATCACAAAACACTTATTGATCCTAGCTTCTTAGTCCCATGCAGTACAGTTGCTGTCAATCTACTAGATAATTCTTCCAAGCAACCATAATACTAGCCACAAAATTAAACCCGACCACATTGGATCCAAGCGCGGAAATGCCCTTTGAATGGCACCCAGAGCGGGATCAATGATGCGGCTTAGCCAACCAAAGGCGGCACTACGAGTGGCACCCGGAATCCAAGTCATAATACAGTAAATGAGGAAGGCCAGTCCGTAAAGGTACAGCAGGTAACTAATAAAGTTGAGTAATAAATACAATAATTGTCCCTCCGTTTTTGCCTACAAGACATATCTTACCGTGCTAATCGCCACACGTGTTTACCTAAAACGAGCCAATAGACGTACGTCAATGCAACCGCAAAGACACCCGCGACCAGCATCGCCCGCCAGGCATTGTTACTAGTGAATACCTGGACCCAAGTCCAAACCGTAAAACCAGCCGCCATCACGCCCAGAACTACGTAGGCCCCCAGCGCCACTCGACCAATTTGACCGGCAGATTGTCCCCGCCGACGACGATTAGCCGTCGTAATCAAACTGACAAGTTCTACAACCAGGACCACGTCAACAATATACATCCACACAGGATTAACCCCCATTATTGACCACTTAAAACGTGGTTTCAGTAAACATATTATAAACCTTTTTAATTCTTAACCAAGTTGGCTAACACCGTCAAGTTCTGCCATCCATCAATCAGATGTAAGCGTCACGGTATTACTCCTCTTTATACAGAAAAGCCAGATGGTCGGCGGAAATACCCGTCTAACACCATCTGGCTTTGCTTTAGTTGGTAATAGTTGTTACTGCTCGGTGTACCACGTGTAGTGGAAAGTACCCTCCCGGTCAGTACGGTTGTACGTGTGGGCGCCAAAGTAGTCACGCTGAGCCTGCGTCAAGTTAGCTGGCAGTACCGCAGAACGATAGCTATCGTAGTAGCTAATGGCTGCAGAGAAGCCAGGTACGGGAACCCCAGCCTTGACTGCGAGGCCCACGAGGTCACGGACGGATTCCTGGTAGTTGCGCGCAATGTCTTTGAAGTAGTCGTCGAACAACAGGTTCTTCAGTTCGGCGTCCTTGTCGTAGGCATCCATGATGTTCTGCAAGAACTGGGCGCGTATAATGCAACCAGCACGCCAGATCTTCGCCAGGTCGCCGTACTGCAAGTTCCAGTCGTAATGTTCACTAGCAACCCGCATCTGTTCGAAGCCCTGAGCGTAACTCATCAGTTTGCTAAAGTATAGCGCCTTACGAATCATCTCAATGGTTGCAGCTTTGTCAATCTTAACGTTGCCTACTGGCTGAGGCAGTACCTTGCTGGCAGCCACACGCTCGTCCTTCATGGCACTGATGTAACGGGCATAAACCGATTCAGTAATCACGCTCTGCGGTACACCAAGTTCAAGGGCGGATTGGGAACTCCACTTACCCGTACCCTTGTTGCCGGCCTCATCCAGAATCAAGTCAACAATTGGCTTGTCAGAACCCAGGTCGTCTTTGCGGGTCAAAATCTCGGCGGTAATGTCGATCAGGTATGAGCTCAGTTCGCCTTCGCTCCATTCCTTGAACACGCCGGCGATTTCATCAACGGACATGCCTACTAGGTTACGCATCACGTTGTAACTCTCGGCGATTAATTCCATGTCCCCGTATTCAATCCCGTTGTGCACCATCTTAACGTAGTGTCCGGCACCGTTAGGCCCGATGTACGTTACACATGGCTGGCCGTCTTCAGCCTTAGCGGCAATCTGGTTCAAAATTGGCGCAACCAAATCGTACGCTTCCTTCTGACCACCTGGCATCAATGAAGGTCCTTCGAGGGCACCCAGTTCACCACCGGAAACGCCCATCCCGATAAAGTTAATGCCTGACTTGTCCAGTTCGGCGTTACGGCGCATCGTGTCGCCAAAGAAGGTGTTACCGCCATCAATCAACACGTCGCCTTTGTCCAGCAATGGTAACAATTCGCCAATAACGGCGTCAGTCGGCTTGCCGGCCTTCACCATCATGATAATGCGCCGTGGCTTTTCCAAAGAAGCCACAAAGTCCTCAACGGTGTAACTTGGTACCAGTTGCTTGTCGGGATGGTCGTCCACAACCTTCTTGGTCTTAGAACCAGTACGGTTGTATATTGCCACCGTGTTACCGCGACTCTCAATGTTGAGTGCGAGGTTCTTTCCCATTACGGCCATACCAACAACGCCAATTTGTGGTGTATCCATAGTTTTCGCTTACCTCCTAAGGTAGTCCGTCCGCAGACGGTGCAAACATTCTTACCCTATCGTATCAGAATCACGACCGATTGCAACGGGACAGCTTTACTTTTTGTTAGCGTCGTCATCATCGTCGTCAAACATATCGGCGAGTCCCGCAAAGGGGTTCCGGCGCTCCTTTTCCGCGTCTTGCTGCGCGCGGAATTGCTCGTCCGTAATGAGCCCCCAACCATCGCCACTCGGCAATGATGTGGCCTGCTGTTCCTCTTCCGTCAGTACGCGGGTGGGAATTGCCAGCAAGATGTTATCCGCCACGCCAGGCAGTAGGTCAAGGTGGTCGGTGTTCAACGGTAATAACAGCTCGTCTTCTTCATACTGATCGGCATGGGCGGGGTCAGTCAGGTAGACTTCATCGTAGGTAAACTGCAGCGGGACCAACACTGGGGTCAAACTCCGCGTAGAGGGTAAAGTGACCGCGGTATTGATGGTGACGTTGACGGCAAAGTCGCCGCGGCTATAGAAAACGTAACCCTCTACCCGCACGGGCTGCAGGTCCAGAATATCTTTGTTCCGCGCCTGCAAATCCTTTTTGAGATCCACCTCTTCTTCGAAAGCAAAGGGTTCATCCCGGTATTGCGTTAAGGTGCTAGTCGACCAATTAAGCATCATTTAAGTCCTCCATGATGGGCACGCGCCCGTAATTCTGCTCGTGTCCTGTAATCGTTGTTATCAGAGCATCCGCACGGCCAATCAGTCCGAACGGGCCGTCTGGTTCCAGCATGTCCCGGCTCACCCGACTCACTAGTGGTAACGTGACGTGCTTCTTGACTTGTTGCAGGTACGCCCGCCCAGCGTCGGTGAACCCCAGTACGTGGGTCACACGCTGATGACGGGCCCGGATGACGTCACCGCGCCGCATATTCAGCGTAACCGCTAGGGCCAACCGCCGCAACCGCGCGTACGTATACCGCTTAGACTTAACCACCCGCAAAAAGTCAGCAAAATCATTTGCGTCGCCCACCGCAGCCTGGAAACGGTGCTCTAGGCCTTCCGCCATTTGCTCGATAACCGTGAGCTCTGCGGGAGCGGCCGTTTGTAGCCGGTATCTGAGTAGGGGCCAAAGTTGCTGCCAAGATGTCGTCCGCACTGCTCCCAGCGCAGCTAGTGTGCTTGCGGGCACCAAAGCATCAATCCCTACCCCCTGCCGTATCCGGCTACGCACAGCACTGGCACTGGCCATCGTGCCACTAGGGCCGAGGTCAGGATCATCATGATCCACGCCTTGCCGACCGAACGGTATTAACCGGAGCGGCCGACTCAATTCTAGGTTAGCCAACGCGTAGCTTAATCCCAGCATCTGGTTAGGCGCGGTCACCTCGCTACCCGTTTCGTGATTGATTGCGGCGGCTAGCTGACTCGCGTAGGTCTGTCGGTAGTCGGTGAATTCGTCACGCTGTTCGCCCAACAAGCTTTGCACATTCCGGGCCAACGCCATGTAGTCCAACTCGGGGCCTTCCGTTCCAAACGCCAGACTAGTAACACCCAGCGAATCAAGTTGCGCCAACGCGCCACTCGCAAACTGACTACCCGATTGCACCGCATCGTAGACGGGCAGCTCCACCACCAAATCGGCTCCCGCAGCCAAAGCCATGCGGGTCCGCGTCCATTTATCGACGATAGCTGGTTCACCACGTTGCACAAAGTTGCCGCTCATCACGACCACCACCACGTCCGCGCGCGCAAGCCGACGCGCAGCCTGAAGCGCGTAAACGTGACCATTATGGAGCGGATTAAATTCAGCAACCATCCCCACTGCGTGCATCCTATACCCCCGTAATACCATAATTCAAAGTTTAAAACCGGCTAATCGGACGTCTTCACGGCAGAAAAGAACCAACGCTTGCTTTCTGGCGTGACTTCCTGTCGGCCAAAGTCAGCCGTAACCTGAATGTCATCAAACCCAGCGGCGGTCAGGGACGCCACAAAATCCGCGACCGGATACGTCCGCTCCTTATGCGTTTCAATAAACGGCTTGTACGCATCCAGATCTTCTTGATAAACAAAAAAAGGTCAGGTCATGTTCTACCGAATGTTCAACCTCGCCTGCGTAACTATGCCACATGAACGCGTAATCCTCAGTCTGGTAATTGTACATGTAACCAGGGAAAACGTCGTCCATCTGGTGCAGTGAGTGAGCATCAAACATAAACCGCCCACCAGGCTTGAGAACGTGGGCTACCTGCTTGAACGTGGTTTGAACATCCCCAAGGTTGGGCATGTAGCAGATGGAATCGTCAAAGCAGGTCACAACGTCATACGGCCCAATATCACCGAGGTAGCGCATATCTGCCTGAATAATGGGTAATTCTACCCCCGCAGCGTCCATTTTGGGGCCCGCCAACGTCAGCATGTCTTCACTTAAATCAGACAGGGTCACATCGTATCCCGCCTGAGCCAGCGCAACGGCCAACGTGCCGCTACCACCAGCCAGCTCCAAAAGTTGCTGGTTAGCGGGAGTCACCCGTGACTGAACGTAATCTAACCAATCCGCATACAGTGTATCGTCCATCAAGTGATCGTACACCTGCGCAAAACTGGTATAAATCATTCAGCCGCCATCCATTCCTGCACGTCCACTAACGGTGCATCCTGCCAGAATTGTTCTAGGTTATACTGCTGCCGTTCTTCTGGCGTAAATACGTGAATCACCACGTCGCCGAAGTCCATCAGGATCCACTTTGAACCCTTCCGCCCCTCGATGCTACGGACATGGACGTCGTTAGCAGCCAACTGGTCCTCAATGCTGTCAACGATTGCCATTACCTGACGTTCGCTGTTACCAGTCACAATTAAGAAATAATCAGCCAACAAGCTGACCTTACTCATATCCAACGCCACGATATCCTCGCCGCGCTTGTCGTCAGCAGCTTTCACTGCGGTTGCCAAAATTGCCTTACTGTCTGTCATCTGTTCTCCTTATTCACTAATGCGTTAAAAGTTTTCAGCGTTTTGGGGTAAACCAACTGTTGCCGGTTAATCAGAAACGTTAACGTTCCCTGCAATTCGGCAATCGTTGCCTTACTCAGACTAGTTTGAGCCAAGCCCCGCGCCCGTACCTGTGCTGGTAGGTGCCGTAACGGTTCAATATAATCGGCCACAAACGTTGTCATATCTAATTCAGTCATGTGGGGATCACCAGTCGTGTGCCGCTCAATTGCCTGGAGCACCAACTCGTCGTCAATCCCCAGCTCCCGCTTGATAAAGTACGTGCCCACCACACCGTGCCAGATTCCCCGGTTGTAGCGCAGTAATTTGGGGTTATACCCGTGAGTTTTAATGACCCGTTCATACTCGGCCACCGGCACCTGCTTCGCGTAGTCATGTAGCAGTCCGGCCAGCCCCGCGCGGTCAACATCTAGCCCAAAGCAGACCGCTAATTGCCGGGCCGTTGCCTCGACCCGCACGCAGTGGTCAAACCGCGGCTGATTCAGGCGTCCGTGCATGCGTTCAATCATCTCAGCGCGGGACAATCCGTGCGTTAAGGAATCTGGGTAGTTAATCATGGTCAAGATACAACCCCTCCTTACGGATATAAGAATCAACACAGTCCGGAACTAGGTAACGAATGCTCCGTCCGTGGGCAACCCGGTGACGGATAGCCGTTGATGTAATATCCAATAGCGGTGCATCCACCCAAAGAACGGGAAACTTGCTGGCTGGTGGGTATCCCGGGACGCTTGACCCCCACAAACTGCACCATTTGTGCTAACTGCTCAATGTTCTTCCAGGTAGGCAGATAGTTGACCATATCAGCACCAATGATGAAGTAATAATCCGTATCGGGGTGCTGTTCGCGCAGGTACCGCATGGTGTCGTACGTATAACTAACGCCACCACGCTCAATTTCGCACAACTCCAACCCAAACAAAGGGTTATCGTGAATGGCGGCTTGGAGCATCTCCACCCGATACTTAGCGTCAATCGCAGTTTTCGCATCCGCGTGGGGCGGTGTGGCATCAGGCATAAAGTACACCTTTTCCAGCCTAACTGGTTACCAACCTGATCGGCCATTACGAGGTGCCCCGTGTGCACGGGGTTGAAGGTGCCGCCAAAGAGGCCCACCTGCTTACGGTGATTATCCCCCAGCACTTTGGCCCGAACCTGCGCAACCACATCAGCACTAATAACTGGTTGCGTTAATTTTACTGATTGTGTCCGTGCCGTCATATTTAGCGCCCCAGTTCGTCAACCTGTTCTGACAGGTGTCGGTTATCAGCATTTGCCGCCACTTTGTACACTACGACCATCCGGCCGATTGTCTGCGCAATTTCAAGTCCAGGTAGCGCCTGCTGCAAGTACGCGCCAACCTCCTTAGGCCCGTATCGGACGTTTGTAACAAACTGACTTTAACCAGCTCCCGTGACTCAACGGCGTCCGCCACCGACTGCACCAAGTGGTCAGATAATCCGTTTTTGCCCACGTTGACCAAAGGCTTCATGGTCATCGCACGGCTACGCAAAAAAAATGTTTCTGTTTTCCTGTTAGCATTATTGTCGCTACTCCCTTATTCCGTTCTGTCGTCAAATCAGTGCTGGCCGTAGCAATACGTCAACACCCTCAGGCGCGTATCCGGCGACGGTTACACCGGCCGGAACGGTAATCCACCCTAATCCGGCAAACACCAAGTCTGAATCCTCCTTGGGCGTAAACTCGGTGCGCACCAACGGCGGAAAATCGGCCAGATCGTCTGGGCGCGGTGGCTGCAGAAGAGCCCCACGCTGACGGGTATCAAAGTCATCAGCGTTCTCCAGCTTGGTGCGGTGGATCAGCAACTGATTATCCACGTACGCGGTAAACCCGCTCCGGTGTCCACGCACAAAGTCGAAGCGCGCTAGTCCCGCCAAAAAGAGGGTCTGTCCCGACTCCAGCTGGTAGGTCTTGGGACGAATTTCCTTCGTGGGGGCCACTAACTTCAAGTCCTTATCACTCAGATAGTGCGCCATCTGGTGCCGGTGAATAATCCCCGGAGTGTCGACCAAACCGTGACCATCATCCAGAGCAATACGAATGCGGTCCAAAGTTGTACCGGGAAAACGGGATGTAGTGATCAGGTCCTGCACCCCACTAGTTTGCTTGATGATGCCGTTAATTAGCGTTGACTTCCCGGTGTTTGTCACGCCCACAAAGTAGACGTCCCGGTCGCCGCGGTACCGGTCGATAACGGTCAATAACCGCTCGATGTCCGCCGGCTTCTTTGCACTCATCAGCACCGTTGAGACTGGGCGTAATCCCTGATTGTGTGCCTGACTTTCCAGCCAATTACGCACCCGGCCCCGCTTAATGGACCGCGGCATGACGTCAGCTTTATTACCCACCAATACCACCGGATTGTCGCCAACAAATCGGTGTAATCCGGGAATAACGCTACCGTTGAAATCGAAAATATCGACGACGTTGACAATCAGCGCGTTCTCCTCACCGATTGTGTTCAGTAAGCGCAAGAAATCGTCGTCCGTTAACTCAACGGGCTGGATTTCATTGTAGTGACGTAACCTAAAACAACGCTGACAGTAAACCTCAGCGTCCTCGTCAGTGACTTTAGCTAACCGTGCAGCTGGTAAATAGCCTGCTGCCTGCGGATTAGTTGTTTGCAACGCTGCACCACAACCGATGCAGTAAAGTGTTTCCGTGTTACCTACGGGCATCAATATCCTCCTTGTACTCTAAGCGTCCTCGTAGACGCATCCCCATCATGATAAATCGCTCAAAGAAGCGGTTAATGCGCGTATTCCACTGGTCAGTTTGCACCAGGGGCCGGACCAACACCGTACGAACGCGGGCTAAATTACCCGCAATCATATCGGTCAGAATCTGGTCGCCCACCATAATGCACTCTTCTGGTCGTAATTTTAATCGGCTCATCGCCTTATTAATCCCTACCGGTAGCGGCTTGAGCGCCCGCGCTTGGTGCGGCAAGTCTAACCGCCTGAGGGCATGACTAATACGTTGTTCATTGTTATTCGACACTACCATGACGATAATGCCCGCCGCCTGCATGGCCGCCAGCCAGTCACGCAACTGTGGGGTCCCATCAGGGTTATCCCAGGCAATCAGCGTGTTATCTAGGTCAGTCAGTACGGCTTTGATACCCTGGCTTTTCAAAGTTGTCGGCTTAATGGTGTAGATTGCACCACCAGCCAGGTTGGGGTCAATAATGACAAAATTTACTCTCCTCGTCTATATCTACAAATATCACTTCATTATACCCAAAAACGGGGCTTAGTGATACCCAAAAACGGGGCTTAGTGCGAACTGGAGCGATATTCAAATACCAGTGTCAGGCGCCGAGCCCGAATGTCCAGTTTTCGTTAAGAATGGTCCCGGTTTGAAGTCCTGTTTGGTGGGAGTGCCGTAGGGGGTGCTGTGACTTTGTGGACCGCTCCACGGTTACCGTTGCAGGTGGCTGGTCGTACTGGCGTAGTGGCTCCGGTTGAGCGGCTGGTGCCTGCGACCGGTGCTGTGAGCCTCACGCTCTCGCCCTTGCAGGGCTACCGCGAATTGCCGTAGCCCGAGCAAAGCCCGCTCGGTCTAGCCAATTTGATTCTGTATGTCGGCTACGCCTCCTACAGAACTGCGGG
>NZ_BBAI01000059.1 GCF_001311175.1 Lacticaseibacillus pantheris DSM 15945 = JCM 12539 = NBRC 106106 | reverse complement strand
ATGAATTCCAGTTGGTGCGGTTGGCCCTCTGATTAATCAGGGGGCCACTTATCCGGAAGTTCATAGCCAACATAATTGATGACTCAATATGCGGAAGTAGTTCAGTGGTAGAACATCACCTTGCCATGGTGGGGGTCGCGGGTTCGAATCCCGTCTTCCGCTTACCAACATCCGTTGGTAGACAATTAAATATGCACCCATAGCGCAATTGGATAGAGTGTCTGACTACGAATCAGAAGGTTGTAGGTTCGACTCCTACTGGGTGCATTGTTCGGGAAGTAGCTCAGCTTGGTAGAGCACCTGGTTTGGGACCAGGGGGTCGCAGGTTCGAATCCTGTCTTCCCGATTGGAACTCTTGAGTTCTAGGTTTTCGCGGTGTAGCTCAGCTGGCTAGAGCGTCCGGTTCATACCCGGGAGGTCGAGGGTTCGATCCCCCCCGCCGCGATTAGGTTGAGTCATGGACTTAGCACAGTTGGTTAGTGCAGGCGGCTCATAACCGCTCGGTCGTAGGTTCGAGTCCTACAGGGTCCATCTTTACATGGCAGCCTATGTTTGATAGAATATTATGGTTATCGCGGGATGGAGCAGTCTGGTAGCTCGTCGGGCTCATAACCCGAAGTCGCAGGTTCAAACCCTGCTCCCGCAATTGAATTGAATATTGGTCTCATGGTCTAGTTGGTTAGGACGCCTCCCTGTCACGGAGGAGATCACGGGTTCGAGTCCCGTTGAGACCGTTTGAATCGGCTCGGTAGCTCAGTCGGTAGAGCAATGGATTGAAGCTCCATGTGTCGGCAGTTCGATTCTGTCCCGCGCCATTCATTCGCGGGTGTAGTTTAGTGGTAAAACCACAGCCTTCCAAGCTGTTGTCGCGAGTTCGATTCTCGTCACCCGCTGTATTCAATGAATATGGGCCTATAGCTCAGCTGGTTAGAGCGCACGCCTGATAAGCGTGAGGTCGATGGTTCAAGTCCATTTAGGCCCATTGAACTAAATATCACCATGGAGAAGTACTCAAGTGGCTGAAGAGGCGCCCCTGCTAAGGGTGTAGGTCGCGCAAGCGGCGCGAGGGTTCAAATCCCTCCTTCTCCGTTGTGGCCCGTTGGTCAAGTGGTTAAGACACCGCCCTTTCACGGCGGTAACATGGGTTCAAATCCCGTACGGGTCATTAACAATGCATCATGGAGAATTACCCAAGTGGCTGAAGGGAACGGTCTTGAAAACCGTCAGGTCGGTTCATGCCGGCGCGAGGGTTCGAATCCCTCATTCTCCTTTATAATTATCGCGGGATGGAGCAGTCTGGTAGCTCGTCGGCTCATAACCCGAAGGTCGCAGGTTCAAACCCTGCTCCCGCAATTGAATTGAATATTGGTCTCATGGTCTAGTTGGTTAGGACGCCTCCCTGTCACGGAGGAGATCACGGGTTCGAGTCCCGTTGAGACCGTTTAATGGCTCGGTAGCTCAGTCGGTAGAGCAATGGATTGAAGCTCCATGTGTCGGCGGTTCGATTCCGTCCCGCGCCATTGATGGGGGATTAGCGAAGTGGCTAAACGCGACGGTCTGTAAAACCGTTCCTTCGGGTTCCTAGGTTCGAATCCTAGATCCCCCATATATAGGGATATAGTTCAATGGTAGAACAACGGTCTCCAAAACCGTCGATGTGGGTTCAACTCCTACTATCCCTGTGGTACCATTATGGCGGTATTGGTGAAGTGGTTAACACACTGGTTTGTGGATCCAGCACACGTGGGTTCGATTCCCACATACCGCCCTTTGTTTTTGGGGTATAGCCAAGCGGTAAGGCAACGGACTTTGACTCCGTCATGCGCTGGTTCGAATCCAGCTATCCCAATCCCCAGTTGGGGTACTTTTGATGGCGGTATAGCCAAGTGGTAAGGCAGAGGTCTGCAAAACCTTAATCGTCGGTTCGAATCCGATTACCGCCTTCCCAGCGGGCTTGCCGCGGGAAATTGAATATACCTGTTATGCCGGTGTGGCGGAATTGGTAGACGCGCTGGATTCAAAATCCAGTTCCTGTTGAGGGAGTATCGGTTCGACCCCGATCACCGGTAGTTTTGAGAGTTTGGTACCTCTAGTAAGCTCTCGTAAGGTCGTAGAAATGCTGATTTATTGGCATTTCTTTTTTTTTGCTCTCGTAAGTTCTCGGGAGTTTGGGGGTATCGAGGTGACCAAAGGTGACCAAGTGACCCAAATCACGCTTTTTGGGTCACCTCGTCCCCACATAACTCCTTGGGGCACCAGGGAAGGAGGGGCGTTCTCCATCCCCTGAACCGTGGCCCGCAGAATCTGGTTACCGATCAAGAGCTGGTACCATAGAGGTGTTGGTCAATATGCATTTAAATCTTGACGATAAGGTTGGTAGCCTAATCTGTTCTCCGTGCAGCCACGCAAAGAATATTTATTGCTAACTTCGGCCTTCAGACTGATGTGTGCAGTGCACTTCCTGCGTGATAATAATCTGTATACTTAGGTACGTGGTCGGGTAATGCGAATTGCACCCGTCGGCGGAAATCTTTATACTGACAATAAGCATTCAATTGAGGAGGGATTGGCGTGAATATTGGCATTTTTACCGATACATACTTTCCACAGGTTAGTGGTGTAGCAACGTCCATTAAAACCCTAAAAACTGATTTGGAACGTAAGGGCCACTCCGTGTATATCTTTACTACCACGGACCCCAAGGTACCGGAAGGAACCGAGGAACCGAATATATTTCGTTTTACTAGTGTACCCTTTGTGTCCTTTACTGACCGGCGCATTGCCGTTCGGGGGTTATTTCACGCCCTGCAGGTAGCAAAAAAGTTGCGCCTGGACATTGTGCACACGCAGACTGAGTTTGCCCTGGGGTACATCGGCAAGTTTGTAGCGCGTAACCTCAAAATACCCGTGGTGCACACTTACCATACAATGTACGAAGATTATTTACATTACGTAATGAACGGACACCTGTTGCGGCCGTACCATGTCAAACAGATTTCCCGCGCCTTTTTGCATAACGATTCTGGTGTAGTGGCGCCTAGTGCGCGTGTGCAGACCACGCTCGAGGGTTACGGTATTAGCGCTCCCATCCGGATTATTCCCACCGGGGTAGACATGTTGCAATACGATCACGCACCTAGTCGGGATATTCGCAGCGAATTGGGACTAAATGATGTCCCCGTGTTGGTGTCCGTTTCCCGCGTGGCTTACGAAAAGCGGATTGACCGGGTCATTGATGCCATGCCGCGTATTTTGCGTCAGCATCCCGACACTGTGTTGTTAGTGGTTGGGGACGGTCCGGCGCGCGAAAGTTTGGAAGAACAGGCCGAAACCTTGGAGTTGGGCGACAGCGTCCGTTTTCTCGGTGAAGTTAACCATGATGAGGTGGCAGACTATTATCACGCAGGGGATATCTTTGTGTCCGCGAGTGATTCTGAGGCGCAGGGGCTAACCTACATTGAGGCTATGGCTTCAGGTGTGAAGGTTCTAGCACTGCGGGGCGACTACACTAACGCGCTCCTGGATGACCCCGCAATCGGACGCACCTTCAAGAACCCGTCCGAGATGGCCGCACAGGTTGTGGATTACTTGGACTATCCCGAGCAGTACAGCAATGACGATGCGCGTAGTGCAAAGTTGCAGTCAGTTTCTGCTGACGAATTTGGTAACCGCATCTTGCAGTTTTACCAGGACGCAACGGTCTACTACCAGACCGCAATCGCGGGGCGGGAAAATCGTGGACCCATTCGGTTGCACCGGGTAAGACGGAGGAACAGTATTAATGATTAAGATCCATATGTTCAGTTCTGCCACTAAGGTTGCTGGTCAGGGCGTGGGTTCGGTGTATACCGAGCTCATATCACTGTTGCGACGCTACTTTCCTGATGACTTTGATATTCGCATTAACGACTATGGCCGTAGCGATATTAGTCATTACCACACCATTGACCCGCAGTTTTATGCGTCGACCTTCAGCAAGCGGCGGGGTCGCAAAATTGGTTACGTGCATTTTTTTGCCCGATACCTTGGAGTCTAGCCTGACCCTACCACGCGTGGCGCAAAGCGTATTGAATAAGTATGTTATTTCTTTTTACAAGCGTATGGATCAAATTGTGGTAGTCAATCCCAATTTCATTCCTAAGCTAGCCCAGTATGGCATTAACCCAGATCACGTCGTATACATCCCCAACTTTGTCTCGCAACAAACCTTTCATGAGGACGATGCTGCGACTAAGGCTGATATCCGACAACGTTTGGGAATTGCTCCCGACGCATTTGTGGTCTTTGGGGCGGGGCAGGTGCAAGAGCGCAAAGGTGTTGACGATTTTCTCACGTTGGCGCGTCGCCACCCCGAACTGACGTTTATTTGGGCGGGGGGCTTTTCGTTCGGGAAAATCACGAATGGCTATAACCACCTCAAAGAGGCTGTGGATAACCCACCGGCAAACGTGACCTTTACCGGAATTATCCCGCGGCCAACCATGGTGGATTACTATAATGCGGCCGACCTATTTTTATTGCCCTCGTTTGAGGAGTTGTTCCCGATGGCGGTCCTAGAGGCATTCGCAACTGGTACACCAGTGATGGTGCGGGACCTGGAATTGTACGATCAAATTATTCGGCCGTACGCAATGCTGGCCAAAGATGTCGACGCCATGGATGAGCAAATCCAGCGAGTCGTTGATGACCGTAGCATCTGGCGGCACTATCAGGATTTGAGCCATGCGGCTGCGGCTGAATACTCCGAGGACCGGCTCGCGCGGACCTGGCACGATTTCTACACCGCGCAGGCGCAGTTAGCACCTCGACGCGGATTTGGTGCCCATCGTGATCAGCAAAGATAAGCGGATGCGCGGGAGGAACCAGCTGTGACTTCGAAGAATAAGCTTGTAGCAATTATTATGGTGATTGTGGGTATCGCCATTTTTGCCTGGGAAAGCCGTACATTGAATCCACACCAGGTTGTACGCCAACTGACACACCTGAATGTTTGGTGGTTGTTAGTTGCTGTCACTATGATGTTGGGCTCCTGGGTGATGGAGACGTTCGTTTTGCGGGTGTTGTTGCGGCACGAGGGGGAACAAAGTATGCCCTTTGGCCACGCGTTGCGCGTGCCGCTAGTAGAGCAGCTCTTTAACGCCATCACACCGTTTGCCGCCGGTGGGCAGCCCGCCCAACTGGTAGCAATGTTGCAAAGTGGCGTTGAGGGTGGCCGGGCCAGCTCGGTACTGCTCATGAAGTTTATTGTTTACCAGTTCATGGTGCTCATTAACTTTGTGTTCACTATCTTCGTCGCCTTCCGTACGGTTGCCATGCATTTTGGTGCGTTGGCCTTCCTGATTGCCTTTGGCATGATTATTCATGTCTCGGTGATCGTGGGTCTGTTACTGGTGATGTACTATTACCGCTTCACCCGCAAGTTACTGCATTGGGCAATGAAGCCGGTTGGTTGGTTCATCGGCCACGAACGACGGGACGTGAAAGAACTTGAGTTGGTAGCCAAAATTGATACGTTTTACGCCGAGAGTCTGCACCTCAAGCGCGCAAAGAAAAAGGTCTTCCGTGCAGCCATCTTGACCATGATACAACTGCTCATGTATTACAGCGTGCCGTACTTCGTTCTGCTGTCATTGCACGTTACGGACGTTGATATTATTGAGGTGATGGCCCTGCACGTCATGATTGTCATTATCACATCGATTTTTCCCATTCCTGGCGGTAGTGGGGGTGCGGAATACAGTTTTAAAACAATCTTTTCGATGTACATTGGCAACCCGGCAACAATGGTGCTGGCGATGCTACTGTGGCGGTTTTTAACCAATTATTTAGGGATGATTTGCGGGATTGGGGCAATCGCCGTTAGACCGCGGCAGAAACCGATGTCGACCGAAAAATTACTAAAGTGAGCGATATTTTGCCGCACTGATGGTCAATACGTGGTATGCTCATAACAGATAGAAGATAAGGGGGATACTCCCATGAAAGGTTCACAACTTGTTGCAATTATTAAGCGACTTGAGGCAATGCAAGATCTGATTCGACCGAAACCCAAACGCGGCGTTTCGAGAAGAATGGCGATGAGCGGGGATTAGTGTCATATGACCCGCAAACAGAAACGTTCGAGCTAGAAGAGATGGCCACGCACCAGACCTTTAAGTTCGACAATATTGATTTAGTAGCGATGGAAATCTTTGACTTGCTCGATGACGGTACTGACCCCGAGGATGAGACACCATCAGCTGCCGAGTAAGTAAGTTACCATACTTTGGTACGCAAAGAGTCCACGGCGATTGCCGCGGCTTTTTTTGTTTGTTTTGCTAAAAGGTTAATTTTATTGGGTAAAACTAGTAGATAAATATCAACGCGGTATAATATGCGTGTTGTAGTCATTTTTGACTACCATGAAGAACAATCTGGAGGTCCACTATGAAGGAATTAGGCGGCCGTATTCGTCGCGCCTTAAGCACTAGGATGGGATTCTTTATCCTGGCTGTCGCCCTGTTTTGGGCAAAGACGCTTTGGGCGTATAATACGAAATTCAACCTCGGTTCTACCGGTAGTTTCAGCAACTGTTACTTGCACTGAATCCACTGCCGACCACCATCCTACTTTTTGGGGCGGCGTTATACATGACGGGGCGGAAGTCGTACGTCACGATGTTGCTAATTGACGGTATTACTACTACTTGGTTATTTGCAAACGTGTTGTATTACCGCGAGTTTTCCGACTTCATGACCTTTGCCCTAATCAAAGGCAGTAGCTCAGTGTCGAACAATCTGAGCACTGGTATTACTAACATTATTCGACCATCCGATTTCTTGGTGTTCCTCGATGTGGTGATTCTAATTGTCGTGCTGGCATTTAAAGTCATTAAGATCGATATGCGCCCCGTTAAGAAGCGCGTGGCGATGTTAATTTCGTTACTGGCGGTTTTACTGTTCGGTGCCAATCTCCAAATGGCGTATCATGATCGTTCTGGGTTGTTGACCCGCACCTTTGATAACAACTACATCGTTAAGTACTTGGGCTTAAACGTTTACACCGTGTATGACGGCGTCAAGACTGAGCAGAACAGTGCAGTGATGGATAAGGCCAAGGCCAGCGACCTAGATAGTGTTAAAAACTGGCTCAAGAAGAACCGAATGAGCGGTAATGTCTCGTACAAAGGTGTAGCCAAGGGGAAGAATGTCATTATCTTCCACTTGGAGAGTTTCCAGCAGTTTTTGATTGATTATAAGTCTGATGCAAGTACGTCACCCCTAACCTGAATAAGATTTATCACGAGAGCGACACTCTTAGTTTCGATAACTTCTTTAACCAGGTTGGCCAAGGGAAAACGTCCGACGCCGAAATGATGCTGGAAAATTCTTTGTTCGGGACCTCTGAAGGGTCTGCGATGAGCCAGTACGGGACGAGTAACACATTCCAGGCGGCTCCCGCAATTTTGGCCCAGACACAGGGCTACACTACGGCAGCTTACCATGGGGATGTACCAAGTTACTGGAACCGTGAGAACACCTACAAGTCCTGGGGATACGACTACTACTTTAGCAAGTCGTACTATAAGGACAAGAAGAGTTACGAAATTGGCTACGGACTTAAGGACAAGATTTTCCTCAAGGAGTTGGTTCCGTGGATGGAACAGCTCCCACAGCCGTTCTATAGCAAAATCATTACCCTAACAAACCACTATCCGTACCCACTGGACAAGAAGAACGTGACAATCCCGAAGACCAAAACGGGGGATGACACCGTTGATGGGTACGTACAGACCGCGCATTACCTTGATCAGGCTGTGGGCGAGTTTATGAAGTACCTGAAGAAGTCTGGGTTGGATAAGAACACCATGGTAGTCTTCTATGGTGACCACTACGCAATTTCTGACAACCACAAGAAGGCAATTGCGCAGCTACTGGGCAAGAAGAGCGTTGACGACTTTGATATTACTCAGTTCCAGAAAGTGCCGTTGATGATTCACATGCCGGGCCTCAAGGGGGGCATTAACCATACCTATGGCGGTGAAATTGACGTACTGCCGACCGTTGAGAATCTCCTGGGTATTGATAGCTCCAAGTATATTCAACTGGGTACGGATCTGTTGGCCCCTAATCGGAATCAGACAGTCGCGTTCCGTGACGGCGACTTTGTCAGCCCGACGATTACCAAGGTCGGGAGTGCTTATTACGATACTCAGACGGGGAAGAAGATTACCAACCCAACTGAGAGCCAGAAGACTCAGGAACAGGACAGCCTGAACCGTACGACAACGATGCTTTCGCTGTCCGACCGAATTATTCAGGGTGACCTATTACGTTTCTATCACCCGGATGGCTTTACCAAAGTAGACAAGTCTAAGTACAACTACAAATTGAGTGCGGCCAAGACGTCACTCAAAAAGGCACAGGAAGATAAGAAGACCAGTGTCCTTTACGAAAACGGTAATAAATCGACCATCGATGACTATGTCACCGACGCTCCAGAATTGTCGACTAGTAGCAGTACTAGTTCCAGCAGTTCCAGCGATAACTAAATAAGCAACAGCATAATCCGCTCAGGAGTAATACCACTTAAGCAATGTGGTGTTGCTCCTGAGCTTTTTTTTGCTGGCAAGCATTAAAGTTAGTGGGTGCCTGAAGCACGGTGGGCACCATTACGGCAGAACGTAGTAATGCAGTCCCTTCAGATGGGAGGTGATGAGGGGGATAGTTGCTCTTACGTATCAGGAGCAATGTATGTTGACGTGAAAGTGGGGGATGATGATTTGTTGAATGGCCAACGTCACCTAATTTCTACTGATAATGATTATGTCGGTGGTTAGCTGGGGTGCGAATTCAAAAGAATGTTTTTTTTAACGTCAGAACGGCAAAATACGCTTGACGGTAGCGGAACGCGCTGGTAAGATATTCTTTGTTGTCTGGCAGGGGTAACCGCCAAGTGCAAGGCCAAGGCCTTGTACGGGTGAGTGCTAACCACTTGCAAGAATAAATATTCAAAACAATGTGTTGACATTGCTTTTG
>NZ_BBAI01000058.1 GCF_001311175.1 Lacticaseibacillus pantheris DSM 15945 = JCM 12539 = NBRC 106106 | reverse complement strand
ATTTTGGCCTTTTGGTGGGAGTCCCTTATACGTCGCTTTCTGGCCTGCGCAGCTCGTTTTGTACTGTAAGAGTATCGCCTGAGCGTGGAGGCATTCTCTCCCCCAGGTTGGGAGGGACCCCGTTTTAGCCATTTTGACTATCCTTACTTTAACGGCGTTTTCCCGCGCGCCCCGAACTCCGAACCAAATTGGTCTATGCAAACCCCAACCACTTGCATCGGCAATTTATCAAGCTGTGGTCACGCAAACAAGTCCATCCATTCCCACTAATTTCCGACAGACCGTTTGTTCTTGAATTCTTTTTTTTGTAATTACCACCAACTAAGCTTCATGTTCAAGAAAATGAGAACCTTTCTCATCACCGCCACAGTGCAACAAACCGCGTGATTAGGCGTTTTCATCGTGGTTTGCAAAACTCGCCCCATTTGACAAATAATGATATTACTAGCAGTATTATTTATGATTGCCGCATTATATTGCTTATTTTTGGCGTAATGCGGTTTTGTTGCATATTGTAGAAGTACATTAAAGGGAGGCTACGCGTTTGGAAAAGGTCAAGGTTGAACACCTCACCAAGATTTTTGGTGGCCATAACAAACAGGTACGGTCCATGATTGAGGCCGGTAAGAGTAAGGCGGAGATTTTGAAGGCAACCGGTTCGACCGTTGGGGTGAGCGACATCAGCTTCAACGTTCAATCGGGTGAAATCTTTGTCATTATGGGGTTATCTGGTTCCGGAAAATCAACGCTGATTCGTATGATTAACCGGTTAATTGAACCCACTTCAGGACGAATTACGATTGACGGCGAGGACTTAACGCAACTGGACAAGAAGCAGTTGCGCGAGGTGCGGCGGCACAAAATGAGCATGGTGTTCCAGCAGTTCGCATTGTTTCCGCAGCGGACGATTTTGGATAACGCTGCGTACGGTTTGGAAATTCAGGGTGTGGGCAAGGATGAACGGTACGCCAAGGCGAATAAGGCGCTCGACCGCGTCGGCCTGAACGGTTACGCGGATCAGTATCCCGACCAGTTGTCTGGTGGGATGCAGCAGCGGGTTGGCCTGGCGCGTGCGCTGGCGAACGACGCCGACATTCTATTGATGGACGAAGCCTTTTCTGCTTTGGACCCGTTGAACCGCAAAGACATGCAGGATGAGTTGCTGGAACTGCAAGCTGACCTGCACAAGACGATTATTTTCATTAGCCACGATTTGAACGAAGCCCTGCGGATTGGTAACCGCATCATGATTATGCGCGACGGTCAATTGGTACAAATCGGGACGCCCGAAGAAATTCTGACTGCCCCAGCCAATGACTACGTTGAGCGCTTTATTGAGGACGTGGACCGCACCAAAGTGATTACGGTTGGTAGCGTCATGATTCGTCCGTACACGGTGAACATTGAGACTGACGGTCCGCGTTTGGCGCTACGCCGGATGCGTGCCAACGAAGTGTCGACGTTGTTCGTTACGAACAATCAGCGTGAACTGGTGGGCTTCATTGAAGCTCGCGATACCATCAAGCTGATTGCGGACGACAAGGATCGGTCCGTACGTAGCATCCGTACCATTGTTAACCCGGATGTCCAGACGACCACTGCCGAAACACCGTTGAACGATATTATCGATGAAATTTCTTCGATTTCGGCTCCATTAGGTGTGCTGGACGATAAGAAGCGGTTAATCGGCGTCGTGATTCGTGGTGCGGTTCTGGCTGCGATTGCGGGCGACTAATGGGGGTGACTAAATGATGAATTTAATTGGTACAAGTATTCCCCAGTTACCGTTAGCTAACTGGGTTGATAGTTTAGTGGACTGGTTGACGCAGTTCACCGGTTTCTTCAACGTCATTATTAACTTTGTCGCGGGTATTAACGGGGGCTTCCAGTGGTTCTTCGACCTGCTGCCGCAATGGCTGTTTATTGTGTTGGTGATGGCATGGACGTGGTATCTGAGCCGTAAAGCGCCACGGTACTGGCTCTTGGTACTGGAATTACTCGGCTTGGGCTTAATCTGGAACCTGGACTATTGGCAGGACATGACGCGGACGCTGTCCCTGGTCCTGACTCCAGCGTCATTGCGCTGGTGATTGGTATTCCGCTAGGGATCCTGATGGCCAAAAGTAACGTGGCCCAGACAATCATTCAGCCCATCCTGGACTTTATGCAGACGATGCCTGCCTTTGTTTACCTGATTCCTGCCGTCGCTTTCTTCGGCATTGGGACGGTGCCCGGCGTGATTTCATCCCTGATTTTCGCCATGCCGCCAGTCGTGCGGATGACCAACCTGGGGATTCGGCAGGTACCGACCGACCTGATTGAGGCGGCCGACTCATACGGCTCCACGAGCTGGCAAAAGTTGTTCAAGGTACAGCTACCGTTGGCACGCAAAACCATCATGTCTGGTGTCAACCAGACGCTGATGCTGGCGCTATCCATGGTTGTGACTGCCTCCATGATTGGGGCGATGGGCTTGGGGACTGACGTCTACTTTGCCGTTGGCCGTAACGAGGCCGGTGCTGGTTTCACGGCCGGGCTCGCCGTGGTCATTATCGCCATTATTTTGGACCGGATTACGCAGCTTGTGAACAAGCCGGAACATTAGCGAGGGGGGACCAACTGTGCATTTGAAACAACGTAAATGGTGGTGGGCGCTTGCGGCTTTAACCGTCATGTTGGTGCCTGTACTGGCAGGTTGCAGCACGCAACTGGCTGAATACAAGCCCAACGAAGCGGTCGGGCCCCAGGTGGACTACACGATTACCGGGATTGACGCCGGTGCTGGGGAGATGGCAACCACGCAGAAGGCCATCAAGCGGTACGACCTCAATAAGTGGCAGTTACAGACCAGTTCTTCATCCGCGATGACCAGCACGCTGGGCAAAGCGATTAAGAACCGGCAGCCAATCGTGGTGACCGGATGGCAGCCACACTGGATGTTCACTAAGTACAAATTGAAGTTCCTGAAGGATCCCAAGGGCGTGTACGGCAAAGCTGAAAATATTCACACCGTCGTGCGCAAGGGCTTGAAGCACGATAAACCGGAAGCATACACCGTGCTGGACCGGTTCCACTGGACGAAGGAAGAGATGTCCACGGTCATGCTGGCGGTCAATAAGGGCGCCGATCCTAAGCAAGCGGCCAATAAGTGGATTAAGGCTCACCAGCAGCAGGTGAACCAGTGGACGGCCGGCGTGAAGCACGTTAACGGGGATGCCATCAAGCTAACCTACGTGGCGTGGGACTCAGAAATTGCGTCCACGAACGTTGTCGCTGAGGTGCTCCGGAGTGTGGGTTACAAGGTCACCCTGCAGTCGATGGAAATGCAGCCAATGTGGCTTCCATTGCCACAAAGGCGGCGGACGCACAGGTTTGTGCCTGGTTGCCGAACACCAGCGGCGTGTACTACAAGAAGTATCAGGGTCAGTTCGTCGATTTGGGTGTGAACCTCCGTGGGGCCAAAGTGGGCCTGGCGGTGCCGACGTACATGACCAAAGTGAACTCGATTGAGGATCTGAATAAGAAGTAATTCGCAAAATAACGGGCTTAACCGCGCCAATCAGGTGACGGTTAGGCCCGTTTGCGTATCCTTAACGTCTTTGTCTCTGTTATAATTCACAATAGATGGTCGTTCGGATGATGAGCGACGCAAAGGAGCAGTATGCAAATGGAACATTATTACACCAACAACCCCAATCTGGCTCACGATGAGGTGTCATTCACCTTCCCGCTGGCGGGTCACGACGTGCGGTTGACCACGGACAGTGGTGTCTTTTCGCGCCACACCGTTGATTATGGGAGCCGGGTTTTGATTGACACGGTTGCCCAGCGGACGGATTTAGCTGCCGGCGATGTGGCCGATATTGGCTGCGGGTACGGACCAATCGGGATTGCGCTCGCGCTACACCTGCCAGAGCGGCACGTGGTGATGAGCGACGTGAACGAGCGGGCCTTGGCGCTGGCAAAGCGTAATGCGGCGACCAATGGCGTTGAGGACCGCACGGATATTATTGAGTCGAGCGCCTTTGACGCCATTTCCCGCACCGATTTTGGTGTGGTGGTGACGAATCCACCGGTCCGGGCCGGCAAAGACGTGGTGAATGCCATCCTGACCGGTGCGTACGCGCACTTACGGGCTGGCGGCGAGATCTTTGTGGTCCTGCAGAAAAAGCAGGGGGCACCGAGCGCCAAGAAGCTGTTACAGGCCACCTTTGGTAACTGTGACGTTCCGCGCAAGGATAAGGGTTATTACATTTTGCACAGCATCAAGGGCTAGGAGGATTCTGGATGACAGCCACACACGAAGAAATTGAGGGCTTCATGAAGGTTGCGCTGGACGAAGCAGCCAAAGCGGAGGCGATTGGCGAGGTGCCCATCGGTGCCGTTGTGGTGTATAACGGCCAGGTGATTGGTCGCGGGCACAACATGCGTGAGCACACCCAGGACGGGACGCATCACGCCGAGATGATGGCCATCCGCGAGGCGTGCATGGTGCGGCATTCGTGGCGGCTAGAGGACTGCGACTTGTACGTGACGTTGGAGCCGTGCCCGATGTGTGCGGGGGCGATGATTAACAGTCGCGTGCGGATTTGTTACTGGGGGGCGCCGGATCCCAAAGCGGGGGCGGCGGGAACGCTGGTCAACCTCCTGACTGACAGCCGGTTTAACCACCAGGTGGGTTCGGTCGGCGGCATCTTCCAGGCGGAATCTAGCGCCATGCTTACGCGGTTCTTCCGCGGCATCCGCGCTAAACAAAAGGCCGCCAAGGCGTCGGGGAACTAAACGACCGGCACATTGTGGTGCGCTGGTTCCGACAGATGGGGGTTAATCCGACCGGCACATTGAGCGGGGATGGTTCCGGCAGGCGGGGGTTAATCCGTGGCCGAAGCTGTGAGCCTCACGCTCTCGCCCTGGCGGGCTACCGCGAATTGGCTAGCTCGAGCAAAAACCGCTCGATCTATCCAATTTGATTCTGTACGTCGCTATCGCTCCTACAGAACTACGGGCATACAGCCGCCACGCATTAACCCCCGCCTGCCTCCACCATCCCCACTCAATGGGCCTATGTTGTGGTTGCCCCGGTGGTGCCCAGATTCAGGTCGACGGTGTGGTGCAGTGTACCGAGGCATTGGAGTGTGCAGTTTCTGACAGAGAGATTGGGTTTGTAACCCGGCTGCGTATGTGTGCATTTCCGTATGCGAGGAATACCTAAACAATGGTCTGTTGGCTTGTTGCCGCATAGTTTTCCCAAGATAAAAAAAATCCATGGTATGTGAATTGCTCAGTGCCCTCGGGCGAGTTGCACGTGTTTGACTATTGGCTGATCCAACGAAGCGAGCACTCTGGAGTCCGAGTTGAGGTATTCCAATTGATTTGTGACTATGCCCGCTAGCAGCGTAAATGTTTTCGAACTCAGGCGTTGTATTGTGCCGCAGATGAATTTTTCACTTCAAACACCAACCCAATTGTGCCTGCAAATTAGGTCCATTGAGACAGGGTGGCAGAGGCGGGTGGGGCTTCATCCGTGGCGGCTGCATACCCGAAGTTCCGTTCGAGCGAAGCGAGTTACGGAATCAAATATTTGAAATCGAGTGGGTTCCTCGAGTTCAAATATTCGCGGGAGGCCGGAACGGCCGGAGCGTGAGGTTCGTAGCTTCGGCCACAGGTGAAGCCCCACCTGCCGGAGCCGCCCTGTCTCAATGGACCGGTCGTTAGCATGAGGCTCGTAGCCGGTCACGGCCACCCGCACCTACCGCAGCCGCACCATCACCCCAGACCGGTCGGACAACAAACCACCACTAAGGGCTGGTCAAACCCAGGTGGACTGTGTATAATATGGAGTGCCGAAAGGCCTGAAGGCAATGGCGGCCTTCCGAATCGTGTCAGGTCCGGAAGGAAGCAGCACTAAGGTTGGTTCACCATGTGCCTTTTGTTATTGAGATATTGAGCGGGGGTCGGACATTGTTCCGACCCCTTTTACATACGCCGGGCAATCCCCGCACATTATGTTAAAATTGAAGTTAGTAAAAATTCGGAGAGGATGACCGCACGTGAGTTACCAAGCATTGTACCGGGTATGGCGCCCCCAAACCTTTGCCCAGGTGGTCGGCCAGGAGGCCATTACCCAGACCCTCAAAAACGCGGTGGCTACCGGTCAAACCAGTCATGCGTACCTATTCACCGGGCCACGCGGAACCGGTAAGACCAGTGTGGCCAAAATTTTGGCCAAGGCACTGAACTGTTTGAACGTGCAGGATGGCGAACCCGACAACACCTGCGTCATTTGCCAGGCGATTAATAATGGCAGCCAGCCCGACGTCATCGAAATTGATGCCGCCAGCAACAACGGCGTCGATGAAATCCGTGATATTCGGGATAAGGCTAAGTACGCCCCCACCGAGGCTCGCGTTAAGGTCTACATCATCGACGAAGTGCACATGCTGTCCACCGGTGCCTTCAACGCGTTGTTGAAGACTCTGGAAGAGCCACCGGCACACGTGGTGTTCATTTTGGCCACCACGGAACCGAATAAAATTCCGGCTACCATTATCTCCCGAACGCAGCGGTTTGACTTTCGTCGGATTACCATGAAGGACATCGAGGGGCACCTCGGCGACATTCTCGACGATAAGCAGATTACGTACGACCAGGAGGCGCTCGCAGTCATTGCGCGGGCGGCCGAGGGTGGGATGCGTGATGCGCTCTCGATTTTGGATCAGGTGCTCAACTTTAGCGATAATCACGTCAGCTTGGAAGCCGCGCAGGACGTCACCGGGGCGGTCACCGAACAGGAGTTGGGTCAGTACTTAGCCGATGTGCACAAAGGTGATGTGGCAGCCGGCCTGGCGGTGGTCCGCGATGTGCTCGCGGCAGGCAAGGACCCCGCGCGCTTGATCGATGACTTAATCGCGTACGCGCGCGACCTGCTCGTTTACCAGTCCGCACCCACTTTGGTCGACTCGGGCGAAATCGCGTTGGCCGGGGACGAGTTCAAGTCACTGGCCCAGGAGCTGGAAGCACCGTGGCTCTTTCACGTGGTGAACACGTTGAACCGGACGCAGCAGCAACTGCGGTTGACGAACCAACCAGAGCTGTACTTGCAGGTAGCCACAGTCCAGCTCACGCAACCGGCCAGTGCCGCGGATGATAGCAGTAACGAGGACGCAGCAGTTGTGAATAGCGCACCGGATGGCGGCGCGGCGGCCACGGCGGAGGTCAACGAACTACGCGATGAAGTGGCGCAGCTCACCAAGACGGTGCGGCAACTGTCGACCGCTGGAGCAGGGCGGGCCACTCCCGCCAAGAGTAAGGCGGCTCCAGCAACGGGTCACGGACGTAAACGCACAGAGGTCAATACGCACGCAATCTACCCAATTTTGGGCAAGGCGACCAAGGATGACCTGCTGGCTTTGCGGAACGTCTGGCCGGACGTGCTGAATAAGCTGACGGACCGCCGCAAAGCGATGATGAACATCAGCGAACCGGTGGCGGCGAGCCCTGACGGCGTTATCATCAGCTTTGATTACGACATCATGGTGGAGCGCGTCCAGAACGACGAGGTTTTGCTCAAAGAGGTGGGGGCGTCCCTGCAGCAGTTCCTACACCATGACGAGCAGGTTGTACTGATTGAGAAAGCTCAGTGGCCAGTGGTCCGGCAGCGCTTCATCAAGGAAGTCGGTTTCCAGAAGCAACAGGCCAGCGCGGCCGCCGGTGAGAGCGGTACTGAATCTGCCGCCGAACCCGCTAACGAGGAGGCGGCCCAGACCGATAATCAGGCGGCGGACAACAAGGCCGTGGACACGTTGACGGATATGTTCGGCGATGGTAACGTGACGGTCAAAGAGGACTAGCGAATGCCGGTCGTCGCTGCTGTGCCGGACCAACTTTGTGGTAATTCATTAAGATAGGCGGAAACATTAAGTATTGAATGGGCGTTAGCGTTACATTGATAAGCAAAGCTGAAAATGACAAACGAAATGGAGAATGAGTAATGGCAAATATGGGACGTATGGGTAACATGGGCAACATGCAGGGCATGATGAAGCAGATGCAGAAGCTGCAAAAGGAAATGGCCAGCACGCAGGACGAAATTAACACGACCACCTTTACGGGCAAGAGTGCCCAGGATTTGGTCACGGTCGATTTTACCGGTGACCGTAAGATGACGGCGCTCAATGTTAACCCGGAGGCCATTGACCCGGATGACCCTGACATGCTGTCTGACCTGGTCATGGAGGCGGTCAACGACGCTTTGGGCCAGATTGACCAGACGACGCAGTCCAAGATGGGCAAGTACACCCAGGGGCTGCCATTCTAAATCGACGTTAAGGTTAGGTAGAGATTATGCAATATCCAGATCCAATTGCCAAGCTAATTGACAGTTACATGAAGCTTCCCGGGGTCGGCGAGAAGACGGCCACCCGGTTGGCTTTTTATACCATTGATATGGACAAAAACGACGTGCACACCTTTGCTTCGTCGTTAGTGAACGCAAAGGAGCAGCTCCACTACTGTTCAATTTGTGGCAACATTACTGACGTTGACCCATGCGTAATTTGCACGGACAAGTCACGTGACCGCAGCACCATCCTGGTGGTGGAACAGGTCAAAGACGTGATGAGCATTGACCGGATGAACGAATATCACGGTCTGTACCACGTCTTGCATGGGGTGTTGTCGCCGATTGAGGGCCTAGGTCCCGACGACATTAACATCACCAGCTTGATTCGGCGTTTGCAGAACAACGACGAGGTCAACGAGGTGATTGTGGCCACCAACGCGACGCCCGAGGGTGAGGCGACGGCTCGTACTTGGCCCGGTTGATTAAGCCGGCTGGGATAAAGGTCACACGCCTGGCGCACGGGCTCGCCGTGGGTAGCGACATTGAGTATGCTGACCAGATGACGTTGATGAAGGCCGTTGAGGGCCGGACCGAATTGTAGGGGTAGCGTGATGTTTGGACGTAAGAAGACGAGTGCAAAGCTGGACCGGGACGCGGAGCTGTTGGAGTTGATTTACGCGGTGCGGGACCAGAACGCGCGGGCACACAAGATTCTGAATAATTCGACTGAGGGTGCCATGGACCTCCGGCAGCAGGCGCAGGTGGAGCTGCAGGAGGGGCTGTTCGACTTCTTACACCGCCAAGCCCGGTTACGGCGGGTGTCGGGTAAGCAGGTCGAAGACTTCTCGGTGCGTTACAACCTGGAACGTAAACAGTTGCATTAAGCAGCTTTGTGGGCAGACTTTGAGGTCTGCTTTTTGTTTTCTAGCGACCGGTTTGGGCTGGTGGTGTGGCTCCGGTGGCGCTCGGATCCACGGTTTTGTCGGCTGGCGTGGCTCCGGTGGTGGGCGGTTGGCCGTGACCGGCTACGAGCC
>NZ_BBAI01000057.1 GCF_001311175.1 Lacticaseibacillus pantheris DSM 15945 = JCM 12539 = NBRC 106106 | reverse complement strand
CTTCAGCACATACTGGCAGTTACGACGTACAGAATCAAATTGCTAGACCGAGCGGTTTTTGCTCGGGCTACGGCAATTCGCGGTAGCCCGGCACGGGCGTGAGCGTGAGGCTAGTAGCCGCCGCGGGCACACCCCCAATCACCGGAACCAGGCTGGCAACGCAGACCGGCGCCAGTGCACAGAAAAAGGCCAGCTCCCCACAATGGAGAGCTGGCCCGTACGGTCAACGCCGTTATAGTACGACGTTGCCGCTGAATTGACTGTTGTATAGGTCGGCGTAGAAACCATTCTTCGCCATTAAGGCGTCATGGTTACCCGTCTCGACGATGGAGCCGTGGTTCATCACGATGATATTGTCGGCATCGCGAATCGTCGACAACCGGTGTGCCACCACAAAGCTGGTCCGGTTCTTCAGCAAACGCTCCATGGCGTGCTGAATGTGCATCTCAGTCCGCGTATCCACGGAACTAGTGGCCTCATCCAAAATCAGGATTTCCGGATCCGCCACGAACGCCCGGGCAATCGTCAGTAACTGCCGCTGCCCCTGACTCAAGTTCGACGCCTCTTCGTTCAGCACCGTCTTGTAACCGTCAGGTAGCTGGCGTACAAACGAGTCCACGTGGGCCGCTTTGGCCGCGTTCAGAATCTGCTCGTCGGTCGCGTCCTCACGCCCGTACTTCAGGTTGTCCCAAATCGTCCCGGTGAAGAGCCACGTATCCTGGAGCACCATTGCAAAGTGGCTACGTAATTCTTCACGGGTCATATCCCGTGTGTCTTTGCCCCACAGACGGATAGAGCCACCCGTAACGTCGTAGAACCGCTCCAGCATGTTGATCACGGTCGTCTTCCCGGCACCGGTCGGCCCCACAATCGCGACCATCTGTCCGGACTGCACGTCCAGGTTGTAGTCGTCCATCAGCGTTTCGGCCCCAGGATAACCAACTTCACGTGGTCCAACTTGATAATTTCGTCGGTCTTGGCCTCCGCTGGCAAGCCGGACGGTTCGTTCTTCATTTCGGGTTCGTCCAACACTTCAAAGATACGTTCGGCTGACGCGATGGTCGACTGAATCGTGTTCGAGAGGTTGGCCAACTGCGATATCGGCTGTGCAAACTGCTGGGTGTACTGCAGAAAGGCCTGCACGTTACCCAAAGTTACGGTCCCGTTAGCAACCTGCACACCACCAACGACGGCAACAAAGACGTAACCGATGTTGTTCATGAAGGTCATCAGCGGCATCATGATCCCGGACACGAACTGCGCCTTCCAGGCAGCCTGGTAGTACCGCTCGTTTTCTTCCTCAAACTGCTTCACCATGACTTCTTCACGGTTGAAACTCTTGACGATCACTTGGCCGCCATAAGTTTCTTCAACCTGGTTGTTAATTAATCCCAGTGACTTCTGCTGGGCGGCAAAGAAGCGTTGGGACTTCGGTGCCACAATCCCGATGGCCGCAATGGACAACGGAATTGTAATTAGCGCAATCAGCGTTAACTGCCAGGAAATGGTCAGCATCATCCACAACGTCCCGATGAACGTCATGGTTGACGTCACCATCTGGGTCAAACTTTGCTGCAGAGTGCTGGCGATGTTGTCCATATCGTTAACGGCACGGGACATAATGTCACCATTGTTGTTCGCGTCGTAGTAGTGGACTGGCACCTTCTTCATCTTAAGCTTGAAGTCGCGACGGAGATCGTAAACCGTCCGCTGGCTAACCCGCGTCATGATGAACTGCTGCAAGAAACTAAAGAGCGCGCTGGCCAGGTACATGATAATGACCGTGGCACGATGGTTTGAATCTTATCCCAGTTAATGGGGTACGTACTAATGTGGATACCGGCCTTTTGTTCCGACTGGCCCTTCATCACACCTTTGAAAATCTCGGTGGTAGCCTTACCCAAAATCTTTGGCGTCCGAATTTGGAAGTACACGGAAGCGATGGCCATGATGAGCACAAAGATGACTGCGGCCAGCCGACTCTTCATGTAGCCGAGCAAACGGGCGGTCGTCCGCCAAAAGTTCTTCGGCTTCTCGACGACGCCAGGGCCGGACATGGGGCCATGACCGCGGCTAGGGGTACTACTTGGTTTTGTTTCAGCCATTACGCTTTATCCCCTTCCCGAATCTGTGAGCTAACAATTTCTTGGTAAGTTTCGTTGTTGGCCTTCAACTCATCGTGCGTACCGATACCGACAACCTTACCTTCATCCAATACCACAATCTGGTCGGCGTCAGCCACCGTGGAAACACGCTGACCCACAATCACAACGACCTTGGAGCTAATCGCCGGGTCGTCCTTAAGGGCCTGACGCAGGTTGGCATCAGTCTTGAAGTCCAGTGCGGAGAACGAGTCGTCAAAGACGTAGATGGACGCTGGCTTCACCAGTGCACGGGCAATTGCCAAACGTTGGCGCTGACCACCAGAGAAGTTGGCCCCACCCTGTTCGACCATGTAGTCCAGGCCTTCTGGTTCTTCCTCAATGAAGTCACGCGACTGCGCGATCTCCAGTGCGTGCCAAATCTCATCATCGGTGGCATCGGCGTTACCCCAGCGCATGTTTTCGCGGACCGTACCGGCAAATAGCACGGCTTTCTGCGGGACAAAGGCAACCTCTTTGTGCAATGCCTTCAAGTCGGCGTCCTTCACGTCAATGCCGTTAACGCGCACGGAACCCTTCTCGGCGTCGTAGAACCGCGGAATCAGGTTAACCAGCGTAGTTTTACCCGAACCGGTCCCACCAATAATGGCGAGCGTTTGGCCGGCGTGCATATCAAAGTTGGCCCCAACTAGCGCTGGCTGCTCGGCGTGGCGGTAACGGAACTCAACGTCGTCAAACTGTAGTTCTGGCGTAGTGCCGTCGAAGTTCTGCGCGTCAGCTTTGGATTCAATCGGCGAATCCTGGTTCATCACCTCGTTAATCCGGACCGCAGAGGCCTGGGCACGGGGTACGAACACGAAAATCATCGCCAACATCATGAAGCTCATCAGAATCTGCATCGCGTAAGTCATGAAGGCAATCATGTTACCAGTATTCGTGGCCTGGGCGGCGATCAGGTGACCACCCCACCAAACGATACCGACGTTAGTACCACTAATAACCAGGGTCATCACGGGCACCATCAGCGCCATAATGGAGAAGACCTTCACGGCGTTGTTGGTGTAATCCTTGTTCACGCCCTCAAAGCGGTCCTGTTCAAACTGGTCCTGCCGGAACGCACGGATAACACGCACACCGGTCAGACCTTCACGGAAGACCAGGTTGATGTTATCGGTTTTTTTGTTGCATTTTACGGAACAACGGCACCGCAAAGTACATAATCAAGCCGATGAACACGATCATAATCGGAATCACAATCAGGAAAATCTGCGTTAACGTGTGGTCCTTCTGGTAGGCCAGGAAGCTGGCCCCAATCAGCATGATTGGCGCCATGATCATCATCCGCAAGAACATGATGGCCACGTTCTGAATCTGCACCACGTCGTTCGTGGTCCGCGTAATCAGGGAACTTGTCCCCACGGTGTCCATTTCGTCGTGGGAGTAGTTAATTACTTTGCGGTAAATGTCCTTCCGAATGTTGGCACCGAGACGCTGGGATGCGCGGGCGGCCAGGAAGACGTTCATCACGGCAGCGAGAACGCTAATCAACGCGAAGATGGCCATCTCGCCACCTTTACGCCAAATGTAGTTAATATCCCCAGTTTCGACGCCGTTATTCACGATGTCTGACGTTAAGTTGGGGAGGTACAGGTTGCTGACAACCTGGATGGCCATAAACAGCACTGCACCAATAACGGCCCAGTACGATATGCGGCCTTTTGCTAATTTAAGCATGCGTATCCTCCTTCAGTAACACACCGTTTTGTAACCAGTCGAGTAGCCACGCCATCCGCTTTTTCACGTCGGCGACGGTGTCCGGCTGCTCGCCGTCAAGATGATTGTAATGGTAACCCAGTGACTGAGCGAAGCCGCCCATCACGGTGCGGAACAACAATTGCTTCTGCGGGGTGGTGTTAATCTTGAGCCCCGCAAAGTCGATGTGCTCCTCCAAATAATGCTTAGCGTCTGTTGGGCGATGTACCGCCTCACCAAACGCCGAATGGCTGGCCGACTTGAAGCTCATGTTGGCAAAGACGTTGCTGTAAAACTGCGCGTCATCACTTTGCAACAGCCGGTCAATCGTCACGTCGAAAAATTCCGTGACCGCTGCAAAAAAAGTCACCTTGATGCGCCTCAATAATTTCCTTAAATGAGTCCGCAAACCGTTGTCCATCCGTCTCTAATAAGTAGAAAAAGATATCCTGTTTGTCCTCAAAATACTGGTAAAAGCTGCCCCGAGGGACACCAGCAAGTTCGATAATGTTAGAGATCGACGCCTTGGCAAAGACCGCACGGCTAAACTCCACCTTGGCCGCCGCCATCATGCGTTCCTGCTTGGCTGCGGGTAACCGTAAAAATGTTGGTTTCGGCATGAGGCCGCCCCCTTTCGTCAAAATAATGTGACGCTATGTCATGTGACAACTTGTCAGTATACACCCTTCCATGACGAAATCAAACGTTTTGACCAATTTACTGAAACAAAAACCAGTTGGGGAACGAACCGCGTCAAAACAGGATAATTATGCCATAAAAAAAACGCTTGTCACAAATACACAAGCGGTTTTTGGTGTTTCTGCCGGCAGCGTCGGTCGAACCGGTGAACTGCGGCTTTCGTGGGGTACTCCGCGGTAACCACAGCTAGGGCGAAGGCTCCAACCCGCCAAACTCGGGCGTGTTTTCGCCGCGATTCCAAGCCCGTCCGGAAAACCACCGGCCGGTCTAGGAATTCGTCGCGCAGTACGTCGCCTCCGGCTCCTACTGCGGTACCCCCTGGCAGTGTTACCACTCCGACCCCACACGCCTCCGCTCACCGGTTCGGCCGACGCGGCCTACCACGAAGTCCACCCGTGGTTTCCCGATAATTCGTGGTATCTAATCTCACGGCCTGAATCTCCACCCATATTTTTATTCAACCGTACTAGTTACCTGTAGTGTCTTCATTATTCTGGTGGGTACGCGATGAATTTCCCTCTAGGCACGTTCTGCTGTCCGGGTTTTGGCGTATAACCTGCCACGTAAGCATACCGTGACTGTCCACTGCTACCGAACTGGGGCAATGCTGACGGTTGAGGTCGTGCAAGTCATTCGTAAGTCCATTCGCAAGTGTGGTTCTGGCCGGTGTGGGTGTAGTGGGGTGCGGAGACGACTGGACCCGGAACGGTGACCGCTGTTAGGGGGTACCGCTGTAGGAGCCGCAGGCGACGTACAGCGCGACGAGATTAAAGACTGACGACGGTTTTTGTCGGCAGGCTTGAATTCGCACCGGAAACCGGCGCACTTTGCCGGTTGAAGGTTTCGCCCTAGCAGCGGTCACCGTGGAGCGGTCCACAAAGTCGCAGTACCCCACAGCACCCACACCGGCCAGAACCGCCAACCGGAGCCACCGCGTCACTGCAACCGGTCACTATTCGCGCCCTCGCAGATAGCCGATGGCAGCGGCGCCCACGGCTTTGGCCGCGATGAGTAGGCAGTCCTCGTTCATCAGGAAGTTGGGACTGTGGTGCGGGTGGCTTTGCCCGTCATCCGGGTCACAACCAACGTACAGGAACGTGCTCGGCTTACTCTGAGCAAAGTAGGCAAAGTCCTCGGACGGATCCTGCGTACCCACATCGGTCACCGCCTGAATCTGCGGAATGGCCGCAGCCTGGATGTTGTGCACCGCCTGCATCGTCACCTTTGCATCGTTCATCAAGACGGGATAGTTGTCGTCATAATTAATTTTCGCGACCACACCAAACATTGCTTCAACCCCGTGCGCAATCTGCTCAATTTGCCGGCGAATGGTGGTACGCGTGCTTTCCTTCATCACGCGCACGTCACCCTTCAGCGTTACCGCCTGCTTAATGGCGTTGAACGAGCCGACGCCATCAAACGAACCAATTGTCACGCTCGCAGTATCGAACGGGTCGATACGCCGGGAAACGACGGTTTGTAGCGCGGTCACAAAGTAGCTGCCGGCCACAATGGCGTCGTTGGACAACTGCGGCATGGATGCGTGCCCACCTTTGCCCGTGAAGGTAATCGTGAAGTTCGCCCGCCCGGTCTGCGTGGCCCCGACATGATAGCCTACCGTCCCGGTCGGCATCGACGTCATCACGTGGGCACCAATCACGTTATCGATACCTTCCAGCACGCCGGCCGCCAGCATTCCCTTCGCACCGCCAGGCGAGACCTCCTCGGCGGGCTGGTGGATAATCCGCACGCTCCCTGGCAACTGGTCACGTACCCCAATCAGCGTGCGCGCCAGCACCATCATGTAGGCGGTGTGGCCGTCGTGCCCGCAAGCGTGCATCACGCCCGCCTGTTGAGACTTAAACGGTAAATCGTTGTCCTCCTGCACCGCAAGGGCGTCAAAATCGGCACGCAACGCCAATGCCGGGCCAGGTTGCCCGCCCTTAATGTCAACTACAAAGCCGTAGCCGTAGCCAAAGTCTGCAACGGTGCAGTCCAGATCCGCATAAAAGTCACGGATGTACTGGGACGTCCACTGTTCGTGAAACGAAACCTCGGGGTGCTGGTGCAACTCCCGCCGAATACGAATAATGTCGGGCTCTGCCTGGTCCAACTTTGCCATTACTTCCGTCAACAAATTCATCATCCTCATCCCTTCTCACTATTGTGTACACGGCGATCTACGCCCGCCGCATCAGCCGCTTTATCCACGGCCGCAGTTGGTTCATCAGCGCCTCAGCCAGCACGAAGCCAATGGCAAGGGCAAACGCCACCGTCAGGGTCTTAATCAGCCCCTGCTGTGCCGTCGCGTCGTGGCCCAAAGTGAAATCCTTCATACTCATGTAAATAATGGCCCCCGGCACCAGGGACACCAGGCACGGCACGTACATCACGTTCACCGGGGCACGCACCGCGATGGCCGCAATGTTCGCCAGTACGCCGATGGTCACCGCCGCTAATAGGTTCGGCAGAATCAGGTTACCGGAAACTTGGTCCACAATGACGTACACACCCCAGGCCAAGCCACCAGTAATGCCCGACGCCATCAGGGTGCGCCGCGGAACGTTAGTAATTACGCCAAAACCGACTGAGGAGAGAAAGCCGAAGACAATTTCCGTTAGTATTACGATAATATCCACGCGTCACACCCCCGCCAGTATGCGGACCAGCACCGCGCCCAACACCACACCACCGCCGATGGCACCCGCCACCAGGACGGCGTCAACGGCGCGCACCATCCCCGAGATGGTGTGCTTACCGATGAGTTCACGTAACGAGTTGGTCAACGCGACGCCGGGAACCAACGGCATCAGCGCACTGATAATGATATTGTCGCTGCTGGTGGCCCATCCCCACTGCACTAGTGCCGCCGCTAACAGGGCGATGGTAAACCCGCCCACCGCGGAGGTAATGTACGGCGTGGTGGTTTGCCGTCCAACCCACTGGGACGCTAAATAACCAGCAATCCCGACGAAAAAGGCCCAGGCGAGGTCCGCCCACGTGGCTTTAAACAGTAACATTGGGGCCACGGACACCAACCCAGCACCGAAAATCTTCTGCGGCCAGGTGAAGTCAATCACTTTGCGGTCAATCGCCTCAATTCGTTGCTGGAGTTGGTCAAAGTCGATCTCGCCACCCACGAACGCCCGCGAAACCGAGTTAATCTCGTCCACTTTTTGCAGGTTAAAGTCACCCGTGCGCACCTTAATCAGGTGCGTGTGGGCTTCGGTTTGCGCGTCGACAAACACAGCGGTCATGGTCGCATGGCAGCTTAACTGCAGACCGGCAGCCTGACCGATATACTCGGCGGTGCCTCAACCCGGGAAGTCTCGGCGCCGTTCTCCAGTAATATTTTGGCCACCCGGCCGCTTAACTCAATCACTTCTTCTTCGCTGGGCATCACATGCGCCCCTCCATTATTTAGTCGTCTACACGCGTCATCTGGAGCGGGTCCGCCCACTCGTCGAATTGCGCCGCGGTGACTTTACCTGATTTCAGGGCCGCCTCACGGAGCGTGGTCCCGTCGCGCAACGCATGCTGGGCGATGCGGGCGCTCACCTCGTAACCAATGTGCGGCGACAGCGCCGTCACCGTCATCAACGAGCCGTCCACGTCGGCGCGCATCCGGTCAGCATTGGCGGTCAGCCCGGTCAGGAGCAAGCGGTTAAACTGATCCAGCCCACCACGCAGCAACGTGATGGATTCCAGCAAAGTCGCGATGATAATCGGCTTATACACGTTCATTTCAAAGTTGCCCTGGCTGTTAGCCACGCTGATGGTGACGTCATTGCCCATTACCCGGGTCGCAATCATGGTCAGTGCCTCGGCCTGGGTGGGGTTCACTTTGCCCGGCATGATGGAGCTACCAGGCTCGTTAGTGGGGATGGTCAGCTCGCCGTACCCACCCCGTGGACCGCTCGCCAGGAAGCGAATGTCATTAGCAATCTTCATGAGGTCGGTTGCCAGCGTCTTCACGGCCGCGTGCGCGTTGGTCAGCTCGGTGTGCGCAGACAGCCCGTGGAACTTGTTAGTCATACTCGTATAAGCCACGCCCGAATCGCTAATCAACTGTGTAATAATCGCCTTTGTGGCCGCCGGAGTGGTGTTCAGCCCGGTACCGACGGCGGTGCCACCGAGGGGCAGCGCCCGCAAAGTATCACGGGCGGCGGTAATCGCCCGAATGTCCTGTTCCAGCGTGGCGCGCCAGCCGGAAACCTCCTGGCCAAAGGTAATCGGGGTCGCATCCTGTAAGTGTGTCCGACCTAGCTTAACGGTGCGGTGGTACTGTTGCTCCTGCGTCTTCATGGTGCCCACGGTGTGTTGAATGGTGCTTACGAGTGACCCCAAAGCAGCGTAGGCGGCCATGTGCATCGCGGTGGGAAAAGTATCGTTGGAACTCTGCCCCTGGTTGACGTGGTCGTTAGCCAAAACGGTGGTCCCGGCGGCTTTGCTGGCCTGGTGCGCAATTACTTCATTAACGTTCATGTTGGTCTGCGTCCCGGAACCGGTTTGGTAAACCTTCAACGGGAACTGACTACGCAGGTCGTGGTCATTGAACGTCAACAACGCGCTCGCCACCTGCACGATGCCATCCGCAATTGGTTGTTCGAGGTTGCCGCGACTGCCGTTGACCTTCGCCGCCGCGCGTTTGATTTCAATCAGCGCCCGAATCACTGGTAACGGCATGTCGGGGCCCACCGCAAAGTTGTGGCGCGACCGCTCCGTTTGTGGCCCCCACCAGACATCATCGGGTATTTCTACCGCACCAATCGCATCGTTTTCAATCCGCATGAACGTACCCCTTTTCGTATGGTGATATTTCGTTGCTTCCATTGTCACCGCAGCGCCAGCATTTGTCCAGAGGTAGTGTGAGGTCGGTGGCGGTTCCAGCTGAGGGGGCAGCTGGGTGCGGTGGCTGCGGTTACGGCTTACGTGCCTTACGCCGTGGCTTGCTACACCCGCACGCTCCAGCCCGTACCGGTCTTCCACGGATTATGGAGCCAAAGAAACCC
>NZ_BBAI01000056.1 GCF_001311175.1 Lacticaseibacillus pantheris DSM 15945 = JCM 12539 = NBRC 106106 | reverse complement strand
CCGGCGTGTAATCCGGCACCGTTGGACTGTCGAGGGCTGGGAAGGTATCGCTACCGTCCGCCTTCCAGGCCCCATAAGTGACTTCGCCCGTCACAATGTTTACCGTGGCAGTGCGACTGTAGTTGATGGTGGCCGTCTTGGAATCGGCCATCTTACTACCGTCGTTACCGTTGACGTAACGCACGGTTTCCGTGGCCGTCCGATTCAGGTTATCCTGGTCCACCCCCGCGGGGTACTTTGGCCCCACTGGGTTCTTCGGGTCAACGAGTGTATTTGGACTCTTCGGGTCCGTTGGTACGACCGTCATTGTCGTTGGGTAGTAGTAAACCACCAAGTTAACATCCACCGCCGAGTCGTCTATGACGGCCTTTACCACCTCTTGGTCTGGTGTGTAGCCATCTAGCGGTAGACTCTCTACATCTTGGAAGGAATCACTACCGTCCGCAACCCAAGCACCATAGGTAACGGCACCCGTCGCAATGTTCACCGTCGCCGTCCGACTATAAGTTATAGTGTGCGTATAGGAGTCGAAAACCTTACTACCATCTGCCTTTTCGTAACGAATTGTTTCTGTAGCTGATCCATTCAGGCTGTCATCGTCAACTCCCGTAGGATACTTCGGCCCATCGGGGTTCAGCCGGTCAATCGGAGTTCCTGGCGCCTTTGGTCCGGTTATTGCCGGGTTCCCATAAACAGGTCTTCCGGGTTTAATCGTAATTTCTGTTGGGAAATAAACCAAGTTAACATCTTGGTTTTTCGCAATATCGTGGTCAAAGTTTTGCACAGTGCTGGTTCTATCAGTGACTAACACATAACCGCTAATCGACTTATCAATGCTACTGTAGTCAATCACCGCATCGCTAGCACCCGTGAGCACAACGGTATCCCTTAATTTACGGTCATACATGTCAAGAAAGTTAACATTAACCGTTTGTTCCTGACCAACATACGTAACGGTGGCTGGCTGTGTCGGATCTGTCGGCTTCAGCACCCAACTACCATCTGGCTGTTGCGTAATTGTCCCGTTATTTGACGTTGGTGTGTAGCCAGGCACATTCGGTACAGTCCCCGTTACCTTCGTCGGGTCACCAGGATCGGTCGTATACTGCACTGGTGTCCCCGGCTTGCCATTCGGTGGTGTCACCGTGTAGTCACCATTTGCGGTGTACTCCAAGGTCACCGTCTGGTTGGCGGTATCATCATCAAAATTCGTGGTGCTCTTACGACCATCAGTCGTCAGCGTATAACCATCAACCACGTAGTTAATGGTCTTGCCATCGCTGTCTTTGGTGTAGTCAATATTGCCATCGCTAGCACCCGTAATGGTTACTGACGGCTTGACATCAACCGTGTCATCACTGCCGTCAACGAACTTCACCGTCACCGTCTGCTCGTTGGCCGTATACGTAACCATCGCCGGTTGCGTCGGATCCGTCGGTGTCAGTACCCAGCTACCATCTGGCTCCTTTGTAATGGTACCGTTATCCGATGCTGGCGTGTAACCAGGCTCGTTTGGCACCGTACCCGTGACCTTAGTGGGGTCACCAGGATCAGTCGTGTACTGCACTGGTGTCCCTGGCTTGCCATTAGGTGGTGTCACCGTATAGTCGCCATTCGCCGTGTACTTCAAAGTCACGGTCTGGTTGGTGGTGTCGTCATCGTCAAACTCACTGGTATCCGTGCGACCATCAGTCGTCAACGTATAACCATCAACAACGTAATTAATACTCTTACCATCACTGTCTTTGGTGTAATCAATACTGCTATCACTAGCACCCGTAATGGTGACCGTCGCCTTGACATCAACCGTCTCGTCGCCAGCGTTAACAAACTTCACCGTCACCGTCTGCTCGTTGGCCGTATACGTAACCATCGCCGGTTGCGTCGGATCCGTCGGTGTCAGTACCCAGCTACCATCTGGTTGCTTCGTAATCGTCCCGTTATTTGACGTTGGCGTGTAACCGAGCACATTTGGTACGGTCCCCGTCACCTTCGTCGGATCACCGGGATCGGTCGTATACTGCACTGGTGTTCCTGGCTGGCCATCTGGCGGTGTCACCGTGTAGTCGCCATTCGCGGTGTATTTCAAGGTGACCGTTTGGTTAGCCGTATCATCATCATCAAACTTCGTAGTACCCGCGCGACCATCAGTCGTCAGTGTATACCCATCAACCACGTAGTTAATGGTCTTGCCATCGCTGTCCTTGGTATAGTCAATATCGCTATCACTAGCACCCGTAATGGTTACTGACGGCTTGACATCAGTCGTCCCATCACTGGCATCAACGAACTTCACCGTCACCGTCTGCTCATTAGCCGCATACGTAATCTTCGCCGGTCGTGTTGGGTCCGTCGGTATTAGTACCCAACTACCATCCGGTTGCTTAGTAAGTGTGCCATTGTCCGATGTTGGTGTGTAACCAGGCACATTCGGTACTGTTCCCGTTACCTTCTTTGGGTCACCGGGATCCGTCGTGTACTGCACCGGTGTCCCTGCTTTGCCGTTCGGTGGTGTTATCGTGTAGTCGCCATTGGCCGTGTACTTCAAGGTCACGGTCTGGTTTGTCGTGTCGTCATCATCGAACTTCGTAGTGGTCGAACGGCCATCGGTCGTCAACGTATAACCGTCGACAACGTAATTAATGGTCTTACCATCGCTATCTTTGGTGTAGTCAATGGTGCTATCACTATCACCTGTAATAGTTACTGATTGTTTTACATCAGTCGTCCCGTCACTTGCATCAACGAACTTCACCGTCACCGTCTGTTCGTTGGCCGTATACGTCACCGTCGCCGGCTGCGCTGGGTCATCTGGCACTAACGTATAGCCCTTGGTTTCATCATTCGGGTCAACTGGTTTATAGCTACCACCAGTTACTTCTGGCGTGTAACCTGGCACGTTTGGTACGGTCCCCGTCACCTTCGTCGGGTCACCAGGATCCGTCGTGTACTGCGTCGGCGTCCCTGGCTTGCCATTCGGTGGTGTCACCGTGTAGTCGCCATTGGCCGTGTACTTCAAAGTCACGGTCTGACCAGCCGCGTCGTCATCATCAAACTTCGTGGTTGCATCACGACCATCAGTCGTCAGCGTATAACCATCAACCACGTAGTTAATTGTCTTGCCACCGGAATCTTTGGTGTAGTCAATGTTACTATCGCTAGCACCCGTAATGGTTACTGACGGCTTGACATCAGTCGTCCCATCGCTAGCAGCAACGAACTCCACCGTCACCGTCTGGTTATCGGCCGTGTACGTCACCGTCGCCGGTTGCGTCGGATCCGTTGGCGTCAAAATATAGCTGCCATCCGGCTGTTTGGCCAAAGTACCACCCACGGGCTGCGCTGTATAGCCTGGCACCCCAGGCACCGTCCTGTAGCTTTGGTCGGGTCACCTGGATCCGTCGTGTACGTTGTTGTAGCGGGTTGTCCGTTTGGCGGCGTTACCGTGTACTGGTTGTTCTTCGTGTACTGCAAAAACGCGGTCTGGTTGCCAGCATCGTTATAGTCATACGTGGTGACTTGCAGCGTACCGTCGTTAGTCAGCACATAACCGGCCTGGTACAACTTATCCGCCAGCGACTGGCTGGCGTAATCAACAGTGGCACCACTAGTACCCGTGAAAGTCAGATTACCGACGGGATTCCCGTTAGCATCAAGTACCGCGGTCGGCGTGTCTGGGTTGGTCATATCCACCAGCTGAACGACAACTGTCTGGGCTTCAGCCACGTAGGTGACGGTAACCGTGTCCGTATAGACCGTCACGCCGCTTTCTTCCGCATAACTTTCCGAATTAGCGGAATTGGCTACAAACTGCGCAACGTTTTCCTGTAACGCCGCGTTCAGCGCGTCGCCATCAGCATAGGTATTCGTATCCTTGCCGGACTCTGCGCCCTGACCCGTACGGTTTTCGGTCAACGTAATTGTGGCCGTAAAGCCATCAATTGTTGGCACGGTGAGCGCATCGAGCGTGGTTTTATCCGGGGCATTCCAACTGGTATAGTACAGCGGTGTGTCTGCCGCACCCTTGCCACCGTACGTGTCCACCCAGTAATCGCGTGTGTACTCAACGTTTTGCTGACCGTTGTCCACCGTCAAATCAGTTCCCTCTGGTGCATTCGCCGGCACTGTGGCCGTACTTGTGAGCGTAAACGTCCGGTGGGTGCGCGTGTAATACGGTGACTTTATGCTCGTTGGGGCGTCGACCAAAGTCAGTGGATCAATGACCACCGTGTACGTGGTGCCGCCCTCCGGCACGACGACCGCCAGAGCCACAATCGGCTGACCATTGGCGTCGACTTTCATTGTCTTGCCGTCAGCTTCGTAAAGCGGGCTTAACGTGTTGTCGTAGTTCACCCGACTATCGGTCTGGTTGTAGCCCAAAATGTACCCGGCCGGTATGTCCAAAGTGACGGACTGATTGCTCCCCACCTGGCCGGTCAAAGCGGTACCGGTCGCAATGACCGATTGATCCTTGGCACTTACGTACTGCACCGTGTACTGTGCGTCTTGCTCACCGTACGTAATGTTGATGTCGTCGTTTCCGAGCACGGACACGTCAGGGGCAACGTAGCCCTTGGTGATGTCGTCCGGGTCGACCTGCGTCAGCGCAATGTCGGTACCCGTCTGCGCGTCTTTGGCCGTGGGAGCGTAACCCAACAGGTACGGAATGTAGTAGCCCGTCGGTGTCGCCACTGCGACTGGGCTGTTATCCGTCATGGTGTACGTCGTCGTCGCCTGAACTCCGGTCGGCAAAGTAACACCCGTTGGCGTCGTGATGTGGTACGCGCCAATCTTGGTGTACGTCAAAGTCAGGACATTGGTATTGTCCCCATCCGTTAACGTCGTTTCTGTAGCGTTGGGACCTGCGTAGCCAGTAATGGTAAAGCTACTATCATCGCTACCGTCAACGTTCAGTGTCTGGCCGTACTTACCGTTGAGCGTCGTGTCCGTACCAATGGCGTTGCCATCTTGATCAACGTGCTCAACCGTCAGGGTGGCTGGATCCCCGATGTAGTGGAGGGTAATGGTGTTAGCGTCAGCGTCCAGTGTTGTCGGCGTGAACGTTTTCGGATTGTTAGTCGCATCCACAGCGTAGTCACCATTGACCGTGTAATGATCAATTGGTGGATACGAAATGGCCTGAACTTCATTAAATTTGGCGGAAACCGTATCGTCTGTCTTGATGGTGTTGCCAAACGAATCCACGTACTTAATCGTTAAGTTGACGGCGGAAGCGTTGTACGTGTAGGTAATATTCGTGGTTTGCGGCAGGTAGGGGTTCGGTACATTGTAGCCAGAGAAAGCTTTCCCTGGGTCGCCGGCCGTCTTGGTATCAACATCGTAAGTTAACGTTCCGGAAGTTGACGCAGTGTTTTTATTCGCGGGAGTTGCATTAAAACTAATGGTCCCCGCATTAACGTCAACTACCGTGTAGGTAATCGTACCGCGCTTAGTCCCATCACTGTTATAAACCGTCTGGGTACGCGTCTGTCCGTTAGTCATCCAGGGCGACATCGTACCTGAAGTGTTCCCAGAATCAGTCGGCTCATAGCCAGTGATTTCGGAGGACGGTTGTGTGTCGTACTTTTGCCCGGTCAAACCGGTCATCGTCACCGAACCAGCAATTTCGTTGCCATTTTGGTCAACATAATTTGTGGTCTGGCTCTGCTGTAATGGGGTAAAGAAGGCAAAGCCACTGTATTGCGAGGTCTTTTCGCCTTTAGGGTACTGCATAACGTCGAAAATATACGTTAAACTCCCCACAACGTACATGGAATCGCCATCGTCAAAGATGTACGCAAAGCCGCCAAAATTAGTCACCTTTTGGCCACTCGTTAATTCCTGCGTGCTGCCGATGGTCAGGTTGTCCCCACTACCGCTCACTAAGCCAATCTGCACCTTGGTTTGCGTCGCGCGGTCAATCGCAAAGCTAACTTTGCCCGCCGACGTATCCATTTCGGCAAAAGTGTACCAATCGGAATCCTCAGCGTAGTGGTACACGCCGGTAGGATAATCCGGGTCGCTCACGCTAAACCCATCGGGCAAAGCCGTGTCCGTAGTCGTCGGGTCTGTCCCCGTTGTACTATCAGTGGTTGGATCGTCCGCAGTATCATTGAGCGCGTCTACTTCGGCAACCGACAGCATACTCTTGTAGCCGATATCGGGAGTCAGTTTGCTGGTTTGCCCGCTGTCTGTTGGTGTCGACTGCGTGACGTTCACGTCTTGCTGTTCCGAGGCCGCACTGGACGTAACCACGCTTGAAGCCGCACTAACCACACTACTGGTTGAATCACTGCTATAAGTGCTGGAAGCGCTACTGCCCGCGCTTGCCTGGCTTACACTCACAGAACTGGCCGTGCTACCAACCGCGGCCGCCGAGCTAGCCTTTCTGGCAACACTAGCACTGTTATCAGGGTTCGCGGCACTACTTTGCGTAGCACTGGAGCTGGCAGCACTACTCGTTTTGGCGGCACTGCCAGCGTTTTCCCCGGTTATATCTGTCTTTACCGTGTCATCAGCGGCACTTGTTGCATCCGCGCTAACAGCGCTGCTATCCGCACCGCTGTTAGCGGAAGAACCAGTCTGGTCAGAAACCGAACTAGTACTACTACCCTGATTATGCAAAGCATACGTACTGCCCTGCGTCACGGTACTAGCACTACTATCGGCATTAGTATCTGTAGTTGTATCATTGGATTCCTCTGCAGCGGCGACCGTATTGCTGCGCGTACCCATTGCTGTGGTCATGCCCAAGAAGAACAGGGTGCCATACACCCACTTCTTGCCAGCTTTCCACATCTTCACACGCTCCTTAATTTCTGGAGTTGGTGAACCCTTTGTGCGCCTGAATTTCATCAATACTCATCTCCCGTAAAATCATTAATTAAATCACGATGAGGCCCTTACTTACACACCAATACATTACACCCTACAGCCAACGTAAACAACCAAATTGTATGAAGTTGCGTAACATTACATTAAGTTTTATAAAGGTGTTTGTGCAACCACTTCACTAGTCCATTAACCGCCAACTTTCATTTGAGCAATTCGTTGCTTGCTGTCATGACACCATAGTTACTCAAGGATAGACAATTGTCGGTTTTTGTTGGCTTAACGCGCTTAGTTCTTTTCATGAACGTCTGATACTTCCCGCTTAAAAACCAAGTTGATGATTACACCATAATTTGACAGTTATTTATCGCGCGACAATTCAGAAGCTTAATTAACCCAAATTTGCTCGTACTGTTTTGCACAATCACAACGAACTTGTACGACAATAGCATTAAAGGCGTTAAACATTAAAAAAACGAATCGTTTTATTTGCAAGGAACCGTTAGCTGACCATTAGAAAAATTAAATCCTATTTTTTTAATTATTAGGCAATGTGGAAATTTGCGCTCCACAGACCGCTTTGCGGAGCGGTCTGAAAATAGCAATTAAGCCTTTTATTTCCTCTGTAGAGAAAAAGTTACTTGTCGGTGACTACTGATCAACTGCTCATACAACTACAAACCCGATTAGGTTATCCCTTACTCATTCTGACCGCGATTAAACCACTAAGCACCACAGTCTCCCGGCGGTGCTTTACACAGCCGCCTATAGTTAAGTCAGAGTACGATGCAAAGCACCCACTCCAACTAAAAAAAACGAACCCGTGCCACCCCATATGGCAACACCTGGTTCGCTTCATCCTACATACTACTTGTTTGCATTTTCCAACTTCTCGGCCTCCGCGTCGATTGCCGCGAAACCTGACTGACCAGATTGCTTCTGAGGATGTTTTGAACGGTCCTCTTCTGCCTTCTGAATCAACGCCTTACGCTGTTCTTTACTGAGCTTTCCTGCCATCATTCTCGCCTCTTTTCGCATAGCGCGTATCCGGGTCGCCCCCAATACACCCCATTAGAATCGTAGCTGCGAGCCGGATTGTCGGTCGGAACGTCGCTCCATTCGGGCGACCACAGTTATGATGTTTGGTTAGTACTCCCTCATTATAACTCTTTTATTAGCAAACACCAGCAACGATTGCCAATATAAACGAGCCTACCGATTCTTGTGCACCACTTTGATGCTGCTGTGGCCCGTCCCGTCAGCCGTTACTCGTAACTGGTCGGCCACCGAATCCTGCAACTGCTCCACGTGGCTGATAATACCAACCGTCCGGTGGCCCTCAATGGATTCCAGCGCCTCCAGCGCCATCGTCAGACTGTCGTGATCCAGCGAGCCAAAGCCTCATCCACAAACAAAGCATCGATGCAATGCCGCCACTTTCCTCCTGAATTACCTCGCCTAACGCCAAAGCCAATGACAAAGCCGCGATGAAACTCTCACCGCCTGACAGAGTCTGAACCGACCGGGTCCCCCCAACCTGATCATCATACACGTCAATCTCCAGGCCCGTGTGGTTCCCGGTCCCCCCCTGGTCGTCACTCAACCGGAAAGCGTACCGACCCCGCGTTAACTCCTGTAGTCGGAGCGTACCCTGCTCCAACACCCGCGTAAAGTAGGCGCGTAAAACATACCGCTCCAACCCCATCTTAGCTGGGTTATTGCCGGTAAAAGCCGCGACCAACGTACTCAACTCGTTGAGACGCTTACGCTCGGCCCCCTGCGCTCCAGACGCTGGCGAATGTCTGCCAACCGCCGCTGGTTACGCTCCAACCGGCTCTGGGCGTCGTGGTGCTCCGTCCGGGCCGCTTCAGCCCGCTGCGTCTCGGTAGCAGTCGTCGCTTCGATTGTGGCGACATCCGGCTCCGTGCGGTCACCAATCGCCGTCTCGGCGTCCGCCAGCATCCCCGCCACGCGCGCAACCTGCTCCCGGTACTGCTGCTCCTCAGCCCGTAACCGCGGTAATTGCGCCACCGCAGCCAAGTCCGCTGCCATCATTTCGGAGGACGCGTCCTGCCCATAGTGTTCACGCACCAGCGCGGACAGTTGCTCGGTCGTTTGGCCCAAAGTTGCGGTGGCACTGCTGGCAACGCTCCGCTGACTGGTCAACTCGCCCTGACGCTGGTTGAGCGTCGCTGCCGCCGCGTTCGCTGCACTCGTAGCTGCCGTCACGGCCCGGTCGTACTCAGCCACGGCCGCGGTTAACTGCCGCTGCTCACGCGTCACTGCGTCGATGTCCCCCACGCCATCCGGCAACTCGGCTACGGCTTGCTGCCAGTTCGCCTGAGCCACCTGTCGCGCCGTCTCGGCGTCAGCCGCCACCCGGGTAGCTGGGTGACCGCAGCGGCTTGTTGCTCACGTTGGGTCGTGAGGACCGTCACCCGGGCGGATAACTGCCGCTCCTGACGCTGTTCGGCAGTCAGCTGCTCGCTAGTCCGTTGCGTCATCTGGACGGCGCTTTGCACTGCGGACTGTGCGGCGGTGCCGTCAGCAACTTTAGGTAAATCAAAGACCTGTGCCCCGTTCACCGCCGTTACTAGTTGCTGCTCGGCCTGGTTGCGGTGCTCCTCGGATTGCTGCAACCGGGTCGCCAACTGCCTGCCATCCGCTTCGACCGCCGCTTGATGGGCCTCTAGCCCCGTAACTGTTCCTGCATTGCGTCCAGCTCGGCCACGTCGACCGTCGCTGTCGCGGTCGCCAACTGCGGGTGCTCCGTGCTCCCGCACACCGGGCAGGGCTCGCCCACACCTAGCTTTGCGGCCAACATCGCCGCCTGATCCTGGTAGTAGGCCAATCGGGTCTCGTCCACCCGCCGCCCCAGAGTGGCTGTTTCCGTGCGTGCGGCTTGCACCGCCAGGTCGTTGTCCGCCGCGGCCGACTCTAATGCCGCCTGGTCGGCCAAAGCTGCGGTGTATACCTCGTTGGCACGTTGCATCCCCCCCAAAGCGAGCTGCTGCTGCGTGGCCCGTTCCCGGAGTTCATCCACCGCCAGTTGCACCAACTGCTGGTTGACGGTTGCCAACGCATCATCCGTCGCCCGTAGCGCCGCCGTGGCAACGTTGGCCGCGTTACTTTGCGCATCAGCCGCGGCCGCCGCACTACTGGCCGCGTCGGAGTAGGTCGCTACCGTCCGCAACC
>NZ_BBAI01000055.1 GCF_001311175.1 Lacticaseibacillus pantheris DSM 15945 = JCM 12539 = NBRC 106106 | reverse complement strand
TGGATTGACACCAAGAGAATACCGACAACAGTTTAAGCTTTCCAAAAGTGTCTAACTTTTGTGTGGCGCTTCACCCACTTTGTCTCCAGAATCTGCCGCTGTAAGTCATAACTGTCAGTAAGTGCTAGCGCACAACTGACAGTAATTCCAACAGCGCTTCGGGGTCGCAGCAACCACGTCTACAGGCACGACGCCTCCACCCCCAACGCCACCCGCGGGTTCGACCACAATTAGCACTCCAACCAAAATCTATGTCAGACCCAGCACCATAACTGAATTGAAAAAGCGTTAGCGATATCGGCTGCATCTCTGGATGATGCAACCATTATCGTTAACGCTTTTTGATTATTTACCATTGGTCATTAGCAATCGCTGCGTGGGCGACCGTATCCAGCCCTGCACGCGCATTGATAGCCGCAACGTTCTCCGTAGTGTACGTGAACTCGCCGGTTGTAATCAATCGCTGGTAGAGTTCGGCGTACGGAACGTTCTGTGCACCCGCCAAATCCGCTTCGCTGGCGGCGTCGTACGGTACGTAACGCTGCGTCCAGCGGCCGACACTGCCATCAGCCACCGAAAGGATACCGTAACAAGCACGACTAATTTCCCCACGAGGCCAAGAGGTGTTGATTGCCCGACGCTACCTGGATTAATGACGTAACGGCCGTCAGTGGTGCGCCGCACAACTGGCTGGTGGGTGTGGCCGCAAAAGGCCAGGTCGGCGTTATTACCGGCAAGCACGTGGTCAAAGTGGTCCTGAGGGGCGGTGGGCTCAGTGTAATGACCGCGGCACTTGTCCGGCGTGGCGTGAAAGATGCTGACCCGTACGCCCGCTACCGTGACGTTTTGCTGCAGGGGCCGGGCGGCCAGCCACCGGAACTCATCCGCCGTCATGCGTTGCCGGTCGTAATTAGACGTCACGATTGCCATGACGGCTTTGCTATTGCCATCGAAGTCGGTGAAGCGGTGCGCCAGCAGGCTGGTGTACACCTCCTCGTGGTTGCCCAGCACCCACGCGAGCGGGTGCAACTGACGTAGCGCCCTGAGGCAGCGCTCCGGCTCGGGGCCGCGGTTGGTAATGTCACCCAGCACGATGTAATCCGTGACGTGCTGTTCCTCCGCATCCGCCAATGCGGCCGTGAGGGCACCAAAGTTGCCGTGCACGTCGCCGATAATTGCAATTCGCTGTTCTTTTGTTGCCATTCAGGTTACCTCACTTTGCTAAAGTTCCGCTCTGTATAGTCGAGCTCCCCCATGCAGAAGCCGCCGTGTAAGCAGTGTAACCCACCAGGCAAAGTACGCCTGCCGGTTTACACTACTTACACTATGGCTTCTGACCGCATGGGTCCGCTCTGTACCAATAATTATGTCACCCGGCACGCACAATGCAAGGGGTGGGTGACAGTTGGGTATTAAATCCGCAATTTCACCTGCAAACGTATGTTCACTGTGCTACAATCAGGAACACAAGTTACTTTTTTTTACGTAAGCCGATAGACGATAGCTGCCCGCGTTTTGTTGGGTTGGGTTTTGTGATTGGCATAGTACTTCTGGGAGGATCGGAACGGCATGATTGAAATTAAGCAAGTGACCAAAACGTACGCCGATGGGGATGCACTGGCTAACCTCACGCTGACCATTGATGATGGCGAACTGTTTGTGCTGGTGGGCCCGTCCGGTAGTGGCAAGACGACCCTCCTGCGGTCAATTAATCGCTTAGTGGTACCGACATCCGGTCAGGTTTTTGTCGACGGTGTGGACGTTGCCACAGTTGATCTACAGGACCTACGCCGGCACACCGGTTACGTGTTACAGTCGGGGGCGTTATTCCCCAACATGACCGTTGAGCAAAATGCCCAGATTCAAATGGAAGCATTGGGCTGGGCGCCGGCAAAGATGCACGACCGGATCCGTCAATTGATGCACCGTGTGGATTTGGATCCGGAAGTATTCCTCGACCGGAAACCCAGCGAGTTGTCGGGTGGTGAGGCCCAGCGGGTGGGTATTGTCCGTGCGCTGGCTCCCAACCCCAAACTGGTGTTGATGGACGAACCGTTTAGTGCGCTCGACCCATTGTCGCGGCGCCAACTACAGTCACTCGTGCGGGAACTCCATCGTGAACTCGAAACCACCTTTGTCTTCGTGACCCACGACATGCGCGAAGCTTTGCAGTTGGCCGACCACCTCGCTGTCATTCACAGTGGGCGGCTGCAACAGGTGGGCACGCCGGCCGACATTATGGCGAAACCGGCCAACGACTTTGTCCGCAACTTCTTTGACGACGAGATTGCGCGTAGTCGCTACATGCAGCAGGTGGCCGCGAGTGGCTTAGGCAAAGTCGCAGTGGGGGACGAGACGGTGACGCTCGATGGTCGCGATACTATCTTTGACTGGGCGGCAGCCGTGCAAACTCAGCCAGACGTTGTTGTCCGGGTGGGCAAAACGCGGTTGGTAGCTGCCGACTTAATTACCTACATGGCACGAATGACGGGTGGTGACCAGCAGTAATGTTACAACAAGTATGGAGTTACATCGCCAAAAATCAACACTCAATCTGGCTGTCGTTACTGCAACACATCGAGATTTCGGCTTTGGCGGCCATTATTACCATTATCATCGCGATTCCGCTCGCGGTGGCTTTACTCAACCACCGGCGGGCCGGCGAATTTGTGCTACAAGTTGCCAGCGTGATTCAGACCATTCCTAGTTTAGCTATTTTGGGTCTGCTCATTCCGATTGTGGGCATTGGCACGGTGCCCGCGGTCATTGCGCTGGTGCTGTACGCGTTAATGCCGATTTTTTCCAATACATACGCCGGTATGACCAACATTGATCCGGTTTTGCTCGAGGCGGCGGATGCTTTGGGTGTGTCACGGCGTTTCCGTTTATTCAGAATTTTATTTCCGTTAGCCATGCCCATGATTTTGTCCGGTATTCGGATTGGGGTCGTCATGATCATTGGGACCGCCACGCTGGCCGCACTGATTGGTGGTGGCGGTCTGGGGACGTACATTTTGTTGGGTATCCAAACCAACAACAACGCCGCCCTCATTGTGGGGGCGCTGCTCGCGGCAGTCCTCGCATTGCTGGCTAGTTGGCTGATTCGGGTGCTATCGAAGGTGCCCCTTAAACGACTGCTAATAGGCTTGGTCGCGCTGATTGTGGTGGGCGGCGGTGTGTACGGCGTTCGCGCGGTGACTGCGCCTAAGACCACCAACGTGACCATCGCGGGGAAGATGGGCGGTGAACCGGAAGTACTCATCAACATGTATAAGGAACTCATTGAGCAGGATAATTCCAACGTGCACGTGACCGTTAAGGCCAACTTTGGGGGCACTAGCTTCTTGTTCAAGGCCCTGAAAAGTGGCAAAGTGGACGTTTATCCAGAGTTTACGGGTACCGTGTTGCAGTCGTTAGTCAAGGGTGACCAGACCGTGAGTCACAACCAGAACAAGGCGTACCAGTCGGCGAAGCAAGCGTTGTCCAAGCAGTTCGGGATGACGTACCTCCGGCCGATGCAGTACCAGAATGATTATGCACTCGCGGTCACTAAGGCGACGGCGCAGAAGTACCACCTGCAGAATTTTGAGGACTTGGTCAGCCACCCAGAGCTGATTGCGGGCTTTGATCCTGATTTTTACGCCCAGGAGGACGGTTATCCCGGGCTGAAGAAGGCGTATGGGCTCAACTTTACCCAGGTGAAGACGATGGAGCCCTCGTTACGCTATGAGGCGTTGGCCAAGGGCCGGATTGGCGTAACCGACGCGTACACAACGGACCCACAATTGCGTCAGTACCACCTGGTGGTGTTGAAAGATTCGAAACACTTTTTCCCGTCGTATCAGGTGCACCATTGATGAAGACGCAGTTTGCCAAGCAACACCCGGAGGTAGTCCGCAGTCTGCGCAAGCTGAGCGGCCGCATCACGACTGCCGACATGCAGGAGATGAATTACGAGGTCACGGTGCAGCACAAGAAGGCGTCTACGGTGGCGCGTCAGTACCTGCGCAAAGCGGGACTGTTGAAGTAGTAAGTTGATGGAGGCGGACATGGCAGAGAGTATCCCGGCGCAACAACGTCAAGTTTTAGACCGCTTATTGCAGCGCTTAGGGCCACAAAACTGGTGGCAAAACGACAACCGGCTGGCTGACTGGATTTCAATGATATTGGTGCAACAGACCACCGGCCGTAATACCGAAAAGGTGATCGCCAACATGATGCCGTACATGACGGTAGAGCAGTTGGCGGCGATGCCCACGAACGAGTTGGAACAGCTGATTCGGCCGTCCGGATTTTACCGGCAGAAGACACGGTCAATTCAGGCGCTGCTCCAATGGTACCAGGATCATGGGGCCCAGTTGGATAGTTTTAAAGACGTGCCGACGGACGAGCTACGAGCTTCGCTACTCTCCATTCGGGGTGTGGGTGACGAGACGGCTGACGATATGTTGCTCTACATCTTTGACCGTCCGGTTTTCGTGGCTGACAACTACGCGCGCAAGCTATTTGCACGGCTGGGCGTAGGTGATTATAAGACCTACGCGGCCATGAAGCAGGCAACGACGAGCCTGATGGATGGAATTTCAGCCGCCACCGCGCAAGATTGGCACGCCGTGATTGATGAGTACGGTAAGTCCGTCCGGCGGCAGGACGATGTCGATGAGTCGTGGTTAATTGTATAAGTGACCTTGGTGCCGGGCGGTGTGTCACTGTCGCGGCACCTTTTTTTTGGGTATTCGGGGTATGTTCTGCTAGTATAAAGCTATTAATAGAAAGTGGTGACCAGATAATGGCAGTGCAACTACCAGAAACAGTGCGCACGTTTGTTGAAGAAAACTTGGTTGACCGGCACGGGACTAACTCGGAAAAGTGGGACGGACTACAGGCAGAATTTGGTGCTACCGACCTGTTACCGTTGTGGATTGCCGATATGGAATTCGCGGCTCCGCAAGCCGTCCGTGACGCCTTAGTTGCCCGGGTCACAACGGGGGTGTACGGGTACTCATTCACGCCCGACAGTTATTACGCGGCTTTGGCTGATTGGATGCAGCGCCGGCACGGGGTGACCATCCAGTCCGATTGGGTGCGTTTGACGACCGGAATCGTCAAGGCGTTGTACATGATGGTTGATTGGCTGACTGCACCCGGGGCGCCGGTGGCGGTAATGGAGCCAGTGTATTATCCTTTTATGCACGCCATTGAGGATCAGGGCCGCAAAGTGGTGTCCGCTAACCTGCAGTGGGGCGAGTCCGGCTGGCAAATTGACTTTGACGAACTGGAGCAAGTCCTAGCCGTTAATCATCCCCGTCTGCTGATTCTCTGCTCTCCGCACAACCCGGTTGGCCGAATCTGGACAGCCGACGAGCTGCGGCGGGTTCTCAGCATTGCGGAAAAGCACGACGTCATCGTGGTCGCCGATGAAATTCACCAGGATTTTGAAGTTGGCGGACCACGGTTTACCTCCGCCCTGGCGGTGGCGACACCAACGCAGATGCGGCACTTGGTGGTCCTGAATGCCGCATCAAAAACCTTCAACCTCGCCGCCCTGAACAACGGCAACGTACTCATTCCGGATGCACATTTGCGTGCCGATTATGACCAGTATTCGCAGCGGGTGGACAACGTTGCGGGTACCATGCTAGGGCAAATCGCCACGGAGGCCGGATACCGGCACGGCGAAGAGTGGTTTGACCATTTGCTTGACGTCGTACGGTTTAATTATGATCACCTCCGGGACGTCCTAGCCGATGGGGCTCCGCAAGTGAAGGTGGCCGACCTACAAGGAACTTACTTGAGTTTCCTCGACCTGGGTGCGTACGTTGATGCGCAGGATATTCGCGACTTTGTGCAGAATCAGGCCCACTTAGCGGTGGATTACGGCGAGTGGTTTGCGCCGACTACCGCTACGTGCATTCGGCTCAATCTAGCGACGGACCCGCAGATTGTTGATGAGGCGGCTCGACGTATCGTCGCCGCGTCCGTAGTGCAAAGTAGGTGGCACGGGCATGCAGTTAGGATTAAAAGCAAGCACCGATGAACGTCAAATTGCCGACCGGTTGCAGTACCATCCGGATGTGTTTGAGTTTCACTTAACGGCGGACGACTTTACCACCGCGGGTTGGGCACACTTACAGCAAATGGTGGCGTTGGTCCAGCAATCTGTACCGCGAGTGGTGTTACATCACCCCATGAAGTGGCAGGGATGGCGCTGCGAGTTGTGCGTGAACGAGGACGCCCATCCTGAGTTGTACCGGTTCGTGATGGACAGCTCCCGGCGGCTGGTCGACTTTGCCCGGGCGACCGGGACGGTGGCGCTCATCCACGGTGGTTACAACCAAAAACCGGGCGAACCGGACTTAGTCGGAGATTGGCCAAACCTCAAAGTCGCGCAGACCGTCGTGCTGGGGCGGTTAAGCGAGCTGGCTAGTCGTGCCCGCGGACACGTGGTGTTTGAAAACAGTATGCTGGCAACGTTCCAGTACGGCCACCCGGATTTTGAACGCGAACTGCTGGCGCTGGATTTACCGCTGGCGTACGACGTCAGCCATGCATTCATCGTGCTCCACGGTGACAACGACGCACTGATTGCAAGTTTACGGCACCTGGCACCCGCAGTGCGCCATTACCACCTGGTGGATTCCATGGGGCAAACGCACGACAGCTTGACGTTAGGCACTGGTCTAATTGATTGGGCACGTGTCTTGCCGGAACTGAATCCGGACGCGTCCCGTATTTACGAAATTAACTTGGCCAACCAGTGGGACTGTGCAGAAATGCTGGCTAGTCACCGATACTTACAAACGGTTGCGGCCTGAATAGACTAACTGAATCGGTGTGCTGAACCAATAAATCGGCGTGTACCTAGAAGTGGGGATGTTGTTCATCCCGGCTACTGGGTGCACGCCGATTGTGCGTTGCGGCCGTTGCTGGTCGAAATGAACCGCAAAAAGGTGTCGGCCTATATTTACTTACTATTTGGAAACGCTATAATAAACAATTATTAACGCATTACGACCTAATTGTCGGTAAGGGAGGGAGCGGCCAGGACAACGGCCCTGGTCACGCAGACTTGTTTAATATTGTTTTTAAACACACACACGGAAAGGCGTTGCTTTTCCTGATTTTGGCACCATTATCGATGTTGGGTGAAGTGTTGTCAGACCTACAGCAACCAACGTTAATGTCGCGCATCCTGGATAATGGGTTAGGCAAAGGTGACATGAATTACGTCCTCCGCACGGCCGGTTTAATGGCCGTCTTTGCCCTCATTGGCCTGATTGCCGGGGTGGCCTGTAACGCGATGGGTAGCTACGCCTCATTGCAGATGGGTGCCGAACTACGACAGCACATGCTGCGGGTCGCGCTCACGAGCCGGAACCCCCAGGGACTACAGCCGGCAACCATCATTACGCGTATCACCAACGATGTCGTGCAGATGCAAAACTTGGTGATGCTGATGGTGCGGGGCATGGTCCGCTCGCCATTTCTGATGGTTGGTGGCGCGGTCATGTCCGTCATTGTTAGCCCTAAATTAGCGTGGTTATTGCTAATTGTGATGCCGCTACTGCTAATCTTTATGGTGCTCGTGGTGCGGCGGAGCGTGCCGCTATTTACGCGCGTGCAGCAAAGCATTGACCACGTTAACCTGATTATGCGGGAGAACCTCAACGGGATGAAGACCATCAAGTCTTATACCCTCGAGGACAGCCAGTACGACCGCTTCACGGAGGCCAATGACACTTTGCAAAGTGATAGCGAAAAGGCGCAACGGTCCACCATCATTTTGTCGCCCGTTATCTTGCTAGTGCTCAACCTGGCCGTGGTGGTGGCTCTGGCCTACGGTGGGCGGTTGGACATGCAGCACGCCATTTTGGACGGCCAGATTATCGCCTTTGTGAACTACATGATTCAAATTACCAACGCAATGATTGGTACGGTCAACATCATTACTGCGTTTTCTCGCGCGAGCACCAGTGCCATTCGGGTGCGCGAGGCCCTGGCGGAAGAGGACAGTCACGATGCCCTCGACCAACAGTCCGGACAGACGCAACTGCCAGCGGGCAGCGGCTTTGATTTTGACCACGTGAACTTTGGGTACGGGAAGCGGCCAATATTGGCGGACGTTAATCTACACGTTCCTGATGGTGCCTGGCTGGGTGTGATTGGGACGACTGGTAGCGGCAAAACGACGCTGGTCAACCTGTTGACGCGCGCCTTTGACGACTATCAGGGACACATCACGGTTGGTGGTGTGGACGTCCAGGCGCTCACGTTGACTGAATTGCACCACAAAGTTGCGGTGGCATTGCAGGACAGCGTGCTCTTTTCGGGCACCGTTCGGGATAACCTACGTTACGGCAACCCGAAAGCGGATGACGATGCGCTACGGCGGGCCATCCACGACGCGGCCGCCGATGACTTTTTCCAGGGTGACGCAGGGTTAGACCAACCAGTTGAACAACACGGCAAGAACTTTTCTGGCGGTCAACGGCAGCGGTTAAACCTTGCGCGTGCACTGGCGGCGGATCCGGACATCCTGGTACTCGATGACATTACTAGCGCGGTCGATCAGGAAACTAACGCGGTTATTCAACGGCGGCTGCAGGTCAACCGTGCGCACCGGACCACGATGATTATTTCCCAACGGATCAGTAACCTGGTTGACTGTGACCAAATTATTGTGTTGGAAGGCGGCCGGATTACCGGTCAGGGAACGCACCAGGAGCTGATCCAAACGTCCACGTTCTACCGGAGATTAGTGGCAGCACAGTTTGGCGAGGAGGCAGCCGCAAATGCAAATGCGTAATGTTGGCAATATGGGCGGTGGCGGCCGCCCCAGTGGCACACCCCGTGGAGTGCGGGTGGCTGTGTCCATTAACGATTGGCGCGGGACGTGCACCGTATTTGGGCGTACCTCGCCAGCAAAAAGTGGCGGTTATTTGGCGTGTTCTTGATGACCGTGGTAACGACGGCGGTCACGATTGTGGGCAACCGGTTCAACGGTATCGTTGTGGACACGTATATCGCCAAGCATAATTTGCGGGGACTGTACATTATTTGTCTGGTGCTCGCGGGGATGTACGTCGTTTCGAGTGCGTTCACGTACTGGCAAAACTACACGATGATTGACGTTGCCCAGGATACCAGTGCGCGTATTCGGCACGACATCTTTGCAAAGCTGCAGCGGCTGCCCATGCGCTACTTTGATACCCACGATAATGGGGACGTGATGAGCACGTTGACCAACGACGTGGATAACATTAATACCGCCCTGATGCAGACCTTTGTGCAACTGTTTACCGGGATTATCAGCGTGGTGGGGATGCTCGGCGCGATGATTGTGTTGAGCCCGCTTTTGACCGTGATTGTGCTACTGAGCACGGTGATGACGTACACTTTTTCGCGGATGGCGGCGCGGGTAACGCAAAAGGCGTTTACCATCCAGCAGTCGGCGTTGGGGGACCTCAACAGTCAGATTGAGGAGTCCGTCTCGGGCAAGCGCGCGGTACAGTTGTTCAACCACGAGCAGATGAGTCTGGACCGCTTTGCTCAGACGAATACGCAGTACACCGCTGCGGCCTACCGTGCGCAATTATTTAGCGGCGCGATGGGGCCATTTAACAACATGACCAACAATGTGGCTTACCTGCTGATTACCGCGGCGGGCGCCATTTCGATTGTGAGTGGTCGTGGCGGCATCACGGTTGGTGTGATTTTCACCTTCCTGATTTACCTCCGCAACTTTACGGGGCCTATCAATAACACCCTGAACCTGATTAACACCCTACAGTTGTCGCTAGCGAGTGCGGAGCGGGTGTTCAAAGTCATTGACGAAGAACCGGAACGGGACCTGCCGGATGCAGAGGCCATTACGACCACTACTGGCGCGGTGAGCTTTGACCACGTCAGCTTTGCGTACGAACCAGGCAAAGAAATTTTGCATGACGTCAACATCGAGGCCCATCCCGGTGACACGGTCGCGATTGTGGGGCCAACGGGAGCGGGTAAAACTACCATGATGAACTTGTTAACCAATCTGTATCCACTCCAGTCTGGTACGGTGCGTTGGATGGACGGGATGTCACCACGATTAAGCGCCAAAACTTACGGCGACTGGTCACCGTGGTGCAACAGGAATCACACATGTTCACCGCCAGCGTGGCGGATAACATTCGCAATGGTAGCTTGGATGCGACGGATGACGAAGTGCACGCCGCAGCGGAGCAGGCCCACGCGGATCACTTTATTCGCCAGCTACCCAATGGTTACGACACCGTATTGACGGAGGACGCGGCGGGGTTGTCGCAGGGGCAACGGCAACTGCTGAGCATTGCGCGAGCCTTTGTGACGAACGCACCGGTGCTGGTACTGGACGAAGCTACTAGTCCGATTGACAGCAACACCGAGTTGGACGTGCAGCACGCGATGACGGAGCTGATGCGCGGTAAAACTAGCTTTGTCATCGCACACCGGTTGTCGACGATTCGCCGGGCGACGACCATCGTGGTGATTGACGGTGGCCGCGTGGTGGAACGCGGGACACACGAAGAGCTGCTGGCTGCCAAAGGGTTTTACTACCAGCTGTACGAGAGCCAATTCCAGGGTGGTACGCAAAGTAGCTGAGGCCTGTGGGGGTTCTGGCCTGTGGTGGTTCTGACCGGCGGGGGTGCCGTGGGGTACTACGACTTTGTGGACCGCTCCACGGTGACCGCTGCTAGGGCGAAACCTCCAACCGCAAAAACCGCGGTTTCCGGTGCGACTTAGAGCCTGCCTGCCAAGTGCGGGCAGCCAGTCTCTAAGTTCGTCGCGCCGTACATCGCTACGCTCTTACGGCGGCAAGCCCCTAACAGC
>NZ_BBAI01000054.1 GCF_001311175.1 Lacticaseibacillus pantheris DSM 15945 = JCM 12539 = NBRC 106106 | reverse complement strand
ACAGGAGCTCCGTAAGACGGTTAAAAAAAATATGCTAGTTGGTTTAACAATGATCGAATATCAATGGTGCTAAACGGATTGACACCAAGAGAATACCGACAACAGTTTAAGCTTTCCAAAAGTGTCTAACTTTTGTGTGGCGCTTCAGTATTTCTCAAGCTCAATTATCCGCGGAAGGACGGAACGTCCGGAGCGTGCGGGTGTAGCAATCACGGCGCAGGACACGTAAGCCGCAACCCCAAACCACGCCCGCGGGTTCGTAACCACCCAACCTTCGCCCTGGCAGTGGCTTACCATGGAGTACCCCACGTAAGCCGCAGCTCACCGGTCCGGTCTACGCTGCCGCAAACCACTACCGTCACCCCCCACTACAGTTCGGCATCTGGTCGCGGTAGAGTTGGGCGTAGAAGCCGTTGGCAGCCATTAAGTCAGCGTGCGTGCCGCGCTCGATGATGGTGCCGTGCCGCAGCACGTCGATTTCATCAGCGTGCACAATCGTCCGCAGCCGGTGCGCAATCAAGAAGCTGGTCCGGCCTTGTGTCACCGCGTTCATCGCCGCCTGGAGCTGCGATTCGGTCACGGTGTCCACGTTGCTGGTGGCCTCATCCATAATCATTACCGGTGGGTCGGTCAAAATCGTCCGCGCAATGCTCAGCAATTGCTTTTGCCCCGCGGAGAAGACCGACTGCTCGTCCGTAATCAAAGTATCGTAGCCATCCGGCAATGACATGATGTAGTCGTGAATCCGCGCCTGTTGCGCCGCGTTCTGCACGGCGTCATCCCCGGCCTCCGGTTGACCAAACCGAATGTTATCCCTAATCGTGCCTGAGAATAGTTGCGGATCCTGTAACACGATACCAACATTGTTGCGCAAACTGGTCAAATCAATGTCGCGAATATCCGTGCCGTCAATAGTAATGCTACCGACGTCCACATCATAGAACCGGTTCAGGAGGTTCATCACCGTAGTTTTACCCGAACCAGTGGGTCCAACCAGCGCCACCATGTGCCCCCGGGGAGCATCAATGTTGATGCCATGCAGGATCTCAATTCCCGGCAGGTAGCCAAAGTGGATGTCCTTCAGCTCAACGCCTTTGCGAACACCATCGATGACTTTGCCCCCCTCGGGACGTACCTCATCGGGCTGCTCGAACACCTCACTGACCCGCCGTGCACCCGTGACGGCCTGCTGAATAATGTTGTACATACTGGTCATCTGAATGATGGGCTGGTAGTACTGTTGCGCGTACTGGACAAAGACGGCCACCACGGCCAGCCCCGTGCCCAACGCCATGCTGCCCTGCAGAACGTACCAGCTGCCAAAGAAGATGACGATGGCCGTGTTGAGTAGCATCAGTCCCGACATCACCGGCATCAGCATTCCGGCCCAAATTTGGCCACGCTGTGCTGCCTGCAGGACCGTGGCGTTGCGCCCGGTGAAACCGTCAATTGATTGTTTCTGCAGGCCGTTGGTAATAATGACCTTTTGGCCGGTAATTTGCTCGTTAATATACCCGTTCAGTGCCCCCACGGCCCGCTGCTGTTCGTTCACGGCACGGCTGGCGTGCGTAATCACCAACCAGCTCACCAGGACGGCCAACGGCGTGGTAATAATCGTGACAAAGCCCATCATGACGTTGCTCGTGAACATCATAATCAGGACGCCAATCAGGGAACCGAAACAATAAAAGCTGTTGATGAACGCCTGGTTCATGGCGTTAAAAATGTTATCGAGGTCGCTGGTAAACCGCGCCAGCAAATCCCCGTCTTCCGTGCGGTCGTAATAACTAATCCCAATACGCTGCATCTTGGCAAAGAGGTCGCTACGCATTCGGGAGTTAGCTACACCCGATACCCACCCAAGAATGGCTGAGGTCGCAGCATCCGCAAAACCGGCTAGTACGTTGATCACAATCATGGTCGCCGCGGTGTGGATAAATGGTGTAGTGTCCACCGCGTGGTGCGCGTTAAAGTCGGCTAGCACCGTCGTTAACTGCGTAACCGCATTGCCCAACAGGATGGGCGTGTACACCGCCGCGCCACAGTAGATGGCTACGGTAATGACGCTGAGTATTAGTTGCCACGGGTAGCGGCCGAGGTAGTGGCCGAAGTACTTACCCGCTACTTTGAAATCACTTTGCATTTAGCCCACCTCCTCTGCACTACGCTGCGAGTTCAGGATTGTTTGGTACGCCTTGTTGGTTGCGGACAACTCCGCGTGGGTGCCATTGCCGACGACACGGCCGTGATCCATCACCAAAATACGATCAGCGTGCATCACTGACGAAATTTTTTTTCCGCAATAATGACCGTCGTCATGTGCCCTAAATCGCGGGCCAAGGCTTCCTGCACCCGCTTTTCACTCCGGGCGTCCAGCGCACTGGTTGCGTCATCGAGTACCAGCACTGCTGGTTGCCCAATGAGACCACGGGTAATACTGAGGCGCTGCTTTTGCCCACCCGAAAAGTTGGCTGCCCGCTCGTCAACGGGAGCGTCAAAGCGCTCCGGTAGCTGGTCAATGAACTCAGCAGCCTGGGCAATCTTTGCGGCCCACTCCATATCGGCGGTAGTGGCGTCGGGGCGGACTTGCCGAAGATTGCTGGCAATGGTCCCCGAGAACAGCGTTGACCGTTGCAGGACCACCGCCACGGCTTTGCGAATACTACGCGGATTGAGTTCGCGCAGGTCGTGTCCACCCACCATCACGGCACCCTCATCGGGATCAAATAGACGCCCCAACAGCTGCGCCAGCGTGGATTTACCACTACCAGTCGCGCCGACAATACCCAGCATCTCACCAGGTCGCACCTTGAAGTTCACGTGCTGGAGGATTGGCGCATCATCACCAGGATACGTGAAGGTCACGTCACGTAGGTCGATTCCCCCATCCAAACTGAGTACCGGCGCTTGGTTCGGAAACAGCATGGACGGTGCGTGCCGAAGCACCTCGCCAATCCGGCCCAGGGAAACAAACGCACGGGTCGCCCCCGTCGCAATAAACGCGGCGTTCATGAAGGCATACAAAATCTGTAGAACGTAACCCACAAAGGATGTAATCACGGCGAGGTAGGCCGGATGACTCGTAATTTGGTTACCAATCATCAGAACGGCAATCCCCACCACGACGTTAGCAATCATAAAGAAGCCCGGCACCATCACGGCAAAGGCGTACCCGATCTTGATGCTGAGTGTTTCCATCTGCCCAGAAGCCTGGTTGAAACTACCCAACTGTGCATCTTCCTGGTTAAAGCTCTTCACCACACGCGCACCCATCATGTTTTCGCGAGCAATGGTGTTCACCTCGTCAATGTAGTGCTGAATCTTGCCGAAGTACCCGCCCATCTTGACGGTCATAAAGACACCGAGAGCGCCGATAACTACAATCATCACGACCAGTAGCCACCATAAGCTAGGAATCGCCAAAATAGCGAGGGCCAGCGCACCCACAAAGGTAATCGGGACGCGTAGCACAATCTGGAGAATGGACATCACCAGCATCTGTACCTGGTTGATGTCATTAGTCATCCGCACGCCCAACGATGAGGCGCTAAACTGCTCAATATCGGCGTACGCAAACCGTTGAACGCGCTGAAACAAATCGGCGCGCATATCGGCGGCAATGCGCACAGCGGTTTGTGCCGCCCAGACAGTATTTAAAATCCCGGCAACGATGCCAAGTAGCGCAACTAGCAAGAGTTGCACACCCAGATTCAACACGACACCCTGATGATTAGCGATAATTGCGGCTAAAACCTTCTGCAATAGGAACGGCTGCCAGAGAATGGTTGCCGCCTGCAGAATGGTTGTAATCACCGCCCCAGTTGCGATGCCCGCATGCCGGCGGACGTATGGCCAAATAACGCGCATGTGTAATACCCCCTCAACGTAAAATTGGGCGGGGCTTGATTGCCCCGCCGCAATTTCACCAAAACCTTATCTTCATCTAATGTAGCATATTCGTTGTTTTTCTTCCATATTTGTTCACCAATACGACTGTACAAGTGATGGTTGTGCCATCCCTCCCTGCCACTCCAAGAGTATTCGCTGGTCCTCCGACGAGTTATGCCCATTTGCACCGTTATCGTTGTGGGGCGGCCGCCCGTCGCGTGGTATACTTACCTCCGAACACTATTCGTGAAAGGGTTATTTATATGCAGATCGTCAATTGGATTATTTTGGCCATCGTGCTACTAGACTGGGTAGCCGCAATCATCACCGTCTTCCACTCGCCGCGCAATATCGCGGCGACATGGGCCTGGTTGCTCGTGCTCGTAGTCATTCCGGTATTCGGCTTTATTTTGTACCTCTTTACCGGTCGAGGCCTTGGTAATACTAAGCTGTTCCGTTTACGTACGGCTGACCGGATTGGGCTCAAAGAAATTATCGACGCGCAGCGCTCAACTTTGCCGCGCCTCAAACGCACCGATACCGACGAAATCACTCAGCACCGTGCAGCCACCGTGGAGATGTTTCGCCAACTGGATAACGCCCCGCTCATCCGGCGCAATGCGGTCGAAATCATCACTGATGGTAACGACAAGTTTGCCCGCATGTTTGCGGATATTAAGGCCGCAAAACATAGCATCCATATTGAGTACTACACCTTTTATTCTGACAAGATTGGTACACAACTGCGGGACCTACTGGTGCAGAAGGCCCAGGAAGGCGTTGACGTGCGCGTGGTCTACGACGCCTTTGGCTCACACGGCACCACCAACCACTGGTTTAAGCCGCTCCATGATGCCGGCGGGAAAACCATCCCCTTTGTAACCAGCCGTAACGCCGTCGTGAGCTTCCGCCTCAACTACCACGATCACCGCAAGATTGTGGTGATTGACGGCAAAATCGGCTATACGGGCGGGTTTAACGTTGGTGATCAATACCTCGGGCGCGCGCCCAAATTTGGTTATTGGCGTGATACTCACCTGCGGATTATCGGCCATGGGGTCCAACTATTACAGGTACGGTTCATTATGGACTGGAACTCGTCGGTAAACCAGACGGACCGCCTCACCTACGACCTGAAGTACTTCCCCGCTCCGGATAAAGAAATCTCCGGTACAACCAGTATGCAATTGGTCACGAGTGGTCCGGACTCGACAACCGAGCAAATCAAGTTGGGCTACATCAAATTGATTAACGCGGCCCGCCGTCGCGTATGGATTCAGAGCCCCTACCTGGTACCTGACGACGCCGTCATCACGGCTTTGCGGATAGCCGCCGCCGCTGGTATTGACGTCCGGATTATGATTCCCTGCATGCCCGACCACCCCTTCATCTACCGGGCCACGCAGTATTACGCCAACTACCTGCACCAGTTCGGCATCAAGGTTTATATCTACAATAACGCTTCCTGCACGCTAAAACCATGCTGATAGATGACGACATGGCGAGCGTTGGGAGCGCCAACCAGGACTTCCGTTCGTACAGCCTCAACTTTGAAGTCAACACGTTCATGTACGATCACAGCATCGTCCGGCAGCTGGCAGATATTTTCCAAAGCGACATGGAAGAAAGCACCGAGCTCACCGACAAAATGATTGACGCTCAGGGCCGGTGGCTGCGTTTCAAGCAGCTGTTCTCCCGCCTGCTGTCGCCAGTACTGTAGGTGGCTTGGCGGCGTGGTAGATTGGCTGGTATAAACGGTGGGCTAGCTCCAGTTGGGTGGGTGCTGTCGGCGACCGGCTACGTGCCTCATAATGACAACATCTAGTGATGCCCTACATGTGCCAAGTAATGGTAGTAACTGCACTCACTAACGTTGGTAGAAATGGGTTACTGGCGGAGGTTGAGCGGGTGGTCCGCACGGCGGCTGCATGCCCGGAGTTCTGTAGAAGCTACTGCTAGTTAGTGCGTTAGCACTTACTAGCAGTAGCTTCTACAGAATCAAATTGGCTAGACCGAGTGGTTTTCTCGGACTAGGGCAATTCGCGGTAGCCCGGAACGGGCGGGAGCGTGAGGCACGTAGCACCGGCCGCGCGGACCACCCGCTCAACCGCAGTCAGTAGCCCATTTCTACCAGCCACCCCCATTACCCGCCACATTAAAAGAAGCCGATTCGCCGCAATATGCCAGCGTATCGGCTTCTTTTGCGTAGCCAGACCCTACTTCAGCGCCCGCCGCCAATCGCCCATGGCGCGCGTAAAGGTGTAGTTGCTGGCGGTCTCCTTCGCAGCTTTGCTCTTCGCCTGCCAATCATCATGGTCCGTCAACAGTTGCGCGACCTTGGCCGCCATCTGCTTCGTGGCACCATCCGGGACTACATAGCCATTCTCACCATCACGAACCAACGCCTTGGTGCCGTACGGAATGTTGTAACTGACCGCTGGGATTCCATAACTCATGGCCTCCACGAGGTTCATCCCGAAGCTTTCGGCAATCGAGGTCTGCACAATCACGTCACCGTGACTGTACTCCTTGCTCAGCTCACCCAGGCCCATGTAGTCCGCGAACTGCACCTGGTCCGTCAAACCCAGCTTCGTCACCTCGTCGTTCAGACGCTTCATGGTGTCCTCATCCGGCGCGTAGCCGTAGAACTCCATGCGCGCGTCCGGCACCTGCTTGACTAGTTCGCCCATCATCTGTAGTGCCTGTTCTGGACGCTTGTCTGGCCCAAAACGACCCACAAACATGACGGTGGGGTGCTTAGCCTCCTTGTGCATGTGCGTCTTGGCGATGGCCGTGTCGGGCGCCACCCGCACGTCCATGTGTGGGTAACGCGTTACCAGGTCTGCCCGCTGATCTTCCGTTGCCACGAGCACACCGTCGAAGGCATCTGCTCGCTGCTCCAAAATGTTCCGGTAGACCGGTAAGATGGATCCTTTGCCCACTTTGCCGGGCTTAGTGCTGTGCACGCCGTGAAAATATCCCCACTTGGCCTTTGTTCCCTGCACGTCTGCCACCACGTAGTCGAGTGTGTGCCGGTCAGCAATCAAAGTCGCGTTGCTATCCTGCTTCGTTAACTCGTTCAGGAAAAACAGGAACAACTGATCCTCCGTGCTGAACCGATAGTCGTGACCTTGGTAGTTCAACAGTTTCCACATTGTGGGCTGGCGTTTGCCATCCACATCCATCCATAATTGCTCCAACACGGGATCGCCGTCCTGGCTCAGGTACGACCGTGAGGCAACCTGCCCGTCTGGGTGGAAATAATCAATCGACGACTTAAACCCACGCCAATCCCAGTTTTCGCGGGCAACCAGGTTGTTGTGCTGGTCCCGGTTTTCCACGTCCATCGTCAAACCCACGGTGCCTGGCAACACGTTAATGCGACCAATTTCACGGCCCACGTGGGTAATCATGGAGTAGTTAGGTGTGATGGCCTCTACGTGGTATTCGTCTAACGGCACTTCGCCCAATAGTCGCAGATTCTGCTTCTTCCGACGCACGGCGAGAGTACCCTGGAAAAAGTCATACATATTAATTGACTCCTTAGCTGCCAATTTCACGGACTCCAGGTCCCGTTTGAGGAGGGGGTTGTAATTGCGCGAAACGTAAAACGCCTGCTCACCCTCCGCGTTAAACATGCGGGTTCGCCGCGCTTGCGCGTGCTCAGTACCCGAATTACGGCCAAAAACATTTTCGCTAATAAAATAGTACATAGAGAAAGCCTCCTAACCTTCAAAGTGTGCCGCAGTCAATTTTGCGGGCCACACCCCGTCAGCATCGTCCAGCAACTCCTGCCAAGCAGCCCACACGTTGTCCTCGGAATAACGTTCCGCCGAATCGTATGCGGCCGTACTGTACTGCTGCGCTAACTTTTTATCCTGCAAGATATCGATCATGGCCTGACCAAAGGCCTTGACGTCACCGTATGGCACTACCCGGCCGTTAACGTGGTCCTCAGTAATTTCGTTAGGGCCGTAATTGACGTCGTATGAAATTGGAATGAGACCGTGGGCAATCGCTTCCATGATGGCCAAGTTAAAGCCTCCATGTTTGACGTCAGGCCGTACAGCATGGCGTTATTCTCCGCGGTATCCACGTCCGTGGTGTACCCCTTAAACGTGACGGCATCCTCAAGGTGATTCTTTTTGATGACCGCCTCAACTTTGCGCTTGGCCTCAAATTTGTTGGTCGCGTCCTCATAACCGTACAGGTCCAAGGTAGCCTCGGGAAACTTGTTATGCGCGATAGCAAAGGCAGCGGTCAGTTGATCCAGCTGTTTCTCGGGCGCGATGCGGGCAAAAACGACCATCTTGCCAAAGGTGCGCTTGCTCTCCAAAATGCGAGGCGCGTGCAAGAGTTCGTCCGGCACCACACCTACGGGAATAGTGAATAGCTTTGCCCGGGGGTGGAACCGTTTGTCCACGTCCGCCGATTGCTTGTGGGTTGAGGAAACAATGGCGTCGTAATCATCAATAGCGCTCAGCGTAAATTCATAGTTGTTGTTGACAACTGGCGCCATTGGGTCCTGCCCACTGGCATGAGCGTTGTGCAAATGGTTCACGGTGTACGCTGGTCGACGGAGATGCAGTAGCCCCCAGTCGGCCACATGACCACGGTCAAGAACGAAGACGTTGGGGTGCTCAAGCGACCAGTACTCGTCGTTTAGGTCATCCAGGAACCGGACCGTCAGTTCTTCGATGGTGTCAAACATATACGTCTTACCATCAGTACGGTCAGTTAGCCGCCACCCGCTCGCAACTAGCCCATCCTCTTCGTGCACGCTTTTGCGATAAAATTTTTCAATTACTGCATGTCCGTCCGGATCGAGCCAAACTTCGGTGCCAATTTTGTTGTCGGGTGTATACCATTGCTCCAGGCTACGAAATCCGCGGGTGTCGTAATAATCCACCCGGTACAAATTACCAAAACCGTCAAATAATTCGGTTGAAAAGACAACTTTATCGTCACCAGAAACGTTAACACGTGCGACTAAACGGTTGTCGGTGGTGTAAACTAGGAATCGAGTGGCCTCTTCCTCCACGTGGGTATCGAGGACACCAAAGTCTAGGTCTGCCAAGTGTTGCGGGTGGTCTTCAATTGCCATCGCGTTCTGGAAGTACTCAAACATATTGATTAGGTTTCGATCAGGTACATCGGCTGCCCGTGTGGTGGGGTGCAATCGAGGGTTCCAGTCACGTACCACTAACCGGTAATCAACGTTATGGTCGTTGAACAATTCAATACGCTTGAGCTGGGCAAACTCAATCCCAGACTTATTTTCCTGCATGATGCTGTTGATGAAAAATATCATCGCGGTACTCCTTTCACCGTCAAAAAAAGATTTGTTTCCAGTAGGCCTACTGACACCCGGGTATTATTGGCGTCCGGTTGCCACTAGTTGCCCAATTGTACAAACTCGTTTTGTCACTTTCACGCAAGGTATTGGTAGTTAAATCTGGACACGCGAAGTTATTTATCCGGGTTAAAAACTACCAAAACCACATAACAAATGATACGTTGTTCAGGTTATTATTGCAAAGAATTTAATGCGTTTTATTCCTCGGGAATGCCGTTTTAATGCGTATTTAGACTTTTATTGCGAAAATGTCTAAAGTTTTGGCTTACACTTTTGTCGTATTATTATTATTGCTTGTTTTAAAAAAAATCACAACAATTTTGACGTGATTGTTGTTCCATTATTTGTTATTTTGCTTGTAAAATGTATGTAACCACTGTTTACCAACTTTTTGTCCATATTCACACCCTTTTTGGCTATATAAGGCTAGCAAACAGTAGCTGTACTTCAGCTTGAAGTAGGCCGTATACCCATCTTTTCACCGGAGTGCACACAACGTTGCTCCAATAAAAATGCTATTCGGAGGATTATACCGTGGAAAAACACAATGCCAACTGGATTGAAACGCATGAGCGTATCACTCAAGCAGTCTTTAAACTGTGGGAGACTACCCCGCTGAACCGTATCACCATCCATGCTGTTTGCGAGGAAGCACACATCAACCGTTCAACCTTCTACGTTCACTTCGACAATATTTACAGCGTCACGGACGAGGCAGTGAATAAGGCCCATGCAGATTTGCTCGAATTTTGCGTACGCAGCGCCCAGAACATTAAGAATCCACAGTCACTCAACAAAACCGTCATGGACTTCCTGCAGCTGGTGCAGGACTCCTCGTGCTATTACCGGATGTACTTTAAGCACATGCACGATCTGCCGTTTGAAGTTGGTGGTAAGATTTACACCCAACTGTATGACAGTTTGGCCGTACCATACGGGTACAGCCATCCGGACACAACCCACGTCGAACTTAACTTCATGTTAGCTTCATTTGAAGCAGCCACCGCCATGGCGCTAAGCCAATGGATCGATAACGACTTTGCCGATTCCAAGGAACAGGTTGCCCGCGTAATTGCCCGTGAACCGTTACTTGAAAATTTGGCACGCAGCCGCGCTTGACTGACCTACCAGGCATTAAGATCACCTAGAATTGCTCACATTAATTTGGGAGCAATTTTTTTGTGCAAAAATTTGTGTATGTACAAGAAAAGCCGCCCAAGTAATTATCTGGACGACTTTCCCTTATTACCGCATAGTCCTAACTTATGCGCGTACTGTTACTTCTAATCTTCAGAATCGTGCTTGCGCCCAAGTCCGAACAGTCCTAGGAAGGCTGCCGTTGCCAGGCCAATAACACCGGCCAGGCTCAGAGATTCATTTGTGGTGGCGTCGCCAGTCTGTGGTAACTGGTGCGCATCACCATTTGCGGCGTTGTTCCCACCACCGGCGTTGGAATTACCACCACCATCCGATGGGTTAGCACCAGTGTCGGGTAAAGTAGCCTTACTACCGGCACTCGATGGAGCGGCAGAACTAGCCAGGCTAACTGCGACGCTCGCAGCACTGGAGCCGTCGAAGCCGCAGAACTTGCCGTACTTGCAGCACTGGAAGCCACAGAAGCTGCTGACGATGCGGTAGATGCGTCACCGTTAGAAGCCGCCGAGCTAGCCACACTCGCAGCACTGGAGGCCACGGAGGCTGCACTTGACGCTATGCTTGCTGCACTAGATGCCGTCGATGCGGCCGAAGAAATCTCACTGTTACCAGGGTTCCCGGAGGCTGCGGAACTAGCTACACTAGCAGCACTTGATGCGACGGATGCACTCGACGATGCGTTGCTTGCAGCACTCGACGCGCCGCTGGCACTGGAGCTTGCAGCAGATGATGCAGCCGAACTTGCAGCGCTAGAAGCAGCGGAGCTGCTGTCGAGGCGGCACTCGATGCAGTCGATGCTGCAGAAG
>NZ_BBAI01000053.1 GCF_001311175.1 Lacticaseibacillus pantheris DSM 15945 = JCM 12539 = NBRC 106106 | reverse complement strand
TGGGCATGCAGCCGTCGCGGGAACCGGCCGCTCAACCTCCACCACCACGCTAGTACGACCAACGGTAGATGTTCAACGCTATGGGCCCAGTCGTCTCTGCACCCACGAGCTGTACGTGCAACCTCCACCGCTAGGCCGCCACGACCAACTCTGTGGGTGACCGACACCAAGCCAAAACGTGTGCTGGCGAAGGCGACCGTTCCGGTTCTAGTCGCCGCCGCACGCCATGACTTCTAGCCGATACAAATTGTTAATGGTGTTGGTCCAGTTCCAAACAGGTGGGATTCATAATGAGGATATTGTTAGTTACTGTACGAAAAGACGCAAGCTAGGATTCTCGTGTTGTGAGAACTAGCGTGCGTCCTTTTTTTTGGCAACATAAATCTGTTTGTTGATGATTTTAACTGATGCTGGATGTTGAACGAGCATAATTTTGTCGTCGATTACTTTCCTGTGGGTGGTGTTTGGACTGGGGGAGTCGTGTCTGGAGATGTGGTTGTTACAGTAGCGGTAGGCCGCGTCGGTCGGGCCGGTGAGCGGAGGCGTGTGGGGTCGGAATGGTAACCACTGCCAGGGAACGCAGTCAGTTTGCGCTTTAGCGCTTACTGCCTGCTTTTCGCAGGAATGGCGCAGCAGTCCGAGAGCTTCATTGGCTTTAGCCGTTAGAACGCGACGAATTCTGAGACTGACCGGTGGGCTTCCGGGCAGGCTCAGAATCGCGGCGGAAACACGCCCGTACTTGGCGGGTTGGAGCCTTCGCCCTAGCAGTGGTGACCATGGAGTACCCCACGAAAGCCGCAGCTCACCGGCTCGGGCTACGCTGCCGTCACACCACTACAGTAGCAAGCACCGCCGGCCGCTACTCCGCCAAAAACCCGTGCTCCAGGACGTCCATGTACTGGACGGCTTGGTCGACGACGGGGTCGAAATCCTCAATCTTAATCTGCGGATTCGCCCGCACCATGACTTTGGCTTGCTCACCGATGGCATTGGACAACATCAGGATCATGTTGCTGATGGTCTCGGCAGTGACGCCCGCCCGCAGCGGCATCCGCTGCAGGACGGGGCCCACCATGTCCGGAACCGAGGTCGTCAACTGGTTGGACCAAATTGCCTGTAGCTGCGGTCGTAACCGCTCCGGTAGGTTACCTGCTTCGGCGTACGCTGCATGGCGAGGGCAAATTCATCCGGGTAGCGCAGTTGCAACTGGATCTTATATCGTAGCGCGCGTACCACCATGTCCTTGAGGTCCGCCGAGTCTTGCCATACGGACATGTCGGCCGCCGCCACAATCTTGCTGTAGGTTGCCCGCACGGTCTCGACGTACAGGTTCGCCTTTGACTGAAAGTAGTGGAAGATTAACCCCTTCGACACGCCCGCACGTTCCGCAATTTGTTCCGTGTTGGTGTCCCGATATCCATGCTGTGCGAACGCGTGCATCGCCACGTCAATGATGCGGGCCGATTTTTCTGGATCGATTGGTTGTCTGGTTCTGGCCATAATTACCTCCTAGTTCTCCAATAAGTCGCGGTGAGCGTAACCACCAAAGCCGCCGATAATCAAGGTTACGCCGAGTGCGATCATCATCCCGGCGGTGGACCACTCCACCGCGTGTAGCGGCACGTTGTTCACCCAACCGTACGGGGTGAGGGCCGTTGCCCAATCGGGGAAGTCCAACAGGCTACCCAGGTAGAGGGAAAAGAAACCGTACGCCGGGACCAGCCAGGCCAGGTTTTGCCACCGTGGCAGCCAGCCGATGAATGCGGCCGTGATCCCCATGGTTACAATTAGCGCGGGCGTGAACCCCCAAAATGCGCGCATGAACCGGGACAGTGCCACCGCGTCTTTGCCCATCGAGGCCGCGCCCGCCGCATACATCCCCAGAATTCCCATCAGGTACGCCAGCACCGCCACCACCGTGGCCAGCGCCGTAATGCTGTAGTAGAGGCGGAAGCGCGACACGGAGCGGGCGTGGAGCTGCTCCCAATAGCCCTTGGCCTCGTCGCGATTGATGCGCATCAGCGTGATGAGGCCGGGCACCGTCGCCAGCACCACAAAGATGATGGCTAGCTTGTTCGCGAACTGCAGCACGATGGTCCGGTTGGCCGCACGGACGGCCGTGGTACCAATGAGCTTGGCCATCGTCGGGTTCGAGGACATTAGGTCGCCGGCGGTCCCAAAGATGGAGCCGTACGTCGCGCCGAGAATGAACATCCCCACCAGCCAGATAATGATGCTGGTCCGGTCGAGGCGGGCGACGAGGCTGAGGGGTCCCCGCAACCAGCGGCTGGCATAGCGCCGACCGTCACGTTGTGGTAGCAGGCCTGCACCCAAGTCACGGGTGGTGACCAACGTCAGGGCGATGCCACCAGTAACTACGGCGACTGCCAGCATGAGTAGCAGCGGCCACCAATTATTACTACCATAAATATCGAGCTTCTCAATCCAACCGTAAATAGTCCACCAGGTGAGGTCGGGGTTCTGCACGTCCGTACCATCCGGGCAATGAACAGCACCCCGAGAACGACGTAACTGAGGATGGTGGCACCACGGCCAGAAGCCGCAACTTGGGCGGCAAGAAAGGTAATGCCGGCGAACATGAGGCCAAAGGCGGCGACGCCCAGCCCAAACAGCCAGTTACCGTTGCTATCAATCCCGGTCATCCCGGAAAATTGCAGGCCGAGTGCGGCCAGGATCCCGACACCGAGGTTGACGACCAACACTTCCAGACCGGCCGCAGCCAGGCTAGCGTTGCGACCGGTAGCATGGGCGGCCACGAGTTCGGTAATCCCCGTATCCTCGTCGGCACGGGTCGTGTGGACGGCAAAGTAGATGTTCATCATGGCGACAAAGAGACCCATGAAGATCATCATCTCGGCCGCGTAGATGGTGGCGACCGTGTAGGCGTGGGCGCTAGGTACGGGGCCCAGTAAGGACACCATGGCGGGCGTCTTGAGTGTCGCCATGATGGCGTCCATGGCCTTTTTGGTGCCGTACAGGCCGTCAAATTTGGCGGCGGCGCCGGCCATGAGCCCGACGATACCTAGGGCCCACAACGTAATTTTGAGCCAATCGCGCCGCAGGTTGAGGCGTAGTAGCATCCCCGTGCGCGCAAATTTAGTGTTGCTCATCAGCGTCGGCCCCCTCCTGGTTGTAGTACCGCATGAACAGGTCCTCAAGCGTTGGTGGCGTGCTCTGTAGGCTCTTAATACCCAACGGGGTCAGGGCACTCATCACGCTGCCCAACTCTTCAGAATCAACGGCAAAGCTGGCCTTGGCGCCGCTTTGTGTGAAGCCGTGCACGGCGGGCAGCTTGGCGATACCGTCCAGAGGCTGGTTGGTGCTAACCGTCACTTGGGTGCGGCTAAGCTGGCGCATGTCATCCAGCGAGCCGGTTTCGATAATCACGCCGTCGCGAATGATACCAATGCGGTCGCACATGTGTTCCACTTCGCTCAGAATGTGGCTGGACAGCAGGACACTTTTGCCGGATGCTTTGAGCGCCAGTACGTGCTGCTGGAAGACTTCCTCCATCAGGGGATCGAGCCCACTGGTGGGTTCATCAAAGATGTACAGGTCCGCCTCGGTGGAAAAGGCGGCAACGAGGGCGACCTTTTGCCGGTTACCCTTAGAGTAGGTGCGGGCCTTCTTGGTGACGTCCAGCTTGAAGTCTTTGATGAGCGCGTCGGTTGTTGCGGAGTGCTTTTGGCCGTTGAGTTTGAGGAACAGGTCGATCACTTCGCCACCGCTGAGGTTGGGCCACAGGTACACGTCACCGGCACGTACGCGATGCGGCGGTGAATGCTCACGGCATCCTGCCAGACGTCCTGCCCAAAGATGGTGGCGTCACCACCACTCTTGCGTAGAATACCGAGCAGGGTGCGGATGGTGGTCGATTTACCCGCACCGTTCGGGCCGATAAAACCAAAGACTTCGCCGGCGTTGACGGTCATGGTGATGTCTTTGAGTGCCTGGAACTTACCGAAACGTTTCTGTAAATGGTTAATTTCTACGATTGGTTGCGTCATTTTGACGGCCTCCTAAAAAGGGTGTGCTCACTGCACTATTGAATACACCCATAGTCTAGCACCCGTTAACCGGCCGGTCAATGACTGATTGGTCAATTTATTTTTATTAGACAAGTGGGCTTGTATTGCTGTGAATATTGTTGGCGGACCGTACCTGTTAATGCTAGTGTGAGCACCAAAAAGCCTCCCCGGTGTCAGAACACTGAGGAGGCTACGCGCACCGTTATTGTTTGCGCGGTAAATTCAATAATCGGTGGAACAAGCCGAAAATGGTGAGACCGAGTACCACCAGCAGGGTAAACGCCCAACCGCTACCCGCCGCGACGTTGGACGCATGGCTGGCACCCGGGTGGTGGACCATGCCCATCATTAGCGCGAGCACCGTGGTCCCGACCGCGCCGAATACCTGCTGACCGGTATTGTAGAGGGCGTTAGCGTCGTTCTGCACGGATTTGTCCATGTGCTTGAGGCCGTACGCAACGGTATTGCTAAACGCCATGGACCGACCAATTGCAAAAATCAGGTAGGCGACCGTGACGCCTATTACGCCGAGGTGGTTGCCCCAAACGGCGAGTAGCAGTAATGCCAGTGTAAAGAGTAGGTCACCGATGTACAGCGGCACCTTGCCACCCCAATGGTCGAGCATCCAGCCGTACACGGGTTGCCCAAAGCCGTTGAAGAGGCTGCCAGGCAGCAGTACCAACCCGCCAATGAGTGACGTGGCCCCGAAGACTTCCTGGACGTAGTTGGGCACCAGAAAGTTGATGCCGACGTTGGCAAACTGAAGGAAGATATACGGGAGAAAGCTATAGAGGAAGGCGGGGTCGCGGAACACATTGAGTTCAAACAGGGCGCGCGTGGCGTTGCGGGATAGGCGAATAAACGCGGCAATCCCAGCACCGGTTAATACCATGAGAAGCAGGAACCCGCGCCAATCACCCGTGCCCAGTTGGTTCAGGCCGACAATCAGGCTGATGAGCGCGATGGCTAGCAAGAAGAACCGTGTCCAGTCAAAAGCATAATGTTGGGTGGGTGTATACTGCTTGATCCGTCCCTGACCGAGAACGAGGAGTGCGATGGCTAAGGGAAGTGTGGCCCAGAAAATCATGCGCCAGCTGGCAAAGGCGACGACGGCCCCGCCAAAAGTTGGCCCCAGCGCGGGAGCAATCAGAATAATCAGGTTGGCAATACCTAAATATGTGCCTAATTTTTGCCGTGGGACCACGTCGAGGATGATGTTGACCATGAGGGGCGTACACAGGCCAACGCAACCAGCCTGAATCAGGCGCCCGGCCAGTAACACTGGGTAAACGCTAGCGGTTGCACACAGCAGGTCGCCGACGATGAACAGTACTGCCGAGGTGACAAATAGTTGGCGGTTGGTGAAACGGCGCTTCATGTAGGCCGATGTCAGCATGACCAGCGCGGCCATGAGCAGGTACCCGGCCGTGACCCACTGGACGGTACTGAGGCTCACGTGGAATTGTCGTTCCAGCGCGGGAAAGGTGACGTTCATTGAGGTTTCAGTCAGCACGCCCATGAAGGACATGAGCGCGACGATTGTGACCACCAACATGGGGCGATCTTTGGGTGTAGAGCTTGGAGTAGCAGTGGACAATTTTGAACGATCCTTTCGTGATGCATGGTTAATAAGTTTCATTATAGTGCATGGAAGGTTTGTGTGTTTAGCGGCCATCAATACATATCCGTACCGGTAGTTGGTAATGACGATTTCGGCGCGGCAAAGTTGCGTGAATTTAGTTTACGCCGAAATATGATTAATACTCGTTATTTAAAGCAACAAAATCACCGTTAATGTTGAAATTTTCGGTGGTGTGGGTACACTGTGCTCCGTGTTTTGCTAATTATGTTGGGGCTAATTTTAAAGAGCCTATCGCGGATAAATTAATTTAGCCCACTTTCACCGATGATGTCCAACAAATCGAGATTTGCGTAAAAATTAGATATATACGCTAACTTTGCCTTGTTATATAATATTAATACTAAGAACGATGTTTTACGGAGGTTCAGTCACGCATTGCGGTTGGTTAGCGTGATATCAAAGCCCCGAAAGTGATGGATTTCTGGCCAGAATAATTAGCGATGTGGGGAAAAAGCCAATGGTAGCAGGTACTGACGAGGTTGAGAACACCTTCTTTGCCCAACCGATTATAAATATCGACACCGGAGCGACCATGCGCTACGAGTTGTTGCTGCGGGAAAGGCGGCCTGACGGATGGCATTTGCCGTCGTCATTCGGCCTGCCGTTTGTTGAGGCGCGTCGACTATTATTAGCGGCGCTCTCGCACCTAGACGTTAAGCAAATCGACCTTAACTTAACTGCAGCCCAGTTTGCCAACGCGCGGTTTATCAACCGACTCGTTGAATTGAAACTCGCCACTCCGGAGTTAGTGCACATGAACGTCGAGCTGACCGGGACGCCGAGCATCGTCACCCTCCAACAGATGGGTGTGCTGCTCAGCCAAGCAGACATTCACGTGACCATTGATGACGTCGGATCCGATAACCTGCGGATGGACGTGGTGGACCTGTTTCCGTGTATTGACAACGTGAAGTTTGCCATGCAAAACGTACGGCATCCGGGTAGCTGTGCCGACGTTGAGGCCCAGGTGGGCTACTGGAAGCGGTTGGCCGATGAACACCACCTGCACTTTACCCTGGGTGGTATTGAAAGCCACGCGGACGTCGATGTCGCCGAACAGTTAGGTATCACGGAAGGCCAAGGGTTCTACTTTGGCCGCCCGGTAATACCGCAGTAATCGTTTAATGCGCGGAGGCGTTGGTTCAACCAAGATGGTTGGGGTCGGCGCCTTTTTAGTCTACCGTATTATCTAAGAATAAATTAAACCCAATTTGGTGGTATTATGTTGTTAATAAAAAGCCAACAAAACTTGGCTCAGTGTTAACAAATTGTGCGCGTCGTGATGGGTAAGGGGATACCCGGTTAATTACGGATGCGTGCCTTTGGGGAGTGGGTTTATGGAAATGGATTTTCGGGCGGTGGTTCCCCCTAGTGGGGCGCCGCTCAACTTGTGGGTGTGGGTGGCACAGCTGCTTATTACGACGGTCTTTGCTACGGGATTTATTACGTATTATCAGCAGGCCTGGCACATGGCCTTTGAAACGTATCGCGACCGGCCGGTAATCAGTGGCAGTATTCGCTGCGGCATGCTGGTGGGCGCCATTGTGGTCGGTATCGCTTTGCACATGGTGGGCTGGCTAGTCTTCGCCAACGCCTCGGGGCTCATGTTTCATAATCTGGGTCTATTTGCCCTGACTTTTCCACTGATGGTGGAGGGTGAGAGCATCATGGAGTACCTAGTGCAGGTGGTCGGCGTGGTCTACGTCTGGAATATGCACCACATGGGGTATTTCAATAGTCCCCAATACGTCGTGTCAATGGTGGTGCTGGCCGTCATGGTGTACGTCATGTGGCGGTACAAAGGCGCGATTCGGTACCACGTAGAACGCAACGTGGCTGTCTTTGCGGTAATCGGGATTAGTTTCTGGGCGTTGTTGCCGCACCATTCGGCCGGCCTGACCATGAACCCACTGATTGCGGTACAGGGCTTCACCATGTATCTGGGCATGGTGATTGCCACCGCATACTTTCTGCGCGCTGACCATCGGGCTAGTGTGCGCAATCAGGAGAATGACCAAACCGCTCACTTTGATAGTCTCACTAACGCCAAGAGCTACGCCACTTATAAAGAGGATGTCACGGCGGCCTTTGCCCAGGCTGAAGCGCAGGGGCAACCGCTCAGTATGGCGGCGGTCGACATTGATTACTTTAAACAAATTAACGATCATTATGGGCATCTGGGCGGGGATGACGTCCTCGTGGGGATTGCTCGACAATTGAGCGCGGTTCTGGCTCGCCACGGTGGCCGCGCAGCCCTCTACCGTACTGGCGGGGAGGAATTTAACGTCCTGTTGCCGGGGATGGATGCCCAGACGGCCCGGCCCATTGTGGAGGACTGCTGGCGTAGCGTGCGGCAAAGCCACTTTGCATCCGGCGTGAACGTCGTGCAGGTCACAATTTCTGCCGGTGTCGTGGACATGGTGGCTACGGACAACAATATTGAAGACCTGTACCGGCGCGCGGATGAGAGTCTGTACCAAAGTAAGCATCACGGGCGGGATACCATCACGGTAAACGGTCAAACCGTTACGAGCGCGACCGAGCACCGTCCGGTAGCCATCCGGACCATTTTGACCCAGCGTGTGTACGATACACGGACGAATCCGCTAGTGCCGACGCACGATGAGGTGATTTTGGCTACCTATGAGGAAGCGTATGACCGGTGGGATTTCCCTGAGCACGTGCACCTACGCTGTCTGCGCAGTTGGACTATATCAGCACGGTCCTAGCTGAGTGTGGCAGTCGGCGGTTTATTATGAACTTGACGCCGCACCAGTTTTTGGATCCCGGTACTCCGGACTATTTGGCGCGGTTCAAAGCCAGCCAGCCACAACTGGACGTTTTGGTGGTAGAACTCGACGACCTGCCTGAGGCCGACCAAATTATCCGTGTAGCCCCACGTTACCGCCATTTTGATCTTCGGATAGAACTGGATAATTTGGATCCAATCAAAGACGCTGAGGTAATTCGGGCCTTGCTGCCAACCGTTGACGGGTTGAAGTTTGACGTTAACCGGGTGCGGCGCGCTGCCGAGTCGGGCCAGAAGCTAGTTGGTAAGGCTGACTTTCGGCAAGCGGTGGCGCGGTACAACGTGTCGGTAGTGGTTAACGGGATTGATAATAGTCAAGACGCTGCGTACGCGCAGGAGGTACTGGACGCGCGGTACGTGCAGGGATACTACTATGACCGGCCTGAACTTCCCCGCTTTGCGTAACCCATTTGCGGGCAGGGCACCGCTAATTTTGAGATGACGCTGGCTTATAGTGGGTGATTATGTCAAAATTAGTGTAGATAGTAACGCGTAGAGAAAAGGGGGACACATCATGGTAGAACTTTGGTTAACCCGGCACGGTGAAACGGAATATAACGTTAGCGGTGTGGTGCAAGGAGTGGTGAATTCTAACCTGACTGAGCGTGGGGTGGCGGATGCGCAGGCCCTAGGGCACGGCTTTGCTACCGATGGGGTCACGTTTGACGCGGCCTATTCAAGCGACCTGCAACGGGCGGCGGATACCGCACAGTTAGCCTTGTCGGCAGCGGGGATGAACCTCAACGTCCAGCAAATGGCGGGTCTCCGCGAGCAAAACTTTGGTTTATTTGACGGCCAGCCGGAGTCGCAGCGCCAAGGGGCGTTGGCCGACATGCTACGGGAGGCTGGTGTACCGAACGTTGACCGCCTCAATATGAAGCAACTGGTTGATTTAGTCCGGATTCTTGACGTCCACCGGGGCGGCGGCGACGCGGAAAACAGCCAGATGAGCCTCAAGCGGTTTAATCAGGCCATGACCACCATTGGCGAGCACGCGGTCGCTAACCAGCAGGACAACGTCTTTATTGTGGCGCACGGGGCCATTATCTGGTTATGGCTGAATTCGCTGGGGATGCCGGATACGGCCGACTTCATTAAGAACGTGGCGGTTTCCAAGATTGTGTACGGTAAAGGGCGGTTCACCCTGCTAGGGTACAACGACCGGCGCTACGTGGAAGAGGGTGGTGGCACTCGTGACGTGCCTGCCCAAGAGTTTAAATTGGACTAACGGTTGGTCCCACGGTTAAAAGCGAATAGCTTCTATAGTATGGGTGGGTCAGTGACAATTCCGGATTGTGAATTGTGGCTGACCCACCCTTACTTTGTTTGCGGACAGGTGGGCCTGACAGCCGGGCGGGGAGCAACTCCTTCGTACTGGTAATAAAATCCCCAGGTGTGCAGAATGACTATGAATCGGCGGGCCGCCCGGTTGGCCCCCGTAAGTATATGTGCGGTCACTATGGGGTGATGCGTGGTACAATCATGGACGTGAGTATTAAATTGGTGATTGGCCGATATTAATTATGCGTTAACTGGTTGCACGAGCGTGGGGCGCTCGTGGGTTAACGACGGTATTAGCCAGTCGATGGGGAGGTGAGGCCATGCTTGATGTAGGCATGTCGCGTATGGTGGGCTCATTTATTGTGGTGCTACTAACCAACGTGACGGTGCTCCTAGGGATTATTGCTTTTGTTTACTGGGTTGATCTGCAAGCTGCGCCGTCGCGGGTGTTTCGTTGGCGACGGCCAATCAAAGTAGCGTTGGGCGTGGCTGTTTTGACCTACCTCTACGCGGAATCGTGGGTGAACGGGAATCTTGGTCCCCAGGTTTTTGGCTACCATTGGGTATACATCAACATGCTCGCGGTTATCTTGTTTCTAGTCGTTACTCGGAGTCGGCGTTGGTGGGAGCTCGCACTGGTGGATGTTATCATATGCCCTTACGTAGTTGTGAGTACAAACCATACCGGTCCCGAGGTGTGGATTAGCTTGCTGCTGCTGTTGGGGTGCACGGCGATTGATTTTGCGTGGGGTGAGTGGACGCAAAAGTCACGCTTCGTCGCCTATGCCTTTTTGGCGTTCACCGGCGCAGCCGCAGTCATGCTGAACCAGGCAATGTCGGTTAATGAATCGTTCGTGTTGGTGCCAGGATTTTGGCTTCGGCAGTGGCTGGGACTTATTATCCTAGGCGCGGTGGGTGTGGAGTACACCAGCACGTTGTCATTGGCGCTAATCCGCAACCGCAAGATGGCCCATGATGCCCGGATTGATGGCTTGACGCAGTTGGAAAATTTTAACGCGTTTAACCGTAGTATGGAACGCCATTACGCCCACTTTTTGGAACAACATCATGGCTACGCTGTGTTTGAGCTGGATGTTGATTGGTTTAAGAGTATTAATGATACATATGGGCACCTAGCGGGTAACCGCGTACTGTCGGCGGTAGCACACGAGTTGGTGGAATGCACGCACGGTGCGCCCTGGCCGGCGACAGCTTACCGTCTGGGTGGCGAGGAGTTTGGCGTCATCATGGATGCGGAGTTGGACCACGACCAGGCTTACAAAGTCGCGGATCACTTCAAGGAATGTGTAGCCCACATGCGTTTTAGCGAATTGGACACGCAGCTACACATTACGGTTTCGATTGGGCAGGCCAACGTACACAATGAGCATTACAGTTTTAACGACGCGTATAAGCAGGCCGACCGCAATCTGTACGTTGCTAAGCAAAATGGACGCAACTGTATTAGGATTGAGGGCGGCGTAGCGAATTAGCGGCTGGTGGTCAAAGTGGGGGTAGTACAACAACCTGTAAACAAGTAATAATTGTAAGCAAATAAGGGCGAAGCCGGCGTTAATTGCCGGCTTCGCCCTTATTATCGCTGTATTTAGTTAGTACATGGTTACCGATAATTACAGAATTTGAATTCCCGCTGCGGCACACTGGTCGAGCATGTCCTGGGGCCAAACACTAGCCTGAACTTCACCGACGTGGGCCTTGCCTAGTAGCAGCATGCAGACACGGGACTGGCCGATACCGCCGCCGATGGTGTAGGGCAGTTCGCCCGCCAAAAGTTGCTGGTGGAAGGGGTACTTCATGCGGTCCTCCGCACCAGCGGCCTTGAGCTGGCGGCGTAGCGCGTCCTCGTCGACACGGATACCCATGCTGGAAACTTCCAGGGCACGCTGCAAAGGTTCGTACCAGAACAGGATGTCACCGTTCAGCTGCCAGTCATCGTAGTCGGGGGCACGGCCGTCGTGACGTTTGCCGCTCTTGAGCGGGCCGCCAATTTGCATGAGGAAGACACAACCCAGTTCTTTGGTGATGGCGTCCTCGCGTTCCTTAGGGGTCTTGTCTGGCCAGCGGTCTTCCAGCTCCTGGGTGGTCACAAAGTGAATATCGTCAGGCAGGTGGTGGACTGCCTGTGGGAACTTGTACCATACTTCGTGTTCCATGTGCTTCAAAACTTTGAAAATCTGCCGGACGGTGGCCTTCAGCGTGTCGAGGTTCCGTTCGTCTTTGGCGATAACCTTCTCCCAGTCCCACTGATCCACGTAGATGGAATGGATGTTGTCCAGATCCTCGTCTTTCCGGATGGCGTTCATGTTGGTGTACAAACCTTCATGCATACCAAAGCCGTAGCGTTTCAAAGCGGCGCGCTTCCACTTGGCCAGGGAATGGACGACCTCGATTTCTTGGTCGGGCATGTCCTTCATGGTGAAGTGTACGGGTGTTTCCACACCGTTCAGGTTGTCGTTTAAGCCGGTCGATTGTTCAACGAACATTGGCGCGGACATCCGGGATAGGTTCATTTCCTGACCAAATTCATCCTGGAAGGTTTCACGAATGTAACGGATGGCTGCCTCAGTTTCCTTAACGGACAACTTGGGGTCGTATGATGCGGGGATAATTAATTCCATGAGCTGTGCTCCTTTGTTAAATCCAGTAGTGACGGTCAACACGGGACCAAAGAAAAAAAACCTCTCTCGTCCCAATACATGGGACGGAAAAGGTTTCCGCGGTACCACCCAAGTTGTTTATGTAATATAAACCACCTCAAAAGAGTACTAACATACTCCGCCGGCGATAACGTTCCGGTTACGACTAAGCCTACTCGGGCGGCGCCTTTGGGTTAGCAACTAAGAAAGTGTTGTTCGGATTTTGTCGACCCCGATTGAGTTTCCACTATCCTCAATTCACTGGCGGGGGATTTAAAATCTTACTAGTCTTTCCTCTGTTTTTAATTTATGTGATTGACAGTATCTTAGCACGCCGATTTCCAATGTGCAAATGTTTTTTTTGATCAAACGCAAACATTTGTCGAGATCCGCCACATTGTGGGGGGGCGGTCGCGTCGGTCGGACCGGCGAGCTACGGCTTAGTGGGGCACTCCATGG
>NZ_BBAI01000052.1 GCF_001311175.1 Lacticaseibacillus pantheris DSM 15945 = JCM 12539 = NBRC 106106 | reverse complement strand
CTGCCCGAACTTGGCAGGCGGGCTCAAAGTCGCACCGGAAACTCGCGTACTTTGCGAGTTGGAGGTTTCGCCCCAGAAGCGGTCATGACTGAGCGGTTCACAAAGCCGCAACCCTACCACCGCTTTGCCTGCACAAACCCTACTCCTTCGCCGCCGGGCGCGGCTTTGGTGCGTGGCGCTGTACGCCGAGGATGTCGAGTAGGAAGGTGAAGACCGGAATCCCCACGATTAACCCCCACGTACCCCAAATATGTTCGGCAAACAGCAACACGACGAAGGTAAAGAAGATTGGCAGCTGAGTCCGGCTGCTCATGAACTTAGGGTTGAGTACGTACGACTCCAGGATATGGATAATGATGATCATCACGATAATGGTGACGACATCCTGCCAGCCCCCCACCGTGTACGCAATAATTGACAGTGGCACGACCGAGATAATGGCCCCCGCAACCGGAATTAATGACAGCAGGAACACCATGATTCCTAAACTAGGTATATTCGGCATCTTCATGAAGATAAGGGTCACCACCGTAATTACGGTATTGACCATGGCAATCACGATTTGGGCCTCCAGCACGACACCAAACGTGTTTATGAACTTCTTGGCAAAGAAACTGACGTCCTGGAAGAACCAACCAAACGTCGAATCCACAAACTTCTGGCCGAATTCATTCAGACGGTCCAACTCAATGGTGTAGAAGAAACTTAGCAGTAGTGATAGCAGGAAGGTAATAATCATGCCACCGATACTACTAATGGCGCTCAGCAACGTGGTAACCGAATCCTGTAATTGTTGCTTCAGGTTGAGGGAGGACAGTTGCTTGAGGCCCCACTGAATTATCTGGTTGTTATCAAAGGCCTTGCTGTTGTAAAAGTCGCTGACGGAATTAAATAAATGGATACTCTGCCGCCCAATCATTGGGGCGTACCGGGTAATCGCGTAATATAGCGCCGCCAGTAACAATAAGTAGACTGGGATAACGACAAATAGTGGCCGTAACCGCGGTATCACCCGCTGCACGCCACGAATGAGTCGCACAATCAAAAAGGTAAAGATAAACGTCAATAAAATGGTACTCATGAGGCTGCGGACTAACCACAAAACCATGATGATGACTAGTAAAACCGTGAGCCGCCGCACTCGCGTATGTTGGACAAAACGTTGATATGGGGTCATCCGAGTCCTCTACTTTCTTCATTAAACAAAAGCCGGAACCGTACAAGCGTACAGTCCCGGCGGTCAATTCTTTGGTTAGTTAGTCTTCTTTAGCCGTCGAGTTAATGGCGACGTCAGAGATATCACGTGGAGGCTGGGCCGCAAGGTGCGCCACTACGGACGTCAAAACCGGAATCGGCGTGGTGAAGTCTTCGCCAATCCAGCGGACCGTGACCGCGTATAAGCCGGACGTCACGAATGACTGCCAGAATTCCGCGTAGGTGCCGGTAAACCACGGACGCTTGACGTTCTTATCGAAAAACTTGCCAACCGTACGGGCAAAGGCGTCGTGCAAAATCTGGTCGCCACCAGATACAATTGCGAGCCGGAACCGCGCCGAGTGATCCCGCACAAATTCGAAGTAACGCGGAATGATGTGCTCCGCGTTGAGCGGCTCGATATCAGCCAACTGGTCAATTAAGTGGTCCATTTGTGAACTAAAGTAATCATCCAGGACGTCCTGCTTGGACTTATAGTTGCGGTAAAAACCCATCCGGGAGATCCCCGACCGCTGCGAAATCGCGCTCACCGTAATCTCGTCGAGCGGTTGATCCTCCATCAGCAGGAACAACCCTTCCTGGATACACTCGCGGCTAAACGCTTGCTGTTCACGCGTGTACTCAGTTGCCATGCCGTCACCTCCAATACAGTCGGTACTTGCTTGCTCTTCATTAAACCACACTTTAACGTTACCGCCAACACATCCGTGACACGAACCCTTTACGTGTCACGGATACGCCCCGCCAGTGGTGTAACGGTCGTTGGCGGCCATTCACATTCACCAAGAGCTAAATTGTGAACAAGATATTTATAACACTTTTACTGTATTGGAAAAATTAAAATTCCGATATTTGACGATTCAACTTTGCACCGTAGAGCGATGCGGCCGCCAACACGCTCGGTGCTGACGGCCACTGACGTCAATCTTAGCGGACCACGATGACGCTCGACTTCGCGTTACGGGTCACAAACGCCGAAACGCTGCCCAGGCGGTGGTTGGACGCTCGTGCGTGCCCACAATGATGAGGTCGGGCTTAAATGCCGGTGCCACCTCTTCGACGATGACCCGACCCGGCTTACCCTCAGCCACAATCGGTTGGGCGTCCTCCACCCCAAACTGCGTCGCCTTGTCGACGTACGTGTCGAGGTGATGCGTAATCTCCGCGCGCCGTTGTGCTAACACATCGGGTGACAATGACTGAAAAATATTCATGTCACCAGTCTCCAGCACCGACACGATACCCAAAGGGATACCGTACACCTTTGCTAACGTGCAGGCGTAGTTGAACGCACGCCGACTAGACTCGTCGTCATCATCGTCAACCGCCAGCAATAAGCGTTTAAAGTGTAGTGATTCAACCTGAAATTCTTCTTCAGTTGCCATTAGTTGCCTCCTCGAGGTTGCTCTTCATTTCTGCAAAATAACGTTTATACAGTGTATTATACCCGAAAAACAGTCGGTGTATGAGCAACCACCGGCGAATACTGAAATCTCTTGGTTCAAATAAGGTTGTACCCACACGCCCTTCATCCATCAGTCTGAGAGCACGTTCCTTCAAGTGGCCGTCCGGTGCATAGCGTTTAAAGAGCCGCCGTGTGACCCCCAACCACAAATAGGCGCGACGAGGATCGTCATTGGCGTAAACCGTATCGAGCGCGTCGAGATCGTGCGTCACGTAATCACGCACTAACCACTCGGCAACGTTATAGCCGTTAAGGGTCACAAAGTACCCGCTTCGTCCCGGGCGCATGTTAATTTCGAGTAACTTGTACGTTTGGTCCCGGTAATCAAACTTAATGTCAAAGTTGGCGATACCGGTGTACCCGACACCCTCTAAGAAGGGCTGCACCAAGTCATAAAGTTGTTGGTCAAATTCCGGCAGCATCGCCATCACGTTGCCCAAAGCTGCGGGTGACGGGTCAACCAGTAGCGGGTGCCCTAACGCCATCAGCTTGACGTGATGCTGAGCGTCAACGTAAACGTTGAGCACACGCATATGACTGTCATCCCCCGGAATGAAGTCTTGCAGCACCAAGTCGTAGCGGTAATCCTGCTCGTAAATCCGGGCCACAATAGTGTTTAACTCCACCTGTGAGTGGATGGTAAACACCTTTTTGCGCCCCTGGAAACTGATATCCAACCACTCCACGGATTCCGTGGGTTTCAACATGACTGGAAAACTGTACGGTGACGTAATGGATACACCACTATCATACATGGCGCGGGTAATAATTTTCGTATCGGGATACGGCAGCCCGTACTCCGCACACAGGTTATAAAATTGCTCTTTATCGTTTAGTTGTTTCATCAAGCTGTAGTCGACGCTGGGACAAACAAAGTACGCACTCAATTCTTCTTTGTGCCGCGCAACCAACTCCGCGTACGTATCGGTGCACGCAATCAATAGTAGTGGTCCTTGCTGCGCGTGTGCGGCAGCAACTTTGACCATGGCCGGCACAAAGGCCGTATCGGAGTCCAATTCTGGAATAATGTGGACGTTCACGATGCGCGACCACTGTGTCGGTGCGAGTTGGCGACGAGCATATGTATCGACCGGTTTGCCGGTTAGTGAGTAGAAGTTGCGCGCCATGCCGTAAACGGTGGCGTCGCTGCCCAGCAAGATCGGCTGATAGTCGTTCGGACTAGCCATAAACAATCTCCCTTTGGTATCTTCCTGATCAATAGTGCGCTTCCAGTATAACACAGGGGCGGCCTCACGCTAGTAAGCGCTTGCAACGTGAGACTAAATTATCCCCCGAAGGCACCAAAATTTACCGGTGCACATTAAAAGACCCGGGCACTTCTCAAAACCCGAGTCTTTAAGTTAAGGATGCATCACACACGGTTAGAAACAACTGGTATTTTGTGATACTTACACCTCTAAACAAATTTTATTCAACTGGTTGGTAATACCCTGCGTGTTGACGCCCGTCTACCTCAAATACTTGGTTTTCGTTTGATCTCTACAGGATCCGTTTAATTAACGGTTGTCACCACGTTGGTCATTCTGCTGGTAAAACACATTGGAACAAACCGGATAAATCGTTTTGCTGACTATGCTTCAGCACCCCTCTCGGTGATGAATCGTCATCTACAACTGTTACCTCAAACTACTGTTGGCATCGGAATCAAATCCCCTCTTGACCACGACCAGCTTGCCACTGCAATAAATACTGGTCACTGACGCGGTACCAAAACTCGATACTCTGTGCGCTTGGTTATTCTGGTTTCGACCTGTAACACTAGAGGTACAAGTAACTGTGATGCTTGTTGTGCCCTACATAGCTTCCCCCGCAAAGATGCATTTGCGGTTTTGACAACGGCGTCGTTACGCGTTAATCCGTAACTTTACCTCAACAGTTCTAACTCACCTACTCAGTCGGCTACGCTTCACACGCTTGCCGTGACACTTACAACCCCATCTGTGGGTTGTGGTACTCCTGACTATTCTGCTGTACCTGTTAAATGCTCATCGTGGATCAACCTACTACCGACTTCTTCACGTCTGCTTCAGGCTACCACTCCGCGCCGTCGTCCGTTTGGCAATTAAATAACCACCTCACTTCACAAAACCATGGTGCACAACTACCGCTTGCTGCCCGGCACCATTTGCCACGGGTTACCGGACTATGAGAAGTTAAACTTGGCTAGCCCTGTGTGGGTACCGCCTCCTTAACTACAACCTTATTATAGCGTGGGTACCGCAGAAATGCAAGCGCTCCCATAAAAATATTTAAGTCCCGTTTTATGGGTATAAAATCACACATACTGCTCAACAACGGTGGCTCCAGCGCACCAAAAAAGGCCGACCAGCAGTCAGCCCTGTGATGTAACGCTCAGCGTAATTATTCTGCTAGCTGCCAAGACCTCAGTCGCTGCGCCGCGATGGTCAACGACACGGCGGCATCCGGTGACAGCAATTCCTTGACCTGATCGTGGGCACCAGTACCCAGCACTGCGCCGATAACTTCCAAACCAAACTTGATCAACTCCAAGTCCTTCTTGGCGGAATAGGCACCGTCCACGACCGGCGTCTCGTGGTTGTAGGTGAAGTTAACCTTGTCACCGCTAATCGACCCGTCTACGTGGTTCACCATGATGCGGTCATCGGTGGTAACCAAAGGAGCGCTATCACCCAGCAAGCTCAACTTGTGGTCCGACTCCCCTTCCAGATAAGCCTCCTGGTTTAAATCCGGATAGCTGGCTGCTGGATTCTGTAACACACCCAGATAATCGACCGCTTCGTTAATCGCGTCCGCATTTAAAACCGTTTCTTTGGCCAACAACTTATCCGTATCGGCCTCCAACTGGTCGGCTAGAGCCGTAACACTAAATTGATCCATGATTGTCCTCCGTTAATGCACAATATCTGCGTATATTGTACCACAAGGCTAAGTTCGGCCCAAACTGATTGTTACCGTAGTGGTCGCCGGCAGCGTTGGCCGAACCGGTGAGCTGCGGCTTACGTGGGGTGCTCCATGGTAATCCACTGCTAGGGCGAAGGCTCCAACCCGCCAGCCGCTATTCTGAGCCTGCCCGGAAACCCACCGGTCAGTCTCAGAACTAGTCGCGTTCTAACGGCTAAAGCCAATGGAGCTCTCGGACTGCTGCGCCATTCCTGCGAGAAGCAGGCAGTAAGCGCTAAAGCGCAAACTGACTGTGTTCCCCGGCAGTGGTTACCATTCCGACCCCACACGCCTCCGCTCACCGATTCGACCGACGCGGCCGCCCGCTACTGTGGAAGCCACGTCACCTTGCGTGACGCGTACATCTCAAACGATATGCTAGAGCTGCGATAGATGGTTGTGGGCGCTACCAACTAAATATTCGTTTGGGGGAGGTATTACAGTCCATCACTGTAGTTACACTGTAACGGTTCGTATCCATACCTAATAGTGTTGGAGTGGTAGTGGAGGTCGACTGCGGCATTAATAAATCTCTACGCATGTGTAGTCCTGGCCGGTGGGGGCCGTGGGGTGCGGAGACGACTGGACCCGGAACGGTGACCGCTGTTGGGGCTTGCCGCCGTTCGAAGCGAAGCGAGTTACGGCGCGACGAACTTAGAGACTGACTGCCCGCACTTGGCAGGCGGGCTCTAAGTCGCACCGGAAACCGCGGTTTTTGCGGTTGGAGGTTTCGCCCTAGCAACGGTCACCGTGGAGCGGTCCACCAAGTCGCAGTACCCCACGGCCCCCAACCGGCCAGACCCGCCACACGGAGCCATCACGCCAGTACGACCAGCCACTAGCAGCGGTCCACCAAGTCGGAGCACACCACGGCACCCCCGGCCAGACCCGCCACCCGTCACATTTTATCCATCTTCATCCACTCCCGACCGGTGTGGCGGCGTCTTGGGCGTCAGCACGCCCATTAGCCCCACGGTGAACAGGATAATCAGTCCACCGACCGCTTCCCAGAAATCGAGGCGTAAATGCATAAACAGCACACCCGCAACCACCGCTCCCAGTGGTTCAAAGGCGTCCAGTAAGCCAACCACGGTTGGAGCAACGTAGCGTAGACTCACCAGGTACATCGCGTACGCCAAAATGGTCCCAAACACTAACACAAAACCATATGCGGCCCACATTACGGTGGTCATAGCGGGTGTACGCTCCCAAAACGGCCGGTAAGCAGTAATAACGGCTCCACCAATCATCATTGACCATGCCGAAACCGCCACGCCCGAGTAGTGCGCCAATAACCATCGAGGAATCAACGTGTAACCTGCCGCTGCAACGGCCGCCAATAACCCCCACCACAGTGCCTGCGGTGAGATTGCCAACTGGGTCACACGCCCTTTGGTTACTACTAATAGCGTCCCCATCATGGCCAAAGCAATGGTCATAAAGTCCGCCCGTCGCGGCACCGTGTGGGTACTCACTGCAACCCACCCCAAAATGAGGATGGGAGCCAAATACTGCATAATGGTGGCCGTAGCCGCGTTCGACACCGCGACCGTCTGAAAGTAAATTAATTGCATGGTAATCATGCCGAAAAAGGTAAACAGTAGCAGCTGCACCACAGCTTTGCGGCTACGCCAAACTGCTAGCATACCGGACGGATCGCGCACTAAACAATACAAGCCTAAGACAATCCCGCCAAACAGCATCTTGCTACCAATCAGCCATAACAAATCCACCCCGTGGCGAAATAGGTACTCGCTACACGGACCCGATACGCCCCATAGACCCGCGGCCCCGCCTGCGAGCAACATACCCCACAACCGTCGTTTTTGCATAACCACACCCCCATGTATAGGCCTGATTATACGCCGCCCACAACGCCGAACCTAGCCCGTCACGACCACGCGGTTATCAATCACCCCCGCTCCCTGCAAGTAATTATGCATAATGACCGGACCCACAAAGGTAAACCCGCGGCGCTTCATGTCCTGACTGACGGTGTCCGCCAACGGGGAGCGCTGCGGTAAGTCGTGGTAATCCTGCCAGTGCCCCACCTGCTGGCACCCACCGTAAAGTGCCACACGTATGCATCCAACGTACCCCATTCTGCAATTAACGTTTGCAGGGCGCGCGCATTGGTGATAACCGCCGCCACTTTGCGCCGGTTCCGCATAATCCGCTCGTCCTGGAGCAACCCATCAACCTCAGCTGGTCCCATCGCCGCAATCCGGTCCACATTGAGATCCGCAAAGGCGGCACCGATACCGGCACGCTTGCGCAAAGCCAACTGCCAGCTCAGACCCGCCGCCATAATCTCTAGGACCAGCAATTCAAAGAGGTAGCGGTCATCATGACTAGGCTGACCCCACTCCGTGTCGTAGTAATGCCGCAGCTCTGGCGTGCGGTTCGGCCAGAAATCCTTTGCACGTGCTAACTCTAACTGATTCATGTTCGTTCACCCCATATAGTTTGCCATCAGCGTCATGTGTAATTTCGCCAAAATAGCAGTGGGGACTACGAATTAAAATCGATAACAAAAAAAATCCCTACGGCCGAAGTAACCCGGCTGCGGGGACTAGTTTTTGCGCATTATCGCGCCCAATTTAATTCTTCGGTGCGCCTTTGACAATCAGCACGTCACATGGCGCCGTACGGTTCACGTACTCCGTCACGCTACCGACCAGCATGCGCTCAAAGGCGTTGAGCCCGGTAGCACCAATGATGATGATATCCGACTTGTATTCGTGTGGAAAATCGGTCGAAATAACGTTCTTGGGGTTACCAAAACGCACGTGGATGTGCACGTCCGTGACGCCCTCATCCTTAGCGCGTGACTCCAGGCCCTCAAGGTACTCTTGCGCGTCCTGGGTCAGCTGATAAATGGCGTCGCCAGAAATCATACCGCCATAGCTACCAATGAACTGCTTGGTATCAAGGACGTTGAGGATATCCATCCGAGCGTGGTTGGCAACGGCCACCTTGAGCGCCTTTTGAAAGGCCAGGTCAGCCTCTTGGGATCCGTCCACCGGAACTAATAACCGTTTGTATTCTTGTTCCATTCCAATCACTCCCTACTTGTTTGTACCTTAAGCATACGGCGACGCCCGCCCAAAAACAAGAGAAACCGCTTCATTTACTCACGAAAATATAGCGCTGTCATAATCCTTGTGACCGGCGCAATGCTCGCGCAACTGCATGCTGTCATACCGCTTAACATAACGGCGACCATTTTTTTTGAGTCTACACAAAGGGGGCCACCATTATGGTCGCCCCCTGATACGCACCACGAAAGTTAGTCGTCGTTGTGCGTTGTTGCAATTAATTCATCCACAAAGACTTCTGGATACTTGCGTTCGATATAAACTTGGTGCCAAACCATGAAGGTCAGGACCGTCCACACTTTGCGGGAGTTGTCCGCTTTGCCTGCACGGTGGTCCGCCAACAACTGACGAACGTAATCCTTGTTGATGTAGTCGTCCACCTGGGCCTCGTTGATAATGTTATCAGCCCAATCGGCCAGCTCATTCTTCAACCAGAAGCGGATAGGCACAGGGAACCCGAGCTTACGACGGTACAACACGTTGTCCGGCGTGAAGCTTTCGGCCGCCTTACGCAGGATGTACTTCGTCGTCCCGTGAGCCACACGCAGGTTCGCCGGAATGGTCCGGGCAAACTTGAAGACTTCCTTGTCGATAAACGGCGTCCGGAGTTCGAGGCTGGCAGCCATCGACGTCCGGTCCGCGTTCAGCAGCAAGTCACCAACCAACCAGGTGTGCATGTCAATGTCCTGCATCCGGGTAATCGGGTCGAGTTGTGCGTTGCGACCGTACAGGCCACTAGTCACTTCCGTGTACGGGTAGTCGGGGTTGTAGTGCTCCAGCAACTGACTCTTTTCGGCCTCACTGAAGATTTTGGCGTTACCCACGAAACGCTCTTCCAAAGGCGTGGTGCCACGCTCCAAGAAGCTCTTACCCTTCATCCCGGTAGGCATCATGTGTGATACACCGCGCAGTACGTGGTTGACTGGCCGTGGCATGTGTTCAAACATGCTCAGAGAATTGGGTTCGTTGTAGATTGTGTAACCACCAAAGAATTCGTCGGCCCCCTCACCCGTCAGCGCAACTTTGCAGTACTTACGGGCCAAACGGGTCAGGAAGTACTGGGGCACTGCGGCCGGATCCGCTAACGGATCGTCCATGGCGTACACGAAGCGTGGAAAGGCCTGCGCAAATTCCTCTGGCGTGATCATCTCGCTGATGTTCTCTACGTCCAGACGTTCCGCGGTTTCCTTCGCAACGTCAATTTCGTTGTAACCTTCACGCTCAAAGCCAACTGAGAAAGTCTTAATCTTAGGGCTGAGTTCACGCGCCAGCGCAACGATAATGGACGAGTCCACGCCGCCGGACAGGAACGAACCCACCGTCACGTCGGCACGCATGTGCTTAGCGACGCTGTCGCGCAACACGTCCGCGAGGTCCCGCGCGACTTTGTCCTCATCCGTCATGGTCTGGGGCGCAAAGGTTGGGTTAAAGTACTGGGTGGTCTTAAACGCCTCGCCCGGTTTCTTGGTGAAGTAGTGGCCGGCCTTCAGCTTGTGCATGGATGGCGTCAAGCTCTCCGGATCCGGCACATACTGGTACGTCATGTAATCTTGCAGGGCCCGGTCGTCAATGGAGCGGTCATCCAGCAGGCTGAGCAACGCCTTCTTTTCGGAGGCCAGGTACACGTTGCCGTCATCCGCTTCTGAGTAAAACAGGGGCTTAATCCCAAAGTGGTCACGGGCACCGTAAACCTCGTGCGTCTGGGTGTCCACCAGCATGAAGGCGAACATACCGCGGAGCTTGGAGGCTGCCTTCTCACCGTACTTCTGGTACATGCCCAAAATAACTTCGGTATCGCTATCGGTCGTGAACGTCTGGCCGTCAGCCTTCAGTTCGTCCCGCAACTCAATGTAGTTGTAGATTTCACCGTTAAACACGATCCAGTAACGCTGGTTATCGTGGGATAGCGGCTGACCACCATGACTCAAGTCGATGATACTCAACCGGCGAAAACCGACCGTAACGTCGTCATCGTGGTAGTATCCCTCATCGTCGGGCCCACGGTGGGTCAAAACTTTGTTCATGTGCTTCACATCGGACAATTGTACTGGCGTACCGTCCTGATGAATAACGCCGACAAACCCACACATATTCGTTCAACTCCTCATTTACATTAAACAACATTTGTTAGCAATCACTAATCCTGGCCGCAACAGCTACCCCCGTGAGTGCGGGGCAACGCTGAATTTAGTGGATAACAACGGCCTTAATACCTTAGAAATAGTACAAGAAAAACCGGATAAACGCAATGTTTGGACCGCTCTGCACGCCTGCGTTAGCATAATTGTAACTTCTGCGTGACAAAGTTAAATATCAAGGGGCTGTGAGGCTCCCGAAATATAACGATGGCCCAGTGGCAATCCCGCACTGAGGATTTTTACTGGGCCATCATTATATGCTAGACGGAGGCACCGCCACCGCCGCTGGAACCGCCACCGAAGCCGCCGCCCCCAAAACCGCCACCACCGAAGCCACCACCGCCGAAACCACCGGGTCCACCCCAGCGGTCATCAGGCGACTACGACGAGTGCCGTCCAGGCTCATGCCCAGTAATAGCCACGGCCAAACGCTACCACGACGCGCCCGCCACGGCCTGAGCCACCGGAACCACCGCCAAATAACACCGCGATGATGATAACTAGGATGACAATCGCCCCGACCGCCTTCACGATGAGTCCGGCAGCACTGCCACCATTATCGGAGCTAGTGGTGCGCGCCACGCGGCTTTGTGTGCCGTCCGCGCTCACAACTTTGTAACCATAATGGCGACTAACGACTTCAGCCACACCTTTGAACACCGCCCGCAGCCCGCGGTTGACGTTAGCGGCCTTGCTGGATTTAAGGTCGCTCAGGTGCGCGTTCAGCAGGTTGGCGGACTTGGCGTCGGTCATGTACGCTCCATGCCGTAACCAACCTCAATGCGCACGTTATTTTTGCCACCATTTTTAGCAAAGAGGATGAGGATGCCGTTGTCCTTTCCCTTTTGCCCAATGCCCCACTTCTGGAACAGGTCGGGCGCGTAACTGTCAATGTCATCCCCACCCGTACTCTTAATGGCTGCTAGTACGACCTGCGGCTTGGCCTTCGTGGTCTGATAGTAGTCATTTTGTTTGGTCACCAGCGCGGTGGTTTCCTGATCCAACAGGCTAATCCCGTCGTAGTAATTCGCGTCCGGTTGTGCTGGTAGCGTAGCGGCACGCACCGCCGTCGTCCCCAGCGTCAACAGGGCGAGGCCTAACGCAAAGGCGGTAACGACCGTCCCCCAGAGTCTACGCATCGCACGTACCTACTTTCCGCTAGTACTACTGCTAGAAGAGTCAGTGTCGAGGTCAACCGATGGTGTGCTGTTCATAGCCTTACTGTCGGCCTTAAAGTACGCCTTGGTTCCCTTACCCATCATGTTGGCGATAATGTTCTTCGGGAACGTCACAACCTTGTTGTTGTACGTCTGCACGGCTTCGTTGTAGCGCTTGCGTTCAACGCTAATCCGGTTCTGTGAGCCCTCAAGTTGGCTCATCAACGTGCTAACCTGCTTGTTGCTGTTCAACGTTGGGTAGCTTTCACGAATCACAGAAATTAACGTGCCCACGCTGCTCGTCATCTCGGCGGTAGCATTGGCTTTATCCTTGGTGGAACTAGCGTTAGCGTAATCTTTACGCGCGTCCGCAATGGCGCCAAAGACCTTTTGTTCCTGCTGCATACTCCCCTTAACGGAGCTAACCAGGTTAGGAATCAGGTCGTACTGCCGCTGCGTAACGTTTTCCACCTGGCTCCACTGTTCGGTCACCTTCTGGTCGGACTTAACAATCGAGTTGTACGAGCTGATACCAAAGATGGCCAAAATAACGACCACGGCCGCCACTACGATTCCAGCGATGGCACCCCCACTTAGCTTCTTCATATTGTACTCTCCTTATATACGGGGGACATTAACCGTCACCCCTTTGAATAGTTATATTGTACCTTGTTCCACGCAAAATTACTCGGTCCAAAGACCTAGATGCCGGCATAAATTAATTAGTAGTATTTCTTTAACTTTGTGGGCCGTGTCATCATGCTACAATAACGTTGTGAAAGCGTGCCAGGGGTTGGTCCGTTACACTGGGCGTGTAGAGGAGGAAAATAACAATGAAGAAGAAATACATACTCACACTGGGAATCGCCGTACTACTTGTTTTGGGCGGGTGCGGGGCTAAGCAAAGTAGCTCGGATCAGTCCAGTAGTAGCAGTAGCTCGCAGCAGGTCACCAAAGTGGCGTACCAAAACCTGAGCGCCAAGCAACGCAAGCAGGTATCATTCCGCTTTCAGGCGAAGAGCGACGCCGGCAGCGATACTTTGTACAACGTTACCGCCAAGATTACAAATAAAACCAAGCGGGCAATCACGTTCAAGCGGTCGGCGTTCTTTATCGACCAAACTGCTAGTGGCAAAACCATCAAGGCGGACGCTACCGGACGGGTAACGGTGCAACCGGGTAAAAAAAATCACCATCAAAAAGTTGTTTATTGACGTTAACGTCAGCGTCTTTAAGGGTGCCGGAACGTTCTATTACCTGAACACCGACTACCCGCTGGCGTACACGTACCACGCCCACCAGGGTTCCGGCACCACCGCAACGAGCCTCAAAGACAGCGCGGCAAAGGCTGCGCAAAGTCAGGCTGCCACTACTACCAGCTCAAGTAGTAGCGCAGCGACAAGCAATTCAAGCAGCAAAGCTACCAGTGCCAATGCCAACAGCACGAGTGTTCTAGCAACTCGAACGCGACTGCGGGCAGCAGTACCGTGAACAGCAAAAACCTGACGCAGTCCCAACTGCAGGCATGGGCATTCAAGCATGCGTCCGCAGGTTACACCTTTGCCGTTACCCCCAACGATTTCACCTTCACCTTTGGCACTAATAGTGACGGGGAAGCAACCGTCACTGTGGCGGAGAACCATAGTTCAAGTAACATGCAGGCACAAAACGCGGACCCTAATACCAACCCAACAGTAGCTAGTTACACCGTGAACGCACAGGGCGAATTGGTTAACACCTACACACAGCAGGTGGTCGCATCAACGTACGACGCCAACTAGGACGAATTGCAACCATTTTTTTTGCATGTTTTGCGTTGAGAATGGTAAGTTCACCCAAAAACGTCAATGTTCGTTGACGGTATTGAGGGCGACATTATATACTTTAAGAGTTGAAAAGAGGCCATTGGGGGTGTAGCCCCAACGGCCTCAACAGTTCAGAATGATCTTGGTGGATCAGGGTTAACCCTTGCGGTTAGCCTTTTTTTATTTCTCGGTAGGCACGCGCTAACCAGTAGCAAGCACGCGCCGCGATCAATAACGCAACGGCCGCCGGGACCATTACGTCCACCTCGATTCTTCCTTTTCATCATGATTGGCATCTCCGTTCAGATGGGATATTTGAGGGGTACCCCAATCATTCGGAGAACTGTTCAGGGCCGCCAACGCAAGTGCGCT
>NZ_BBAI01000051.1 GCF_001311175.1 Lacticaseibacillus pantheris DSM 15945 = JCM 12539 = NBRC 106106 | reverse complement strand
CCTGCCCGGAAAACCACCGGTCAGTCTCAGAAGTCGTCGCGTTCTAACGGCTAAAGCCATAAGAACGTTACACCCCGGCAGTGGTTACCATTCCGACCCCACACGCCTCCGCCCACCGATCCGGCCGACGCGGTCTCCCGCTACTTTGGTAACTGAGCCTCCGGGCATGTCGACTCCGTTCACAAGTCTACCCGAAGAATTGTGCTGCTTGTCGGTGAAGCATCGGCATAGTGTAGGTTACACGATACCGTAAGTGAGTCGGATTACTGCCGACTATGTAGACAAATTATTCTGCATGTACCCGAGGATGATTCTTGCGCTTTTGGAGTGGTTGGCTTTCTAAAGCAAAGGTCTGATATTTCCCGGGAAATAACTATCCGGTTGTGGGCAGTGGCACGCATGTACTGCCGTTAAAGTAAAGGGAGCATTCGCGATGAATGCTCCCTTTTTGCGCAGATTTCAATGTTCAAAAAGGATTGTTGACACTAGTTAGCTTTACAAACTAGGTAACCGGTGATATATTTTGGGTAGTTGGTAAAACTAACTAGTGGAGGAAAACATGAAGCAGTCACAATTATTAAAAGGTGTCCTCGAGGGCTGCGTTCTCCTCATTATTGGGCAAGGCGAAATTTATGGTTATGAACTAATGCAACGACTGCACGCGTACGGGTTTACTTCCGTCGTCGGGGGCACCCTGTACCCGTTGTTGACCAAACTGGAAACGCAGGAGCAGATTACGGGAAACTTACGTACATCACCAGATGGGCCAGATCGAAAGTATTTTCGGCTAACTACAAGTGGAGTTAAGGCGGGCCAGGATTTCGAGCGGCAATGGGCAGAGCTGCGCGCACAGGTTGCGGCAGTGGTGGAGGACAAGAACAAATGACACACAATGCGCAGTGGTATGCCGATAAATTGAATGCGTTGGAGAAGCAATTGACACCTGCTGACCGTGATTGGTTTAATTCGCTCCGTGAGTATACAACATTAGGAGCTGTAATGCGCGATGAAACCGCGGTGAATGCACAACTTTATGCCATGATGACTGATTTATCGGCGGCGGAGCAGGATGGCGGCGACGCTATTTCATTCTTCGGCAAAGATGCTCAGAAGATGGCAGATTCTATATTAAAGCAGTTACCCCCAGCCCGATGGCAAACAATTGCTCAACTTTTAGGAATTGTTGTTGGCGTTAGCTGGCTGGTTATGCTTATTGGTGGGGGATTGACGGATGGTGCGATGACCATCAACTTGCTTTCATACCTTGCAGTAGCCGCATTATCAACCGCTATGGTAGTAATCGTGCTGGCAGTGCTTCGGTACCAGATCTATGTAACGGTACGAATTCTTAAATCACGTCTTGCTGGTTTCCTAATTATTTGGCTCATAATGATGCTATACATTGGTGGCACCCTTGCCATCGTTACTTTTATGCCGTTAACATTCGCAATTAAAGTCCCCTTTGCGTGGGCGGTTGTGCTTGTCAGCCTGGCAACAGCCCTTGCTTGCTGGCTTGTCCTACATGTGCATGACAAGAATTTCACCCCAATGGCATTCATGGCGATCATTATTGGCGCAATGACAATCTTCAGGCTATGGTGGCAAGAAACCAAGTTCATACCGGCTGGCGTTATGGGCGCGATTGTGGTGATAATAACGGCGATTGCACTGGTTGTGTACGGTTTCTGGATGAGGCACGCCGTAAAAAGTGATCAGGAATAAACAGGGACTAGTATATGAGGATTACCTCGAGTCGTGTGTGTAGCATATTGAAAGTTTGGGAACCGTGGCGTCTCCACAATATATGCGTAAAAATCTCAACTAATATATAATCATTATAATGTGCTGTGTGAATGCCACTTGCTCTTAATCTTTCGAAAGCATGATTGTCAGGGGTGATCATAATGACGGTTACAATTGGTAATGTTCTTCGCCTGCCCGCTCTTCAAGGGGCGAGCCTTTTAACCGATGCTCGCGGGTTGGAGATGCCGGTCACCGCTGTTTCCGTTCTGGAGTATTCCGAGGTGACAGCGATTCAAAAATCCTTAGTTGATCAGATTCATTATCAGGGTAATGAGTTAGTACTAACCGCCTTTGCAAATGTTCGTGATAATGTGACTGCTCAATGTGAAAATATTCGCCTTATGAAGTCTCAAGGTGATACTGGATTAGTATTATTTTATGTAGGTATCTTGATGCCAAAGGTTGACCAGATGTTGATAGATTTAGCTAACGAGTTAGATTATGCGCTGATACTGATGCCGATGAATGATCCGCATCCCGCGTACAGTGACGTGATTGGGGATGTTATGCAATCAATTTTTTTGGATCAAATGCATAACCCAATGTTCGCAATGCAATTACTGGAACAAGTAACTAAAATGCCTGTGCAACATCATTCTATTGATACAGTGGTGCGACTAATCAGTGAACGACTCCACGTAGGAATTGCTCTTTTTGACCAGGACGGTCAGGAACTTGTTAGTTGCGCGTGGCCGGCGACCGTTAATGAAAATTGGTTGAATTTTTCTCGGGCTCATTTTGAGGGTATATCAGGATTAATCGATTCACGGCAGCAGTATTGGGAGCAGGTTACAGACAATCAACATTTCGGTACCGTCAGTTTACTGATTCTTCGAGATGGTCCCGCAATGGACGTTTATGCTCGCAGTGAGGTGGTATCGGCGCTACAGATAGCTTGAATTTGTGGGGCAAAAACCCGGGTGCCATTAACCGAAGTGCCTTGTTAACTGCAATTATGGCGGATGATCCGTTGCGTATTCATAAATTGTCTCGTTTTTTTCCATGTATCAGTAAATGAGCTTCAGCATGTTTGGATAATTCCTCAGTTTGTTGGGCAGGAGAGTTCTCACCATAAGGAGCAGTTGGTTGATGAGGTATCTCGTTTTGCTACAGTAAGTCTTTGCGAGCGTTACAAAGATATGCTGTTCATTTGTGTTAATGGAGCTTTATCTGCGCGGCTAATTGCTCATATAAGTAAGTCAATAACTGACTTAACTGCATTATGGAATTATCCCGTTTCCCCGATAGTGTGCCCACATCTACTTGGCTTAAGCGATTTAAGATCAGCTACAGAATTGGTGCAAACTAATGCTGCTGATGCTGCAATGATTTTTCCACATGACGAATGTTTAACTATTGGTGAATTAAGATTAGCCCAAAAATGTCGCAATATGATTGCTCGGGGTACCACGTGGTTAAATAGCGTACTTAATGCTCAGCGTCGACTGATCGATGTTGACGAGGCACCAGAGTTGCTAGAAACCATTGCAGCATTTCTGCTTGATTGCAATTGCAGCGTGGTAGACACTGCACGGCAACTTTTTGTTCATCCCAATACGGTTAAATACAGATTGGGTAAGATAGAAAATTTGGTTGGTTTTAAGGTTGGGACGATGCCGGATTCTGAATGGCTTTACACTCTCGCCGGTATATCCAGACTTATGCAATAGCAAACATTAAAAATGCAACCACCACTTTGACCTTTTGGTCAGAGTGGTGGCTGCATTTTTGTTTGTTTCAATAATGAAATTAAAACCAGGTGAGCGTAAACTAACTTTCAATGATAACCGGTTTCAGAAGTCAGAGCGTTGTTTTCAAGCTATATTCGTGTCGTGAGTACCGGAAATATAATGTTTTTTTTGTAACAATCAGTTTGCGGGCGCATCATTATCACTTTACAAATAAGGAGAAAAATATGGCAGATAATGCAGTTGATTCTAAAACAAAATTGGCGAATATGACCGATGACTATTCACTTGAACGGGTTCCTGCAGAAGGGAAAACACCGATGTGGAGAGTTTTGATTGTACAAATTGGTGGATTCGTAGCGCTCAGTCAGTTCATGTTGGGAGCGGAATTGGGCTACGGAATGAGTTTTTGGGATGCAGTGATTGCTACAACGGTCGGAAGTACATTTCTAGAATTTATCGCCTTTGGCCTGGGCGTTGCTGGTCAGCGTGAAGGGCTATCAACTTCACTGCTTTCTAAGTGGACTGGATTCGGCACAATTGGTTCTGCTGTCGTAGGTTTAACCTTTGGTATAAGTTTGATTGGGTGGTTTGGGATTCAAAATTCAATTTTTGCCCAGGGAATTATCGCCCTTTTACCGGGACATGTAAGTTTCCCCCTTGTTGCTGCGATTACAGGGCTGGTCGTAACCTTTTCAGTACTATTTGGATTTAAAGGACTGAGTTGGACTTCAAATATTTCTGTGCCTGCTTTTATTATCGTGATTGGCATTGCGACTTACAGCATGTTTAAAGGGCATACTTTGACAGGTCTGATCACCATGGCGGCTCCAGGAGCTGCTCTTTCAATGAGTGCAGCAATTACTATGGTTACGGGTAATTTCATTATTGGTGCCATTATCATGCCTGATTTGAATAGGTTTAATCACAACGCAAAGGATGTATTTTGGGTGTCGGTAATCGGCACATTAATTGGCGAACTTGGAGTTAACGTACTTGGTGTACTGATGGCACACGCTGTTGGTAAGGAAGAGATAATGCCAATTATTTATCAGTTAACGGGCGGCTTCGGCATTCTCTTAGTTATCTTCAGCTCAGTTAAGGTGAATGATTTAAATTTATACTCGGCGTCACTGGATTTTGCCAATTTCTTTAAACAAGTTTTTCGTAAAGATTTTAACCGAGGAGCGATTACCATTGTTTCAGGCTTAATTGGTACCTTTTTATCCGTCGTAGGATTGATTGACCATTTTTCTGATTTTCTAACCTTGTTAGGGTTAGTATTTCCTCCGATTGCATCCATCATGTTCATTGATTATTGGGTTTTAAAACGTTCTCGTCATGAATTGGATGAAAGTCGCTAGTAGGCCAATTGCCATCAAAGGAAGAACGATTCCCGTTGGTCACAATTATTGCGTGGGCAGGTGGAACTTTGGCGGGTGCGTACGCAAATTGGGGGATCCAATCATTAAACGTATTAGTAATCTCCGGAGCTCTGTATTACTTGGGCATGAAATTATTTGATCGTAAAAGGCTGGAGGCTTAAAAGATGCGTCAAATTGGAGTTGAAGAATTACGTGATATCGCCACTGGGGCCGCCCTTATGGGAGCTGGTGGTGGTGGTAATCCTGAAGTTGGGAAGCTCATGGCAATCGCAGCGGTTCGAGAACACGGTCCCGTTAGCTTGCTAGATCCGAGCGAAGTTCCAGATGATTTCTTAGTGACATCACCATCCGGAATTGGCGCCCCCGCAGTTGGATTAGAAAAGTTTCCTAACGGTAGTGAGTTCGAATTAATGATGAACAAGTTGCGGGAGATTTTAGGGCGTGATGTTGATGCGGTTTTTCCCATTGAGGCGGGTGGTATTAACTCGATGATTCCGTTTATCGTTGGAGCCAAGCTGGGGTTGCCCGTTGTTGATGCGGATGGCATGGGTAGGGCCTTTCCAGAACTGCAAATGTCTACCCTCGCATTGGCTGGTCACAGAATCTGCCCGTTAATTTTAGCAGATGAGAAAGGCAACCTAGTTCAGATTGATGTCGATAGTCCACATGATGCGGAAAAGTTTGCTCGTGCTGTTACGGTGGAAATGGGTGCTACTTCCCAATCTGTCAGTGATACAACCACTGGCGATGCTTTGCGTAATGATGGAGTTTTGGGAATTATTACTAAATGCCAAAAAAATAGGCCATTTAATTCGCCATTTGGGTGATTATCCTACGCCTGCAAGTGCGCTGGCAGCGTTACTCGATGTAACAAATGGTCAGCGGATGTTTACTGCTAAAATAACAGATATTAAGCACGTTACAAAGTCTGGCTTTAACTTTGGCACTGTACTTTTTTTTCTGGAATTGATGGTGACAGTGGTCGTATGGGTCAACTTGAATTTCAAAATGAGAACATTGTGTTTTCTGTAAGTGGAACCGTTGTTGCCACCGCACCTGACTTGATTACGCTGATAGATACTGAAACGCTAGATCCTGTCACTAATGAGGAGTTGCGGTACGGAAAACGTGTTCATGTTCTGGGCTTACCCGCGGATGATAAATGGCGCACACCTGCTGGAATAGAGTGCGTTGGCCCTCGTTACTTTAAGTACGACATTGATTATCAACCGGTTGAAGAGCTAGTTGCAGAAGCACAGAAAAAGGGGGTTATTGACTGATGAGTTATCGACTAGGAATTGACGTTGGGGGAACAAACACTGATGCAGTGATTTTAGATGATAATGATTCCGTATTAACAAGTACCAAAACGCATACGACCCCAGATGTTGAGAGCGGTATATACTCAGCAGTCGACGTTGTTTTGTCAGAAAGTGGGATTGATCCCACCTCGGTAACGGCTGCTATGCTGGGGACCACCCAGGCAACTAATGCCATTGTTGAGCGCAAGCAACTGGCGCGCGTTGGGGTTGTTAGACTCGGGTATCCGGCTACTGCTGCCATCCCCCTTACACTGAGTGGCCAAAGGATTTGGTGAATTCACTCACTGGACAGTATCAACTCGTACACGGTGGATATGAATATGATGGCCAATTATTAACGCCTATAGATGAAGATGAGTTACGGACAACTTTCCAAAAGTGGTCGGGGAAGGTAGACTCTGTAGCAATTGTGGGCGTATTTTCAGCCTTAAATCGTGACCAGGAAGAGCGGGCAGCGGACATTGCCAGAGAAGAGTTAGGGGAAGAAATTTCGGTTTCCCTATCATCCAAAATTGGTAGTATTGGACTTATTACGCGGGAGAATGCCACTATTTTGAATGCCGGCCTGTATCAAGTCATTAGTCGAGTTACCAAGGGCTTTTCGGCTGCTTTGAAGGCGAAGGGTGTGGTTAATGCTCAAGTGTACCTATGCCAAAATGATGGTACGCTGATGTCGTTAGAGTATGCCGCTAAATACCCAATACTGACCATCGGTAGCGGTCCGACTAATAGTATTCGCGGGGCATCGTATTTGTCTAAACGGCGAAATGCCCTGGTTTTGGACATCGGGGGCACAACCTCAGATTTAGGAGTATTGGTTAATGATTTTCCCCGCGAATCAAGTAAGGCTGTATCAGTTGGAGGGGTACAAACTAATTTTCGGATGCCCGACATACTTTCTATTGGGTTGGGTGGAGGAAGCATCGTTCGCCAGCTGACTGATGGTTCGGTGACCGTTGGGCCCGATAGTGTTGGTTACGCAATTACAGATAAAGCCTTGTGTTTTGGAGGTGATACGATTACCGCCACCGATATCGCCGTCCGGTTAGGTAAGGTGAAACTCGGTAATCCAAAGTTAACGGACGTGATTTCGCTATCCGTTGCACACAAAGCAGTAGATGTTATTCAAGCCCAGTTGGCTAATGCTGTTGATAAAATGAAGACGAGCGCAGAACCTGTGGATTTAGTTTTAGTTGGCGGCGGGGCCATTATTGCTACCGAGGCGATTGCAGGCACTAAGAAGACGTTTACTTCTGCACTGGGCGGTGTGGCAAACGCGATTGGAGCCACCATTGCTCAGATTGGTGGTCAGTCTGAACGTTTGTATCAGTACGTCACGATTCCCCGAGAAGAAGCAATCACTGCTACGACGGAGGATGCTACACGTCAGGCAGTTGAGGCCGGTGCCGACCAAGACACTGTTCAAGTGGTTGACGTGGAGGAAGTACCTTTGCAATATGCTCCTGGAGATTCAACTCGGGTCAAAGTTAAGGTTGTTGGTAATATGGTGTGATTTACGTGAACTGCCAGGTTGGATTTTACCGACGTATTTAACTTCTGGGACTTAAACAAAAAAAACACTCAGACCAACATCTGGGTGTTTTTGATTGGATAGGAAAGGCGAGATTAGAAATATTGCGCGTTGTCCAGATGATGGGGGCGAAACTCAAATGTGATACAATGTAAGCGCTTGATAATATTGCAACCTACATACCACAAGGAGGCCCCCATGTTCCAATACTCGCTTCGCTACACCCTGGATCCGCGTACCAATACGCCGGCCAAAGACGCCAAGCTGTACGCCTTTGTTCAACAGGCACACGTCGATAACGTTGCGTTCTTCATCAACCCCGAAGAGCTCAATGAAAGTCACCTGGATGCTGACCAGACCCAGATGTGGCTGGACGCCATCAAACCCGTGTCCGACCACCTCGCCACCCTCGGCGTCAGCACCAGCCTGAATCCTTGGACTACCATCATGCACTCTGACCGCGGACACACCGTTAGCCCCGCCCTCGGGTTCAGCACGTTGGTCGACATTAACGGCTGGCAGGCGACAGAAATTGCTTGTCCCGGTGATCCGGGGTGGCGGGCGTATTTGGCTGACCGGTACGCGCAGTACGCGACTTTGCATCCCCGCGAATTGTGGCTCGAGGACGACTTCCGCCACTACAACCACACGCCGCTGAAACTGGGCTGTTTCTGCGACCGGCACATGGCCATCTACCAGGAAAAGTTGGGCCGGAAAGTCTCCCGGGCCGCATTCGTGGCAGCCATGCTGGCGCCCGGTGCACCCACGCCCGAACGCAAAGTCTACCTGGATACCGCTCGCGAAGAGATGAAGGCGACCGTCAGCGCAATTGAAGCGCAAGTCCACGCCGTTTCGCCCGAGACTAACCTGGCACAGATGACGTCGTTCCCGAACTGGCACGCCTTGGAGGGACGCGACTGGGCCGGGCACTTTGCGGGTCTATCCGGTGAGGGTCACCCATGGGTTGCCCGGCCACACTTGCCTGCGTACAACGAAATTGCGCCGCTCAAGTACAGCCGCGTCTTTGAAGACTACACCCGCACCACCGCCGCCTACCTGGGGGACGATGCGGAACTGTTGCCCGAGCTCGAGAACTACATGTACTCACCGTTCGTGAAGTCGGTGGCCTTTACCCAGTTCCAGATTGAGACCGCCGCGTTGGTCGGCGCCCGCGGCATCCTCCTCAACCTCTTTGACATGATTGGTAACGGGATTGACGATGATTATCATTACGCGGAGATGCTGGCTGCCAGCAAGCCGTTCCTCGACGACATCACCACCCACCGTCTGTGGATGAGCACGACCCGGGGTATTCGGGTGCTGGTGGATCAGGACTCCGCGTACACGTTACACACGCACGCGGGCAAAGACCCGGTGGAACTGTTGCCGCACGAGACTAACTGGGCCGCACTGCTGGGTACGATGGGTTTCTCCACCACCATTACGCCGGTACAACCCGATACACACTTTGCGGGTGAACAGTTGGCCATCAGCGGCCAGCTCCTCCGCAACTTTGCACCGGACACGATTCAGCAGTTGTTAACGGATAACGTCACGCTGCTGGATGGTGAGGCCGTGCAGGTGTTGCTGGACCTGGGTTTGGGTGACCTGATACACGTCGACAATGCTGAGTGGCACGCCGTTCGGACCGGCTACCAGTCCTACGAAGCCGCGGACGGGCACACCGTCGAGGGGGTTGCCGACCCGCGCGTGACGATGTTGCAGCATACCGGGGATTACCTGCGGTTGGGATACGCGCCTGGGTCTGACGTCGACGTTTGGAGCCACGCGTACAGCGCGGACGGGACGCAACTGGGGCCGGTCATGGCGGTGATCAACCACCGCACAATCGTGATGCCAATGGATGAGGACCCCAAGTACGGGTGGGAATCCCAGTACGTCGGGTTCAAGCAGGGGTTGTACCAACAGATGCTGGACACGATTACGAATGTGGACTACCTGGTGGGGATGCCGAATGCAAAGTTGATTGTGACCACGCAGGACGGCCTTATGCTGTGGGCGGCCAATTTTACTTTGGATGATTATGACCGCATCACGTGGGTGCCGGCGCACCATTTGGACGCCACCACGGCGGTAGTGCTGAGCCGTGACGGGGACCAGAGCGTCACGACGTGGGTGCCACTGAAGCAGGAAGACGGCCGGGTAGTAATTCCGGTGCGACTCCCGCATTTACAGATGGTACAAATTCACTTTGAATAACAAAAATGGTATCCAGTCACGTGACGGGGCGGGGTACCATTTTGCGTTAGTTGGTGGGTGCTGCATGTTGTTATTAGGTGTATACTGGCGTTGTGAAGAACACGCTTACTTTTTGGAAACAAGTTAATCGTGATAACAATTCGGGAGGGAAACATTATGGACGTAACGGATTCAATCAAACGGCTGCGTTGGACGGTGGAACACCACTTTCTGCACATACAGGCGCAACACGACTTTATGCGCGCGTGGGCCATTCAGTTTGAGCTGGCGTACACCGACTTTCGGGTGATCCAGATGGCGCTGCAGTTGAGCGGGGAAGAGCAGCACCCGTTGCTGGGCGAGTTTGCCAAGGCTTACGATGATGTTTACCAGTACGAGTACGCGTTCGTTGCTGGTGGACTGGCCGGATTCAATGACAAGTTCGGCGGCCACATGGATGATTACCAGCATGCCGAGTCTAAAATGTTAGGGCTGATTGACCGCGTAGACGCGTTGCCGGCACTGCACACGTTTGGGGCGTAATGAGGTAAAGATAAAATTATTTGGTGGGCGCGGACATTCTCCGCGTCTTTTATTGCTTTGAAAAAAAATGTCTTTTGTAACGATTTTGGGGTAGTGGATTATCACTAGAAAGGTTGGTGTCACGCGTGTTTAAGGTTGATTTTGATCAGTCAGTGACGATGGACAAAGTGCCCAGCACCTCGGCCGCCGACGCACTGCAGGATTTGATGGCAATGCACCACGTCACCCAGGCGGACTTTGCCCAACATATCGTAATTTCGCAAAAGCAGCTGTCGTTTATCCTGAATCGTAAGGCGTACATGAGTATCACCGTTGCTAAACGGATTGAGCAAGCCACCGGGGTGAGCGCGCGCCTGCTCGCCCAATTAGACTTTAATTATCGGCTGGCCCACGAAGACGGTGGGGATTCTATCCTGGTAACACCGTTCGATTGGGCGAATGCTTGAAACTAGGTTCAAAGTCTGTGTCCGGACGGGTGCAATTTCCGGACCGCAGCGAGCGCGGCAACTTCGCGTGCAGTTAATGTGAGACCATCCGTAATCATGACCATTGATATCTGGTTGAGTAATTGCTGGAATGTGTCGGCAAAGGTTGCGCCGCATGCATCCTGTAATTTGGATAGGGATGATTGCACGTAGGTGGCGGTCTGCGAATGTGCATGGTCAGTTTGCAGAGCCTCATTGAGTTCGCGCATTGCCGCTATGATTTGATCGTGGTTGAACATTGTATTTCCTCTTTAGGTTGATGAACTTCCCTATGAATGAACCTGTTGTAACGTATACTGTAAACGAAAACAGTTAGTTTGCAAATCGCCTGTGATTATGACGGAGGTGGGTTGATGAGTGCTGCTAAAAGCTCTGATGAAGTTAAGCATTTGGACTTGGTCAGGATACGCAAAGTTGGCGACGAAATCATGGTCCCATTACCCGTATCGTTTAATATTGATGTTAATATTGAATACAGGGCAGTTCTAAAAGAGGACGGTGTCATCAAGTTGATACCCGGTAACACCAATTTATATGATGAAGCGACTGGGCTTGATGTCAGAGCCGCAATTGAGAAGAATCACGTGAAAGATAATGGTTCCTTAGTGGGCCGCGAAAATTTTTGGACTGAGGACTAATATTTACAACGACAGTCACGCCCTACCGCATATTAGCGGTAGGGCGTGACTGTTTTTACAGCGTTATACCGCTTTCCGCCACTGTGGCTAGTACCCGCAGATTCTGCATAAACCCGCGGCGAGCCACCGGCCGCAGCAGTTTGAGCGGCACCCCGGCTACGCCCGCGGGGTCAACTACGACGGTCTGGACGACCACTGTATCGTCGCCGTCTCCCGTCAGCGCGAAGTCGACTTGGTAGTTGAGGCGGTCACCCTGGACGTGGTAACTAATCACGTCACCTTTGTTCGACACCGTCAATTCCTCAGCGGCATTGATGGCGTCACGGTGCCGGTGAATGGCAAAGGTGTGGTTGGCGGTCGTGGCCACCGTGTTGATTTCCTCATCCCAGTTAACTAGCCGCTGCGGGTTAGCTAGAATGTCGGCCACGGCGGCCGGGTTGGCCTGGATGGTAATGGTGTTATCAAAGAATTTTTGCATGTCTGTCACGCTCCTTATTAAGTATGGTTTCAGCATACCGAACGGGGCGGGTCAGCAAAAATCAGAATACTAATATTTACGGTTTGTGCACGTGTTCATCAAATAGTTGCGCGAGGAAGGCTGATTGTTGTTCTGCTTCTAGGTGGCGGCCCGCGTCGCCGTTGCTTTGCGCAATCACCGCGATGAGGTAGTAACAATTGGCCAGCATAAAGTGTGAGTCGTGGGCCGTGATAAAGTCGATGCCGTCTAACAGTAGCTTAAGACTGCGGTGGTCCCGCTCCAACTGGTGCTGCGTGAGGGCGGCGAGGTAGTAGACCACGTTGAGGTTGGGGTCAAAGCGGTCGCCGCCCAGCTCGGCGAGCGCCCGGTCGCAGTATTCGTCGGCCGACTTTGCCTGCTGGTTGATGGCGTCGAGGTACGCCATAGTGACCCAGGCGAGGCGGGTCAAAGCTGTGGGCGTTGCCGGTGCGCTGGCGAGTGACTGCTGGAGCGATTGGCGGACCGCCGTCAGCTGTGGGGTCGCGGGTGCCTGTAGTTGGGCGACAGCCATGTAGTAATAATAGGATTGCGTTTGGGCGTCAGTTTGGACGTGGTCAATCACGTCTTGGTCGTTCAGTAAATTCAGCAGTTCTTGGTAGCGGTGCGCGTTACAGAGCGTGACCACGCGGTCGTTGATGGTGTCCGCATCGCTAATTGCGTAGTTGGTCGCGAGGTTGAGTACGTCCAGCGCCAACCCGAGGCGCGCACACAGCGCGATGAGTAGCTGGGCGTTCGGCGTGTACCGGTCGTGCTCAATTGATGAGAGCATGGACTGGGAACAGATACCGTCCGCTGCCTGGACTTGCGACAACCTTTGCGACTGCCGTTGTTGTTTGAGGATACTACCGATTGTGGGTTGCATAGGGCACCTTCTTCCATAATGCCAAGATCAGTAATTTAGGTAGATATTGACGTGGGCTTGGAATCATAGTTTTGGTAAAGGTACCACTGGCTTGTTTGTCGGTCAACGATACTTTGTCTTTGTGATGGCGTGTGTATAAGGGTTATGAAAGTAACTAGCGTAAATTAATAATATATATACGATGATTTTATCGCTTTTTCGGTCGTATGCCCCGTTAACCAATGCTATAATCTTATCGTGAATAAGCCCATAGTTGCCGGGTTCTAACATGTCGCTACGGACGCAAATAGTGAGGGTGCATTATGTTTAAAGGTTCAGGGAAAAGTTGGCGTACTGTCTTTGCATTACTGATGGGTCTGGTACTGATTTTGGGGCAGCTGTTTACGGCGGTGCCCTCCAGCGTTGATGCGGTTGGTGGCGGTCAAGAGTTACCGTCGCAAGGGTTAACGGCTGCGGACGCAACGGTCACCGACCAGAATGGCAAGGTGGTCCAAAATCCGGGCCAGCTGACGCTTTGGGATAACGTTAAGGTGCAATACCACTGGTCGGTGGGCGACGACGTGAAGGTGCAATCTGGCGACTACGTGACGGTGACCTTACCAAACGGGGTTGAGTTTAGCCAGGTTCAATCGTACCCCGTGGTTGATCCGGACAATCAGCAGCTGGTCGGGAATTTTTATGCGGACAAAGGCGCGACGACCGGCCGCATCACCTTTGGCACCTACTACCAGCAACACCAGTACGGCAAAGCCGGGACGCTTGAATTTTGGGCTCGCGGCGAGAAGAATACTGGTTCTGACGTGACGGGCAACCAGGATTATGCCCGGAAAATCGGCTGGTTGATTGATGAAACCTACAACCACCAGACGCAAAGGTATACCCAGGTTCAGTGGCAGGTCGCGATTAACCCGAACAACCAGTACCTGAAAAACGTGCAGGTAGTGGATACAATCGGTACGTCGAACCAGACGTTGGCGGCGGACACTTTCCACGTAACGTACGCGGCATCGGGTAAGGACGTGCCGACGAGTGACTACACGGTGACTCACAGCGGCAGCAACCTGACCGTGACGTTCAAGCAGGACATCACGGAGGCCCTCAACCTGCTGTACGCCACTAACATTACGGATGCGGCGTACCTGGCGACCGGGGCGGCGGCCGTGATGAACAACAGCTTCACCATGAGCGGGAAGCTCGCGACTACGGGTGGCGACGTCGACTTTGACACCACCAGCGGTTCGTACTCCGGCCAGGCACAGGTCCGTGTTGGTGGCAGCGCCACCGGCGACGGGACGGAAGGCAAAGTCACGGTCAATGGGCACAAAGTGTGGGCTGACCACGATAACCAGGATGGGTTGCGGCCTAGCAGCATCCAGATTGGTGTCTTTGCCAACGGCGGGAGTACGCCAGTCCAGACGCAGACGCTGACGACCCCGAACACCGACTTTGCGTTTAATGGGCTCGATGAGGTGGACGTGAACGGGACGCCGATTACCTACACGGTGCGCGAGCTGAACGTGCCGGATGGGTACACCAGTAGTGTGGACGACGCGACCAACACGATTACGAACACGCACGAACCGGCGACGACGACGGTTCGGGGCACGAAGACTTGGTCGGACAAGGATGACCAGGACGGCATACGTCCTGCTAAAGTGACGGTAGCGTTGTTTGCCAACGGTCAGCAGACGGCGACGAAGACCGTCACGGCGGCGGACAACTGGCAGTATGAATTCACTAGCCTGCCAGAGTTTGCGGCGGGGCAGAAGATTAACTACACTGTGCAGGAACTGAACGTTCCAGATGGGTACAAGGCTAGCGTTGACGGTTTTGACGTGACGAACACGCACGAACCGGCTACCACTAGCGTGCAGGGTACCAAGACCTGGAAGGATCAGAACGACCAAGATGGCATACGTCCGTCCAAAGTGACGGTAGCGTTGTTCGCCAACGGTAAGCAGACGGCGACAAAGACCGTCACGGCGGCGGACAACTGGCAGTATGAATTCACTAGCCTGCCAGAGTTTGCGGCCGGGAAGAAAATCACTTAAACCGTACAGGAACTGAACGTGCCGGACGGTTACAAATCCAGCGTTGATGGCTTTAACGTGACGAATTCGCACGAGCCGGGCACAACGACGGTCAGTGGTACCAAGACGTGGGTGGACAAGAACAATCAGGACGGAATTCGTCCAGGCAAAGTAACCGTAGCCTTGTTCGCCAATGGTAAGCAGACGGCGACGAAGACCGTCACGGCTGCCGACGACTGGCAGTATGAATTCACGAATCTGCCAGAGTACGCGGCGGGGCAGAAGATTGTCTACACGGTGCAGGAACAGAACGTGCCAGAAGGGTACAAATCAAAGGTTGACGGCTTCGACATCACGAATACACTAGTGCCGACGACACCGACGACACCGACGACACCGACGACACCGACGACACCGACGACACCGACGACGCGACGA
>NZ_BBAI01000050.1 GCF_001311175.1 Lacticaseibacillus pantheris DSM 15945 = JCM 12539 = NBRC 106106 | reverse complement strand
GGACTCGTTCCGACTAGGGTTCGAAGTGTTACCACTTGGGTTGGACTCGTTCCCGCTAGGGTTCGAAGTGTTACCACTTGGGTTGGACTCGTTCCCGCTAGTTCGAAGTTTCGCCACTGTCCTTAGGAGTAGTTACAGTGATTGGGTCACCAGTAACGCCACCCTTAGCAGGGGTCAAGGTCAAAGTTGCTTCTGGGCCAACAGTACCAGGAACAGGAACGGTAAACTTGCCGTCCGTACCAACAGTACCGTCACCAACTTTGTTACCACCATTATCAGTGATAGCAATAGTTGCGCCCGGAGTACCAGTACCAGTTACCTGGTAACCATCAGTGGAGTTACCAGTTACAGTAGCGTTGCTCAATGCTGGCTTCAGGTCGGCTGGATCCTTAGGTGTAGTAACCTTCTTGGAATCGCCGTTCTTGCCATCCTTAGATGGAGTGACCGTCAGTACAGTTTCAGCGCCAACAGTACCCGGAACATTGATGCTGTAGTTACCGTTGCCATCAACGGTACCTTCACCAACTTTGTTACCACTCGGGTCAGTAATGGTAATATCTGCGCCCGGAGTACCCTGTCCAGTAACAACGTAGCCCTTAGCAGTACTCCCCGTTACGGATGGGTCGTTGGAAAGTTCCACACCGCCAACCGCAACAAATGCCGTCGTGATGTCGTACTGTGATGCATCCTGACGTGCACGACCATCAGTGTAGCCGTCGCCATCAGTGTCAATCATCAGTGGGTTAGTCCCACGAGTCTTTTCTTCACCATCAGTCAGGTTGTCGCCATCGGTATCAGCGTTAGTTGGGTCAGTTCCATCCTTAACTTCCTGTCCGTCGGAAACGCCGTCAGCATCACTATCCTGAGCCAATGGATCCGTACCGTACTGTAGTTCAGCAAAGTCGTCCAAACCATCGCCGTCAGTGTCGACGTTGTTCGGGTCAGTACCCAACTTCGCTTCGACATCATCCGGAACACCGTCACCATCGGTATCAGTACCAGTCCAGCCGTTGTCCAATGGGGTGGTGTCCTTACCATCGAGAATACCATCACCATCAGTGTCCTTCATCAATGGGTTGGTACCGGTAGATGCCGTGATGACCTTGCCATCCGCATCCTTAACACCGATTTCCTGGCCATCAGTCAGGCCATCACCATCGGTATCGGCCTTGGTTGGGTTGGTATGGTACTTGGTCACTTCGTCATAGTCGGAAATACCATCACCATCAGTATCCTTATCGGCAGCCAAAGCAGTTTCGTGACCCTTCTTGACGTCGTCAGGTTCACCGGCCTTAGTACCGTACTGAGCTTCCTGCAGGTCGCTCAGACCGTCACCATCAGTATCGGCGATGTGTTCGTTAGTGTGGAAGACGTACATTTCGTTAAAGTCAGAAATACCATCTTTGTCAGAATCAGTCGAGATATCATCCGGGCTGCTTGCGTTCAATGGGTCCGCATCGTTGTATTTAGTTGCACTCAGATCTTGCAGGGCCAAACGTGCAGCCACACCAGCATCACTCAGTTTCTCATCGGTAGAAAGACCCTCGTACTGTTCGTACAGATGGTCCTTGTCAGTCCGCTGGTAAACCAGTGACGTTTCCAAGGGCGAATCCGGCGAAACGTTGAAGAACGTCGCGTTGCCGTCAGGGTCAGACGAGTAAAGTTACCCGCACCGACCTGGTCCAGCTGCTGCTGACCATTGGTATTCTCCTGGGCGGTGAAGTCAGGATCATTCCAGGAAACAGGCAGGATGATCTTCTGAGAACCAGCAACACCCAAGTCAAGTACTTGGCCCAGACCAGTCCCAACAGTATCAGCGATAAAGTTAGTAACGGTCGTGTACGCATCTTCAACATCCTGGTTTAGGGTGTCACTCAGACCATCAAGCAGGAACCAATACCACCAGGCAGGGAACCCAACGCACTAGTACCACCATTGACGGAAGTAGTGGAAACCCCAATCAGGGAAGCAACCATGTCGTACAAGTCAACAATCCAAGTGTTGGCCAGGTACTGAACGTAGTTAGTCACACTTTCCAGGAAGGTTGAAGAGTTAGTTACTTTGTAAGTACCATCGCTCTGCTTTTCAACTGGTTCCAGTGAAGTAATTGAGAAGGAGTTGCCACCCAGAGCAGCTAATTGTGCCTGGTCATCCTTAACCTTCTGGATGGATGCCTGCAAACCAGCGTAGTAAGTGTTGTCCGTCCCGATAATGGCAACAATCTTCGAAACCAAGTCAGGAACCAGGGCAACAACCCCAGCGGCACCCATAACACCGGTCAAACCACCGGTAATCGTAGACAGGAACTTCTCAATCCCGCCACCAGTAAACGTGGTTTCAACAACGGCGGTGTTAGCCAGCTTACTATCAATCGTCAAACCACTCTCACCAAACACCTGGTTAGACATAGACGAAGCATCAGTAATCTGGAAAGTTTCACCGGTATCAGGGTTCTTAACGATTGCCCCGGCACGGTTAACACTTTGAACCACCCAAGTACCAACTTTGACCGAGTTATTAATCGCTGTATCAAAGCCGAACGTCGCACCGTTAGTAGTAGCACCGATCACCTTGGCGGAAAGACCAGGGTTTTCAGTCGCGACCACAATGTCGGCGTAACGCGTGTGCTTGTTAGTATCGGTTGGGTCGGCGAACAGGTAGCTGTACTTACCAACGCTGTACTGCAGGTTGCTAAGGGCATACTTGTCCTTGTTTTCGCTGTAGTCGGATGAAATGGCACCCTGGTCGTTGAAGAAGTCAACTGCAATGGTCGACTGCTTGTTAGCACCACTGACGTACGTCTTACCACCATAGGCAATCGTGTCATCGTAACTATCGTTGTTATCCGTAGAGCTGTCGTCAGTTGGCGAAAGCGCGGTACCAGTCGTGTCAGTGATACGACCGGAGTTCTGCACCTGCAAGTTGGCCTCGTTAGCTTCTTAACTACGTCCGTAACGGCAGCCGTTTCACCCAACTGCGCCTGTGCGGTGTTGTCCAAAGCGTACCCAGATTCGCCGAACAACTGACCTTCAAGCAGGCCGGTCTTGTTCACCTTGTTGGTCTCGGTTGTACCGTTAACCAACGTCAAGGTTTTAGGTGTAGAAGTGGTCGTACCGTTTTGGACGGTGATACTGATCGTGTCGCCAGCCTTAACCCCAGAGTCACCAGCTGGCAACTTAGCAGTGAATGAACCGTCAGCCGCACTAGTAACTGCGACGACCGTTGTGGTCCCCTTCTTGAAGGTTACACGTGATGCTGCGTTGCCGAACCCGTGATGATGTAACTGTCAGAGTCTTTGTCGTACACCTGCGTTGGCGTGCTGGTCAGGCCAACAGCTTCGGCAGTGGTACCAGCATCGCTTGAAGCGGCTGCCGAACTGGACGCCGCCGTCGTAGCAGTAGCTGCCGAAGAAGCAGCGTCGCTTGCTGCCGGGGTGTCAGCGGCATCTGAATCAGTTGCTGCTGAGGAAGCAGTCGCAGATGTTGCATCTACGGACGTCTTTGTCTGTCCCTGGGCCGGAGCAGGAGTAGTAATAGTCACGGACTGGCCGGACTGACCGTCTTTGGTCGCGACAGCTTAACTGTAGCTCCCGCCTTAGCAGTAATGTTATAAGTACCTGTAGCACTAACAGCGACTGGTGATTGGGCCACACCGTCAACAGTAACCGTAATGGTAGACCCCGCAGTTGCGGTACCAATCAAAGTGGCGGTTTCGCCATTAGCCGTTACGGTTGGCCGGTCAAGTGTTGGTGCCGCAACCGCAGCTGCGGAACTAGCACTGCTTTGTGCTGATTCCGCCTGACTAGCAGCTGATGGCGCCACACTGGCAGCGGAATTAGTCGCCGTCTGCGCCGAAGCATCTGATGTAGCCGAAGTTGCTCCGGTATCTGTATTTGTTGTTGCACTGGAAACAACCGCATCAGTCGTGTCGGCGCTAACGGACTGTGCCCCGCCGCCAAGAACTGCTACCGAAACAAAAAAATGTGGTCAACAGGCCGGCATAAACCCAGTGACGGCCGTCCTTGTACATTTTGTACCTTTGTTTCGTGTCAGTTTCCAGTCTCTCGTATGAACGAGTACCTCTAATCTTCATCTTCGTCCCTCCTAATATCTCATGAACCAAAAAGCTCAGCGCACAATCCAGATGACCATTCACGTATAGTACGTATAAGCGTCGCTTGGACGGGCGGCGGTTATACTACGTAATAGTTTGTCTTGCACGTCGTTATTATAACCAGGCGTGTGAATTACCGTCAAGCACGTTTAGACAGCTTTTGTTAAATTGTCTAAACTATTTTTTTTGCAAACTATAATTTTTGGCGATACCACTCCACGCTATGCATATTCACACCACGTTGGCGTAACTTGAGCCATTTTCTTTGCATCGATTCAGAGTCGCAAATTGATCAAACTGCAGCGACTACAGTCCAAATTGTGAATCGTTACACTTGGTTGTCTTTGCCAGCCACAAAAATCAGGCTAGCATCAGCCTCGTGGTAGCAAGGGATACCACCATTAGGCCGGATTGTTAATCATTGAATTACAAAATGGCTTCTATATTCGATTCACAATCAAACATTATCCGGGCATCATTCCATGAGGTGGGCAATCGACAAGAGCGTCAATTTATGTCGACCAGCTCGGTAAATAAAAATGCGTGGATAATGCAAACAGTGATCCGATGTGTGCTCAAATTAGAGCCGAAAAAAAATTAATTTAGTCGCTTTCTGAAATAACTCCAGCACTTACCCGCAAGAGTGTCCAAAGTATCAAAAATGTTATTTTATATTTTAGCGAATTGTTATTTGCAAACACCTTATAATCGAGTATTATTTAGATGGCTTTGGGTTTTTGTCGAATTAAATTGTAGTGCATTCAGCCACCACTAGCCGGCTTTGATTGCATTGGATTAAGACGCGTCACTGTACCAAACCACATAATTTCTTCTGGAGGGGTAATATCATGAAATTCTTCAAACAAAGAAACAAAACCGCCACTATTGAACCAACGCCGGCACCGCTCGTAACCGTTAAAACCAATCCGGAGGTAACCCGGCCCGCCCCCGCAACAACCGCCCAGGCTGCGGTTCCTTCCACGAATGAGCCTGCCCCGCTCCAAGATGATATTCCGGGCCGATCAATCGATAATGCTCAGCAATTGATGAGCATTATCGCCTCGATTAGTGAGCAATACAACGACGCACGTCAACAACTACAGGAACAACTTTTCGCAGCACGCGATCGCCAGCTAGCAGACTTACACCAGGCCCGGAGTAAACTCGAAGGGTTGCGCACAAAAATTGACACTGAGACGCAAAAACTGACTGCCCTGGAAAGGAAAACTGATCATGCGCTTAAAGAACAGCTTACAGAAAGTATTGCCACCACGAGCAACGTTGAGCAGGCGCAAAAGCAACAGTCAGTCGTAGTGTCCACCTTCAAAAACCAGCTGAGTGACTTAGCTAATCAGCGTGAGCATAATGAGCAAGACATCAAGGAACTAGAACATAAAAAAAGCAGAGATTGTCACCAAGTTGCACGACGAATCGGATCCACTCAAGTTACTGAGCATGGCCGAATCTTACCGCAAAGAACTTGAGGACATTGAACAACGGGAAAAGACGCTGAACGTACAAAAGTCGCGTCTAGAAAAGGACCACGAGCAGACCGCAGCTGACCTGACAGCCGAACAGGATAAACTCGCAGATATTGAATCTGAATTGAGCCACCTCGCCAAGAAGCAAAGTGATATAAAGCGGGCAATCACGAGTAACGGTCAGGACCGCCAGACCGCTATTGATCAGGCCAACGAAACCTTGGCCGATTTGAAAGCGCAGCAACGGGCAACACAGACCGCCATTGAAAATGCCACTAATAAGTTACTAACGGGTGCGGCCCAACTCGTTTCGTGGTTTGGGACCACGTTTCGTTTTTCGTCACTACCAATGGACGCCGACCACCGGTACATCATTGACTTTGATGCCTTCCTGCCCCACCACGCGGAGGAGCTCAACAAAGTCACCCACCGGCTTTTGGCAAGCGGTGCGGACAAAGTGGGCGTGTACTCGGCCTACTTTGACATTAATTTCCCCCATGAAATTGCCGAATGGGCCCAGGATAACGGTATCGAGGCTGACCAAATCGAACTGATTAACCCGCTATACCAGATCCAATCACGGGGTAAGGCCACCGCCATTCCGGTTAGCCTGCCCAGCAACATCGCCCAGCAAAACTGGAGTTCGGACCACAAGACTTTGAACGCTACCTTGAAGGATAACGACTGGACCCTGCGCATCCACTACCGTACCGCCAAAAACGAACACATTGCGCAAATTGATTACCTGCGGGACGGTAAGCTCAGTAAGCAAAGCTACTTTAATGACGCGGGTATCTTGTCGGCCAACGCAATTTTCAACCAGGCCGGTGAGCTCGCTACTGAGGAGTATTACGGTCATGACGGTATGATTGCCATTGTTGTTAGCTACAACCGGGGTACGCAAAACGGTGTCGAACTGTACGACGAATCGGGTATCCTCATCAATAATTTTGCCGACACCAACGACCTTATCACTTGGTGGATGCAACACCATTACCCAACTGAATCGTACTTAATCGGGCGCCTAGACGATAAAAAGTACCGCAACCTGGTTACCAAACAGCAACTGCACGGCGTACCGTTTATTAACGCCAAAACGCTTGAAGACTCTGAACTTGTGGGTCTGCTCAGTAACAACGATACCCACCTGTACGTGGCCTCGGATCACCGGGTGACCGAAGACCTCATGCGGGTAGCAAACCACGACATTGCCATCATGCAAATTAACGACGTATTCCTACCGCCAAAGATTACCGCACCCCAAAATTTAACTGGCAGCGTAGAATAACCGCATCGGCTATGACCAACCCAAAGGAATTGTGACAGCAGCCTTTAGAATACGTTATGTTCGCGCGCCAAAAGACAGCTCCCTAACATACAAGACGGCATCAGCAGAAATCCTAACTTCGGGATTTCCACTGATGCGTTTTGTATATCGGGAGCTAACCGCCTTTTGGCACAGCCCCCTTTTAATTGCTGAAACGAACCTCAACATTGCGCGTAACTATCACCTTCACACAACTTTTTTTGATTGTGGTTCATACTTTTAACACATTTTGCCGGCATAATGACACTATTGAAGCCATTTTAAACATATAATGATAAACGTAGCATTAAAAACTAATCGTTTACAAATAAGGAGGTCGCCATGACTCAGCTCACAGACGCCATCAACCAGCAAATCAACAACCATGAACACAACCACATGATCAAGGACCTGAACACCGGCACTTGGTTAACCGGTGCGGCTGTCCGTGAACAGCGGGACGCACTCGCGACCAACCTACGCAACGCTGGCGTTGGTGCTGGCGACATCGTGCTAATCAGTCTGCCTAACGGACCAGACAATATTATTGCGTTGTACGCTACGCTTGCGCTCCACGCCGTCGCTTACACGGTCAACCCCGCGATGCCCGTACCCGAACTCGCTACTTTGCTACACCGTCACCACTACGGAGCCCTCATCCTTGGGCCTAACCACGCTGAACAAAGTGGTGAACTCGCGCAACTTGCCGACGTGAACCTCTCCATCCAAGTCAGCGACGCTACCGCCACCACACCTGTCTTCACGGTCAGCAGCCAGGCGGTCGCCACGAATGACCAGCTGACTGCCTTCCAGCAACATACCGCGAGCCCCATCGGCGTCCTGATGTACACCAGCGGTACCACCGGCGACCCCAAAGCCGTCGTGCTCACCCACGACCAGCTACTGGCTGCGGCAAAGGATATCGCTGAATCGCAAGCACTCACGCCTCTTGACCGCACCTTGGTCGTTCTGCCACTATTCCACATTAACGCCCAGGTAATTTCGGTGCTGGCCACCACCATCTCCGGCGGCAAGTTAATCGTGGCGCAAAAGTTTAGTGCACACCGCTTCTGGAGTTGGGTGCAAGATGAACGGATCACCTGGTTGTCGGGAGCACCCGCGATCATTGCAATCCTGCTTAAAACCCGGCCAGCAGTCCGGCCCCAGGTGGCGCAGTTGCGCTTTATCCGCTCGGCTAGTGCACCTTTGCTCCCGAACGTTCAGCGCGACTTTGAAGATTACTTCCACGTACCCATCGTGCAGGGGTACGGCATGACCGAAGCCGCCAGCCAAATTACGGTGAATCCCGTCGACCAGCCCAAAGTGGGGTCCGTCGGCCGCCCTACTGGTACCGACCTCGTCATTTTGGATGAAGATGATACGCCGCTGGCGGCCGGTGCTACCGGCGAAATTGCGTTGCACGGCGAACACGTTATCACCAGCTACCTGGATCCCAAGTACCAGTCCGACTTCCGCCATGGTTGGTTCCATACTGGCGACGTCGGCTACCTGGACGACGATGGCTACCTGTTTATCGTGGGGCGTAAAAAGGAACTGATTAACCATGGTGGCGACAAAATCAGCCCCGCTGAAATTGAGAACGTTCTGACCCAACACCCCGCCATCAATCAGGTGGCGGTCGTGGGCCTGCCGGACGAGATTTACGGCGAATCCGTCACGGCAGCGGTGGTGCTGAACCCCGGTTTCACCGGCGACACCACGTTAACGGGCCAACTAACGCAGTTCGCGTCCGCACGCCTGTCCCGGTTCAAGGTTCCCGGCCAATTCGTCTATGTTGACAGTCTCGCCGCCGGGCCCACCGGTAAAATTCAGCACACCCGAGTTAAAAACTCACTGCTAGCCACGACGGCCGGCTAGAGCACCAGCACTTAGGAGGAGTATTTTATGGAAATGCAAAACACCAATAAGGCCACATCACCAACTAGTAATTGGGGAACCGTCACGGTACAACGCCTGTTACCCTGGACCATCCCCGTTATCTTGGTGCTGCTGTGGCAACTAGGGTCCAGTGTTGGTTGGATTGACGCCAACATTTTGCCAAGCCCGCTGGGTGTCGTGCAGACTACAATTAAGAGTCTGCAGTCCGGCACGCTCGAGAAAAATTTGGCAATTAGCCTATACCGCGCACTGGCCGGCTTTGTCATCGGCGGGGTCATCGGCTTTGTGCTCGCACTCTGCACGGGGCTGTCCAAAACGATGAACCTACTGCTAGATTCCTCCGTACAGATGCTGCGTAACATCCCCCACCTGGCCCTGATTCCACTAGTTATCCTGTGGTTCGGTGTGGGTGAGTCTTCCAAAATTTTCTTGGTGGCCATCGGGGTGCTCTTCCCCATCTACATCAACACTTACCACGGTCTGCGCAGCGTGGATCCGAAGCTCATCGAAATGGGGCGGTCCTACCAGCTCAGCAAAGCGCAACTGTTCTTCAAGATCCTCCTGCCCGGCGCGCTACCAACCATCCTGATGGGTGTTCGGTACGCGTTGGGTGTGATGTGGACTACTTTGATCGTCGCCGAAACGTTGGCGGCCAGCTCCGGGATTGGCTACATGTCGACTAACGCGCAGAACTTCATGGACATGTCGACCATCCTGATGTGTATCGTGATTTACGCACTACTCGGCAAGGCATCCGACCTGATGGCTAAATCACTGGAGAACCCGATGCTCGAATGGCAAAACGCCGGGGGTGCGACACACAATGGCTAACACATTACTAACAATTCAAAACGTGAATAAATACTACGGCGACGCCCACGTACTCCGCGATATCGACCTCGACATCCAGTCGGGGGAATTCGTAGCGTTAGTCGGGCAAAGTGGCGGTGGTAAAAGCACCCTGCTGCGCCTGATCGCCGGCCTGGAGGAAACAAGCACCGGCGAAATTGCGCAGGACGGCCACACCATCGACGGTCTCAACGTCAATAGCCGGGTCATGTTCCAGGACGACCGGTTACTACCATGGATGTCGGTGCAGGACAACCTCACCTTTGGGCATACCAGCGATAAAGCACGGTTGGCCGAAGCCAGAAGCTACTCCATGAAGTTGAACTGGACGACTTTGCTAACGCCTACCCCGACTCACTATCCGGTGGCCAACGGCAGCGGGTGGCCCTCGCCCGCGCGTTGATGGCCAACCCACAGCTACTACTGCTAGACGAGCCGCTGGGGGCACTAGACGCGCTCACCCGCCGCAAGATGCAGGAACTCATCCTCAAACTGTGGCAGGAACGGCAGATGACCACCATTCTGGTCACCCACGACGTGAACGAGGCGGTGCGGATGGCGACCAAGATATACGTGGTGCGGGATCACGAAATTGCCTGGTCAGGTACTAACAACGTGGCGTACCCCCGCGCGGACGAGGCCATCGCGCCGATGGCCGGCGAAATTATGGACGTCATTCTGGACGGCCACGTCGACCAATAATTGTGCACGCAAAAACACTCAGCCTTCCCCGCTAATTCAGGGGTGGGCTGAGTGTTTTTGATTACGCTATTCGCTTAATTGTGACTCGTTACGACCGTTCACTAGTCCGCGGACAACGCGTCGATCGGGTTAAGTCGACTCGCGCGCGCTGGTAGAAGCGCGGCGAGGAACGAAATCACGATGGCCATGATGAATGCAAACACCACGTTGCCCGGAGCAATACTAATCATGGTAAAGTGGGCAACTTGGTACAGTGCGCTATTGAGCAACGCACCGATACCAAAGGCCATGCCCGTACCCAGGACTGCGGCCAGCAGACCGATAAATAGTGACTCAGAAGTGAATAGCCGGCGAATATCGCGGCGTGACTCACCAAGCGCGCGGAGGATCCCGATTTCTTTGGTCCGCTCAGATACCGACATGTACATCGTGACGATAATCATGAGAGCGGATACGACCAACGAGATGCCAGCAATCGCCGCTAGAACATCTGTTGCCAGCTTGGTAATCGTGTTGATGGTGTCCAGGACGCTGCCAATCGACATGGCGGCAAACCGGTACTTCTTGCCGTCCTTCAGCTTGTTGATGGCGGCCGTGGTCGACTTAACGTACTTGGTGTTACCAATTTTGACGTTGACGTAGGTTGGTGCTGCGTCCGCCTGCGCATCCGCCAACTGCTGGTGCATGGCGTCAAAGTTGGCGGCGATGGTTGCCCCCTGGCTGCCCGTATCGACCACACCGGCAACCTTCATTTTAACGTTCATCTGCACGGGCTGGTTACTGCTGCTCATGGCGGTATACTTCACCGTCACGGTCTTGCCAACGATATCACGCCAGTGTTTGTTGTACACAACCTGCGCAAAGTTCTTCTTGTCCACCAGAATCTCACCGCTACCAGGCGCTTGGCCCGCTTGATAGACTTCTTGGTAAACGCGTTGGTCCACGTCTGGTAGGTCATGTTACCCGCCTGCTTCTGACCGTAACTCACGCTCGCACCGTTGAACAGGTAACCCTTTTCGACGTTGGATACGTGCTTCACGTTCGCCAAAGCGTCGAGGTCGGCCTGACTAAACGTCGTGGAGTGGTAATCCGTGGTCATCGCCTGCATGGTGCTGTTCATCCGCTCCGTGGCGGGCTTCTTGTTGTCAGTATCCACGTTCTTCAAAACCGTGGGGTAGTTCGGATTAGCGAGATCGGTAACCTGCTTATTGATGTACCCCTGGATACCGTTACCCAACCCCAGGAACAGCATGACCGAAAACAACCCAATTGCAGTCCCCAAAATAATCAGGAAGTTGCGCCAGAAAGTGTACGTGAGGTGCTTAAACGCCGTCCGGTACGATGCCCAGGCTGCCAGCGGTTTAGCGGGGATGCTGGTCTCCTGTTCTTGCTGGTCAAAGGCCGGTTTGATGCGTTCATCCCCCTCAATCTGCCCGTCGGCAAGGTGAACGATGCGCGTCCCGTAATCGGCCACCTCTTGCGAGTGCGTCACGGCGATAACCAACTTACCGCTCCGGGCAATTTGGTTCAGCAGTTCCAACACTTCTTTGGTGTTCACCGAGTCCAAGGCTCCGGTGGGTTCGTCGGCGATGATAACCTGCGGATCCGCAGCCAACGCCCGGGCGATGGCCACCCGCTGCTTCTGCCCACCAGACAGCTGGTTGGGGTGCTTTTTAACCTGGTCGCTCAGTCCAACCTGGTCCAACAGCTCATTGGCGCGAGCCAGCCGTTCGCTGTGGTTCAAAGTGGTCATGTCCAGTGCCACCAAGACGTTCTCCAACACGGTGAGGTGGCTCACCAGGTTATACGCCTGGTAGATATACCCGATGGTGCCCCGACGGTAAGCGTCGAGCATCTTCTCCTTCTTGTGGTCCAGCAGTTGTCCCTTGATGGTCACGGAACCCTCAAAGTTCCGGTCGAGCCCACCAATGATATTCATCAGCGTGGACTTACCACCACCAGACTCACCCAGGATGGAGACGAATTCGCCCAGTTCAAAGTCGAGGTTGATACCTTAAGAACCGGGAACTCCTCTTTACCTAGAAAGTACGATTTGCGGATGTTCCGCAATTCCAAAAATGCCATAGTTTTCTCCCTCGTTATGTACGATGTTTTCAATCTTTATTAACGATTATAAATTTACTGAAAACTGAGGGAAGTTACATGGGACCTAAGACCTATTTGTTGGTGTTCGGTAATTGCGCGGATATTAAAAGCATCCGGCGGCGAGGCCGAATGCTTGGTGGGGAGCGGAATGTGAATACTGCAGCGCTCCCACGCTACTGTCTGGTGTTGAAACGAGTTGCGCCCCGCAGAAACCGACGTATAAGGCAGGCCGAACAAGAATCCAAGTGCGGGCCCTCGATATATAGCCGGGGAATGCTCCGGCGCTTTTCCGTTATCTTTGCTTATTGAAACGAGCTGCGCCCCGCAGAAACCGACGTATAAGGCAGGCCGAACAAGAATCCAAGTGCGGGATTCTCGTCCGGCCTGCCTTATACTCTGGTTTCTAAGCGCGGGGCTCCGCTCTCTCTAAACGGCCTGCTCCGCTCTCTCTACTTCTTCAAATGATAACTATACGTAGCCATAATAATATTCTCGCGCCGCGCGAACGCCGCCCTCAACCGAATATTCGTCTGGTTATGCAGAATATTCTGCCAACCCTTTCGCGGCACAAACTGCGGTATCAACACCGTCGTCGTAAAGTTCCGCTTCGCCGCGTTGCGCGCAATCGTGTCCACAAACCGGATCACCGGCCCCTGCACCGACCGGTAACTCGAATGCACGTCCACAAACCGTACGTCAGGGAAGTCCGCCCTGAACTCCGCCTGCGTCTCGTGCTCCTTCGTCGGGTTCTCATCCATCGATACGTGCATCGCAATGACGTAATCGCCAATCGTCTGCGCGTAATTCAACGCTCCCCGGGTCACCCGCGTCACGTTACCCACCAGGACAATCACCGTGCTACCGCTGTACTCATGCAACTTTGCATCGTCTTTCATCAAACGCAGCTGCTCCGCCACGTTCGTGTAGTGATGCTTAATCTTGTAAAACAGGAACAGCAGCGCCGGCATGATGATAAAGAACGGCCAAATATCTGGCAATCGGTAAACGAACAGAATCACCAGAATGGCAAAGGAAATCAACGCCCCCGAGAAGTTCGCTAAAGTCTTGCCAAAGATACCGCTCTCCGTCCCCCGCCGCTTCAGCCAGTGGCGAATCATCCCACTTTGACTCAGCGTAAACGGAATGAACACCCCAACCGCATACAACGGAATCAGGCGCTCCGTACTACCATGGAAAATCGCGATTAGGACGGCTGAACCCAGCGCCAACGTGATAATCCCGTTGGAAAAGCCGAGCCGGTCCCCACGGTCCATGTACATGTGCGGCATGTACTTATCCTTAGCCAGGTTAAACGCCAGCACGGGGAACGCCGAGAAGCCGGTGTTCGCCGCCACGGCCAGAATCAGGGCAGTCGCAAACTGCACCACGTAGTACATAATGCTACCACTGCCAAAGGTGTGGCCGGCAACCTGCGACAGCACCGTCACTTTGGCTTCAGGTACAATCCCGTACCAGTAGTTCAGGAACGTAATACCCGCAAAGAAGAACCCGAGAATCGCGGCCATGATGGCCAACGTCCCCGCTGCGTTCTTTGCCCGGGGCTTCTTGAAGAAAGGCACGGCATTACTGATAGCTTCCACCCCCGTCAGGGAACTGGAACCACTACTAAACGCCCGGAAGATCAGGCCGCCGTGATGCCGGGCACCACGGAGCCAACCGCTGCGTGGGCCGCGTACGGAATGGAGCCCGTCATAATCCGGAACAAGCCCCAAATAATCATGGCCACAATGGAGACCACAAACAGGTACACGGGAATCATCAGGAATGATGCGGACTCGCTCATCCCCCGCAGGTTCATGACCATCAGCAGGAAGATAATGACCAGCGAAATGGTGACCTCGTGCCCGTACAAAGCCGGAATGGCCGACGTGATGGCCTCCGCCCCTGAAGACACGGAAACCGCCACGGTCAGCATGTAATCAATCAGTAACGAACCCCCGGCCAATAAACCGGCATTACGGCCTAGATTCTGGCTGGACACCACGTAGGCGCCACCCCCACCGGGATACGCGTGAATTATTTGACGATACGACAGGGTCAAGCTGAGTAACAGCACCAATACGAAAGCCGCGATTGGTAACGAGTACCAAATTGCCGCCGCCGACAGTGTCGTCAGGACCAGCACAATTTGTTCAGTTCCGTACGCCACGGATGAAAGGGCGTCCGAACTCAACATTGCTAACGCCTTTAACTTACCCAGCTTCTGCCCACCTTCTTCGGACGACTTAAGCGGCCGTCCGATGAAGAACCGTTTCAGTGAATGCATCGCTTTATGTACTCCTATTCAGTAATGGTAAGCCGGCCGCCACGATTGCTATTGCGAGCGTCCAACCCACAAACATGCCCAGACAGGTGGGCACGACATAAGCATTAATATACCACTAACAAAACCGATTAGCACCAACATTCGGTACCGTCACCTTTACAATACGCAAAAGAGGCGGCAAATGCCACCTCTAGTGAGAATTATTTCGCCGCCGCGGTGGCATCCAGAGCAGCCCGGTCGCGTCCAGCATCTGCACGAGGTCCTCGAAGTTGTCGGATACGTGAATGTGCGGCATGATATCGGTCGCAAAGCCTTGATCCACAAAGATTTGCAGTTGCTCTACCAGCGGGTCATAGAATCCACCCATGTTGAAAATGCCAATCGGCTTCACTTCAATGAGCCCAATGGTCATCCATGAGATTGCCTGCGAAATTTCCTCTAGCGTGCCAAAACCACCGGGGAAAACAAAGAAGGCGTCGGGCTCTTCAATGAGCAACTTTTTCCGTTCATCGATGGTACTAGTACGGATGGCGTGGGTGGTGTTCACACGTGGCAATTCCGCGTCAAAGAGGCCCTCGGGGTAAATCCCGGTGACTTCACCGCCGGCGGCCAACGTCGCACCACTAATGGTACCCATGATACCCGAGACCGAGCCTCCGTACACTAGCTCCACGTGGTGGCTGCCGAGGTACCACCCGAATGCGTGGGCCACCTGTTCATAGCTCTTCTTGGCGCCGTAGCGCGAGCCGCAAAAGACTGATAACTTCACAACCATCAACTCCGTTCATATACTTTCATCGTGACCACCAATTATACCGGGTTTAACTCCGCAATTCAATGCCAGCGGTTTGAAGGTGCTGGCAACGC
>NZ_BBAI01000049.1 GCF_001311175.1 Lacticaseibacillus pantheris DSM 15945 = JCM 12539 = NBRC 106106 | reverse complement strand
GCACCGGTCAGTCTCGAAATTCGTCGCGTTCTAACGGCTAAAGCCAATGGAGCTCTCGGACTGGCTTCGCCATTCCTGCGAGAATCAGTCAGTAAGCGCTAAAGCGCAAACTGACTGTGTTCCCCGGCAGTGGTTACCATTCCGACCCCACACGCCTCCGCTCTCCGGTCCGACCGACGCGGCCTCACGCTAATGTGCCAACCACGCCTTCGGGAACGCCCCCCTACGTCCACACCCTTGAGTTCCCAATAGTTGGCTGACACTAATCACAGATACCTCGGTTCCGAATCTGCGCATGATGCAGCAAAGCCGGTCACTGTAGAGAATCCACTAGTCCTGCAAATAAACTGTAGGTTTTGGCTGGATTATTTTATCTATCTGCATATGGGGAGGTGAGTCGGTCAGTATGGCTAGAGGTGAACATCTACCGTTGGTCGTACTGGTGTGGTGGTGGAGGTTGAGCGGCTGGTCCCCGCGACGGCTGTATACCCGTAGTTCTGTTAGAGTTACTGCCAGTTAGTGCGCAAGCACTTACTGGCAGTTACGATTTACAGAATCAAATTGGCTAGACCGAGTGGGCTTTGCTCGGGCTACGGCAATTCGCGGTAGCCGGAACGGGCGTGAGTGTGAGGTTCACAGCCCCGGTCGCGGGGACCAGCCGCTCAACCGGAACCACCACACCAGTACGACCAGCCACCGCAGCAGTCACCGTGGAGTGGTCCCCGAAGTCGCAGTACCCCCACGGCACCCCACCGGCTAGACTCCCGCACCAGTACGACCAGCCAATCGCGACCATAAAAAAAAGCGGACCACCTCGGTGCTCAGCACGGCGAGACGGTACGCTAGTGGACTTTAGTCGCAAACTTTTATCAAACCGGCAACCACGCACCTGATAAAAGTCGGAGATTAATCAGCCTTGCAGAAACTATATCACTGGCTCGTTGTAAATGCAACCCAAATAGAGCCCAGCTGTAACTCGCGTAACCCCGTGCTACGCGGGTTACCAGCTGCTTTGCAAGTTGTCCCCGTTTGTAACAACAAGATTACATTTTTACCGCAACCATTTTTAGCCCAATGTACTTTCTTTTTGTTAGTAGAAAGCGTATAATTATGCTTGTTAAAGCGAATGATGGAACGTTAAAAATGATTAGCGCTCATTGCGCAGAAAGGAATTGATTATGGCTAAGAAATCCAAGATTATGAAGGCCCAACGCCAAGCAGCCACGGTCGCCAAGTACGCCGCACAGCGTGCTGAGCTGAAGCGTAACCACGATTACGCTGCCCTTGCCGCACTACCACGCGACGCATCGCCCGTCCGGCTACACAACCGCGACCTGATTGATGGTCGGCCGCACGCATACATGCGGCGGTTCGGTATGTCCCGCCTCAACTTCCGCCGCCTGGCCCATGAAGGCCAACTGCCTGGCGTCCGCAAGGCGAGTTGGTAGCAATTACCATCCTGATGATAGTCCCGTCCCCACCGTTAAGCGGTGGGGATTTTTTTTATGCAGAGGATGGTTGCCAAAGCTGCCGACACCCAATTTCCCACACGCTACATCCTCCTTTGCCTACACCATAATCCCCCCGCTTACCGCGGTAAGTGCTTAAACCCACCCAGTTGGCCGGTAAATTCATCGGGATAATCTAGCACCTCGCTAGGATCTCCAACTGGCTCGACGGTGTAGTCCGCCGTCTCCCCATGCTCCCCAATATCCAGACCAATTTGTTCCTCACGCCTGCCCACACGCATGGGCACCATTCGACGCAACAGTACGGTAATAATCGCCACGACGCCGGCCACAAGTACCACCGTGAGCAATGTGCCCAGGATTTGGATCACCAACAGGTGCAAACCACCACCATATAGTAGCCCACCGCGTGCAATAGTTGGCGCCACGTCTTTGCTGGCGAAGACCCCCGTCAGTATACTGCCAACAATGCCACTGACTCCGTGGCAACCAAAGGCGTCCAGGGTATCGTCAACACCCAGCCGCGGCTTCACAAACTGCACGAAGCAGTAGCTGGTCAACGTGGCCAACAAACCAATGGCAGCCGCACCCGCGCACGTAACGTACCCCGCTGCGGGGGTGATGCCCACCAGGCCGCAAAGTGCGCCGGTGCAAACCCCGATTAACGTCGATTTGCCCGTGCGGTAAACGTCGAGTACCATCCACCCCACCAACGCACTTGCGGCGGCCACACTAGTCGTCAAAGCCGCCGTAATTGCGGCGTGGTTCACACCAAGGCAGAACCGGCATTAAATCCATACCACCCAATCCATAAAATGGCGGTACCCAACAGAACCCACGGCCGGTTGTACGGCGTCGAACGAACTACTCGCCGCCGACCAAGAAAGGCAGACAGCACCAACGCCGTAACGCCCGCGTTAATATGGATGACCGTACCACCAGCAAAGTCGAGCACGCCCAGTCGCCCTAATAGACCGTCCGGACCCCAAACCATGTGCACTAGCGGGTAGTACACCAACAGTGACCAACACACAATAAACCACGTCAGAAACTTAAAGTGCATGCGCCCAACCACCGCACCAACGAACAATGCCGGAGTAATGATGGCAAACATCATTTGAAACAGGACGTACACGCCAGTCGGCAAACCGTTTTCGAGGATATGACCTAAATTAACGCCATTGAGGAACACCCCACGAATCCGACCGATAACGCCACCGAGGTCCCCACCAAAGGAGAGCTCATAGCCGCAGAAGACCCACAAAAGGATGGCAATACCCGTAATGTAGAAAACGGACAACATGGTGTTGACCACGTTAGCCTTGGACACCATCCCGCCGTAAAAGAAGGCCAATCCTGGCGTCATAAACCACACCAACACACTTGCTAATAAAACGAACGCCGTTCCGGCTGCATCCACTGGTCTTCACCCCCTGTTCTATCTATAACGGCATGTTATCACGGAATTTACGTAATCACGTTCACGCGAGCACCAATTGGTATAGAACACAGCAACCAGACTACATAAAAAAAAGCGCTACGGCAAGCTTCACCGTAGCGCGAAAAATATCGTTTTATGTTAGTAATACTAACATTTGTTCTTGACGAGCATCCAACTTCATGGGCAAATGTCAGCTTAGCTTACATTAAAGTGGCCGTTCATTAACGGGTACTGCTGGTACCAGTTCGCCAAGCAGGTGCGTCCCGTGCGCTTGGTTCACACCCATTGCCTGGGTAACCTGCTCCTTGTTACTATCATTGACACCGCCACCGGGCAGCAACTCAATCTTGTCGCCGGCCCACTGTGCTGTTTCTTGCAACACCGGAATGTTATCCACAACGTTAGTGTCGAGCAAACCACCATGGGTCAAAATCCGGCGGAAGCCATGCTCAACCAACCAGTCCAAAGCGGCGTGTTGATCCGCCCGCGGAATCCAGTCAAACGCCAAGTTGCAAACCAAATCCATACCGCCAGCGGCCGCAATCAGGTTTGTCATGGCATCTTCATCAATATGGTTATCCCGGGTTAATACCCCAAAGATGACCGCATCAACTCCTAGCGCCTGCATTTCAAACATGTCGGCTTCCATCATCTTTAACTCAATATCGTTAAAGTAGTAATCGCCACCGCGCGGACGGTTCATGGCCACCACCGTCATGTTGTGCTCGTGGCAGTACTTCAGCGTTTCGGCCATCACCCCTTTGCTTGGGGTTAAACCGCCAGAGGGCAAATTTCCGGTTAATTCAATTCGTTGTGCACCCGCCTGCATTGCGGCGGGTACGAGGGTAAAGTTTTCAACGGCAATTTCATTCAGCATACTCAGTTCTCCTCATTTGCCCGGAACGACGTTGAACCCCGCTCCGGATAATTTGACAACATACACTGCACGGGCCGTATACAAACAGCCCGTTTGTTACAACACCATCACTAAAATGACCACAATCCCCAGTGCAATTCGGTACCAACCGAAGCCCTGGAAGTCGTGTCCCTGTACAAACCGTAGCAACCACTTGATGGTTAACCAAGCCACAACCCAAGATACGATGAATCCCACTGCCAGGACCGCAAACTGTTCCCCAGTAAACGAGTTACCCTGCATGAAGAACTTACCTAATTTCAGGATTGAAACCCCGAACATAGTGGGGATGGCCAGGAAGAACGAGAACTCAGTTGCAACGTAACGTGAAGTCCCCAGGATGATGGCACCAAGGATAGTGGCACCGCTCCGGCTAGTACCCGGAACAATCGACAGCGCCTGGAAAAGCCCGATGCAGAGCGCTAACTGGAACGAAACATCAGCCAGAGAGTTAATGACGGGCTTACGCTTGTCATTCCAGCGCTCAATGACGATGAACAGAATCCCGTATAGGATCAAAGTCGTCGCAATCACTGGCGGCGTCTGCAGGTGCTCGTCCATAAAGTCGTTCAGCGGTAAACCGATCAAAACGCTCGGCAATACGGCCACAATGACTTTGGCCCATAACAACCACGTGGACCGTTTTTCCGCAGGTTCCTTGCTGGGTGCCAGCGGGTTCAGCTTGTTGAAGTACAAGATGACCACCGCCATAATGGCCCCTAATTGAATCACGTAGTTGAACATGTCCTTAAATTGCTGTGACTGTCCCATGTGGATCAATGATTGGACGAGGTCAATATGGCCAGTCGAACTAATCGGCAGAAATTCGGTTAGCCCTTCGACAATCCCAATGATAATGGCCTTAAAAATATCAATCATGGTGAATAGTACCCTCCCTATGTATACACAATGTCTCCAGTATACCAGAGGATACAACATTTAAATATTAAGCAAACGTCACGTTTACGGCTTCGGGCGCAACAATATCCTGTTGCACAATGGTCAACAAACCAGTCGTATTATCACGGCGATATACCGTCGCGTTATTGGTGTTCTGGTTAACTGCAACCACAAAGTCCCCGCTAGGTCGATATTGATATCGCGCGGAAATTCACCGGCCGTAGTGATATGCTGCACCGGCGTCACGTCGCCGCCCGCATCAATGGCCCAAACAGTGATACTGTTGTGTCCACGATTACTCGTGTACAGGAATCGGCCGTCCTGACTAATCCGTACCGCGGCGGCACCATTCTGACCGTGCCAATCCGGTGGTAACGTTGACAGGCGCTCGCGGGCAGCAAAGGTACCGGCCGCCGCGTCGTAATCCAACACCTGCAGCTCGCTGGCGAGTTCGCCGAGCAAGTACGCCACCGGCAAAGTTGGGTGGAAGACGATGTGCCGTGGGCCAAAGCCCGCGGCGGTGGCAAAGGTCGCGACGGGACGAATTTGCCCCGCAACGTCAACATCGTAAGTGGTTACGGTGTCAGCACCCAAATCACAAACCACTAACCGCCGATCCGGGGTGAGGTCCGTATAATGCACGTGTGACTCCTCTTGTTCCGGTCGCGGGCCGGAGCCGGTGCACTGATTGCTGCTGGCTAAGGCCAGACCACCGTCATCACGAATGACAAAGACGTCAATCCGCCCCATGTGGTAGTTGGCCGCATACACGAGGCGCCGTTCCGCATCAACCGCAACGTACGCTGGTGAGGTGCCTGGTAACAGCACCGAATTAATCACGTGGGGTGTCCCCGCAAGGTCAATCGCAGCCACACCACCGGTGCCATCACCGGCAGCCACGGCGTACATCTTATCGCCGTTCACCGCGAGGTATGTGGGCCCGTCCACCGTTGTGACCAACGGTGTGGGCGTAGTTAGTTGTTGTTTGGTAGTATCAAGTATCGCACGGTAAATACCCTGTCCGGTACTACGGGTGTACCCACCGAGATACACAGTTTCTTGCATGGTGATTCCCCCTTTGCCTACCAGTATACCCGAAAAAGAAAGCGTATTCGCCAAATTGTGAAATTAACCTGCAAATAATGGTATGATGGAAGTAATTTCAGACAGTGAGGATGGTACAACTATGGAAATAACGGCAACAGTTACGGCAATCGGGCCCCACGCAATTAGTCAAACCGACCCACTGGTAATTCTGTTTGGCAAGGACGCCACGCCCGAATTAGCTGACGTATCGGTTATTCAGCAATTCGATGAACCCAGTCAGCAAAAACAGTTGGCGCTACATCATGGCGACCACATTTTTATCAACGACATCAAGTTCCGCGTGTCCGAGGTTGGTAGCTTGACCAACGCCAACCTGCAACAGATTGGCCACGCAACGTTGATGTTCCAACCTGTTCCCAGCGAGGACCGTCTGGGCAACGCGGTATACCTAGTACCCACCGCGCGGCCAACATTCACCATTGGCACCACGATTCGGTACGTCATGCAAGACTAAATGTGCTAACACAAAGAAGCTGTCAACACCCTACCCAGTCATGGGTCAGTGTTGACAGCTTCTTTGCGTTACATCAATGCGTGTGCCTGCGCGAAGGACCGCATATCTGCCGGCATGGGCGCCGTCAACCGCAGCGTGACCCCTGTATACGGGTGCCGCAAAGTCAGGGCGGCGCAGTGCAGCGCTTGTCGGCCGACACCCGCAACCCCACCGTACAGTTCATCCCCCACCAGCGGACGGTTGATGGCCGCAAAGTGGACCCGAATTTGGTGGGTACGCCCCGTGTGTAGCAACACGCGGCTCAGCGCGAACCGACCGGATTGAGCCAGCGTCCAATATTCAGTGACCGACTTTTTACCTGCTGGCGTGACTGCCCTCCGCATGTAGAACTCGTCGGACACGCCGAGGCGCATAATCATCCACCCGTGGGCGGCCAGCGGTTCATCCCCACCGCTAATCGCGAGGTACTCCTTCCGCATGCTGGGGCTATGCAACTGCCGATCCAGCAGTGAATGCGCCATGCTATGCTTGGCAAAGATCATCAGACCGCTAGTGTCCCGGTCCAGGCGCGTGACCACGTGCACCGCTGTACTTTCTGCGCCGGTGGTCTGCAGGTAGTACTTCACAAAGTTGGCCATGGAGTCCGGTTGGCGGTTGGCTGCAGGAATCGAAGCGGTGCCCGCAGGCTTGTTCACAATCAGCAGGTCCCGATCTTCAAACACCACGTCGATCGGGCCCGGTGTCGCAACCACGCTGTCGGCCGGATGCTCCGGAGGCAGACGCAAAAACACCGCGTCCCCGCGGCGAATTTGGTACGTAGTATTTCGTTGGCGGTGGTTCACAAATACCATCCCACCGTGATACTTCATTTTGCTCATCAGGGTCAGGCTAAACCCTTCTTGCCGCAGAAACTTTTGCAGGCTTTGCCGCGGCCCTTGGTAATCCCACTTAAAATCCATTACTTTTTGGCCCCAATAAATGCATCCTCTACACGGTCCCAGAAGTGCATGTGCTTATACTTGGCAAAGTAGATTCGGTCAGACGCAATCCGGTACGTAATGGCCTTCACCGGCCGGTCCGACATACTAAATTGGTCCACCGTCATCGTGTAGTTAATCCCCGGGACTGGTTTCAAAGTCACCCACTCGTCGGGAGCGATGATGATGGGTGAGGACAGCGTCCGGTACACCCGGTTATTGATGGACGCAATTTCCGTCATTTGTAGCGCCTCTAGTCGGGGGTGCAGCACGGCACCCCCGGCCGACTTAGCGTAGCCGGTCGAACCGGTCGGAGTGGAGATACACAAACCGTCGCCACGAAAACTTTCAAAGAAGTTGTCGCTAATCAGCACGTCGGTCTTCATGGTGCCGGTCACCCGCTTGAGGGTCGCTTCGTTGAGGGCGACGTAATGCCCGGTTGAGTCATCGGCGTAGGTCACCTTGACGTCCAACAGCGGGTAACCGACGCGTTGTCCCGTGTCGGCTTTGAGGGCGGCAACCAGCTCGTCCAGCTCGTAGTCGCGCCAGTCCGTGTAAAAACCAGGTGCCCGGTATGCACACCGACAAAGCGGATGGAATCCAGCGACGCATTATAGCGGTGAAAGGCGGATAGTAGCGTGCCGTCACCACCCACGGTAATTACCACTTCGGGCCGGGCCGGACTCACTTGGAAGCCGGCCGCCTGCAATTTTTTGGACAACGCGTGTGCGGCGTCCATGCTCTTCGAACCTGAATTATGAAAAACCCAAACGCGCACGGCTATTCCCCCTCATGTGGTGAATTGTTGGTCAGATTGTCATTCCTTGCTGATGGTAGTTCCTGGCCCTTGCCGTACGAAAACAGCTGCTGGGCTTCCTGGATTTCCTCACGAATCTCGGACATTTCTTTATCCAAGAGGAAACTAGCCTCCGCCGCACGCTTCAGCCGTTCCTTAATGTCGTCGGGGAATTCGCCGCCGTACTTGTAGTTCAATGAGTGCTCAATCGTCGCCCAAAAGTTCATGGACATGGTGCGAATTTGCACCTCAGCCAAAATCTTTTTCTCACCGTCAACCATCTGCACGGGGTACTCGATAATAATGTGGTACGAACGGTAACCGGACGGTTTGACGTTAGTGACGTAATCGCGTTCTTCCACGATGGTCATGTCGGTCCGCTTGTGCAGGAGGTCAACGACCGTGTAGATATCCTCAACGAATTGGCACATGATCCGAAAGCCGGCAATATCCTGCATATCGGTTTCTAGTACGTCGTCCTTAATGTGCCGGCGGGCCTGTTTTTCAACGATGGAATCAACCGTCTTCACGCGTGCCGTCACAAACTCAATGGGTGTGTGCGCGTTGCTTTGTTGAAACTGTTTCCGCATACCCCGTAACTTAATCTTGAGCTCTGCGACCGCCTGTTCATAAGGCATTAAAAACTTATCCCAATCACGTGCCATACCGGTTGCCTCCCTAGGAAATGAATACACCATATTGTAACACAGAGAGTGTAGCAGGCCGGGTGAAAGCAGAGCATAAGTGGTTACGGGCGGGAAGCCCGCACTTAAGGGTGCCGGCAAAGTGGTGGTGGGGTTGCGGCTTACGTGCCTCCGCCGTGGCTCGCTACACCCGCACGCTCCAGACAGTACCGGTCTTCCACGGTTTCTGAAGCCGTACGTCACTTCGTTCCTACGGCGCTCCCGGGGTCGCAGCAACCACGTCTACGGACACGACGCCTCCACCCCACCACCACTTTGCCGGCACCCGTTAATTCGCGATTCACTCGCTACACTACCTACTTACTCATTCTGCACTTACTCCCCCAACATGGCTAAATAAACTGGTCGTTTAGATTACCACCCGTTCCGCCTACCACCCATTATTTTGTAGCGTCATTACATACCGGTTGTATCCCATTTCATACCGGATACTCGACCATGCACTTGTAGATATTAAGTAGTAGTTGGTTTGTATACATACCTATGAATCTGAGTATACAAAGTATCGCCAACGGTCAAAGTCTGGCTAAAAATACAACTACATTCCGGATTACCAGTTACACCAATCAGTTGGAGCAACTGCGATTGTTATAACCACCACCATCAATACTCCCCTCGATTAATTGCCCCTAACTTGCGGTCAACGTCCGCATACCATCGCGGCCAACGAATCCACCGTAGCGTATTCCCCTCTCGAACGAGGTATCCTTCCCCGATCAGTACATCTAACCACGCCGTCGCCGCCACTTCCGCTACACTTCGCTGGCCCAACAATGGCACCCGCGCCGGCTCCACGTAATCGCACCACCACTGCTTCGATGCCGTCACCGACCATACCCGCTCCCTCCAGAACCTGAGCAGCCACCTTACGCGTACCAGCACTCCTTGTCCGTCAACCCCGCCACCGCAGTCAGGCACCGATGCACCACCACCGGGCATCCACCAAGGTTAACGCCGCGTTCATAGCACATCGACTGCACTGCCACCGCGGCTTTATCCCTGTACGCTAGCGCCTGAACAACCCGTGACGCCTCCTGCGCCAACGATACTCCCCGGGGGCGCCACACCGCTGGCCTCGGGTACGGTGCCAACTCCTCCACCTGCATCCCCGTGCCCGTAATCCCCCACCACGCCCACATGCGCCGCCGCCGGGGATCCACAAACCGTAGTTCCCGCCCGCGTTCGGGGCCACGTTTCAAACTTGCCCTGCACTGCGGTCGGGTGGTCCGCAAAGTAGCGCGGCCCCAGCAACCACTGGACTGTCACGCCCACCTGTGCGTACCCCGCCGTACGCTCTGCTAACCGTTGCCCACTGAGCGGCGCACACTGAAATTCCAGCGCGTGCACCGTTCCAGGCCGCCGCAAGACCAGGTCGGCACGTTGCTTGATACCACTAAAATACACTTCAAAGTCGACCTGCCAGCCAGCCGCGCGGGCCCACTCGGCTAACAAATGCTTACCCAACAAGTGGTCCCGACTCTCAGGTTCGCCCACAACACAATCCGATCCAGAGCGGTGCGCAAAGTGAGCGGGTAATACCCGGCCGTTGCGAATGATTAATTCTTCCCGACACGCCGGACAACGGTATGGCGTCCCCGCGGTGCGTAACCTCACCGCCTGCTCGTGCGTCTCTATCTGTATCCGCTCGTCCCTAGCATCCAAAGCGACAAACATGCCCTCACCCCCAGTTAGGTGATTTCGCAGTTATTGTTACTTTGACCACAATAAAATGCTAGCAGCCCGCACTATTAACGACGGTGATTGCTAGCATTTTTGAATTAACAATATTGGTTATCCCGGTAATCCACAGCGCAATACACCGCTGTCTTACCGGACAACATTAGTTTTTGAACGAGTGAATTGGGGCCGGAATGTGCCCCCCACGGTTGACGAACTGGCTACTGTCGCCATCGTTAACCGCCATAATTGGCGCACGGCCAAAGATACCACCAAACTCGACGACGTCCCCGACGTCCTTGCCGGGTACTGGAATCACACGGACGGCCGTCGTCTTGTTGTTAATCATCGATAGCGGCCTCGTCAGCAATCATCCCCGCGATGGTGGTAGCCGGCGTCTTCCCCGGCACCGCCACCATGTCTAGTCCGACAGAGCACACCGCGGTCATCGCCTCCAGCTTTTCCAAGCCAATCTGCCCGGCAGAGGCCGCCGCAATCATGTTCGCGTCCTCACTCACCGGAATGAAGGCGCCGGACAGTCCCCCAACGCGCTCGGCGGCCATGATGCCACCCTTCTTGACGGCGTCGTTCAGGAGGGCTAGCGCGGCCGTGGTACCGTAACTTCCCACGTGCGACAACCCCATCGTTTCCAAAATTTCGGCCACGGAATCACCCGGGGCGGGGGTTGGGGCTAAGGACAAGTCAACAATATTGAACGGCACGTTCAGCCGTTCCGCCGCCACTTTGCCCACAAACTGGCCCATACGGGAAACTTTGAACGCGGTCTTCTTGACCGTCTCGCACAACTCCTCAAAGGGTGCGTCCTGAATGGCCGCAATAGCACGTTGCACCACACCGGGACCCGAAACACCAGTGTTGATGGCGACGTCGCCTTCGCTAACACCCCAGAATGCGCCGGCCATGAACGGATTGTCCTCTACGGCGTTGCAGAACACAACCAGTTTCATGGCGTCTTGCGGCTTTGGGGTCGCAACCTGCTGCACAATCTCGCCCATCAACTTAACAGCATCCATGTTCATCCCCGACTTGGTGCTCCCAATGTTGACGGAGGAGCAGACCCTCTCCGTCTGGTGCAGGGCGTCCGGAATGCTGGCAATTAGCGCACGGTCAGCCGGTGTCATGCCGTTTTGCACCAGCGCAGAGTAGCCACCAATCAGGTCAATCCCCAAGTCTTTGGCCGCCTGATCCATGGCCTGGGCAATTTTTACAAAGTCGTAGCTGGTATCGCCACCAGCCAGCAACGCAACGGGCGTCACGGACACCCGCTTGTTCACGATGGGCAGACCAAATTCCTCTTCGATTTGATCCGCAACGGGCACCAGTCCTTAGCCTGCGCCACAATCTTGTCGTAAACGGCCTGGGCCGTGGTGTCAAAGTCGCCGCGAATACAGTCCAACAGTGAGATCCCCATCGTGATGGTCCGAATATCCAGGTTCTCCTCACGAATCATCGCGATGGTTTCAGTAACTTGCTTACTATCCATGGTGTCCCCCTAAACTTCGTGCATCGCGTCAAAAATTTCGTGCCGTTGCATCTGAATAGTCATACCCAGTTGCTCACCGGTGGCCTGTACCGCCTGCTTGACGGTCGCAAAGTCAGCATCTGCCGGCAACTTTGCCCCCATCATCATAGTGAAACTACCGTGCAAAATGGTCTGCGTCATGTCCACGATGTTCACGTGGTGATCGGCTAACGTCTGCGCCACGGCGGCAACGATACCCACACGGTCCTGCCCCATCACCGTTACTACTACGTCCATTGATTGTTCCTCCTCATTGTGTATGTAGAATTAGATTGAAACAATTGTACCACAGGGCGCCGGCGGTTTTTAACCGACAAAGGCGGCGCGTTTCCACTTGATCCGGGAAACACGCCGTGAATTTTGCAGGACAAACGCCAGTACGACCACATAGTTATTGCTGAGGAGAATATCCTCTCACTAACTGCGTGATGGGGATGTCTCCGTATTAATCCATGCCCGCGCAGACGGCAACCTTTGATTATAGAAGTGCAAAAATTTTGCACTATGAATATTCTTGATGCTGCGCTTGGCGGCTTGCCAATCCGCTAACGTCACCCTGCGTGCACGTTGCAGGTAATCTTGGTCAGAAAACAACCTTCTCAACTTGTTTAGAGCCGTTTGCTGAAGGTGCAGCTGATTCAGTGACATAGCCATCTGTAACCGTGATTGTTGGGCCACGGCCAAGTAGTGCCACTGACGAATAGCCACCGCATAACGTCCAGCCGATAACGGCACTTGATTAAAATGCACAATATCAATGACAAACCCACGCAATTGGTTATTCTGTTCGGCTATCAGTAATTGCCCCCGTGCCCGCACAGATTGACGGCGTACTGGCCCCGTCGAATTCCACAATCCAATAGTATCAACTTTGTTGCGCGTGCCCGCGATGTCCTCCGCAGAGACTGGTCCCCGTGCAGAAAGATTCGCAATCGATTTTGCAGACTGGAATGCTTCGTTAACTCCAACCGCATTAGCATGGATACACCAACCGCTGACAAGCGCAAGCATTAGTACTGTCAGTATATTGGTAACGTCGTGATTTTTGCTCATATCTGTCCCCCCAAAGTCACTGAATTTACTTCCACTCACAACAGCAGATGACGTTTTAGTGAGGTCGCAAGCGCTTTCCCACGGACGAATTATTATAGCAAATATAAGTGTCCCAGTCACTAGGCACGAAAACTTCCGGGAAATTTTTTTTGGCCCCCCAATATAGTCGAATGCGTCATCCCGCCACTAAAAAAACGTCCACCACTGTTTATTAGCGGTGAACGTTAGTATCGTTCAATTCACATTAAAATGCCTTGCCCTGGTACACTTCGTAGTTCGGGAAGTTAAAGTTATAGCTTGCCAGGTCGGCCATCTTGATGACGGCGGTCACCCCAATGGCGGGCATCAGGTTCACCGGCGTCTCGTTATCGTCTGGCAACACCAGGATTACGGGCTTGCGAATACCGTAAGCGTAGCCCACTTCCCACAGAACACCGGGATCACTGTTCTTCAGCTGGGGATCGTACATCGCAATCACCAAGTCGGTGTTGTTGATGCCCTGCACGTCACCATTGAAGGTCGCCATTTGCCACTCACTGTCGGAGAGCAGTTCTGGGTGCTCCATCGTGTCCAGGTTCTTGTACTGGTGGGACAACGGCAGGTAGCTGTTCTCCATGTCCACCGTTGGGTTCGCCTTAATGGCAGCCACACCGGCATTCATGTGGGCGGTCTGTTCTGGATTGAACCAGCTTGAAGCAATATAAGCAGTTTTTGTCATTAGTATTCATCCTTCTATTAAAGTCATGCTAACAGCATATCATCAATCCCGGGCGGCGTGGGCAGCTCCACCCGTAATGTTTCCCAACTCAACCGCTAACATTAAGCGAATTATGGTTCACAACAGCGGCCCGCCAAGTGTGGAACATTTTACCAATTTGCTAATAAGCTACCGTAAACTGCCAACGCCTCGTTGAAGTCAGTCAGCTCCACAAATTCGTCCGTCTGGTGCGAGGTATCGTTACCAGGGCCGTAGATTGCCAAAGCCGTGCCCGGGCGGCACATGAGGGCAGCATCGGTAATGCCGGTATCGCCCGTCACGCTGGCTGCTTCCAGGCCGTTTGCGGTCCGGGCAGCCTGTAGCGCCTGCACCAATACGTTATCGGCAGGCGTACCCACTGGGACCAAAGTCGAATCTACACTGAGCGACAAGTCGACGCCAGGGATATCCACCGCGTGCACGGCTGCCTCAAGCGCCGCTTTAAACTGCTCATTACCGGCGGCCGGAATGGTCCGTATGTTTCCGCGCAGGCTGGCAGCTTCAGGGATAATGTTCACCTGCGCACCACCCTGAATCAAAGTAATGCTGTGTGTAGGGTGGCCCAGCAACGGGTCGGAGTGCGCGAGTAGCGGTGCCACCGCGGCACCGACGGCCTGATGGAACGCAACCAGTCCATCAATCGCGTTTGCGCCCAATTCAGGCTGAGATGAATGCGCAGCTTTGCCCTTCGCCGTTACTGTATAGTCGATAATGCCGCGCTGAGCGGGTTTAATGACCGCACCAGTCGGTTCGCCCACGAGCAACGCGTCCAAGTGGTCCGCGTAACCGGCCGCGGCCAACTGCCGTGCACCGTAGTTATCCACCTCTTCGCCGACGGTCGCAAATAATACCACCGGATGCGCGGGATGGGGTTCTTCCATGGCGCGCCGCTTGAGGGCCACCACCATTGCGGCCAGGCCAGCCTTCATGTCGGTTGCCCCCCGTCCGTACAGCCGCCCATCAACCACGGTCCCGGCAAACGGTGCGTGAGCCCACTGGGTTTCATCGCCAGCGGTCACCACGTCCATGTGACCGGTCAGGCCGAGCAGGTGGGCGTCACCATCCCCGTAACGCACAATCAGGTTGTCCCGATGGGGTGCAAAGTTGACCCGGCTGGTGGTCAGGACGCCAGCCTTAAGCAAAGGTGCAAGGTAATCCTCAATGATATCAGCAACGAGTGACTCGTCCGTCCCCACCGTGGGTACGGCCATGATCTGCTGCAACAACGCTAATGCTTCCGTTTGGTAATCCGCCATTTTAATTTATCTCCCAGACATACACGCAGATTATTCATCCACATGAATTTTTATGTTGTTTTAAGTATAGTCGTCCAAGTGCAAAGGAGCAACAATCGGATCATCATGCATGGGACCGTTAAGGCACAAAGGCAAATAAATAGTCCCGGACGCGCTTCCACAACGGGATGCTCATCCGGGACTACTGACCCTCTGGTCTATATGCGTGGGTGCGCCGCCAAGTTGTTTGGTGGACACCGGCATTCGTTTAGCAATCAAATTTATTTTTTGGGTACTGAACTTGAACAGACAATCATCAGTCATTGCGCGTTACCGCTTCATGGCTGCAATAGCTTGTTCAACTGTCTGACCCCGGCCGACCCTGTGACTGTCGTGCCGGTCAATCGCAATAAATTCTTGCGTCTTCGTGTCTAGTTGTAAACGATACTGCATATTATTACCTCCATTCATGTGGTACGGAATGGTCTTGAGGTAGCGAATGTTGTTATCTTACGCCCCTCCTTACTATTTGTCAACACTGCTCTAATGTTTGTGGTTGGCGGCAGCGTCGGCCGGGCCGGGGAGCTGCGGCTTTCGTGGGGTACTCCATGGTAACCACTGCTAGGGCGAAGGCTCCAACCCGCCAAGTGCGGG
>NZ_BBAI01000048.1 GCF_001311175.1 Lacticaseibacillus pantheris DSM 15945 = JCM 12539 = NBRC 106106 | reverse complement strand
TCGCGGTCTCAAAGAATTGCCGCCGTAACTCGCTACGCTCGAACAGCGCTATGGGGTCGCAGCAACCACGTCTCCGGACACGACACCTCCACCCCAAACCCCGCCCGCGGTTCCCGCTAATTGGCGGATAACGCACGATGTGAAGCTGCAGTTGCCAACAAAGTCTCGGTGTAGGAGACCCCATGTATTCAAGGCCTCGTTCTCCCAGTGCTGTCGTCACAAATACGTCTCTGGACACGACGCCTCCGTACCAAAGCACAGTTACTGAGAGTACAGCCGTATCAACAGGAGAGCGGACAATCATTACCGCGTACTCCTACCGCTTGGGTGGGACGACGTGTTAGCTGTACCGTAATCACTCGTTTGGCAGATCCAGCTGTTGCCCCTGTGCAACCAACGTTAGGTAGTTCCCCTTACTCTATGGTGACTAGGCATGGCGGTTTGGAATTGTGACTTAGATACTAAATGTTAGAACATTATATCTGCTGAAAATCGAACTAGCGGGTGCCAGCAAAGTGGTGGTGGGGTGGAGGCGTCGTGTCTGGAGACGTGAGTTCTATAGTAGCGTGAGGCCGCGTCGGTCGGACCGGGGAGCGGAGGCGTGTGGGGGGCGGAATGGTAACCACTGCCGGGGTGTAACGTTCTTATGGCTTTAGCCATTAGAACGCGACGAATTTCAAGACTGACCGGTGGTTTTCCGGGCAGGCTTGAAATCGCGGCGGAAACACGCCCGCATTTGGCGGGTTGGAGCCTTCGCCCTAGCAGTGGATTACCATGGAGTACCCCACGTAAGCCGCAGTTCACCGGTCCGACCGACGCCGCCGGAACCCACTAACGTAGCAACTCACGGCGTGGGACACGCAAGCCCCAGCCCCACCACCGCTTTGCCAGCACGGCCACCTGGAGGTCACACGTAGCCGTGAAACTGTGCTAACATATGGGCAAAAGCTTTACGAAAGGGTGTTCATTATGACAGCTACTCTACCTACGTGACGAAGTACCCACCGACCTCACCTGGGATTTATCCACGATTTTTGCTGACGACGCGGCCTGGCAAGCGGAGTTTACCGCTGTACAGGCGCTCATTCCCGATTTAAAGGCGTTGCAAGGCACGTTGGGTCAAGGCCCCGACGCGTTAGCTAGCGGTATCAATCAGATTCTGGCCGCGTTCCGCCGCCTGGAAAAAGTGTACGTGTACGCGTCATTGAAAAGTGATCAGGATACTGGCAACAGCCAGTACCTGGGCTTTAAGGCCCGCGTTGAGAGCCTAGCGACCAGTTTCTCTAGCGCCACAGCCTTCATGAATCCTGAAATCATCGCCATTCCTGCGGATACCCTGAATGATTGGGTTGCGCAGAACCCGGAACTGCAGCACGCCGATCATTTTCTCGATAGCATCACGGCGGAGCGCGACCACGTGCTGGATGCCGCCACCGAGAGCCTGCTGGCGGCGGCCGGCGACGCCTTGGACGGGACCGAGAAGACGTTTAACGTGCTGAATAATTCTGACATTGACTTTGGCATGGTGCAGAACGACGACGGCGACTTTGTCGAACTCAGCCATGGCCTGTACGACGAGCTGATCCATAGCACGCACCGGGATGTGCGCCAGGGAGCCTTCGAATCCCTCTATGCCACCTACGATTCACTGAGTAACACCTTCGCCGCCACTTTGTCGGGCAAAGTCAAAGCCGATAACTTCCGCGCTGAGGCGCATCGTTATCCAAGCGCTCGGGCCGCGGCCATCAACGGTAACCACATCCCCGAATCGGTGTTCACCACCCTCGTGGAGCAGGTCAACGCCCACTTGCCGCTGTTGCACCGGTATGTAGCGTTGCGCAAACGCGTGCTGGGACTGGACGAACTCCACAGTTACGACCTGTACACGCCGCTAACCGGGAAACCTGCGTTGAGCTACAACATCGTGGAGGCTAAGGGTGAGGCGGAACGTGCCCTGGGCGTACTGGGTGACGACTACGTTAGCCACGTACACGACATTTACGATCACCGGATGGTCGACTTTGTGGAGAATAGCAATAAACGCTCGGGTGCCTATTCTGGCGGTGCGTATGATACCAACCCCTTCATTTTGATGAGCTGGCACGACTCGCTGGACTCCCTCTACACTTTGGTGCACGAAACCGGGCACTCCGTCCACAGCTGGTACTCGCGCCACAACCAGGACTACATGTACGGTGATTACCCAATCTTTGTGGCCGAAATTGCCTCCACGACGAACGAAAACCTGCTGACAGATTACTTGTTGAAGCATAATGATGATCCGCAGGTCCGGGCGTTCCTGTTGAACTATTACCTGGACGGGTTCAAAGGTACCATCTTCCGGCAGACCCAGTTTGCCGAGTTCGAGGATTGGATTCACCGCGCGGATCAGGCAGGTACGCCGCTGACGGCCGACGCCATGTCTGACCAGTACGCTGCGATTAACGCGAAGTATTACGGTGACGCGCTGGTTGCGGACCCCGAGATTAGTCTCGAATGGGCACGCATCCCGCATTTCTACTACAACTACTACGTCTACCAGTACGCCACCGGTTTTGCGGCCGCCACGACTTGGCCAAAGGGATTACCACGGGTACCACCGGCGCGGTCGACCATTACCTTGGATACCTCAAGGGTGGCTCGGCTCAGTATGCCATTGATACTATGCGTGGAGCCGGCGTCGACATGACCAAGCCCGACTACCTGGAAGAGGCGTTCGGTGTCTTTGAGGATCGGCTGTCAGAATTGGAACAGTTGTTGTAATTACGAATAGGGGATTAATATGCAACGAATAGGATTTATTGGTACCGGCGTTATGGGTACTGGCATCATTAACAACCTGCTGGGTGCTGGCTACGAGGTGACGGTGTATAACCGCACAAAGGCCCACGCACAGGCAGTATTGGATCGTGGCGCACGCTGGGCGGAGACGCCAGCCAAAGTCGCGGCGGATACTGCCATCACCATGAGCATGGTGGGGTTCCCGCAGGACGTGGAGAATATCTACTTTGGTGACGACGGTATTTTAGCGGGTGCTGAACCTGGCCAGCTGGTAGTGGACATGACTACCAGCACGCCCACGTTAGCCCGTAAGATTACGGCGCTGCCGGTGAGCGCGGCGTGGTTGCCTTGATGCGCCGGTTTCGGGTGGCGATGTTGGTGCAAAGAACGGTACGCTGACGGTGATGGTCGGCGGCGATGCGGCGGCCATGGCGACCCTGCAACCGATCTTTGATGTAATTGCCGGTTCCGTTCACCGCTTTGGCGAGGCCGGCATGGGTCAGCACGCCAAAATGGCGAACCAGATTATGATTGCCGGCACGATGACTGGTTTGACCGAAATGCTGGTTTACGCGCTCGCAACGGGGTTGGCGTTGAACGACGTCCTGGCGACCGTGGGCGCGGGTTCCGCGGCTAACTGGAGTCTGGATAACTACGGTCCGCGGGTACTCAAAGGTGATTACACACCAGGATTCTTTGCCAAGCATTTTCTGAAGGATCTGCGGATTGCGCTTGATGAGGCCGATAAGATTGGTCTCGATTTGCCCGCCACGCAGACGGCCAAGCGGCTGTACGAACGGTTGGTTGACGCCGGCCACGGGGATGACGGGACGCAGGCATTAGTCAAGATTTACACGGCGTGGACAAAGTAATTCACGATGATAGACAAAACAACCCCAACAGGACTTGCTGCGGATGCTCAGAGGGCATCAGCGGCGTTCCCGTTGGGGTTGTTTTGTTGAATGGGTTAGTTGTTGTTCTTCAGGTTATCTGGCAAGTCGTTGGCGGCACTAAAGTCAATGGAGATGGTCTTAGGGTGATCCTTCACGATAAGGATGTAGGCGTGGCCCAAGAATGGCTTGTCACCTTTGTAGGTGATGGGGAACTCCTGCGCCGGTGCCGCGTTGCCCTGAATCATCATGGCGTACAGCTCGTCGTCGGTGAAATCGTCCGAGAAAATGATGGCGACGGGTGCGACAACAATCTGGTTGGCCTTAACCATGAGGTTGACGACCTGAAAAATCTGGTCGGTGACTTCTTTGGGGAAGGTTTGCGCAACCGCGTCAGAGACACGGTGCTTCTTGGTTGGTTCAAACATAGTTTTTCCTCCTGTAGTTACGCTGATGTCAGTTTAGCACAAACGTATGCCAGCACCTAAAATTAAACCGTAGATAACCAAAATGCGCGTGCAGCACCTTTTGAGGGTGGCGTCTGCACGCGCATTTAATCATTATAATGCTGAGCTAACGGCGGTTAGAAGTTCACCGTGTCGGGGTCCTGCGCCAATCCGGCCACACCGTGGAGTCCGTCAATCAGTTCCATGTCGTGGTGGGATAATTCAAAGTCGAAGAGCTGGGCGTTTTCTTGGATACGCTCGGCGTGAACGGACTTTGGTAACGGCAGGAAGTCGTGTTGTAGGCTCCAACGTAGTACAAGCTGGGCCACACTCTTCCCGTAACGTTCGGCCATCTTTTGCAATTCGGGCACGCCGAAAATCTTACCGGTGCCCAGTGGACTGTACGCTTCGTTCAGGATGCCGTTGTCCGTGTCAAACTTGGTGACTTCTTCCTGCATGTCGCTAGGGTTCAGGAACAGCTGGTTGACCATTGGCTTGGTGTTGGCCGTCTTGAATAGTTCCTCCAGGTGCTTGACGCGCATGTTGGAAACACCGATGGCACGCGCCTTGCCGGACTTGAGGATTTCCTCCATGGCGCGCCAAGTTTCAGCGTTGCTTTCCTGCCAGTTGTCGCGGAAGGCTTTGGGATTGCCCCAGTGGATGAGGTAGAGGTCCACGTAGTCGGTCCCCAGCTTGGCCAAAGACGTGTCGATAGCCTTGAGCGTGTTGTCGTAACCACGGTCAGAGTTCCACAGCTTGGTCGTGAGGAAGATATCGTGGCGGTCAACGCCGCTAGCTTTCAGTCCCTCGCCAACACTGGCTTCGTTGCCGTAGATGGCTGCGGTATCAATGTGACGGTAGCCGGCATCCAGTGCGGCTTTGACGGAGTCCTTGGCAACCTCGCCGCTTGGCGTTTGCCAGGTACCAAAGCCAACGATGGGGATTTCGACCCCGTTGCTGAGCGTGTACGTGTCGGTTAACTTGGTTAAGTGAGCCATTGTGTTTCCTCCTTATTAATTATCAGTACTAACATTACTTTAGCACAACCGTCCGGCGTTGGGGCAGTTAGCAAAGCAAATAATGCAACCGCTACCAGAGGTAATGTACGGGGCGCTTGATTTTGCGGTCGTAGACGTCCTGGACGATGGCCATCTGGTCGGCGGTCAAAGCAGGTAGATCGGCGGCTACGGTGTTGCGCTCAATCTGGCCGGGGTTGCTGGCGCCGGGGATGACGGCGCTGACGGCGTCGTACATGAGGATGTAACGCAGCGCGGTGGCCGCAAGGTTGTCGGTCCCCAAGCGTTCTTTGAGTTCATCGGCGGCGTTAACACCGGTGAGGTAGTCCACGCCGGAGAAGGTTTCACCCTTGTCGAATAGTTCGCCGTGGCGGTTATTGCTCCGCTGGTCGGTGGGCGCAAAGTGGCTGTTGGCGGTGAGCTTCCCCGTTAGCAGGCCGCTAGCGAGGGGTACGCGGGCCAGGATACCCACGTTGTGCTGCTGGGCGAGTTGAAAGAACAACTCGGCCGGGCGCAGGCGGAACATGTTGAAGATGATTTCGATCGCGGCCACGTTGTAGTCGAGGGCCTTGATGGCCTCCTCGACGCGTTCGACGCTGACCCCGTAGTGCTGAATCAGGCCTTCTTTTTGCAGTTGGTCAAGGGTCCAGAACATCTCGGGGTCGTAGTACGTTTGCATGGGTGGGCAGTGGAGTAAGACGAGGTCCAGGCTATCGGTCCCCATGTTGCGGATGGAGTCCTGCACGTAGCGGCGCAGGTGGTCAGGATTAAAGTGTTCGGCGCTGAGGGGTGTTTCTTTGCGTCCGATTTTGGTGGTGTAATGCACGTCAGGGTGTTGGCGAACAAAGGCGCCCACGGTCCGTTCGCTCGCGCCGTCCTGATAGCCATCGGCGGTGTCGAAGAAATTAACGCCCTGCTCGTAGGCAGCGGCGAGGGTGGCATCGGCGTCCGCCTGGTCAAAGGGAGCGCCCCACTTGCCACCAAGTTGCCAGGTGCCGAGTGAAACAGAGCTGATGTTGAAGCCAGTTTTACCTAGTTGTCGGTATTTCATTAGATATGCCTCCGTAAGTTGGTTGCCAAATTTGTGCAGGGCAACTGCTTGAACTACTACGGTATCAAATTTATACTTAGTCCGGTGAGAGGGCAATAGGGCACATAAAAGTGCCCTGCTATCAATTTGGAGAACGCTCTTATCTTCATGATAGCGTAGCGTCTCCACCGGCCAATAGCACCCCATGCCACTTAACAATAAGGAGAAGCAAATGACAGATGTAGTCCGCAAAGACGTACTCGCACGCCTACAGGACGGCGATTATAGCTGTGCCAAGGAGTTTACGCTCGCAATGTTTGCGGGTAAGTGGAAGCTGATTGTTCTGTGCCATCTAGATGCGCACGGTACGTTTCGGTTTAACGACTTACGGCGATTGTTACCACGAGTGACACACAAGGTGCTCACTAGTCAGTTACGGGAACTGGAGGAGGATCAGCTGATTAGCCGCCGAGAAGTACTCGGACCGCGCAAGAAGGTCTATTACCAAATCACTCCGTTGGGGCACTCGTTAATGCCGATTATTGACGCGATGTGTGATTGGGGCGACGCGCGGATCGCCCAACTACGGGTGGACCCAACATTTTCCGCTGACGAATCAGTTTTGCCCACCGAATAAGGCAAAATGATTACAGACCTGACACATTTTCACTAAAAAAAACCTAAACGAAGCAATAACGCGACGGGACATTTGTTTCCTTATGGTATAATTCTCTCGATTAATGGCGAATACGTGTTATTGCCATTACGGCAAAAACCGTGAGAGAGGTACGTAAATGGATTCACGTTCGAATGGCACCAAGAAGGTTCGGCGCGCCCCCCACCATCCGGTGTGGCGCTTTTTAGGTTTTGCGTTCATCGGCATTTTATTTCTGGTGGGTGCTTATGGGTTCCGTGTCTTTTCGGAAACCAAGACGGCGGTTAATGGTACGTACGCTAACGTAACTACTGCTAGTGCAGAGGCCAACAGCAAGCTGATTAAGGATGAAAAGCCCATTTCCATCCTCTTGCTGGGGACCGATACCGGTGCGTTAGGTCGTGGTGCTAGTTGGGGCAAAGGGAATTCCGATTCCATTGAAATTGTCACGATTAATCCGCAGAAGCACAAAACTACGATTACCAGTATCCCCCGTGATACGCTCGCAAAAATTTCTGGGACTGGGGAAATTGCCAAAATTAATGCGGCTTATGCTAGTGGCGGGGAAGAAACAACCCTTAAAACCGTTCAGAACCTGCTGAACATCAAGATCAATTACTACATTACCGTGAACATGAACGGTCTGAAGAAGATTGTGGATGCCGTTGGTGGTGTGGACGTGACGGTACCGTTCAGTTGGAGTGATCCAGACCATGATGGTGGGGACTTCACCAAGGGTAAAGCACACTTAAACGGTACGCGCGCGTTGCAGTTTGCCCGGATGCGTTACGAGGATCCCAAGGGTGATTACGGTCGTCAACAGCGTCAACAGCAAGTCATTAAGGCAATCGTCAAGTCACTGTTATCCGCAAAGACGCTGACGTCGTACGAGAGCGTGTTGGGTTCCCTCAAGGGTAGCCTGAAGATGAACCTCACCTTTGACGACCTACTGTCCATGGCGCAGAACAGCGATTACCGTAAAGCTGGTAACAACATTAAGAAGTATACGTTGCAGGGGAATGACGCGATGATTGATGGCTCCGCCTACCAGGTGGCGTCTACGTCGGCATTGCAAAAGGCCAGCGACCGTATCCACGAACAGTTGGGTCAGTCACAGGAAACGTTGAGTAATTTCAATACACGGCTGAATGCCACGAATTCGGCGTTCTTTGATGGTACGACGACCTCGTACTACACTAGTTCAAGCAGTACGTATGACACTGGGACAACGTCAACGTACGGTACTGACAGCAGCGCGTATGGTGGTACAAGCTCCTATGGTGGGGGCGGGTACTAACTCATAATAGGATGGCATTAACAGGGTCTAGGCGCACCACGTCGAAGTGGATGCACCTAGGCCCTATTTGTATCGTATCGGGCCCGAGTTGGCGTGAACGTGGGTAGCCGTATACGGTGCCCGTATATAAACGTACGCGATGGGAGGCGTGGGGTGGATGGTGTTGGCCGCTGGCGTGTGGGCGGATTCCGGTACTGACCATTGTTATGCCAGTGGTGTACACAAAAACCCCGGCTATGGTCATGACCACAATCGGGGTTCTACAATATCTAATTTAATTAACCAATTACTTCAACGGTGGCGCTGAGCACCCCTGCAGAAGGAATCTGGTTGTTCGGCATAGCGACGTCTAACTGTTGGCTGTTGCTGCTAGCAAACGAACCAGTATCATTGACGACGCGGTACCAAACCGTACCGTCAGACAGGGTAATCTTCAACTGTGTCCCCTTAGGAAAGACGGACAGGTTGGCGGCCACACCACCATAACCGAGGCTGGAACCCATAACTGCAGGGTCGTAGAAGCTCAGTTTGAACGTACCGTAGCTCTTGCCACTAGTGCTCGTGTTAGCTGTACTAGTGGTGGTAGCGTTGCTAGACGTGCTGGCCTGGGATGCAGCGCTAGCTTGTTGGGCCTGAGCCTGATCCTTGGCGGCTTGTTCGGCATCCGCCTTTGCTTTGGCTTCCGCGTCGGCCTTAGCCTGCGCATCTGCTTGAGCCTTAGCGTCAGCTTCGGCCTGTAGTTCTTTTTCTGCTTCGTTATATTCGTTGGTGCCCGGGGTGATTTTGCTGCCCTGGTCTGGAATAGTCAAAGTGGAACCGCTAGCAAGCGTCAGTTTGTTCAACTGAATGTGGTTGGCTTTGGCGATATCATCCAAACTAACACTGTATTGTTCGCTCAATGTTTCAAGGGTATCCCCAGATTGTACTTTAACCTTGACGGACTGCTGGGCGTTGCTAGACGCGTCAACAATCGTACTGGCCTGTGCAAACATTACCCCTGGGATAATGGCAAACGCCGTTGTCACTACCCACTTCATATACGCAACTTTAATAACTATTCACTCCCAAAATTATATGCCGGTGGTTACCCACTGCTTCTCAACAAGGAGCAGTATACGGCCCGTTCATGTCATGGGAGTGCCAGTTAGATTACAAAAGCCGCTTTTTCTGCAACGTTGTAACACACGCGTAATGTAACGAGCGTTTTCTTTGCTTTGTGAAGAAAATATGGCTTTTTTTGGGCGGCGGAATTCAAAATAGGGGGGTTGAATGTTACATTCCCCCACTTTCACGGTAATATAACGTAGAAAATGGGCGCGTATTATGCTCTTTGTGTCCACAAACAAAAGTAATTAACGTAGGCTTCCGGCCCGTAGACATATATAATGGAAGTACGATACCTAGAAAGGGTGATGATAGTGGGTCAATTGGTCTCGGTAATTGCGACCGTGCATAATCTTGAACAGTATTTGCCCCGGTTGCTGACCGCCCTCAGGCACCAGAGCTATCAGGACCTGGATATCATCCTAGTTGATGATGGCTCACACGATCAGTCGCCCGTAATTTTGGCGCGGGCGGCTACGCAAGACCAGCGCATACGTTTGTTGCCGCTCACGCCTGCCGGTGGGGTGGCTGCTGCTCGTAATGCGGGGCTGGAATTGGTCAAAGGGGACTACGTCATCTTTGTGGACGGCGACGACTGGATGGGGCGCGATTACGTTCGCCACTTTGTTGAAGGAATAGAGGCCAGCGACGCCGATGTGGTCGCCAATCCCTATATTGTGCAACGCGGTGGTGCCGAGACGGTCGTTGGCGAGGGCCAGTTGCCCCGTTTAATGACGCAGGATGAATTTATGGCCGCTGTGGTTGCGCCCACGGGAGCTATTCGCGGTTATCTATGGAACAAAATGTTTCGGCGGCAAATCATTACGGCGCACAACCTGCAGTTTGACGAAGATTTGGACGCAATGGAAGACGAATTGTTTACTGTGCGGTATGCTATACACGCAGAGCGCTTTTACTTTGGTGCTCATCCCGACTACCGTTACGGAGTACGTTCGGGTTCATTGACGACGAGTAATGACACGCTGAGTTTGCTGGGGCAGCAACTGACGGCCGTCCGGGCTATCAACCGCACGATTGCGGATGCCCGGGCGCGCGAACGTCCCACTTGGCGAACACGGCGGTTATTGGAAAAGGGCTAATGGTGCTAATTAATGAATGATGATTTGTTTATGACGCGTGCAGAAATGAAGGCCAGGGCAAAGGACCGTTTGAACCATCCGGGTGTCCGGTTGAAGCTAGCGCTGGCCCTGATTCTGCCGGTGGTCATTATGTTAATTTTGAATATTGTTGTGGGTATGGGGCTAAAGCAGGTTATGGACCAGGTAACCAGTTTGAGCGACGCGGACTTTATCAATCGGGTGCAACAAGCGACAATGGACACGCAGAAGAAGTCGCTGTTTGCTAATTTGCTGACCTTTTACTTCTTTACGGGTGTCAGTTTGACGACTTTGGACGTAGTGCGGAACCCCGACCGGCCTCTGCGCGTCTTTGACATCATGTTCAAGCTGTTTAATAGTACGTACTTCTTCTCGATGCTGATAATGTACGTATTGGTCACGCTAATTGTGGGCGTGGGCTCGGCATTCTTTTACGTTCCCGGTATCATTTTCGGCCTAGGTTTGCGGCTGGTTTACTTCCTGCTGTACGATGCAAGGCAGCGGGGCGACAACCGTGGCGCGTTCACAATTATGGGTGATTCGTGGCGGTTAATGCGGGGTTACAAAGCCGACCTGCTGGTGATGTACCTGTCGTTTATCCCGTGGTACCTGTTGTCCGCCCTGACGTTGGGTCTGGCAGAGCTGTACGTTACACCGTACATTCAGGCGACAATCGCCGTTTTCTACGAGCAGGTACGAATTCGTTATGCGGCTGACAACCCGGATAGTGACGCTGCGGACGGCCCACGTGAGGGTCAAAACCACATGGATGATTAACATGCGCTCGAGTGGCGGCTGCTAGTGGCCGGTCGTACTGGTGAGGTGGCTCCGGCTGAGCGGCTGGTCCCCGCGACCGGCTACGTGCCTTACGCTCCCGCCCGTGCCGGGCTACTGCGAATTGCCGTAACCCGAGCAAAACCCGCTCGGTCTAGCCAATTTGATTCTGTAAGTCATAACTGCCAGTAAGTGCTAAAGCACTAACTGGCAGTAATTTCTAACAGAGCTACGGGCATGCAGCCGTCGCGGGGACCAGCCGCTCAACCTCCACCACCACGCCAGTACGACCAACGGTAGATGTTTACCGTTCCGGGTTCGGCGTCTCAGTACCCGATGGCATCTACATCGGTTGGGTTCCAACTACCCCCGATCACCTAACGATGATCGTAAGTTTTGGTCCGACTTTTCACGTATATACTGATAACCTGACATTAGGGGTTGCGAAAATACCAACAGTTAATGCAGAATAGGCCATGTGTGTGGTCTATTTTTGTACAGAGCGGAGCCCCGCGGTTAAAAGTCAGAGTGTAAGGTACACCGGCCAGAAAGTCGGGTTTTGGCTTTGTGTATGGTGTGACTTACACGGCGACTTTTGCGGGGAGAAGCTCGACTAAGGGAACAGAGCGGAGCATGGCGTTCAGAAACCGTAGTGTAACGTGCTTGGGCGGCGAAGCCCGGTTTTGGCTTCATTGTCCAAGTGGGTTACACGGAGGTTTTTGCCATGTGCAGCTCGACTAGGGAACAGAGCGGAGCCCCGCGGAGTTCCGCCAATTATTGGGGAAACAGAAAGGCTAAGTGTAATGGAACTAAAGGATTTGATTGCGCAGTACCCGGTTGTGGCCGATTTGGCGGCCGAACGGGAGACAATGTGGGTGAACCCGGAATACGGCGACGTCGCGAGCTGCCGTTGACCAAGGAAGATTTGTTTGACGCGGAGGCACGGTATCACCGCTTTGGCCCGTACATGGCCGTGGCGTTTCCGGAGACCGCTGCTACCGATGGGATTCTCGAATCCCCACTGTACCGCATCCGTGCAATGCAAGAACACGTGACCCAACGTGAGGGTTACGACCTTCCGGGTGATCTGTACCTGAAGGCGGACAACGAGTTGCCTATTTCCGGTTCGATCAAGTCGCGTGGTGGCATTTACGAAGTGTTGAAAATTGCCGAGACTGTAGCGATAGATCACGGGATGCTGGCGTATGCGGATAACTACGCCAAGTTGAATGAACCAGAATTCCGCGAACTGTTTAGTCATTACGGCATTGCCGTGGGTTCAACCGGTAATCTCGGTCTGTCAATCGGGATTGTGGCTGCGCAACTTGGTTTTAACACCACCGTCCACATGTCGCACGATGCTAAGCAGTGGAAGAAGGACAAACTGCGGAGCAAAGGTGTGAACGTGGTGGAGTACGATGGGAGCTTTACCAAGGCCATTAATACTGGCCGTAAGTTGGCTGCGGCTGACCCGTCCGTCTTCTTCATCGACGACGAGGGTAGTACCGACCTTTTCCTCGGGTACGGTGTGGCCGCAATTCGTCTGCAAAAGCAGTTACACGACCAGGGAATTCCCGTGGATGAGGATCACCCCCTGTTTGTTTACCTGCCAGCGGGCGTTGGGGGCTCACCGGGTGGCACCACCTTTGGGCTGAAGACCATCCTGGGGCCGAACGTCCACGCCATCTTTGCCGAACCGACCCACGTTCCATCCGTGGTGCTGGGGATGGCCACGGGTATGAACGAGGATATCTCGGTTTACGATATTGGCCTGGATGGTCTGACCGAAGCCGATGGTTTAGCAGTTGGTCGGCCGTCGCGGCTAGCCGGGCACGTCCTGCGCACCATTTTGCAGGGAATCGCCACGTTTGATGACGACCGCGTGCTGGCCTATACGGCGGAGATGATGGATACCCAGCAGATGCAGCTGGAGCCAAGTGCTACGGCCGGCTTTGCGGCGGTACGGATGGCACAGCCATATTTAGCGAGTCGCTACCCGATGGCGCACGCCAACCACATCGTGTGGGCAACCGGGGGGATGCTGATGCCAGCTAGTGAGCATGAACGCAATTATGCTTTGGGCAAAGCCATCCTGGAACGTAAATAATGGCATAAAAAAAATCACTCTCAGTCCAATTGGGCCGAGGGTGATTTTTATTGGCAATCTAGTAGAACTTGAACTTACTTAGTGGCCAGTACCGCATGACCACAACGGATTGAATTTGGCTCCGCTTGAGGAAGCCGAATGCCCGCCCGTCGTGAGAAATAATCCGGTTATCACCCATGACGAAGTATTCGCCCTTGGGTACCGTTGACCGGTGAGTGCTCTTCAGCGTTTTCAAGGTGAAGTCGTAGGTGAACTTGACCTTGCTGGCGTCCAAACCCTCTTGCTGGGCAATAGTTTTGATTTCCTTTTGCATAAACTTCTTATTGAGGTACGGCTGTTTGACCAACTTGCCGTTGATGTAGAGGTGGTCGTTTTTACTTTGGACCGTGTCTCCAGGCATACCGATAACCCGTTTTATGTACAGTTCGGGTTTGCCGGTTTTGCTGTCGGTAGCGTCCGGCGCGTAAACGACCACGATGTCGTTCCGCTTGATTTGCTTGTGCCGCAATGAAATGAGGCGGTCGTCTTGTTGCAGCCCTGGTTCCATGGATGCACCCTGGACTTCATCTTTGCTAATAACATAGGTCATCAATAGCTGGGTGATGATAAAAACTGCCGCAAAGAGCACGACTAGCTCTAGTACCAGCGCCAGGTGCTCCCACTCTTATTTTCCGTAGGTTCCAAGATTCTAGCCTCCACTCGTTTGATACCTAATTTTAGCATACTATAACGATAGAAAATGTTTTTTTGGTCGGTTAAGAGTGACGCAAAGGAGCACAAAAAGGATAGGCGTGTGTGCGGGTGAACTGGACGGATAAATTGACGCACCAGGTGGACTGTGGTAGCGTGAATCGTTGAGTTGAACGGTGGGCGCAGCATAATGCGCCCCTTTTATATAGAAAAAAAGAGGGTCTGACAGGTGAGTATTCTAACGGTAACGGGACTATCCCAGCAGTTTGTAGACAAGCAATTGTATACGGACGCGAACTTTCAGGTTAATAAGGAGGACCACCTGGGCGTGGTCGGTCAAAACGGGGCCGGTAAGAGTACGCTGATTAAGATTCTCACGGGTCAGGTGACGCCAGACGACGGTAAGATTGTTTGGCAGAAGCACCTAAATGTGGGCTATCTGGACCAGTACGCGAATTTGGCTCCCGGCCAGACCATCATGGCCTTTTTGCAAACCGCATTTGCAGAACTCTACGCCAAAGCGGACAAGGTGAACGCAATTTATGCTGACTATGCCACTAATCCGGATGATGAGTTGCTGGCTAAGGCGGGCACGCTACAACAAGAGTTGGAGGCAGCCGACTTCTATAACCTTGATACCAGGATTGAGACCGTAGCGAGTGGTCTCGGGCTCACGGCCATCGGGTTGGATCACCCAGTGGACCAACTGTCTGGGGGGCAGCGGTCGAAGATTATTTTGGCGAAGCTACTATTGGAAGAGCCAGACATGCTTTTACTGGACGAACCGACTAATTACCTCGATAAATCGCATATTGAATGGTTAGCCGATTGGTTGCAGGAGTTCGAGGGCGCCTTTATCGTTATCTCCCATGACTTTGATTTTTTTTGGAGCAGGTCACCAACGCGATATTGGATATTGAGTTTGCGACCATCACGAAGTATACGGGGAGTCTGCACCAGGCCATGCGGCAGAAGGAAGCCAATAAGGAAACTTATATGAAGGCTTTTAACAAGCAGCAGGCGCAGATTCAGAAGACGGAGGCGTACATCCGTAAATTTAAGGCCGGTAGTCGTAGTAAGTCGGCTAAGAGCCGGGAGAAGCAGTTGTCGCATATGGAGCGGTTGACGCCACCAGGTAACCGCGCGAAGGCCAAATTTGCTTTTCCCTTCATTGAACAGAACAGCCAGGTGCTGCTGGACGTGACCGATTTGAGTGTGGGCTACGATCAGCCGCTGCTGCAGCCGATGAACTTTACTTTGAGTCACGATGAAGTGATGGCATTGGAAGGATTTAACGGTGTGGGGAAGTCTACCTTACTGAAGACAATACTCGGCAAGCTGCCGGCACTGGGCGGCACGGTCGATATTGCTCAAAACGTGATGGTGGGCTACTTTGAACAGGAACTGCGTTGGGATGTGCCCAAGCAGACACCACTGCAGTTCATGATGAGTAAGTACCCAGCAGCCACTCAACGCACGCTGCGGCAAGTGCTGAGCCGAACAGCGTTAACGCGTGAAGACGTGGATAAGCCGTTGACGTTACTTTCTGGTGGGGAACAGTCCAAGGTGAAGATTGCGGACCTGATGATGCAGACAACCAACATGCTCATCATGGATGAACCGACCAACCATTTAGATGATGATACCAAAGCGGCGTTGCGGCGTGCGCTCATTGAATATCCGGGTGCCGTAATCTTGGTCTCTCACGAAGAGGGCTTTTACGATGACTCGTGGGTAGACCGGCGCGTCAACATTGCGGACTTAAGGGTCGATTAGTCCGGGTTTGTTGCTAGTAGTAGTAGTGGGGTGTACGTTAGGCGAAATTAATCGCTTGACGCACGCCCCGTTTGTTTTTATTGGGTTGGGATATGATTGCGCTGATACGGTGGCTAGAAGGCGTGGTGGTCGCGACTGCGCGATGCCCCTAGTGTCGATTCATGCAACCGCAAATGGTAAATGCTGTTGTTTTACAGAAAGTTGTTGACGTGAGGCCCCATTTTAGAGATAATAGTTTTCGTGCTCTTCGAGAGACAGCCCTTAAGGGACGCGGATTGGTAACTTTTATTTGTTGAAAGAGTTATCGTTACCCGCTAAAGAAAATTTCATTTTTTTCTCCGAAAGTTCTGGACTTGGTTAGCACAAATTGATATACTAATTAAGTTGTGTCGGAGCGGTAACGCATTACTCGCCGCGAAGTTCAACAAGGTTATGAAAAAAAAGTTGTTGACATTGATTGTCAATGGCAGTATGATATAAAAGTTGTCCGGTTGAGAAATCAACCGTTCA
>NZ_BBAI01000047.1 GCF_001311175.1 Lacticaseibacillus pantheris DSM 15945 = JCM 12539 = NBRC 106106 | reverse complement strand
GCTTGCCGCCGTAAGAGCGAAGCGATGTACGCGCGACGAACTTAGAGACTGACTGCCCGGGCTTGGCAGGCAGGCTCTAAGTCGCACCGGAAATCGGCGCTCTTTGCCGATTGGAGGTTTCGCCCTAGCAGCGGTCACCGTGGAATGTCCCACCAAGGTGTAGCCCACCAGGCCACTACCCCTGCACCACCCTCAAAAACAATTTGACGGTGATGGAATGGCCGGGTATACTGAGGTCAATTTAAAACTTTAAGTTGGTCCCGTGAGGCCAGTAAGTTACAACATCGGTATGGGTGCCGTCTATTCGGTCGCGCCCAAACACCTCACGGGGCAGTCTGTGAGGTGTTTTATTTTGTCCATCAATCCGCATTCAGCCCCACCCGTGATCATCGCACTAGACTTCCCCACCCCCGCCGACGCCCTGGCCTTTGTCCGCCGGTTCCCACATCCGGAAGAGCTGTTCTGCAAAGTCGGCATGGAACTCTATTACCAAGGTGGCACCGCCATCGTCCAGGCTTTGCAATCGCTGGGCGTCCGCGTCTTCCTTGACCTTAAGCTCCACGACATCCCCAACACCGTGGAAAGCGCCGGCCGTATTATCGGCGCCCTCGGTGTCGCCCTCACCACCGTTCACGCTCAGGGGGGTAGCGTAATGATGGCCGCAGCCAAACGCGGCATCCGCGATGGCGCTGCTGCTAGTGGTGTTGCCCCCGCGAAGATCTTGGCCATTACCCAGCTAACGTCCACCAGCCCAACAGCTCTACGCGACGAGCAACAGGTCGCCGTGCCCCTACCCGAATCCGTCAACCACCTCGCTCAACTTGCGGCAACCAGTGGCTTGGACGGCGTCGTTTCCAGCGCGGCCGAAGTAGCGCGTATGCAACCCGGGCTCCCAGATGACTTTCTCTTCATCACCCTGGTATTCGCCTCGCCAACGCCGTCCACGATGATCAGGTACGGGTTATGACTCCCGACGCCGCTCGCCGTGCCGGCAGCCGGGGAATTGTCGTTGGCCGGCCAATCACCCAGGCGGCCGACCCCGTCGCAGCTTATCAACACATCAAATCACTTTGGGAGGAACCACTCAATGAATGAGGATATCGCCAACCTAATCGCCAGCGACCTGCTGGACATCAACGCCGTCACGCTGCGCACCACGCCGCCATTTACTTGGGCGAGTGGTATCAAGGCGCCGATATACACGGATAACCGCCTCACCATCGCCTACCCGCGTGTACGCGAACAAATTGCGGTCGGCCTCACCCGGACGATTGCCGAGCAGTATCCAGACGCTACCGTTATTGGCGGCGTGGCCACCGCCGGCATCCCCCACGCTACTTTGGTCGCCGCTAACCTCAACCTGCCACTCATTTACGTCCGTGCAAAACCTAAGGACCACGGCCAAGGAAAACAAACTGAGGGTAAACTGACGGCGACCGACAAAGTGGTGCTTATCGACGACCTGATTTCCACGGGCGGTAGTGTGCTGAACGCGGCCAAAGCCGTTCAGGCGGCCGGCGCCACCGTGCTCGGCATTTGCGCAATTTTTAGCTACCAGTTGCCCGACGCCACGCGCAACTTTGCGGAAGCCGGCATCAACCTCACCAGCCTCACTGATTACGACCACCTCATCAACGCTGCCGTTGCCCACGGCCACCTGCCTAGCTCCGAGCTGGATAGCGTCCGGCAATGGCGCCAGGATCCGTGGCAGTGGACCGGACAATAGTAGTTCGACCATTTAATATGTAGAAACACCTTAGTCCCCGGGCAAAGTCGCCTGGGGACTATTTGCGTTATTCAATCACAAAATAAATGTTACTTTGTCTGACATAAACCATTCTCATTGCGGGTTAAACCGCATACAATATACGTACACAGCTATGTCTCAGCATTTACATACGAGGGGGAAATCGCTATGAACATGAAGGACGAGTTCATTGAGGCCATTACCGCCGACGTCGCCCTACAACTGGACGCCATTACCCAACTGGGCCAGCAGGTTGCCCGGCGCGTGGTGGACCGACAGAAACAGGAAGGCAGTACCGAGCAGGATATCGACATTACGTTGATGGGACTCACCATTACTTTGCACCCAACGCCGAACATTGATGCATACATGGCCACCCATCCGTTTCGCCAACTCGCAACGCAACCCGACATTCATGGTGACGAACACGAACAGACGCTGACCGTCGCCACCGATAAATTTGGCGTGATTGAGCTGCGTCGCGCCGCCGATCCCAGCACCATGCGCGTGGAGTTTCATAGCCTCAGTCCACACATGTGGCAGCGTGTGCGCAACAACATGGTGTGGGAAGCCCGCCTCACCGTACCGGTGCACGAAATTACTGACGGGCACAACAATTTGATTGCGACCGTTTTTCCACCGGGACAACACCCGCACATCTTTGACGCATAAAGACAATTAATGGGCTTACGTTATAATATGGTGGTAATGCACGAAAGGAAGTAGATGCAATGGCCACCATGCTCGATTACTTGGCGCAACCACGTACGGAAGCGCCTAACGTGATGCCGCTCAATCCAGTTGAGGCGACCGCGCTAGCCCAACTCGCATACCTGAACCTAGACGACTTTGCTCAACGCGACATCCCCAACCTCGGCGTGCTGGCGGCCATGCCCGCACTGGACAATCTGGTCACCGGCACCTGGAACGAGGATGGCAACCGGCAGCTAGTCCGCCTGTTGGGACGTTCACCACGATTTGCGCGTACGCAAATTCTCGATTACCTCAACCGCCGCGACCTGGAGCTGCAGCAGCAATTTTCAGTCATGACGTTACGCCTGGCCCCAGAACTCTATTACGTTGCGTTTCGGGGGACGCGGGCCAGCTTCGTGGACTGGAAAGAGGATTTCAACATGACCTACATGGACGCCACGCCGTCGCAGGTCGACGCGGCCCGGTATGTGCGCCACCAGCTTGAGCGATACCCCGGACGGTTCTACATTGGTGGTCACTCCAAGGGTGGTAACTTGGCGGCGTACGCGTACATTCACAACAGTCGGCAGGCCCAGCAACGGATTATTAGTGTGTACAACCTAGATGGTCCTGGTTTGGGGGCACCGTTACCCACTGGTGCGGGTGCAGTTGTCCACAAGTTAGTCCCAGAAAATTCGGTCATCGGCATGATTATGGAGCGGACACGCGACTTCAGCGTCGTGCGGAGCAAGGCAAAGGGGCCGCGGCAACACGATCCGTTCACGTGGCAGGTTGACGGCGACGACTTTGCCTACCTCCCCACCACCAGCGCGCTATCACAGCGGGCACAGCGAACGATTAACCTCTGGGTGGACACGCTGGATGACGAGACCAAAGCGGCGGCGCTCAATGCAGCGTACGGAATCATTCAGCGGACGGAGGCGTCGACACTGACGGAGTTACGGAGCCAGTTACCGCGCAATACCAAGCTAATTGTGGAGGCACTAAGGCAGACCGACCCGGAAACATACGGGGAGTGGCGCGAGGTGATGCAACAGTTGGTGAGGGCGCTGGAGAAGACGAGAAACAGAGCGGAGCCCCGCGGGTAAAAGCCAGAGCATAAGGGACTTTACCCGGAAGTACCATCACCCATCAAAAATTCAATCACAGGAGAAAGCAAATGGAATACCTAAAATTACTGGGCATCGTCATCATTGTCGTTGGGTTTGCCCTTAAGTGGGATACCACCGCCGTGGTGGTGATCGCCGCAATTGTCACCGGCCTCTTTGCCGGGATGTCCATCCCCGACCTACTACATACTCTGGGACAAAGCTTCCTGGATAACCGCATGGTCTCACTATTCTTCCTCACTTTGCCCATGATTGGGCTAGTAGAAAGTCACGGTCTGAAACAAGTCGCCGTGGAGGCCATCCAGAAGCTCAAACGCCTCACACCCGGACGCATCCTGAACCTGTACGTCATCATTCGCGCCCTGGCCAACGTCTTTGGTATCAGCCTATCAGGACAAGTGCAGTTCGTGCGGCCCCTCATCCAGCCAATGGTTCAGGCGGCAGCCGGCCAGCACCGGCAACTCACCCCGGCGGAGGTTGACCTCACCAAGGGGCGGAGCGCGGCCGTGGATAACCTCGGAAACTTCTTTGCCCAGAACCTGTTCGTTGCTTCGGGGGGTGTCCTACTCATCGCTAGCACCATGAAGTCACTGGGCAAGCCCGTCAGCGCGATGAGCATCGTCATTGCCAGCATCCCCGTAGCCATCACGATGCTGGTGGTCACCATCATCTACAACACGCTATTCGACCGCCGTTTTCGTGCGGATAACAGCAAAGGGGGTCACAAATAATGGTGAATAACTTACTTATTGCGTTGTACGCACTTATCGGCGCCATGATGGCACTGGCCGCCATCGAATCATTTCGCGACCGGTCGAATCCGGCCCGCTTCGGTACCGGCACGTTCTGGACGTTCCTCGCCATCATCTTTGCCTTTGGCGATTTCATCCCTGCCACCGTTGTCGGCACCATGCTGGTCATCATCGGCGTGCTCGCCCTGGCTCGCCAAATCAAAGTGGGTCATCTGCCCGCCGTTAACGTTCAAAACGCGACCGCCGCGGCCCATCGACTTGGTGGTTGGATTTTCCTACCGAGCATCGTGCTGGCCGTCGTGTCCATTATCATCGCACAGTTTACTAGTCTCGGTGGTCAGGTCGGTATCGGGATTGGTGCGCTAGTTTCACTCATCGTTGCAATCGTCATGACCCGTACTTCGGGCAAACAGGTTTACAGCGATACGCAACGCATGGTCCGTTCAGTTGGCGCACCCGGCGTACTGCCACAGCTACTGGCAACGCTCGGTGCGGTCTTCACCGCAGCGGGTGTGGGCACTCTAACTGCAAAGTTGATTGCGGGCGTCTTCCCAGCCGGTAATCAATTTGGTGGGGTCGTGCTATACTGTGTGGCAATGGCCGTGTTCACTGCCATCATGGGTAACGCCTTTGCGGCCTTTGCTGTTATCACCGCAGCTATCGGCGTACCCTTCGTGATTGCGCAGGGCGGTAACGTCGCCGTGGTCGCCGCCATCGGCATGACGTCCGGTTACTGTGGCACACTGATGACCCCAATGGCGGCTAACTTCAACTCCCTCCCCGTTGCGTTAATGGAGATGGACGACGAGATGGGCGTTATTCGGCAGCAGGCCCCCGTAGCCATTATTTTATTAGTACTACAAATCGGCTTAATGTACTTTCTGGCGTTCTAAACACAATTATCATATGGAGGTTCAATATGAAGATTCTTGTTACCGGCTTTGATCCGTTCGGCCCAGATAAAATTAACCCCGCAATTGAGGCGGTCAAACGCCTGCCTGACACCATCGCGGACGCACAAATTGTTAAACTAGAAATTCCCACAATCTTCAACCGGTGTGCCGAGGTAGTGCACGACGCAATCGTGCAGGAGCAACCAGACTACGTGCTGAATATCGGCCAAGCTGGTGGTCGCTTTGGCCTCACTCCGGAACGGGTCGCCATCAACCTGGATGACGGCCGTATTGAGGACAACGCGGGCTACCAACCGCTGAATCACACTATCCACGCCGACGGGGAGAACGCCTACTTTGCTCAGCTCCCCATCAAGGCGATGACGCGGGCCATCCGGGCGGCGGGCCTGCCCGCAAGCGTTTCGAACAGCGCGGGCACGTACGTCTGCAACCACATCATGTACCAGGTGCAGTACATGCGGGATAAAGAGTTCCTCAACATTCAGGCGGGCTTCATGCACATTCCGTTTCTCCCCGACCAAGTCACCAACCGACCGAACACGCCATCACTCGGGCTAGACGACGACGTACGTGGAATCACCGCAGCCATCACGGCCATTGTGGAACGTGACGGCCAGGGTGATATTGAGACGGTCGAGGGAACGATTGCTTAACGAGGCATCTGGGAGAATTTAAACTTGGAAGAAAAATATGGGCGGCAGTCCTTCTTTGATGGAGGCTTGCTATCGCTAATTGGCTGGTCCATCCTGGGCTTCATCGTGACTGTCTGTACGTTTGGTATCTGTTATCCGTGGTCGCTGACAATGATATATGGCTGGCGCATCAACCATACTGTTATTGATGGCCACCGGATGCAGTTTGACGGTTCGGCTGTGGGCTTATTCGGCAACTGGATTAAGTGGTTGTTGCTTTCAATTATCACACTGGTATCTACAGCTTCTGGGTCAGAATCAAGCTAGAGGACTGGAAAGCCAAAAACACTCGCTTCATCAACTAAATATAGCGTTTGATACGCAAAGGGCGCGCGCGAATATCTGGGTAGAATTCGCGGCGCGCCTTTGCGCAGTAGAGATAGAACTGTAGGTCATTTCATGGCATCAGTGGTACCCGGTACTAGATACCATCTTCATCATCGTCAACCTTGGTGGCATGACTTTGTAACTTGAAATGACTGGTGTGCTGCTGGCTGAGTTCAACCAACTGATCTGCTAAATCGCCGGCAGCACCGGAATACGAACTGAGGCTCGGTGACACCTCGAGGAGAGACCCCACGTTGCAGCCGACAACCACCGCATTGTCGGGTGTGATCTCTGTGGTGATGGTGACAGCCTGCTTGAATGGTGTTCCACCCAACAGATCACAGAAGAACAAAACCGGTTCGTCTTGTGACGTATTTTTCAGCAGCTCATCGTGTAACTCTGATTCTGACATTCCGCTGGTAAAATCCACATATTTCAGTTGTGCCTGCGGGCCAGCCAGTAACTCGATGGTGGATTGCAGACCAGTAGCAAAGTGGCCGTGGCCAGTAATAATAATTTGCATTCTAGAGCACCCCTAACCATGAGAGTACGATTGCCAGTACAAAGGTGATCAGAATCAGTACAACCGGACTGACATTCTTCTTCTTCAACAGGTAGTACAGCAGGAACGTGTAACCCAACGGTAGAATGTTAGGGAAAATATTGTCGAAAAATTGAGTCTGAATGGAAATTGACTTAGTCGCAGTAACCGGAATCTTCGTCTTCACGGAGATTTGAACATAAGTCGCAATCAGCCCACCAATTACGGTACAGCCAAGGATGCTGGCAGCACGAGAAATCATCGCTGAGCTTTCCCGAATACGGCTGATGGCGTTAGTCCCGGCAGTATACCCCAAGTGTGCGATGGGAATACGGGCGAAGAACAAGCAACATAGACGATGAAGAAGATCAGTGGTCCGAGAATACTACCCTGCTTTGCAAAGGAGGCAGAAATTCCTGCCACAATTGGCAAAATTGTGAACCAAGTAATGGCATCACCAATACCGGCTAACGGTCCAAAAAGGGCAATCCGCAGCCCATCAATGGTTGAACGTTTTTGACCATTTTCTTCCAACGATGCTTCCAAACCCATTAGGAGCGGAGCTGCGTAGTTGTTGGTGTTGATAAATTCCAGGTTGGCCTTCATGGCCTCGCTGAAACCCTTTTTATCGTCACCATACGTCTTTTTGAGTACGGGCATCATCGCGTACGCCCAGCCATCAGCCTGCATCCGTTCGTAGTTCATGGCTGACTGGTTAAATAGTGACCGCAAAGCCAATTTAGTGATATCACGACGCGTTAACTTGTTACGCTTTGGTGTGTCTTCAGATGCCATCGTCATCATCTCCATCCGATTTCATTGAGTCGAGCGCCGCCTGTAGCTTTTTGTCCTTCTCGTCATCCTTACGATCGCGGTAGAACTCGATAAATGCGAGGGCAATACCGATTACAGCAACTGGCATCAGGTTACCAAACTTAATAAAGCAGGCAGCCGTGAATCCCAGCAGCAAGTACGGCACGAACTCAGCCTTCAGCATACTCTTGAGCAACAGCCCAAACCCAACGGCTGGCAGGATACTACCAGCAATTTCAAAGCCATGGCTCAACCATACCGGCATCGCGTTAACCAGGGCACGCATTGGTTCTTGCGCACCGTAAACTGACAGAAAGGCGATAATCCCGTAAGACAGAGCAACAATGACTGTTGGCGTCAGTACCAACAACGCAAACTTACGCGTTTCGGCCTTAGCGGCGTATTCATCCAACTTCTTGGTTAAAACAGAGAATGCTGAGTAGTAGAAAAGAATAATGTATTGCATCAAAATACTGAATGGTAGTGCCAAACCGATGGCAGTGGCTGGCGAGTGTCCCGTCGTGTATGCGAGAACAACAGTCATAATCCCAGCCATAATGGGGTTAGGCGGCTGGGTCCCGCCGACCGGAGTTAATCCGGCAAATGCAAGTTCCGTTAAACCACCGGCAATAATGCCGAGCTTTAAGTCGCCCAAAATCAACCCCGTAACCGTGCAGACAATCATTGGCCGAAAGATGTAGAAGCCTTCCAACCAGAAGTCGATGCCGGCAATAATGGCGAAGAGCCCAATGAGCAACCCCTGTACTAGGGTAACTGACATTTAAATCACTTCCTGAATTTTTATTTTTTTTGTCATCTGGAGTTTCCTGGATAAAGACATTCACCCCGGCGTCAGCAACAGCCCGCAAGTCGTCCTTATCCTGTTGGTTCATATAGGTGTACTTTGTAACCTGTTCCTTACCGTCAGAAAAGTGCATGTTTCCAATATTCAACTCGTGAATCGGCACGCCACCTTCCACCAGACGCCGAGCATCCTGTGGTGTCCGCACAACTAGGAAAATGTGCTGACGCGCGCTAGCTTTGTGAATAGTACTGATGGTCTTATCAATTGTCCAAAAGCGGATACCCACCCCGGATGAATCTGCAGTGGCCGACATCAGTTGTTGCTGTAATTCGTCCTCGGCAGTGTCATCATTTGCCACCAACAGGAGGTTTGCTCCCACCGATGACGTCCACACAACACCGACCTGCCCGTGCACAAGGCGGTTGTCCACTCGCGTTAATACAATATCTGGTTCACCCATAAGTAAGTCCTCCTCAATATAAGTACATAGTTACTTGTCCCGTTAAGGTGATCTCACCGTAAATCAAGGACTTTCCCTGCACCGTGCCTGTGAGCCGCAAATGAACCATTACGTTCCCTGGAACCGAACCGAACAAATGCTTTTCGGCTCGCGTTGCTAGGTCGCTACTACGGTGCGTTTGGAACTCAGGTTTAAACTCGTACTTGCTCACCAGTAACGGTAATAACTGGTGTCGCTCTAACTCACTCAAATAGAGATTGGGAAACTGCGCGTATGGCAGGTACCAATGAACTAACCCCACTAAGTCGTCATCGGCAAAAATTTGGTAGTCAATGACGTACAGATAATCGTCGGAGTTCAATCCCAGGTTGGAACGGACGACCGGTTCCGACCCATTAACAATTAGTCGAAAGTCCTTCAGCTCAATTCTTGGCTGAGCGTCCATTGACCGAATCACTTTTTCCAGGTTGATCATGCCCGGAATGGCGTTGGTCTTGGGGATACTTTTCCGTGCAACAAAGGAGCCAATGCCATGACGTTTATAAATGTATCCGCGGTCAACGAGCTCTGCTAACGCACGCCTCACCGTAATGCGGCTCACACTATAAGAATCACCAAGGTCAGCTTCTGATGGCAATTTAGCATCCTGTTGCAGTTTGCCACCCTCAATTTGATGAATTAGATCATTAATCATGTTTTGGTACAAAGGGATTTCGTTTGACATGTCCTGTTCACCCCACATAGTTGTTATGTCATCATAACAACTACAAGGTTGTTATACTCCTTAATGTATGCGCTGTCAATTACTCCCAAAAAGATTAAGATCGACAATTTTTCACCATATGTTTAAACATTAAAGTGGTGACAACGCCTGCTACTAAGGCAACCTTGCAGTGTATCCACAAGTAATATTACCCTACTTATCAAGCCAATGTTGATGGTTTTATCATTCACAGCTAGTAATAATCTCAACAACCACAATCATTTGCCCAAATTATGTCCCCAAAGGCCACAAAAAAAACCGCCACACGAATATCTGGGTAGATTCGCGCGACGGCTTTGCACAGTAGAGAAAGTATTAAATTGTAGTGCACAGAAAGTTACTTATTACGTACCTGAAGCACCGGCGCGCCAACGTCAACTGGACCATTATAGTACTCGGTGACGTTAGCCACGGCGTCCATGTTGGTAATGACCGTGATGACAGTCGTGTCCTTACCCGCATCCTTAATTTGCTGTAAGTCCATCGTACCGATCTGCTGACCACTAATTACTTGCTGACCAGGCTGAATGTCAAAGCTGAATGGTACGCCACCAAGCTCCACGGTATCCAGACCCAAATGTACTAGCAGTTCCAAGCCAGTACCAGTCTTGAGGGTAAAGGCATGTTTTGTATTAGTCAGGCTGATAATCGTTCCATCAGCTGGTGCGGCAATTGCTCCATCGTTGGTTCGATGCAAAGCCGTCACCCAACATTTTTTTTGGGAAAAGGCATCATCTTTGACTTCCGTTATCTGAACGAGGGAACCAGCTACCGGAGCAACTAGGCCCGTGTTAGCGCCAGGAATCGGTGCGGCAGTCATAATCTGGTCAACGTCGCAGTCGTAGCTCGTTCTTCTTTGCTCTCAGTAGCAATCGCATCATCGATCAGGTTACCATTAGCATCATGTGCCAACATAGCTGTCTTCGGTACACCAAAGAAGTACGTTGCCAGGAAACCACCGGCATAAGCGGCGAGTAGGCCAAAGACGTAGCCTAACCACTTGCCATTATCAATCAACGGAATGAGGGCCATACCTGATGGTCCAATTGAAGTAGCACCAATGCCGCCGATAGCACCAATTACGGCACCACCGATACCACCACCCACACAGGCAGTAATGAACGGACGGCCCAGCGGCAGTGACACCCCATAAATCAACGGTTCACCCACGCCTAAGATACCAACGGGCAACGCCCCTTAATCATGCCGGTTAACTGCTTATTCTTCCGGCAACGAATCCACAGGGCAATGGCTGCACCAACCTGACCAGCACCCGCCATAGCTAAAATTGGTAGCAAAGGCGTGTTGCCCATGCTCTTGATCATTTCTAGATGAATTGGCGTCAAAATTTGATGTAACCCCAACATAACCATTGGCAGGAAGAAGAGTCCCAGCATAAATCCGGAGAACGCTCCACCAACATTGAGCACCCAGTTAATGGAACCCACTAACGAGTTGGACACCCAACCAGCAGTTGGCATCACCAAAAAGATGGTAAAGCAGCCGACAATTAATAGCGTCAAAAACGGAACAAAAATAATATCGATTGAATCAGGAATGTACTTGTGGAATAGACGCTCTACGTAAGACATTACCCATACGGCAAACAGTACCCCGATAATCCCGCCAGAACCGGCAACTAAGGGCGAGCCGGTAAAAATATTGGGAATTGTGACGGGCGCAATCACACCGTAGATAAATCAGGCCCGCAATGATACCACCCAATCCAGGTGTTGCCTTAAATTCTTTGGCCGCGTTAATACCAACGTAAATATTCAGGTAGGTAAACAGACCACCGTTGATAACTTTGAGCACGGTGATAAACGTCGTCCAGCTAGCGCCCAAGTCCCCGGCAGTCTGCATGTTAGCCAGAATCCCGGCAATACCGGAAATCAGCCCCGCACCGACAAACGCCGGAATCAAAGGAATGAAGATGGAGCTAATATGCTTCAACGCCGCACGCCACCAGGTCTGCTTCAGTTTGGCTTTTTGGGCCGCGTGCACTTCCGCCGCCTTGGCCTCAACCGCGGACTTGCCACTCGCATAGCTTGTGCCCTTTTTCGCTGAATCAGGGAACGGTTCACCTAAATCGACACCCACTTCGTCGACCATGGCCTGCGCGACTTTGTTCACCACACCCGGACCAACGATGACCTGCAGTGTGTCCTCCTGCGCAACCCCGAGGACGCCGGGTACCTTCTTAAGCCCTTCAATATCGACCTCGCTATCATCACGAATGGTCATGCGCACACGCGTCATACAATGGATCAGCTTTGAGACATTCTCGGGGCCACCAACGTGGTCGTAAATGCCATCACCGATATTTTGATACTTATCTGCCATGATGCTCTCTCCTTACCAAATGTATAATTCCTAATCCACCTTCACCCGACCAATAAAGCCATCGGCATCACTCAGCTTTTGTGCCGCTTCATCAGGGCCTAAACCGGTCAACACCATAACGATGGCTAACTTAACGTTCTCACCAGATTCACGAAAGGCCTTCGCTGCAGTCTCGCTACTTGTATCAGTGGCCTGCATGATGATGCGTTGACTCCGCTCGACCAGCTTTTCGTTAGTCGGCCGGACGTCCACCATCAAGTTGCCGTACACCTTACCAATCTGCACCATCGAACCAGTCGATAACATGTTTAGGACCAATTTCTGTGCCGTACCAGCCTTTAACCGCGTTGACCCGGTCAACACCTCTGGACCTACCGGTACTTCGATGGCCGTCTGAGCGTGTCGGGAAATTACGGCGTTGGTATTGCACGCTAAACTAATTGTCGCTGCGCCAATTTCGTGAGCATAATCCAGACCACCAACCACATAGGGTGTACGACCAGAGGCGGCAATTCCCACCACCGTATCGTCAGTGCCCAACTGGTGTGACCGTAAATCCTTTACGGCCAGCTCTGGATCGTCCTCCGCGCCCTCAACGGCTACCGTCATCGCGGACATACCGCCCGCAATCAATCCCTGTACCATTTCTGGATCGGTGCCAAAGGTCGGGACACACTCGGCGGCATCCAGAACCCCTAAGCGACCACTCGTGCCGGCCCCAATGTAAAACAGCCGGCCGCCCCGTTTGAACCGCGCTGCAATGGTGGCAACTGACTGCTCAATCGCGGGCAACGCGTTGTGGACACTAACCGCCACCGTTTGGTCCTCACTATTCATCGTTTCTGCAAATTCGTGAATACTCATCTCGTCTAAGTGGCTTGTACGTTCATTACGTGTTTCTGTTGTTAAACTTGCTAAATCCATTATCATCAATTCCTTTTCTTGGCCTACATAATACGCGGCCTTAATCATCAGTTACTAATTGCACTGCTCGGTCTGCATCAATTAGGTCTAACGCCACTCGGTCTGCCTGACAAACGCGGCCCACAACGTTCACCGCTTTGTCGGCCGGCAAATCATGTCTCGTTATCTGTATTTCACCAGCATACCGACCGTACCGTGAGTTATCCACGGTGAGGCTGCCAACCGGACGACTTTGTGCCACCTCGCCGGGTTCTGTTGACAGTAATTGCCGCGTCCTCGCCTCCTGGAAACGGATCACATCGCGCGCAACGTCTGGACGGTTATGCCATTCAGTACCCTGCAGCTTCTCAGGGAGACCGCTAACATGCAGACTAATTATTTCGGTTTGAACGTACGCGGCAATCGTCTTCATGGTGTCCTCGGTAACCGTTTCGTCACCCACAAACACGCTATCCACATCTAAATTCAGGAGATCCACCGTTGCCCAAATTGGTCGGATCTGTCGGTGCTCCTCCAACGTCGGTAATCCCTTAAAGAGTGGCCCGCGCCTTTGCCCATCTCCTGGCACAAAGGCCATAACCTTAAGTCCATGTTGGTGTAGCCACTGATTTTTACTCAAAAACCACTGGCGGTCCAGGCCTGTCTCGGGCCGGGGGTAGTAGTTGTGCCACGCCTCAATGTTGTCAAAATTCGCTTGCTCCGTCCGTAACGTGGTTAAGTCTTGCTCTGACAATGTACTGGCATTCAGCGCGACCAACATGTGGTTACTCAACAACGCAACGTCACGCATATTAATGCCATCATCAATGCGTAGACCTGTTAGTCCAGTAGAACTGACAGTTTGGTAATCCTGTAATGACCACCCTAACCGTTCAAAACCATCCGCAGACACATCAGCAACCACCTGCATTTGCTCCTCCTGGCACCAGGCCGTTAGTTGTCGCAGCCTTGTGAGTAGAACGTTCACATCATCCTCGGGGATGTGCAACGAAGTAAAAACTGTTTCGTAACCAGTCTGAGCCATTTGGTGAATATACTCATGGGTTCCCGCATCTAGCTCCCGACTCAGGTAAACCGAAAATCCTAGCAAACAGCGTCACCTCCCTAATTAGTTAAATAAAAAAAAGTCATCCGGAAATGAAAGCCCTTTCCTTGATGACTTGAGTGTAACATCTTTAAAATTTAATTTCAACGTTTTTATTTTAGCCTTGAAATATAATTTCTCGAGTATGAATTTACCAACCAGTTAATTGTGCGTACTATCCATGAACCTGCGCTTATATTCCGCTAACAACGACCGCGAATCTGTAATCCGTTGTTTTGCGTCATCGTAGTGCTTGCTGACATAGGCGTAGTAAATGGTGTCAATCAACATGAATTGTGCGTGTAGCGACTGGGTAGCCGCAAACCTAATTGTTGCTTCTGCGGGTTGTGATGTTTGAACAACAATATCGGCGTTGCGCACCAACGAGTTATCCCCCAGTTTCGTCAGGGCAACGGTGGTCACACCCTGTTGACGCGCCATGCGTGCACCCATCACTGCTTCGGGCGATTCGCCAGAATTAGAGATAAACCAAAACACAATTTTCTTTTGTTTATTCACCGCAAGGGGCAGTATCTGGTTAAGGTCATCACTCGCAATCACGTCGCTACCAATGCGGGACCACTTTTGGGCAATATTTTGGGCGACTAGGTAAGACGCACCAACACCGAAACAGAGAATTAAGTCGGCCTGCTCCAATTTGGTGACTAACAAATTGACATCGTCGTCCCGCACCTGATCAATCGTTTCATGCAAAGAACGTTCAGCATTCTGTAGTAGCTTGGTAGTGATACTTTTCAAGCTTTCGTGTGCTCGAATTTCTTCATCACCGTTAAACTCGCCTGCACCGGCACCCTGGTCTGCCCCCAGTTGCACCTTCAGCTGGGTGTACGTGTCAAAGCCAAGGCGTTTCACTAAACGACTAACGGTCGGCGCACTGGTACCCGCGGCGCTCGCCAACTGGTGACCATTCATCGCCAATACATTTTCAGGATTATGCACAATGTAGTCGGCCACTTTGCGCTCCGCACCACTCAAATCGTCACGCATACTCGTAATCGTGCCCTTAACCGTCATATTATCCTTCCACCCCCATCATAGTCGCCGCAACTCCGCATCCAGTGCCGCCACATCCTCAGCCGTCGTGGCCCAACTAGTCGCGAGCCGGATGACGGTATGCGTATCGTCGTACTTACCCCAAACGCTAAACCGCACCATCTTGGCCAACTGGTCCCGCTGGGCATTATCCGGCACGACGAATTGCTGGTTGGTGGGCGAGTCGATAAACAGCTGCAAACCGTTGTCCACCAATGCGTCATGCAAAGTGGCAGCCATCGCCAAGGCATGTTCACCTAAACGTAAGTACAAACCATCCGTAAATAACGCGTCAAACTGCACCCCTAGCAGGCGCCCCTTAGCCACCAACGCGCCGTGTTGCTTGATGCGATTAACTAGGTGGGCAGGCACACGCTCGGGGCGCGGAATAACCAGCGCTTCGCCAGCGAGCGCACCACACTTGGTGCCACCAATATAAAATGCGTCGCATAGTTCAGCCAGCAATGGCAAAGTCACGTCTGCGGACGCTGCCAAGCCGTATGCCAAACGGGCGCCATCAACATACAACTGGAGGCGTTCGCCCGACAAACATCACTAATTGCACGCAACTCTTCGGCGGTGTACAGTGTCCCGTACTCAGTTGGGAAAGTTAAGTACACCATTCCCGGCTGTACCATGTGTTCGTGGCTACCGTCTGCCCGCCACTCCTCCAGAAATTTTTGATGGTGGTTGCGTCGATTTTACCCGACTGACTTGGTTGAGCCAACACCTTGTGGCCAGTGAACTCGATTGCCCCCGCTTCGTGAGTGTTGATGTGCGCGGTGTCGGCGGCAATAATGCCCTCGTAGGGTGCCAGCAAAATATCAAGCGCCAGCGCGTTAGTCTGCGTGCCGCCGGTGATGAACTTAACGGTAGCCTGGGGACAATCCAAAGCCGTGCGGATTTTGTCCGCGGCCCGTTTACTGTATTTATCTTCACCGTATCCGGGTAGGTGTTCCATGTTGCTGTCCACTAACGCCTGTAGGACGGCGGGGGCGGCACCTTCAGCGTAGTCGTTTTCAAAGTAAAGCATCATCTAACCTCCGTAGTTATCGTGTACACGTCCTTTGTTACTGTAATTCTACCGCAAACCGGTACGGACACCCACCGGAATCTTTTGCCGGCAGTGAGAGTTTGTTGTAGTGGTAGCCGGCAGCGTTGGCCGGATCGGTGAGCTGCGGCTTACGTGGGGTACTCCATGGTAATCCACTGCTAGGGCGAAGCTCCAACCCGCCAAGTACGGGCGTGTTTCCGCCGCGATTCTGAGA
>NZ_BBAI01000046.1 GCF_001311175.1 Lacticaseibacillus pantheris DSM 15945 = JCM 12539 = NBRC 106106 | reverse complement strand
GAAACCGTACGGCGATAGTGCAGTGTAGAAGTCGTTCCCGTTCGTGCTGTAACCGTATGCTTGCCCACCAGCTAACCCGGTCGTATCGACACCCACACCCACGTGCGCGCCCGCAACCGGGTTCGGCGGGTTGTCTGGGTCAGTCTTAACTGCCGTGTAATCTACCGACAGCTTGCCCGACCGGTCATAGTCCTTGTCGATATCCTTGCTGTATCCGGACACGCCGCCAGTACTGCTGTACTGCCAGATGTCGTAGTTAGCCGGCTCGTAGCTGTACGCCGCAATCCATCGGTACACACCGTCCGTAACTAACTCGTTGTCGTCAAACTTCGCCCGGTACGGACTGTCGGAGGTGTATATCCCTGTCTTCCAGCCCGCAGCCAGCCACACCGTGCGGAAGTCGTAAAACTGCTGTTGCCAGTCGCCACCGATGTCGCCTTCCATATCCAGAAACATGTATGCTCCGGACTCGAGGCCCATCGCCTGTGCGTTGCTAGTGCTGTACTCGACTTCGCCAGCGGTACCCTCGTAAAAGTGGTACCCATGCCAGATAATGCCGTATTTCTCGGCCGACGCGATGTGCGCCGCGGCTTCTTCTTCTTGCGAGTGGCCGTGGGATAGCTGGATGATGACGGAGGTTACACCACCCGCTTTGAGTGCCGCCCAGTCGATATCGCTGTCAGCTTGCCACTTTGCTATATCAACTGTTGTTAAGCTTGCTGCCAAACTCTGTCACCTCCTCACCAGTCCAATCGGCTATCGACGTACCCGCAACGGAGCGTATCTTGACCGACAGATTGTTGATTTCTGCTTGGATGCTATTGTTAAGCTGTGCCTTACGCGCCGCCTGATAGTCCAGGATGTTCTGCGTGGTGTTATTGAGTGTTATGGCTGTCTGTGTCGCTTTAGCCCACGGGTACCAAGTAAAAGCGACCACCTCGACCGTGGTCGTGTAGTCGTTATCCTTGATATGCAGTCGCCGCATCTCACCAGCGGTTGGTTGGCTATTATCGTCCAACGTCACGTCAATCGATAACGCCGGTTCTGGACTCATTTGTGTGAGTGCGTATGCGTCCATCGCACTGGCTGACGTAAACCGGTCATATTCCAAGGGGTCGCCAGGCCACAGACCCCATTTAGCAACCGAATCGTTGTCGGTCACCAGATGCGGCTGAAAGTAGTACTCTGTCGTGTCACTATCCCCGGTGTCTTTGCTGGCACCTGTGACTTGCAGCTGATTGACCATCTCCGTCGCGTCCGAGGTCAACTGCACCTCAATTGTGTTGTGGAGGTAATCAATACGGCCGCCCAAGTCTTTTTGCCAGGCGGCCGCACTATATACCACTATTTTTTTTGTTGTCCGGATAGATGACTGCCTCCGGCCACGTCTCCACAATCTTGCTCAGCATGTCTGACCCGCTGCCATTGCCTAGGTCGGTAATCTGCTGGTTGTCAAACGTACCTTGCACGTCATACGTATAGCCCAGCGAATTTCCGTCCAAATAGTACGCTAGGACGTCCTTGCTGATACGTCATCGTGCCGGTACGGGTGTTGTACTGGCGAACACGAGACACCTGCGTGTATATGTGAGTTGCCGTCACTTGTACGCTCGCCAAGCCTTGGCTAAAGTCAGGCACCACCTGGGAGATGACGTATTGCTGACCGGCAAAGTACACGGACGACAGTGTGTCGAGCATACTGTACGCAACTGAACCGTCCGCAATTGCTGTAAATTCCAGCTGCCAGGTGCTGTTTTTTTTGCCACTGAATGTTAAAGGTGTCCGGTTTGACGCTTGCCAGGGGCTCACGGTAGGCACTGCCAAGCCCTTGGACGGTTAGTTTATCCAAGATAAATAAATGGAAAGCTGAAAGTGCAATCAATCGCGGTTGTGCCTGTGGCCGTGATTGTGTTCCAACCGGGATCCAGGGTGATTGTCCCGTAGTCCGTATTTGCACTTGCTGGCTTGCCATTTAAAGTTGTCGCGATGCCATCAAGGATGATGGTGTCCGCTTGTGTCGCCGCCTTAGTGTACGTCCACGCTGAATTGTTGGTAGTGTTCGTAAGCTTGCAGCTGTTACCCGCGAATTTCGTCGTGATTTTTAAGTCATGACGCTGTTCGTAGGGGTCGATTACAATGTCACTCGCATTAAACACGCGCATGGTTGTGGACGTAAAGTGATACTCTGGGTCAGCGTCTAGCGGGCGATTCATGCCAAACTCTTCGATGGTCATAATATCTGAATTATTGACGCTGTACCGATACCCGCTGGGGTTATCAAACGGGATAGTAAACGTCGCGTCGTGCGAACCGTCCGCAATCAGTGCCAACTCAAACGCGGTAGGTAGTACATACTCACACACGTATGGTTCCGTGTCTGTTCGCAGACGGTGTATTTCGCGACCTCCAAACAGCTTGTAAATTTCGTGCTTAGCGAGTAAATAGTCCTCCCACGTCCCAAAATGCAGCCAAAACTTCGCGTTGACTGTATTTTTATCGTAGGTCATTGAAACCACTGACTGCCCATCAACCGCAGTGTCCTGGTCATACGTGTTCGTTACGGCCGGACTGGCAGTCGATAGATCCAGTAGCTGTAAACCTTCAATGACTTCTGATACGGCCACCTCATCGCTGCTGTTTGTTTTGACGTAAAGCTCACTCAATTTACATTCCCCCTAAATTAAAACGCCTGCATATCATGCAAGCGCTGGTCTTTAGCCATCTTTTTGTACATCGTCGGCATATCCATACCGCTATTCTGGATGGCCGTTATTTGGTCGGCTGACAAGCCCAGGAGCTGGGCAAACATTGCCAGCAGCCGGTCAAACTTTGCGTTCATCTCGGCCAGCACGTCGGAATTATCAGTACCCACCGTAGCCGCGCCGCCGTTAATTTGGTTGACGGCCTTGGTCAATAGCTGCCACGAGCGACTAGCCTTTGATGGGCTCATCGGCATGATGAGCTCTGGGCCGGCTTCCCCAGTCAAACGGTACTGTGCACCGTTGACGATACCACCATTGGCATAGCTTCGGGCCCACTTACACGCGTAAAGGCACTAGCACCACGGCCATACTTGGCGGCCATGTAAGCAATACCGGCTAGTAAGTCGTCATACCCGTTGTAAATATCGTTGTGGCCCTTAAATTTATACGCCTCAAAGGTTGGTTTGATGGTCTGCACTAGCCCCATCGACGGGATACCCTTCTTGGCGTTGCTGTCCCACAAGTTGATAGCCTTAGGGTTACCATTGGACTCACGCTGAATAACACGCATCCAAGCGGCCACCTGTGAAGCCGTCGCTTCAAAATGGTTAGCCTTGAGGGCCTTGATGACGTATGGCTTCCAGCGCGCGGCTCCAGAGCCACTAGGATTTTTGAGATCGCTATTGTCGACCGCATCCTTAAGCTTGGTAAATGCCTTGGCTACCCAGTCAATGGTCTTGTCACGCATACCACCGGAAGCGCTCTGTGCAAGCGTGCCGACTTTTGGAACAGACTTAACGTCGAAAATCTTGGCCGCTAAGTTTTTGAGTGTGTCGACTGGGTGGGTAATCGCATCAAACATCGACACGGCCGTATCACTGATTTTGTCCATGATATTAGACGCACCGGACTTGATTTTATTAATAAAATCATCCAGCCCTGAAGTGCCGCTGGCATAGCCCGGTAGAATGCCGCCATACGTGCCAGCCATCAACCGTGCAGTGTCCTTAGCATTCAGGATGTACTCACCACTCCGGACGTCCGCAAATTGGGCACCGTGTGCGCCTAGGACGTCCACAGTCTTGCTATACGGTGAGTATCGGAGCTCGGGCCCTGCCTCACCGACAAGTGCCTTAGACGTTGCCCCGACAGAGCCACCAGAAGCATATCCGTAAGCTGGCCCGCCAATTTGACTATAGTTGTAAGATCCTTTAGACGTCTTAACCTCGTCGCCACCGACAGCTTTATTAAACTTATTCCACCAATCCATCAGGCCGCCAAAAATGTTGCCAGTGCCACGTGCTTGCTTAGAACTGGCGTCCATTGAACTGTTGGCTTGCTTGATGGCATGATTAACAACTGATTTTGACTGTTGTGCCGCATAGTCGTTTGAGCCAACTTGCTGCTGTCTTGCTTGTTCAACAACAGCTTTTTGCTGTTTGGTGATAGCATCCTTAACTGATTGATATTGGTTGTACGCGTGTTTAGTGACCTTTTTGTACTGGTCATCAGCGGCACTGTTGGTATCATCACGTTGCTTTTGAGCCTTTTTTACAGCATCATCGTATTGGCTTTTGGTGATTGACTTTGAATCTCTATATTCATGTTCGGCAATTGCTTTACTTGACTTGTACCGGTCGTTAGCAGCCTTTTTGATGTCATCACGTGCGTCACGTGCCGGTTTGACTGCGGCGTTGTATTCATTCTTGGCGTTCTTGGCAGTGTTAGACAATTGCTCATTGCTTAGTTTGCCTTTTTCCTTGGTGAGCTTTTCTAGCAGTTTAGTCTGCTGACTAGCACCTGCACGCACTGTGGATGTGATTTTACTGTTGTTCTGTATCTGCGCCTTGACGCTGCTATTTGCGTAAGACTTGTACGCCGCCAGAAGCTCTTTGTTCTTCTCCTTCTCGTACTGTTCGGAATTCTTGCCGTATTTTTGGGCAATGGACTGGAGCTTTTTGGTGCCACCATTGGCGATTGTTTGCGCTTTGATGTAGTATGCCGACGCGTCTTTTTGCATTGCCGCATAGGTGGCCTTTTTGGACTTAGCTTCCGCCGCGTCAGCCGCTTTCTGCTTCTTAAGTGACTTATCAGCTTGAGCTTGCGTCATCTGACCGTTATTAACCAATTTTTGCAGGTCTTTGGCAGATGCCGCTTCCTTATTTTTATAGTAGGAATCAACCGACTTCTGCATCTTGGCATACGTGCTGTTAACTGATGCCGCTGACTTAGCCAATGTCTTGGGGTCAGTTGACATCGACACAACTAGCTTCTTGCTTAGTGCTTTAGACGCCTTAGTAAAGCTATTGCCAAGAGCTTTATCATCCACATCAATCTTGGGCGATGGGACTTTGAGCCCAGCCGTCGCGTCGTGGTAAGACTTGGCGATGGCCTTAGCCCAGCTCTGGGCCGTCTTGGTACTACCTAGGACATCACCAATAGCAAAACCAATTCCGGCCCCAGCCGCAGTACCAGCTCCGGGAATTATACTACCGAGAGTTGCACCAATACCGGCACCAATTGTTGCACCAGTTGACTTCGAAGCAGCGCTAATTTTGTTCCTATTCGTTGGGTTAACAAGAGATTTTACGATCGATCCACCAACGTCGATGACGGCACCAACACCCGCAATTGCCCCGGCCGTGTTGCCGACACCCTTTGCTAATACCATTCCGCGACTGGTTGAAGCGGCCGCTGCCCCAACCTCTGTTGTCGCACCGGTCGTCACTGTTGGTACGCTTACCTCTGATTTGCTTAGTGTGCTGAAATTACCGGCAATCTTACTAAACAACTCGCTGTTAGCTAAATCGTGAAGCTTTGAGTACACTCCGCCAAGCGCTGTAGCAAATCCCCATGCTTTTTTTAGCCATCCACAGACCGGCGATAATCTTAACGGTGTTCTGAATGCCTTCTTTGTTTTTGACAATTTGGTCAAGTACAGAGTGAACAGCACCAAGCGGATTCTTTAGTGCATCAGCATTTTTTTGCTGATATACCGAAAAACTGGCCCACATGTTGGATGACTGTGGCAAAAATGCTCCAAACCTCACCACCGGCGATTTTAGCAATAGTGACTAGATCCTTTGCACTACCGGTGACATCGGCGCGATGTTCAGCCAGGTATGTCAATACATCTTTTGTGTGTTCAGCGATAGATTTGAGTGCATTACCTAAGTCGGTTGCTGACTGTTGGACGATGGAACTGCTCATGAGACTAGCTAACTGACTCATACCGGAGTTGTTAACGTCCAGTAGTGGCGCGGCCATCTTCTTCTTGAGCTGGTCCCATCCGGCAGACATCTGGCTTTAGCCCCCTCAGCCGTCTTACCAAATTCCTTGTATACGCCATCAGTATTTTGCCCAGCCTTGGCAATCAGTTCCAAGAACTTATCACTGCTAATTTTGCCGTTAGCAACCATGTCACTAAAGGCTTTTTGGCTCACACCAGCAGCACTAGCTAGTGACGCACCCAAAGCGGGAGCTGTTTTTTTCCATTCGAGCGAGTGTGGAGCTCGTTAATTCTCCTGAAGCGACTGCTCGGGTCATGGACTTGGTCAGTCCAAGTACTTGGTCGCCAGACAGCCGACTAGCAGTGCCAATACCAGCAATACCGGCAGTAATAGCTTCTGTTTGGTCGGTATTGCCTTTGGTCATGGTATCGATAGTCTTTTGCATCTGGCCTAAATTGGAGATGGTAATACCAGACTTAGTGTTTAACTCGGCCACTTGACTGCCAAGCGACTTTACGTCATCTTCAGACTTGCCCATCGCTGACCACGCGGCGGCTGATTTTTCGCCGGCTTCGGCCAGTTCCAAACCACTTGTGATAGTTTCTTTTACGCCATTACTAAAACTAGTCCAAGCACTTGAGACTGCGTTAGTGATTAGTCCGGCACCAACAAACTTCTTCATCAGGCCGGAACCTTTTTCGGTCTGGTCATTGACGCCAACAATCTTTTCACGCAATGTCGAAAAGATGCTAGGGTTAGTTTTGCTCATCTCGGACTGTAAATCTGTCATTTCAGTCTTTGACTTAGCTAGCGCCGTGGCCGTTTCGTTGACGCGAACCTTTTGCTTGGCATACGCGTCACTGGTTGCACCAGACTCAGCTGCTATGCGCTTGAGTTCGGCTTCTTGCTTTGCGTACTGCTCGGACAGATTGACCAGGCCAGATTTTAGTCCGGATAGTTTGGCCTTCTGCGCGTCCTCTTGGCGACCTTCGGCTTCTAGTCGGGCGACGTAACTTTTGGACACTTCTTGTGTCTGTTTGTAGCCTTTTTGCAGGTCTGCCAACCCGGTAGCATAATAATCCATGCTGTCTTTAGCCCGACGCTGTTGTGCTTCGTAGCTAGCAAGTTGGTTGGTGGCCTGCGAGATTTCCTTTTCCAGCTTGGCATAGGCAACCGTGCCTTTGTCGGACGACGTGTCGACTTCATCTTGTTGACGCTTGAGTTCAGCCAACTTAGCCTTTTGAGCGGTGATGGTGTCACCTAAGCCTTCAAACTTGGCCTTGGCTGCGCCTAAATTGTCGCCAACAGATTTTAGTTGGGTGGCGTGTGCCTTCCATTCATTATTGACGGCAGATACGGCGGCCTTCAGACCAGCCATACTGTGGATGGCGGATAGGGTGTCAACTGACACCTTGGTCGCCATTTCATTTTCAACCTTCAATTTTTTTTAACCTCCTTCCCGCATTATTTATCGCGACGATGGAATTCGGCCGCACTGATTGGCCGGTCGTCGCGAGAACGGGCCGACAGCAATTCGGTTAGCTCGTTAAACTCCTCGTCCTCTACTTGTGAGGGAGCGAGACCGTTAAATAGCAGCTGTTGCAGTAAGTAATTGATGTCCTCCTGGTCATTTTTATAAGCCAGAAGCATCCGCATTTTTACTGCTCGTCTTTTTTTGGGTCCATATCCTCAGCAGCTTTTTGCTCGGCCTCAAACTGTTCTTCCGGCTTACCATTGATGCGGTCAATGACGTACTGGGCGTATTGAGCGGCTTCCACATCGTCGATAGTATCTTCGACCGTTTCGCGTTGCCGCTTGGTCAGTTTTAATATATTCGTGATAAAATCAATCGTGTCATCGAGTGCCTTTTCGTCTTGCTGGCGTTGGGCAATGACCGCCTTAGTTACTTCTTCAGCAGATGATTCATCGGTTAGCTTGCTAATTGGCCCGTGGCCGTTTGAGCCCAAGTCCCACCTGAGCATCTCAATCATCATGGCGTTGGCTTCACGCCGGCGCTTGATGGTGACTTTAATGTCGACAGGCTTCTTAAGCCCAATCGCTTCTGTTTTTAGCGTAATCAAATGTGTACCTCCTAATTATTTACTCGTCTCATTTTTCTCGTCTCTGTCTAATTATTATTATCCCTGACTAGCTGCGGAGCTTGCCGCACTTGGAGCAGCGGAACTAGTTGGAGTTGTGACTGCTGGGTTCAGCTTGTAGCCACCAAACACTTCTGCATACATTGCCGCTTCGTCAAAGCCTGCATCGGCGCTGTAATACTGCTTGTAGCTACGCTGCACACCCTTGTCATCCATGAAAATACCATCGCGCAGTGGGTCCAGAACGTCGTACTCATAGGTGGCGTTGTAGTCCACTTCGGAGTTCGTGTTAGTCCCGTGGTTCCGACCGACTTCAATCATTTCCCCATTGGCAAAGCAGTCATAGTCTTTATTGCCGTCGAAATCGAGAGAGCAAATCATGATAGCAACGTGTGGCTTGGTTTTGGTGGACAGCACATAGCCACCTTTGCCATCAGAAACGTAGCCCTTCATCTTCTGAGACCACTGATATGCCATATCCAACATGGTCAGTGCCACACTAGGTGTCTGAGAACCATGTGCCATGCGCTTAACCTTGTTGTTGGCGTACTGCGCAGTCCCCTTTTCTTCCAAACCGGTGATATTGGCGGTGGTAGCACCTTCGGCGTCACCATCAACCAGCAAAACACCATCTTCACCCAAGCCCAGCTTGCTATCAGAGATGAGCATGCCGGCTTCGTCGTCAAGGCAAACTTGACCCAACTGATACCACTAAAACTAGATCCAGCCATTATTTGGCCTCCTTTAAATTGATAATCTTGTCAAAATAAAAGACCTTGGAGACTTGATTAGTCCCAGGGTCTGTTGTGTGTGGCTTGGACTGGTCAACCGACCAGCCGTCCGCCTTAAAAAGCTTTGCTAGCGCAATCTCGGCATCTTGAATGCTAAAATCGACGCTAGCTTTGTAGTACACCTGTACTTCCACACCAATAGACCAGCGCTTAAACGTGGCATTGGCGTCGCCTGCGGGTTCACTCACGTATTCCGTGATAGCCGCGGTGGTACTGGTGGTGTCAGTAACTTGTTCCTTGGGAATTGCCCCACGGTAAACCTCATCTAGCCAGGTAAAACCCGCTGATTTGACCAGCCGCTCGGCAATGACTACTGGCATATCCATCAGTCATCGCCTCCCGTAATCTTTTGATATTCAGCTTGCTCGGCTTTAAAAACGTCCGGTTCAGCTTGTTTCAACGCCAGACTGTGGAAGTGGTCACCAGGATGCCCTTTCCAACCATCGTTAAGCAGACGGGCGATACGTGCATGGTTAATACCGCTAGCTTCTGCTGTTTCATAACCTACCTTTTGGTCGGTTTCATCCAAAGATTCGGCGTCCACACTATCAGCTAGGTGCTTTACCTTGCTGGTATCGCGGCCTTGCTGGTAGTGCTTTTCCCGGGTAGCCGTCTTGAGGCGATCGACCAGAACATCGGCACCGGCTTTAGTCATCTCACGCTTTTGGGCGTCATTTGGAATAGTCTTGCCGACTTGCTTAACAAAACTGTCGAGCTGTTCGTCTAGATTCATCACCGTTTGACCCCTTTCTGCTGTTTGAGTGTAATCAAGTCGTACCCGACTGGTAGACCGGCTGCATCACGCGAGATGGTTACGATGTCGTACTGAGACGTGCTGCCAGGGAAAACAGCAGTCAGGCTCTTGTCAGTCACCATGCCGCGGCGTACGACGATAACCGTTGTGTCTTCCAGTTCCGTGCCCAGCAAAGCATACTGCTGGGTTTGTGTGCGCTGGTACGTTGCATACCGGAGCGTGAGCTGGGTGACAAACTGCTGGTCATAGCCACCAGAGTAGTCATTGGCAACCGATTTAACAGTGCCAAAATAAATCTTATGGTTAAACCGATTGACTGCTACTTGCGTCGTAATCACCTCGAATCTTGAAGCGAAAGCTGTTTACCATCATCAAGAAACTAGGAGGATAGGCCGTTTTCTGGTCGCTTAACGTACCACGTGAGTAGTACATGAAGTCAACCAGCACACGTACGGCCTGCTTAAATTCCGGATATCGCTGATAAAAGCTAACTGGAATAGTTCGGTCAGCCGCGTCGACCGTGACCGCAATTGCCATCTCAATCAGACTCTTGAGTGTGTCTTCGTCCACACCCGTATCAAGATTAAGATAGTCTTGCATGTCAGTAATCTGGTCGTTAGTGACAGTTACATCATTAGCTGCCATATGCGGTCACCTCCTAAGATGCGGCCACGACAGTAACCTTGACGGATGCCGTAAAGCTACCGCTCGTTGCCGTGATAGTAGCAGTACCTTCGGCAACAGCGGTAATCGTGCCATCAGCTGCTACCTTAGCGATAGCAGTATTGTCACTAGCGTACGTGATGGCCGCGTTGACTGTCGCCGCATCGTCAGCGTCGGCTGGGTCGGCGGTGGCAGTTACTTGCTTAGTATCGCCGACTTTCATCGAAGCGGTGGCCTGGCTCATCTTGAGTCCGGTCGTTGGCTTCGGCGTCGGCGTTACGCTTTTGGGACCGTCACAAAGTAACCAGCGTTCGTGTCGGCAGCCTTAACGCCAAAGCGGAATGCAGCACCCAGGTACTGGCCGTAGATGTTGTTCTCCATCCATGCGAGCGTGGTTTGCTGGCGGTCAGCAAACAGCACAGCCCGCTTGAGGTCACCGATGAACGCCTTCTGGTCGCCATCAGCAGTGCCCAAAACAGTGTCACCAACAACATATACCGGTACACCCAAAACAGTACTTTGCGGTGCCATCGGTAATGGAGTCGGTCGCGGTGTGCAGCAGGTAGCGGCCTTCCTTGTCCTTCAAGGTGTCCAGCACGTTGAAGAAGCTCTGGGTCACAACCATTGCACGTGCGTAAGCTGGGTCGAGGTCGACGTTTAAGATATGCTTGATGTCGTCCACAATCGTATCAACAGTCGTTGACTTGGCCGTAAAGCCCTGCAAAACTGGCGCAATCAAAGCATTGTACGTGTTAACCGTCTTTTCGCGAATACTGTTACCTACCAATGCAGTCAGGTCAACCGCAGAGTCGGCAATAGATTCTTCGGACAGCGGAATTGCACCACGGTACGTGTCGACAGACCAGTCAACCTGCTTGAAGTTTGGTGCGGCCAGCGCTGGGTTTTCGGCCAGTTCAGCAACGGAGTTAAACCGATCGGTGGCACGCATCAAAATTGGGTAAGTACCTTGGGCGTGGTGACAGCAGTCTTGGTGACCAGAGTAGACAGGTCAACAACACTGTTAACCTCAGCTTCAGGGTTGTAGATGATTTCTTCCGGAATCAGCACGCCGGCTTCGGTTGAAGTTACCTGCTGGGCCGCATCGTCAACCACTTTGCCACGTGAGTGCAGGTAATCGTTGATAGCTTTCTTGATATCAGGCTTGTCATTCTTCTTCGGGGTAATGTCAGTGCCCTTCTTATTGCCATTGTCGGCTGGTTCAGCGGGCTTAATGGCCTTGATTTGCTCGTTCAGTTCGTCCCGGCGTACCTTGGCAGCGTTCAGTTCGTCCTTAATCTTCTTCACGTCTTCAGGCGTGGCAGTGTCGTCCAGCAACTTTGCGTTAAGCTGGGAGTTTAAGTCGGCGCAATGTGCGGAGACTTCGTTAAATTTCACTTGTAACTTGTCCATTATTCATCCTCTTTTCCATAAAAAATAGCCAGTTTGCGCTGTAGCAACGCATTCTGACTAGGTTCTGGTGCAGTATTTTGTTTCTGATTGGTAATGAGTGCTTTAATACGCTCGAACTTGTCATGGGCCAACATTGGCCGGGCGGAATTAGTGACCGGAGCCGCATTCGGTTCGTCAAAGGTCATGATTTCGTCCACAAGACCTAAATCTTTGGCCTCTTGCGCTGGTAGCCAGGTTTCCTCGGCCATCAAGTCCAAAAAGTCTTCGACCGGTCGTCCAGACTTAGCCGCGTATGAATTGGCGATGGCTTTGTCAGTCGCGTCCATCATATTGCCGGCTCGTTGCATGGCGTGCTTGTTGCCTTCAGCACCACCTGACGACTCGTGAATCATTAACTGAGCTGTGGGCGAGATTTGCACCACATCCCCAGCCATAGCGATGATTGACGCCGCTGAATAGGCCGCACTGGTAATTTTGGTGGTGACGTTGCCTTGTACGACCGTAAAGCTGTGTAAATTTCGGCCGCGGGGTCAACTTCGCCACCATATGAGTTGATTTCGACGTCGACGTCCGATCCATCGTCTGGCAGGTTGTCGGTCACATCCTTTGGGGACACCACGTCCATGCCTAGCCAGTCGCGATAGATTGGCGCGTCGTCATCGTTGGTAATCATGCCGCTAATTTTGATTGTCATTGTTATCACCTCCCTTCACTGGTTCGTATGCTGGCAATCCTGACGGCAAAAAAACCGGAGCGAGTGAGCATGTACTGCCCCTGTTCCGGTGTGATGGTACCCGATTGCACTAGTGTGTTTACCTGGTTGATAAGCGTAGAATCGTCAACGTCCAACATATCCTTGATATCCAGCTCCAAATCCGGCGCATGCATCTTTTGCCGCAGTTCATCCACAATTGGATTGACGTACGTGTTGAGATTTGCTAGATAGGTTGCTTTAATCATGTCGATGTTGCTGTGTTGACTCTCCGTGGACGTCCCACCGCCTAAAATGTCGGACGGCACCCCAAAAGCCTTACTGATTTGGTCGGCCGAATATGCGGAGTTGGCAGCCAGTGCCTTGAAGACGTCGGTCTTCATCTCAATCTGGTCATAGCTAAAGCCATCAGGCAAAACCATCAGTCGGCCAGAGTTTTCGCCGCTGTTGGCCTTCTCAAACTCGTCACGAGCGGCTTCTAGGTCCTCGCCATGAGCCAGATAGTGGTCAATCGTGAGCTTGCCGGCTGGGTTAATCTGTTTGTCCATCACGTCCATGTTGTTTTTGGTCGCTTCGTTGTCGAGTTTGATGGAGTCTTGCAGTGATTCTAGTGGCGACCGACCAATCAAATAGCGGTACCGTGCGTCCGGCATGAGCCGAAAATGGAGCATTTGGTCTTGCCGCAGCGTCATTGCCGGCCGGTCGTTGCTCTCCATAACCTGGTAGATGATGCCTGTATTGCCCTCCAGATAGTCAATTTGGACATCTGAGTCCGGTACGTGCTCCAAATTGCCGGGTACTAGGGGAATATAGGCGTTACCGGTCATACAAAGCTGTAAAACGACTGATTGCCAAAAAGAAAAGCGCCCGATAATCGTGCTGGGTTCTTCCAGTCGACCACGAGACGCTAGATTTTCGGTTTTAAAGTGAGCTGACGCGACGTCAGACGCAATACGGTTGACCACGCTGTAGATGTTGGTGTTTTTGAGTGCCAACTCGGCCGACACGTACGAAATCGGCTTGCCAGCAATCAGTGACTGTAAAGCATTACCGAAATTGCTGTTCGACGGGTAAACATAGTCCTTAACCTTGTGCCGCGCGTAATTGTGCGGCGTTAAAAGTCCCATTTAATCACCCCCTTTCCCGCTCAATCAGGACGCGGCGGCGATGAACTCAATGCCTGTGAAGGCAACACCGACAATGGTATTTAACATAAATGCGCCCAAAGACAGTAAAATTAGCCCACAGACGCATAAGATGACGCTAATCCAGTTACTTAGAAACGCTAACGCTTTCGTCCACATCACTTGCCACCTCCAAACATTGCTTTAAAGTAATTACGCTTTTCGTCCGAAGTCATGTCGGACATCGGGTTGTAATCATCCCCGTGAAAATTCTCGAAATAGTCTTGGGCCAGATAGTGCGCGTTAATAATTGCGTCGGCCGTGTCAATGTGGTCACTCGTGCGGTTTTGACGGTCAATCTTGACCGCGCCACCCTTGTCCTCAACCACCACAGCATTATTAAAGCCGTCCACCAGTAATGGATCGTCCGGAATCGTGACGTTGCCGTTAACAAAGAGGTTTTGGAAGTCCTTGGTTGGCACAGACAGATAAAATGACGTCGGCCGAAGCTCAACCGGCTTAGGCCAGTCTGGCTGATAGTTTTCAATCATCTTGACGAACCATGAAGCTAGGTTTGGATCAGCCGCAATGCCACGTACGCGTAGCCGATTCTCATGGACATACTGCACGAGCCACTGATAAACCTGCTGTTTGTTAATAACCCCGCTGGCGAGGTTGGTCACACTGACCAAGCCTTGGTCTTCCAGCTCGGCATAGTCGAGACCGTCTTGCTTGGACTTAGCGGCTAATGTTTTTGCCTGGGCAAACGGAATAAAGCTGTGTTGTTCGACCCGGTACATGTGCGTCTTTCCGTCTAGATATGGGTACTCAAACCCAATAGATGTGTTGTCATTGCTCTGACTAGCGTCAAACCCGATAAACACTTCTCGGCCGTGGACGTCAAAATCAGCTTTCTGGGCTTTTTGAATCACGTCGAGAGAGAGATAGCTATTCTGGAACCGTCGCGACCACAGGTTGAGCGTCTTATTGACGAACGTCGCTAACGTGCCTTCACGTTCGTTGTCCGCAAAGTCCTGCTTTAGTGACGTCAGCTGTTTTTCGTACGCCGACTTACTCATTTCCAGTAAATTCGGGTTGCTCTTGCCCCAAGTCTCGGGCGCGAAGGCTTCTTCCTCACTGTCCTGGGCGTAAATCACCTGGAAGACGTTGTCGGACGACCGCAAATAGTCCTTCTCAATTTCGGCCCGCATCGATCTTCGTCAGACTTAAATTTGACCTTAATGTCCGGATAAGCGGTCGAGATTTTGACAAACATACGGTTATCAATATTATTCTGTCCGGACGTGATTTGCTTTAACGTTTCATTTTTGGCTGGACGTAAATTACCAATTTCGTCATAAATTGCTAGTAGGTTATGGAAACTATCGAACCCGCCACCCTCGCTGGTGCCCTTGCGAATAGTGTTTTTGGTATTCTTGGCGATAACCTGGGTGGTTTGTGCGTCCACACCTCTCTTAATGGCATCTTCTCGAAATTCGTCTAGCTGCATAATTTGCTTGGCTTGCAGGCTCACATCGTTAAACAGCTTCGTGGAATGGTCGCTATCGTAGCTGGCCACCAGAAAGTCCTGTGATGATGCGTTCCAGCCAACGACGAAGTAGTAAAAATTCATCAGCATTGACGCGATCCACGTCTTGCCTTGAGCACGTGCAACACTGATATTCGACGTGGTAAAGCGCGTGCCGTTCCCCTTACGCCAACCAATCAGGCTGTCCAGGATAAACGACTGCCAGCGCATTGGCTTGATGTTGACCTTAATGTTGTCCGGGTTCGGCAGCAGACCGACAAAATACTCAATAGCGTCTACCATCGGCACTTCGTACGTGTATGGAAAATCATCATCGCCAATGCGAAGCAGGTCGTTTAGGTGGCGAATACACGCTAGCTGCACGTCACGGCCGGCGAGATACCGGTCAGTAAACATTACGTCATACGCGTACCGTGTGCCTGGGTCACCATACTGTGCAGGCAGTCCAGCATAATCGGCCTCGTACGGCGCCATATACGCCCGAATATCGGTGACACCGGTATAGTCATACTTCCGCACCGAACTTCACCCCCTGCAATGGTGTCTTCTTCTCCTGCTTAGGTTCACCCACAGAGAGAGTGCGCATGCCTGCGTCAAACGACAGCCCTAATTCGTGTCCTAGCTCCCGCAAGCCCTTCACACAGGCATCTAACTGAGTAGCACCTGGTGACCGCTTAACGGCCTCATGGTCTTTGTTGTACAGCCACAGTCCCTGTTTGCGGATAAGCTCCTCTGATGCCAGATACATGCTGTAGTACTTGCAATACAGCTCCAAATTCGCTTGGTCCACCTTTTTGAGGTAGCCCATCTTGCGAATTTCGGGAATTAGATTCGTCCACAGGTGGCTGGCGGCTTGGTCAAGATGCTTCGGCGGTGTGACCTGAATTTCTGCCAGGTCATCGGTCGTATCTGCGGGCATTTCGCCCTCTTTTTTTTACTATTTTTAAGTCCGTACTCAATATGGCTACCTCCTATTCTGGCGGGCCCCCAGGGCCCAAAAGTGAACTTTTTAAAAAAAATGCGTTTGCGACAAAAGGACAGTTGCTGTGTGAGCTTCCCTCCTCGAACATAGGGGCGGGGGTTATTTTTCTTTAGACAAAACTCACTCACGACAACGTTTTTCATTCCATTTATTCGCCACGTCCAGGTTATCTATTAACGATTTCGATAAGTAAACACTTATGCAAAACTAAAATTATATCCGCCAGCCGACTTTCTTATATTATTGCAGCATCGACTGATGTTACTGCTTGTAATGTCTAACGCTTTCGCGGCACATCTAACTGACTCAAATGCTGTCGACTTACCCTCGGCGTTAGTTGCAATTACTTGTTTGCGTGCCTTGGCATGTGCTACTTTGCTAGCTTTACTAAGGTTAACAAGTGTAGCCTTCTGCCATCTAGGATTGTTCGAACGCCGTTGCAGTCCAGTACCATAGTTCACATTGTATTCTGTGTTGCACCACTCTAGATTGGTTACATTATTGTTGCTAGGGCATTCGTCCTTGTGATTGACCACGGGTAGATCTAATGGGTTAGGAATAAATGTCAGTGCAACTAAGCGATGTATTTGCATATATCTTGAACGATTGCCAACAGACAAGGAAACTCGTGCATATCCTTTTTTTGTTGTAGTGTGGTTTTAACACGACGGAGCGTAAGTGGTGTCCGTTAGTATCAAATCTGTCTACACTTCGTACACGCCCTAGATTGCTAACTTCATAAATGCCTTCGTATTGTTTGATTGGTTTCCACTCTTCAATCATTACATCCTCCGTTTGTGTTCAAGCACCCACTTCTTGCATTCGTTAGCACCCCAGCGCTTGGCAGTGTCAAGATTCTCGATTAATGATTCTGACTGATATACTTTGTTTTCCAATTTTGTTTTCCAGTAGTGGTCTTGCTGACAGATACACCAGAGATTGTCGCGGTCGAGTCGCTTACGCTTGTCAACTCGTAACGGCACGATATGGTCAGTGATTAGCTTGCCTGGCTGGTCATAGGTATGACCACAGATGGCACACGTGTTATACGACTCGGCCTTGACTCGTGCTGCCATATGCTCCCACACTTGCGATTGATAGAACGCGTTGGCAACCGGGTCGCGCTTGTAGCGGTTGTAGTACGACTGGTCGCGACGATGGTGCGTGTGTGTGTTCGGCGTACGCGTATATGATGCTGGCAATGTAATCACCTCCATAAAAATAGCCACCAGTTAAGGTGGCTGC
>NZ_BBAI01000045.1 GCF_001311175.1 Lacticaseibacillus pantheris DSM 15945 = JCM 12539 = NBRC 106106 | reverse complement strand
TCGCAGGAATGGCGCAGCCAGTCCGAGAGCTCCATTGGCTTTAGCCGTTAGAACGCGACGAATTTCGAGACTGACCGGCGGTTTTCCGGGCAGGCTTGAAATCGCGGCGGAAACACGCCCGTACTTGGCGGGTTGGAGCCTTCGCCCTAGCAGTGGTAACCATGGAGTACCCCACGAAAGCCGCAGCTCACCGGCCCGACCGCCGCTGCCGCCAACCACTACCGCAGCAATCCCGGCGCAGGGCACGTAAGCCGCAGTCCCAAAAGCTACCCGCGTGTTCACACCCACCCAGTCTTCGACTAACTATCATTGACACCCTCATTCCACACTTTGCAAGTTTACATACCCCAACAGAACGAGTAAATTTAGAGCTAGAACTGCATCGCTGCTAGGGGGGACAACATGCTGAGTACTTGGCTTGGCCACATTCTATTGGGATCATTCTTCGTGGCCGGCTATGTCGCCATGTGCAATGCTCCCTGGTACACACGTTTACAACCAATACTACAAACAATGGTCACCATTGGCCTGGCCGTAGTTCTACAGGGAATAATTTTTTTCGGCTTCCAGTGGGCAACACCTGTACATGAGCCTGCAACTACTAATCATTTCCTACCCCGTACTCGAGGACAACATCAGTGGTGCTCACTACGCGCTGCGTTGGGGCATCATTTTAGCGTTCTGGTGGGCCAACCACCCTTGGTTTAGCAGCATAACAGTGGTGATGGATTTACTGTTGATCCTGCTCGCAGTCATCGTCTACCGCTTCCGGGAGCAAGTGCACTACGAGTGGTGGGCCAACAGCGCCTTTGCCCTACTCCTCTGCTGTATGTACTGGTTCAGAATGGGCGACACGACGCTGGGCTTGCAGTTTCGGTACGAGGTGCTGTTCCTCATCATGAACGGTTATGCCTTCATGACCTGGACGCACGACCGGCGCGAGGCTCAGGCCAAAGCCGAACTGGCAGCCCAAGTCAACTATGATACGCTCACGAATGCCGGTAGCCTCGCCATGTTCCGGGCCGATGCCTACGCTGCCTTTGTGGATGCACAGCGGCAACACTGCGACATGACCGTGCTGACGATGGACGTTGATAGCTTCAAAAACGTGAACGATACGTTCGGGCACTCCGCCGGTGACGCCGCATTAATTCACATGGCGGCACTTCTGGAAGACTTTCTCCAGGACGTCGACGCCAATTACCGTCTCTACCGAACGGGTGGCGAGGAATTCGCAGTCCTACTGCCGGGGCAAAACACTGAGCAATTCATGCCCACCGCACAACAATGTATTGAGACGGTCCGACGCGCCCGCTTTGACTATCACGGCCGCAGTAACCGTCTGACGGTATCCATGGGGATGACTGAGGTTCACCCCGGAGACCGAAATGTGGAGGATGTGATTCAGCGCGCGGATCACAACATGTACCTCTCCAAGCAAAGGGGCCGTGACTGTATTACGGTGAATGGTGATACGCCTGAAACCAGCCACCTACGTGAGGTCACCATGACCTACACCTTCTTCACGCAGCCCATCGTCAACATTAATACTAGCGACGTCTTTGCCAGCGAGTTACGGTTACGAACGTACGAGGACGGCGAGTGGCGCCCACCGGTCAACTTTGACATTTCAGCCGCTAGCTTTACACACATTCTGACCCACGTGGCGGACCAATTATCGGTCAAGCGACTAAACGGCGATTTTTCCCTGACCGAGCTCCAGACCCCCGCCATCCGCGATGGTTGGTCCAATTCATTCGGCAGGCGGCCGTGACCTTCACCATTGAAATCACCAACATCACGGACCGAGCAACGTTTATCCGCGTGGCTCAACAATACCACCAACTCGGGTTCCAGATGGCGTTGGCAAACTCCGGTTGGGACATTTCTTACACCGACGCCTGCGCGGTCATTGCGGAAGTCGACATGATCAAGTTCACGATGGACCAGCCGGGGCCGGACGGGTACACGCCCGCGCAGTACACCAAAGTAAGCGAGTGGCGTAACCTGGCTGCTAGCCACGACATCCCGTTCATCATGCACGGGATTGACTCGGACACGGACCTCAAGTTGGCCCGCGGATTGGGTATCCAGTACGGTCAAGGCTACTACTTCAGCCGATCGGTGCTACCACGCATCGTTTAATCACAACAATTACAACAGGCGTCACCCTAGTGGGCGGCGCCTGTTGTGTTTATTGGGACTTTAGTGGTACGAACCTGCAGGTGGCGTTGGGGGTTACGGCTTACGTGCCTTCCGCCGTGGCTTGCTACACCCGCACGCTCCGGCCGTTCCGGCCTCCCACGGATTCTGGAGCCAAAGAAGCCCACTTTGTCTCCAGAATCTGCCGCTGTAAGTCATAACTGTCAGTAAGTGCTAGCGCACAACTGACAGTAATTACAACAGCGCTTCGGGGTCGCAGCAACCACATCTACAGGCACGACGCCTCCACCCCCAAAACCACCCGCAGGTTCCCGTTACATAGTGAAACCCAAAATTATCGCTTGTTCATAGGATTGGATTACATGTGAGTTCTTTCGGGGGGAATCGTGTCATAGTTACGGCACACCTAAACGCCGTATATCCGACTTACCGTTATAAATACATTGTCCGCTCATCGATGCATTAAAGCGATTGCACGTAGATAGACCAAAGTACGAGAACATAACGTATCCGCGCAAGGATATTGCACCCGGATAAGTCATTGGCCCGAAGTGTGAGACCGCGTCGGTCGGGTTGGTGAGCTTAGGCGCGTGAGGGCGGAATGGTAACCACTGCCTGCTTCTCGCAGGAATGGCGCAGCAGTCCGAGAGCTCCATTGGCTTTAGCCGTTAGAACGCGACGACTTCTGAACCTGACCGGTGGTTTTTCCGGGCAGGTTCAGAATCGCACCGGAAACTCACCCGGTCTTGGTGAGTTGGACGTTTCGCCCTAGCAGTGGATTACCATGGAGCACCCCACATAAGCCGCAGCTCACCAACCCGACCAACGCTGTCGGAAACAGCAACCCCCAACGCCACCCGCAGGTTCGTACCACAACTGCGCTACCCCAAAGCTACGTTGCCGTATTGTTCGGCACCGGCCAAAACGTAGCTCCGGTCGTTGTACGTGCGTAGCCGGAACTCCCCACGGTCATAGCTAACATGAGCAACCGCGGCGTTACCGATGGACGCGCTGTTCATCGGCATCCCCAAACTAGCAAGCCACAGCCAGATAACCGCACCGTGGCTAACCAACAACACGTTCTGCTGGTTCGTCGCCGCCGCCCGCTGCGCGATAATGCCCGCCGTATCGTTGAACCGGCGCTGAATCGCCGCCACGTTTTCCGTGCCCGCCACGCCATGGTGCAAGTTCACAATGTGGGACAGCTCGGCCACCTGGTCAACCGTGAAGTCGGGCACACCGAACCGGTCCGTACTCTTTGTCAGTTCAATCATCGCGGCCGCACGTTGCGCCTCGGAGCGACCCTCAAACATACCAAAACTTTGCTCGCGCAAGCCGAACCACTTATGTACCTGCAAGCGCTGGCGGCCAGCCGTTAACGCTAGGTTCGCGGTCTCCACTGCCCGGTGCAAATTGCTACTATAGGCAGCGTCAAAGTTGATGCCAGCTTCCGCCAAACCACGGCCTAGCGCCATGGCGTCGCTCACGCCACTACTCGTTAATTGTGAATCGACAATTCCCTGAACAATTCCGCGAACGTTATATTCCGTCTGCCCGTGCCGGGCAACCCAAAGTTCAACCATGAAGACCACTCCTTCCAAATAACCACTAACTAGTGGTAATTAGTTATCCTAATCTTGCCACAGCCAGCTTGCATTCGCTATTCGTGAGCGCTTTCTTAAACCTTTTACAGTAATTTTGGTACAGCCCAATCAAAGTAATTAACCCTCCAAGCACAATATATGTTATATTCAGCATATATTATATATGTGCCACACGAAAGGAAGCTTCACAGTGAATTATGGCGTTCTTGCACTCACATTTATCAGCGTTAACCTTGATTTCTTTGTCATGCTACTGTTCCTGCTCCGCCGTTACCGCACCGGTGCAGTCATGACCGGATACGTTCTGGGCACCCTCATATTGCTGCTAGCCAGTTACGTAGCGGGGGCGGCCCTACACCAATTTTTGCCTGAGTGGGTACTCGGCCTACTCGGCTTTCTCCCCATCTACTTGGCCTTCCGGTCGGACGATGACGACGATGGCGCCCACGAAGCTGCAAATCCCGTTTGGGCGGTGCTCATCACTTACCTGTCCGTGTGTGCGGGTTGCAACCTGTCCATATTTTTACCGGTACTGGTGGGCAAAACGCTCACCGAATTTATGATGACCGCCCTCTTTATTGGTATCCTCAGCGCACTCGCCGTTTTATTCGTGCGCGGTGTCGGGCGGATTGCCGGCGTCCGTCAATTTCTCGAACGGTATGGAGAGACTACCATGCGGGTCTGCTACATCCTCATCGGCCTGTACGTTTTTTTTGGGATAGTGGTCTCATCCACCAGGTGCTATCATTAATTTAATTAGCAAAGGGGGATGCCAATGGACAATCAAGACGCATTACTACACGAAGCGGTGAAAATCTACCGGGTACTCAGTAATATTCACCGCATAAAAATACTGTACTTTCTCGAAACCCAGACGGCGGACGTCTCCACCATCGTTGCGCACCTAGCCTTAGCCAGCCGCAAGTATCGCACCAGCTAGCCATTTTGTTCGACTATCAGCTAGTGTCTAAGAACAAAGTCGGCCAGCACGTGTACTACCGGCTAGATGACCCCCACATTCTTGAGGTCATCAACGCCACTTTGGGTCACGTCCAGCACGAAATTACCGGAGCCCCACATCCACAACCAAAACAGCAGTGACACCTACCCGCACCAACCGGTAGGACGTCACTGCTGTTTTACTTTGATTGTTTAACTAGCCCCATGTGGCTCCAAGCGGCGTTGCAGGAAGCCCAGCACGAGGTCGGCGATTATCGCCATCAGTGCGGTGGGCAGGGCCCCGGCGAGAATAATGGCACCGCCGTTGGTGGCGTTCGTTCCACGAATAATGATGTCCCCCAGCCCACCAGCCCCCACAAAGGCACCGATAGCCGTGATACCAATGGCCACCACCAGGGCGTTACGAATGCCCGCCATGATGACGGATAAGGCCAGCGGGATCTCCACCATGTACAGGCGTTGCCAGCTGGTCATGCCCATGCCGGTCGCCGCATCGACAAGATTTGGGTCCACGTTGACCATCCCCGTATACGTGTTCTTAATAATGGGTAGGAGCGAATATAGAAACACGGTTACCACAACCGTCGTGACGCCCAACCCCAGTGCCAGCATGATTATCGATAGCATCGCCAGCGACGGAATGGTTTGGATAACGTTGGCCACACCAATCACCGCGCTGCCCAGGCGCCGCTTCTTTGCAATCATCAACCCCACCGGGATGCCAATCAACGCGGCCAGGAGCACCCCGTACCCCGCAATCATAAAGTGGCGGGCAAACTGCCCCAGCACGTACGCGCCGTTATTCTCTAAGTAGTACCAAAACTGTTGCCAAGTATTCATTTCAGCCATAGTTACTCACCCCCACGGAAGTAGTGATGCCGGGATAAAAAGCGTTCCGCCACCACGGCAGGTTCCAGCAGCTGGTCATCAACCTCGTAGTTGAGCTGTTGCATAGTCCGAACATTAATCTGCCCGTCCAAACGGTGCAACAACGCTTTGAGCTTGGGGTGCGCCTTCAGCAAACTATCATTCACCACCATGGAGCAGTCATACGGTGGAAAGAATTGCCGGTCATCACGTAACACGGTGAGGTCGTAACTACGAATCCGTCCATCCGTTGAATAACCAAGGACGGTCTGCATCTTCCCCGCCGCAACCGCATCGTATACCAGACCGATTTGCATGGGGTAAACACGCTGAAAGTCAAAGCCGTACGTCTTGACGAAGTCCTGATACCCGTCACCTTTGCGGTTCATCCACGAGCTGTCGACACCAGCATTCATTTTGCCGGCCACCCGCTGCAAATCCGACACCTTTTTTAGGTGATCGCGCGCAGCGGTCTGCTTGCTGACCATGAACGCGTACGTGTTCGCAAAGCCGTAGCTCGGAAACCACGTCTGGTTATAGCGGTCCTTAAACTCCCGTTGTACCGTGCGTAACGCTTGGACGGGGTCCTTCTGCGGTTCCTTCATCAACGTCCCCGTAAGGTCCGTGCCGGTATAACGCGAGGCCGCAATGTCCGCATCACCACGAATTAACGCCTGGTGGACCACGGTGTTGAACCGAGGTTACCCACAATTTCCGTTTTGTAATCCAATTCGTGATTGATTAGCTCGGCCACCATGTTGGCCATAATCTGTGACTCCGTGGAACTCATCGCCGCAATCCGGATTGTTGGCTGCCCTGCCGTCGTGATCCCCGAACCAGCACAGCCGGCTAGCAGCAGACAACCGCATACCAACAACAATAATTGACGCCACAACTTACGCATCGCCATCACCCCCTTAGTTCCGGAGACTGACGGGCGTCAGCCTCCGCTCTAACCGTCCCAACAGGAAATCCACCAACAGGGCCAGCAGGGTGACCGGAATTGTACCGCCAATAATCAGCTCCGGTTGGAATAAGTTTAACCCATTGAATATCAGGTCACCCAGACCACCCGCACCGATGTAGGATGCCAAAGTGGCCCACGCAATCACGTAAACGGCAGACAGCCGAATGCCAGCCATCACTACGGGCAACGCCATGGGCAGTTCCACCTGACCGATCGACTGCATGGTCGTCATCCCCATCCCGCGCGCAACGTCTTTGATTACCGGGCTCACGTCCTCCATCCCGATATACGTGTTCCGCAGAATGGGTAGCAATGAGTACACAAAGAGGGCCACGATGGCGGGCACCTTCCCAATGCCGAACAGCGGTATCATAAGCGCCAGCAAAGCCAGCGACGGGACGGTTTGCAACATGCTGGCCACCGCAATCACCACTTTGGCCGTCCGGGGAAAGCGGGTCAGCAGGATGCCCAACGGGACGGCCACCAACACGCCTAATCCCAGAGCAATGGCGGAAATATATAGTTGTTCCCAAGTCTTGAGCAGCAGTTCCGACCAGTGTGTAGCCAGGAAGTTAATCATCGCCATCACCGTCCTCCCCCGCCGCTTTGCCCCAAATGGTGTCGTACACGAGGTCGACCAAAGCCGTACGGGTAATGATTCCGCGGAGCCGGTGCTGATCATCCACCACGGGCACGTACTTCAGCCCACGCTTCAATATCCGGTCGATGGTGTCCCGGAGCAAGGCGTCTTCCCGCACAGCAAACACCTTGGTGTCCATGATATCGCTACGCTTGTGGCTCGCCGATAGTGGGTATCCAGTGCCGCGAGGTCAAGAATACCCTTAAGGTGACCCCCATCATCCGTCACCAGCAACGTGTCCACACGTTTGTCGCGCATTAACTTGATGGCATCGTCCAGGGACTGGCCTGGCTGCGTAGTCACGGGCTGCCCCAGCATGATTGCGCCCACGGTGGTGACGTCGGCTCGAGCTTGCAATAAGCGGTCCTCACCAATAAAATCACGCACGAATTGATTGGCCGGATGCGTCACTAACTCGGCCGGAGTGGCCGCCTGCACGATATGGCCACCATCCATCACTACCACTTTGGTCGCCAGCTTCAACGCTTCATCAATATCGTGGGTGACAAAGACGATGGTCTTACCCAGTGACTGTTGCAGGTTCTGCACCAGATCCTGGAGGCTTTCGCGGGTGATGGGATCCAGGGCACCAAACGGTTCGTCCATCAGGATCAAATCCTGATTAGCCGCGAGGGCCCGCACCACACCAATCCGTTGTTGCTGACCACCAGACAATTGGCTTGGGTAACGGTCCAAGAAGTCCAGAGGTAACTCCACGAGGCGCATCAGTTCCTCCGCCTTTTTGCGACGCCGCTCGTCTGGCCACTTCAGTAGCTTGGGCACGATGGTGATGTTTTCGTAAATCGTCATGTGTGGCATCAAGCCAATATTCTGAATCACGTAGCCAATCTTCCGCCGGAGTTGCACGGGTTCCTGACCGTGAATATCCTGCCCGTTGAACATGATTTGGCCGGTAGTCGGCTCCAACATACGGTTAATCATCCGCATCGTGGTGGTCTTGCCGGACCCCGAGGTGCCGATAAAACAAACAAAGTCGCCGGGGTAAATCGAGAGGCTGACCTGTTCTACCGCAACGGTACCGCCAGAATAAACTTTGCTTACGTCCTGAAATTCAACCATTGGTCGTTCATTAGCCATAACGCACCCCCATATAGACTTATTTAAACAATTAGCTTAATTTAATTGTATTATGGCCAGGTTGCTAATGGAAGCGCATTCGTTCAAAATTAGTTAAATACGGTTAATTGTTAGTGCATCCGACCACATACCGTTCAAACAAACGGTACGGAGTGACTGACGATAGCCAAGCGGTGCCTTAATCAGAGTGGCTGCCGTTTAAACGCAAAAAAATTCATACCCATACTGCGCGCAATCGTGGTCAGAGCTGTGGTATAGTCTTGGCAAAGGACGGAGGACACCGACATGGGCAAATACGCAAACCTAGATGAATACTTGGCCGCAATCGAGCCGGTCACACACGCAGACCAATTGGCGGCGGTACTAAAACAACTGCAGGAAAATCACCCAGGTATGGAGTTACGCATCGCGTGGAACCAGCCGATGCTGACCGACCACGGTACGTTTATCATGGGGCTCAGTGTAGCGCGTAACCACTTCAGCGTTGCAGTGGAGGCACCCATCTTTGCAGACCTACAGCCGGACATCAGCGCGGCGGGGTACAAAACCACCACCAAACTGTTCCAAATTCCGTGGGACCAGCCCGTCAACTACGCGCTGCTGGACGATGCCATCGATGCCAGCCGCAAGCTGAAGGCCGACACTACGTCGTTCTGGCTATAGATAATGAAGGCTAAAAAAAAGCGCTGGAACCGTTAAGTTCCAGCGCTTTTTGTATATAATCGGTTGTCATTGTGGCCGCCGGTTGCGGCGCGGTTCGTGGTTCCGGTGAGGCGGCCCTGGTCGTGACCGGCTACTAGCCTCACGCTCCCGCACGTCCCGTGCTACCGCGAAACTTTGAACTCGAGCAAAGACCACTCGATTTCAAAGTTTTGATTCTGTACGGCAAACTGCCAGTACGTGCTAACGCACTACTGGCAGTAATTTCTACAGAACAAGGGCTTGCAGCCGTCACGACCAGGGCCGCCCCACCTCCACCACAAACCACGCCGCAACCTACAATGCGCTTAGTGACAACATAACGGTCTACACATGACACTGGTGAATGATTACAATTGTTGGAATCGGAGACGTGTGGATCGTGTCTGGAGACGTAGATGCCACGGTAGCGGGAGGCCGCGTCGGTCGGACCGGTGAGCGAAGGCGTGTGGGGTCGGAATGGTAACCACTGCCGGGGTGTAACGTTCTTACGGCTTTAGCCGTTAGAACGCGACGATTTCTGAGACTGACCGGTGGGTTCCCGGGCAGGCTCAGAATCGCACCGGAAACTCGCGCACTTTGCGAGTTGTAGGTTTTGCCCTAGCTGTGGCTTACCATGGAGCACCCCACGAAAGCCGCAGCTCGCCGGTCCGACCAACGCTGCCGTCAACAACCACCGTAGCAACCTACTTCCGGAAGAGCCGGTGCAGGCGGCCGCGGAGATGTTGGAAGCGGAGGAATTGTTGGCGTTCGCGCTCGATGTGCTTGTACCGCCGCGCATTCTTCTTGTAGAAGTCCTGATGAAAGTTTTCCGCCGGCCAAAACGTCGTGGCGGCCTCAACCCCCACCACAATCGGTGCAGCGTACATCCCCGAATTAATCACGCGCTGCTTCGACGCTTCCGCCTCCGCACGTTGGGCGTCGTTCCGCACAAAAATCACCGGCCGGTAATTCTCACCACGATCGCCCATCTGGCCCATGTCGTCGGTGGGGTCAATCAGCTGCCAATAAATATCTACCAGTTCGGCGTACGTAATTTTGCGTGTGTCAAAGATGATTTCGACCGCCTCAACGTGCCCCGTATAGCCACCACTCACCTGCTCGTACGTCGCTGCTCCACCGTGCCACCAGTGTAACCCGATACCACCGCCTCAATTCCCGACCGGGTATCGAACGGTTCCACCATGCACCAAAAACAGCCACCAGCAAAGATTGCTCGGTCCTCATACGGTGCGTCGGCCGCGTTATACCGGTCCAAATCAAAGTGGGCCGCGCCCACTTCGTCCCCGGTCACGCGGCGATAGAAATCCGTCAGATCCGGCGTTAGGTTGTTGCGCAACGCCAGCGGCCGCAACTCGCCTCTAGTTTGGCGACCACCGCGTCGGGACGCCCACCGTTGGTCAACGCGTCTTTGGCCCCCACCAGCAACTGCCGTTCCCAGGCACGGGTTGCCGGCGTGGTAATCAAAGTTGTCAGGGTACCCAATAACTGCTCACGGTTATATTTCAATTAGCATCACCCTCCCGGCGCAGGTACCACCATGCACCTAACAACGCAATGACTGGTACCACGATAGTCGCGGCTCCTAGCCACCGCCGCAGCAACGCCACCAATCCTGCGCCCACGGCAAACGTCACCATGATCGTGGCCGTTTGTCGCAACTTTGTCCACGCCTTCTGCTCGTGCAACCACAGCGCATCAAAACTGGTTTCGGCGAGTGTGCGTAGGTTGCCGGTCATCATGAGTGGCGTGAACGGCCCACCGTTCAGACGACGGAACTCCTGCAATACAGCGGCGGCGGCCACCGATAGTAGCGCTGTGCCCAGCACCGCGACACCCCACTGACTGAATACCACCGCCAGCACCAACACGACCGCAACGTACAACAGGATTGCCTGGCGCCTTTGCGGATCATGTTGGCCTAACCAGCGGTGTCGTTGCAATACCCGCACGATAATCGTACCGACAAAGAAAGCCAATAACGATACCAAATAACGGCCACTGCCCACCAGGTCGCCCTGGCCGAGGTGCACCCCAAAGAGAATCAAGTTACCCGTTTGCAGGCCGGCGAACACTTCGCCGTGCACCAGGTACGAGTACGCATCAAGTCCACCGGCTGCCAACGTCAAAATGGCCCCGAAAACCGTCCGTTCATGCCGTGCAATTTGCGTCTCCAAAACGTCCACCACCCTCTATATGCTGCCGTAATACTAACAATTAATAAGTGCCGTTGCAACTATCCAACGATTGCACGTTAACTGTACCAAAACGACGCTCAGCAACCATCCGCAATTCCGGATGCCCACTGAGCGCCGTTGATCTCTATTACTAGTAACTACTGACTGTTAATCCACCTGTACCCGCAACAAATCAACCGCTACGTGCACGCTGGCCGGTGGTGCGGCCAATAACGCGGCTTTGGCCGCAACTGGCGCCTGCCAGGTCAGCGGGGTCATTGCAACCACGTCGGCAAACAGTTCTGGTGTCACCGCAAAGTCGTACGCAATTGGTGTCACGGTTGCGTGAGGATAGACCGCCATGAAGCGGTCCATGACGCGGGCGTTACTGTATGTACCTTTGGGTGTGCCCGCATATAGCCCCTGACGGAGTTCGTGCAGGTAATCGGCATCGGGGATAATTTTGAGAATCCGCCCACCCGGACGCAAAACGCGGTTAAACTCCGCGTACGCACCGGGAGAAAATAGGTCCACCACCGCCGAAAAGGTGTCATCGAGGAACGGTAGCCGTGCTAAATCCGCCACGCAGTAAAACGCCGGTGTGTCCAGCGCCCCCGCTAAATTGATGGCCGGGGACGAAATATCAAAGCCGATGCCCGTGGCCCCCGTCGCCGCTAGCTTGGCGGTCGGCGTGCCCTCACCGCAACCAATATCCAGGAAGCGATCATTTGGCGTTAGTTCGGTCGCGATCTCCGCCAAAAATTGGTCGAAAAAACCCGCCGACAGCACCCGTCGCCGCGCGGCAAGCATGGCCGTACCGTACTCCGTAGCCACGGGAGCGTTCAGAAAATTAACGGTCCCCTTCTTGGCCAAATCAAACTGGTGGTGCTCCGGGCAAACCAAGCTGGTACCGGTGACCTCCAGCGGCTCATGACAGACTGGGCACGCAAAGAGTTCCCCCTGCTCGGACACCATCTGCGCCTTTGCTTCAATTTTCCGCAATCTACACCCCCGTAGTTAGCTGTCCGACAATCTTGGTGCCATGCGCCTCGCTAACGTCCAACGTACTGGTCACCATCGCGACGTTATCCATCGTCACCCCGCCGCCTGGCAGAATGCCAATCCGTCCGTGCGCCCACCCCACAATTTCCTGGAGGTGGGGCAAAGTCGCCGTGATGGGCGTCGTCAGCGGTCCGCCGTGCGTTAGTATACGCACCACGTTATGTGCCACGAGCCAGTCAATCGCGGCCGCCTGAGCGTGAGCTGGGATCGCATCAAACGCCATGTGCATCACCACGGGTAGGTTACCGGCCGCGGCCATCAACCGCTCCATGACCGTCGTTGCTAAGAACCCATCACGTGTTAACGCCCCAAAAGTCACGGCGTCAACGCCGGCGTCCCGTGCGACGGCCAAATCCGCAACCATCACCGCAATCTCAGCCTCAGTGTACACAAAGTCGCCACCGCGGGGCCGAATCATTGCTACCACCGGCACCCCGTGTTCATGGGCCACCGCAACGGCTGCGTGCATGACGCCGGCGGAGACGGTGGTTCCACCAACCGCTAAATTATCGTTCAGCTCAATCCGCCCGGCACCCGCTTGAATGGCGGCCGCGATTAGCGTCATGTTCTCAACAGCAACCTCTCTAATCATCGGCATCCCCCACCACTTTGGACATGTTGATATCCGTGACCACGAAACCCATCTTGGCATACACATGCTGGGCCCGTTGGTTATCACCAAAGACGTGCAGACCAATGCTGCGCACACGCCGCTGCCGCGCCTCGGCGTCCAACGCCGTCAGCGTCGCCTGGCCGTAGCCTTGATTCCTCATCGCCGCATCAATCACGATGTCGTAGACGAAGAAGGTACGCTTATCCTGATCCCAATGTACCCACAACGAACCAACGGGTTGGCCTGCGTCCGTGACGGTCCACAACAACTCGCTGGGAGTCGCCAAGCCTTGTGGCAACAACTCCGCGTAACTGGCTTGTGCCAAGGCGGGTGCCTCCTCGGCGGTCCAGGTACCCGCATGCACTTTCTCCGCAATATATTCCTGCACACTCGTGTCCAACCACTGTTGGTATTCATGTGCGTTCATTGGTTGCAATTGTACGTCCATAGTTGTCACCCCCAGCGGCCGTTTTCCGGCTCGTTTTAGTTCCTCGTGAATAATTGTAGCACGGCAACAGCCACAACTTTGCTCTAATCGTCACCCACAATCCGGTTCCGCCCGCCTTGCTTGGCGCGATACAGCAGGCTGTCTGCCCGGCGGTATACCGCGTTGGCACGTTCATCAGCGGCCGTTGTCGCACTAATCCCAATGGATGCCGTCACGTGTACTGGCTGACCGTCATCATCCAAAACTTGTAATTCCCGAATCGTTTTCTGACAACGTTTCGCCAATTGCCGACCGGCAGTTGCGTCCATGTCTGGTACCACCACCATGAATTCCTCACCACCAGTGCGGTATAAACGCGCGGCCGGTTCCACTGCACTCAGCGTAGCCTGCAGACTGCCACAGAACCCCGTTAGTACGTGGTTGCCCACCAGGTGACCGTACGTATCATTAATCCGTTTGAAGTGGTCGATATCGAACGCGATGACGAGAAATGACGTCCCGCCATCAAACCACGTACCGGTATCATCACGAAAACTCATCCAGTTGCGGGCACCCGTCAATCCATCCGTACGGGCGTTCTTGGCGCTATCAAGCGACCGCACGTGGTCGTTATGCAAGAGCACCGTAAACACGTAGCAGGTGACCGCACTCATGGCAAAGCTGATCAGCATCACCGGCAACGTACGCGTATCCATCCCAACGTTATCCGCCAGTAGCCAGTACCCTACGCCAAGGTAGAACTGCACCAACACGGTGACTGTTGGGTGAGCGTCAAACGGTAAAAACCACCTTTGCTCGGCCCACAATAAGAAAACGTAGCCCGTAAACAGCACGACCAGTGGCCAACTAAATCCGGGGAAATAAATACTCACGAGTGCTAACGTCCAGGCAGTGGCTACTACTTTATTACGTAGCGTGAGAATGACGTTATTGTATGTACTCAAGATCAGTAAGACGCAGTTAGTCATGGTGAGGCCTACCAGCGGCTCGCTAAGAATATTAACCAGGCTTAAAATAACGGTGCTAGACAGGGCAAAAAAGGCCGTGTAAGCCAGTTCGTGGCGCCACGGCCACGTGACGGTGTCCTCCACATCCCAGTCCACCCAGTGCATTAACTGCTGCAACAGAGCGATAAATGCCACACTAAATAAGGTCATTACGACCCACGCAAAGCCGGTTATTGCTACCATCAGATCACGCTCCCCCAAACGTGGCTCAGCACCACGCAACGTACTGCTCATCACATTATAGCGAATGGCTCAAAGCTTAGTCACGCCCCTACGGTTAAAAAACGGTCGGTGTAACCAGAATAACCGTACGCACGTAAAAAGAGCACCCCTACCGCCACCAACCATATTGGCCGACTGACGTCAGGGCACCCTCAAAATAATACGTTATTATTCAGTTACGGCCCGCTGCTGCTTAATCTCGGCGAAGCGCTGTGGTGACAGCTTGCCGAGGTCCACCAACTTTTGCTCAATCTGGTCGAGCACCGCGTTACGGTCTTCGGGGTGGTTCACAAAGTCGTACTTGTCCCGGTTAACGGTTAACAGGGTCGAACGGGTGTAGCCCTTTGACCATTCACGGTAAGCCTGGTTAACCCGGTTGTAGTAGGACACGAGTTCCGGCTTGTCACGAATATCTTCCATCTCGCGACCACGGTGTTGAATTTCATCAATTTCGTGGTCAGGATCAATTTGCAGGTAGACGGCGAGGTCAGGCAAACCATTCCATGGGCTACCATTGACGTTAGCTGCATTTCCTGTGACAGCGTCACGTAAATGTTGAAGTCCACGTCATCAATTTCACCATTTTGGTGCAGCTGCGAAGCCATAACAAAGTCAGATTCCAAGGAAGAATCCAGAACGGCGTTTTCCTGCATGACGGCCTTCTTCAACTGCTGATAACGGAAAGTCAGGAACGCAATCTGCAGGATGGTCCCCGTCGTCTTACGACTGTCCTCGCCGGCCTCGTAGAATTTCTGCAACATCTTGGCAATCATCCCGTTGCCTTCGACGTCCTCGTAATACGCTGGTGTGCCCAAATCAGCGGACAGCAGCTTTGTTAGCGACGTCTTGCCCGCGCCGATACTACCAAGAATATAAATCATGATCTAGCCCTCGCCTTTTTCTTTCTTAACCACCAAAAGCGAGCAAGCTGCTCGCCTCAAATGTACCTTATTCACTTTACCAGTTTTGACGTAAATTGGTAGTGCCAATTACAGAATAATTAATTGCTACTTGAGTGTTTCCAGACCCATGCGCTTACGACCAGCGTTGAACCACGGGCTAACCGTGAACGCCAAGATGTCGTTCACAACGTAAATACTGGAGTTGATGGCCATTGCCAGGCTGGCGTCGCCCTGGGCAAAGGTGATGCCCCACAAAACGAGTTGAGCCACACCACTAAACAGCCACCAGAAGTACTGGTTACTGTAACGCAGGAAGCAGACAATCCCACCAGTCAGGGAAATGGAGAATGCCATCCCGTCGTAGATAGGACGTGGGTCGTTGGTCAGGTTGCCAATCAGGTAGGCACTGACTGCCCAAACAATCAGCGTGAACGCAATGGAAGTAACCCATTCCTTGGCGCCAAACTTACGCAGGTGGTTCTTAGTGTCGTTGTTCCAGCTCCGAACGCTGATCAGCACGGGCAGGTCCAGGGTCACCACGTAAGCAATCTGTTCAAAGATGGACAGGTAGTTCTTAGCGGAGAAACCGACAATAATAAAGCAGGCGGCGCTGACGAGACCCAACCAACCATTAACGGCCTTCGTGGCGTTAATGGCCAGGACGCACAGCACCCCGATCATGGTACCAAAGAAGGTAATAACGGTCAGGCCGGTGATCTTGGCGTTAACTAGCGTCATAATCTGACAACCCAAAGCAAACCAGAACAGGTAGTAATTCTGTTGTGGCCACCCCTTTAGTTGGTTAAAGAGCCACTGGAAATAATTTTCTGATGAATCCATTGCACAAATCCCCTTCACTATATAAATATCTCGTTGTTAGAACAACTGTTGACCATTATGCGGCGAAAGTTTTTGAAATTAAAGTCTTGAATCTACCAGATGTTGGTGATATGTGCGTGCACCACACACTATATAGTGTGGTAGGTGAATAATTTTATGGTAACGCCACCATCCGGCTACTGGCGGCAACCATCCATGTGAATCCCCACTACAACTCACGGATGGACAAATATTTAAATTCTTAATGGTCACCACCGCATTGCAAAAAAATGGGTGCAAGACCACGACAGCCTTGTTCGCGGTAAATCAAGGACGGTAACGTTGAGACACAAACATTATAATCTAGTGAGGAAAAATTACGCTTTATATAACCGTACTAATGGACCTCACTACATCGTTACGGAGTGTCCCCCTAGTGGCGGTTCTGGCCGGTACGGGTGCTGTGGCGTGCTGCGACTTTGTGGACCGCTCCACGGTGACCGCTGCTAGGGCGAAACCTCCAACCGCAAAGCCCGCGGTTTCCGGTGCGACTTAGAGCCTGTCTGCCAAGCCCGGGCAGCCAGTCTCTAAGTTCGTCGCGCTGTACATCGCCTGCAAATGAGGCTCTCGGACTGGCTACGCCATTCCTGCAAGAAGCACGCAGTAAGCGCTGAAGCGCTAACTGCGTGCGTTCCCTAACAGCGGTCACCATTCCGGGTCCAGTCGTCTCCGCACCCCACGGCCCCCGTACCGGCCAGAACCACACTTGCTAACGAATTTATGAATGACTTAGGCACTTGTCAGCCACGTATCAATGCGGCCACTGATAAATATTGACCGGCATGTCCACCCGACAGCTCTCGTCCCAAAATTTAGACAATTTAATGCGTGAACCTGTTGTCAAGGTGACTGGGAATTATTTTGTCAACGAACTGTCTAATTTCCACGGGCGGTGGGAATGAATCTTATCAGGAGATACCATTACTACAGTAGAAGAAGTAGCGTCGGTCGGACCGGTGAGCGAGGCATGGGTGGTTCAAAATGTTAACCATTACCACTGTGTAACGGGAACCGCGGG
>NZ_BBAI01000044.1 GCF_001311175.1 Lacticaseibacillus pantheris DSM 15945 = JCM 12539 = NBRC 106106 | reverse complement strand
ATCTCCGGAACGCGGGTACTACTCGGCGGCATCATGAGCTGGGCTAACCGCGCGGACGTCGAGATTCTGGCGACCACGCAGACGCCTGCCACCAGCGCGTCCACGACGTACAAGGACGGCGCATGGACTATCCACGCAGAAGATGGCACATTTACCGCCAATCGCGGACTCTCTGTATGGTACTGGCCCGGATACAGTGCGACCGGTGCACGCTACTACAGCGGTGAGTCTGTCCACTACTACGGCTGGGTACGCAACGGTCAGTATGTCTACATCGCATACCACGCGAGCGATGGACTGACTCACTACCTAGCGGTGCGCGACAATGGCGCGGCACTGGGCACGTTCCGGTAGTATAATTGCGCGACGGAGGAAATCCGTCATGACTAGCGTCGTAAGGGCATAGCGACACTTCCCGCTGCGGGTCAGACAGCGTTAGCGGCGTGGCGCGGTATCCATGATTTATGCTCATAGCCTCACCCTGCTTAACGGCGGGGTGGGGCTATTTTTTTGCAGTTTTTGCATGCAAACGTTCGTTCGTATATACTCATCCATGGAGGTGAGCATATGACACCAAATCAGCGAGCAGAGACTTTAAATCAGCGGATCGACGAGACTTTTAAAAAGCAGGCACACCACATCTACACTCTGTGGGTGGTAAACGAGCGCTGGAATCACACCATCAATTTCTTTATGGACGACCAGCCACACGGCATTAAAGCCCGGCGACGCTCAATACCGCTCATGACCATAGACGATAACTCCGATTGGGAGCTGGTCGAGTATCTAGTGATGATGGTACGACAACACACACAAATCTTCATCCAGTACCGGGGATGGCGGCCAATGCTCGACCGGTGGCCAGGTAGTGGCGACATCATCATCCGCAAGCAACGCGAGGATGACTACACGCCGGACGACGTTAAGCCGGGTGGTCGGTATGAGTAAAAACAGCGATACCGATATAGTCGGCGTCGCTGTTTTTGGGTAATCTCCATACATGGAAGTGATCGGATGAAGGAGGCTATTTAGCAATTTTGTTTGACGCGAAAGCGGTGGCATTGTATGGTTATGTGGATGTCAGATTATTAGCTACTACTATAGTATTCGGTAAATATTCGGTGCATTTTGTTAATGCGGTTGCTAAGCCGCGTCAATATTGACTTGTATAGACCGTTTGTTATAGTGGTAGTATCAAACAAAAATGAGGTGCGTTACTAGTGATTTTCGGTGCAAGTACGGGCATGGGTCCCGTAACAATTATTCTAATTATCCTGATGGTAGTGCTGATGTACTTCTCTATGGTTCGCGGACCTAAGAAGCAGCAGCAACAGCGCCAGCAGATGTTCAACGGCCTGAAGAAGGGCGACACCATCGTGACTGTCGGCGGCCTGTACGGTGTGATTGACTCCATCGACCAGGAACACGGCAAGATTGTCTTGGATTGTAACGGCGTCTTCTTGACGTTCGCGACGCAGGCAATTTCCCGCGTGGAGAAGCGTACGGACGATGCCGCAACTGCGGAAGCACCAGCAGATAGTGCTGCAGCAGCAACATCCGATGCAGTAGCTACGAGTGAGGCTACTGAGAGCAACGCCGCTGAGAGTAACGCTACTGACAGCGCTGCTGACGACGAAGCTAAGTAAAGTTAATCAACAATTGTTATCAATAATGGGGACTGTTCGCGTGCGGAGGCATGGGGATGGGCCTTTTTTTTGTAGAGAGTGGAGCCCCGCGGTTAGAAACTGGAGCGTAACTTGCTACGGCGTTGAAGCCCGGGTTTGGCTTCATTGCCGTAGCGGGTTACGCGCAAGTTTCTGCGGGGGGCAACTCGTTTAGAGAGCGGAGCATGCCGTTCAGAAAGCAGAGCGTAAGTAGCTCAAACCGAAAGGCCCGCACTCCCCGATTTCCGCATTCCCACCACACACCACTTTCAGGAGGTCACGTCATGCAAAAATTTTTCGGTCAACCCCGTCTCATTACTAACATCCTGCCACACCGTAAAGTTAGTTGGTTGGAGCTGTTCTACGACCTGATCTTTGCCGTGGTGCTTGCGCGGCTCACGGATCCGTTAGTCGAAGACTTCACGCCCGCGCGGTTTGCGTACGCGACCATCGTCTTTGCCTGGTTCTTCTGGAGCTGGCACGATACATCGGGGTACTTTGACAACCACGGTAACGCCACGTTAATTAACCTGTTCCTAATTAGCGCGCAGGTGGTGATAACTGGCGTGGCTGCGTTGTATATCCCCGTGGCGGTCGGCGGCGATTTCCGGCCACTGTTCCCGTGGATGGTCGTGATGAGTGCGCTGCTCAGCCTGATATGGCGCCTGATTGCCGCCATTGACGTGCACCATGCGCCGGCATCCCGGATCTGGTCGCGGGCATACGCTGGTGTCGCGGTCCTCCTGATTGTGGGGTGGTTTGCGCCGGCTACGTGGCTACCCTGGATTGCCCTGCTGGCTGCCGTCCTCAACTTTGGGGTAATCCTGGTCGGGCGTGGTGCACTGTACCGTGAGTATCGGGCTCTAGGTCAGCCGTTCGTACTCAAAGACTCGCTGCTGGAGCGCTACGGTTTGATGACAATGATTGCTTTGGGTGAAATCATCGCCGGCCTCTTCACCTACGCGGGGGATGAACCGTCGCCGACCCGCCTGGCCGGCTTTGGGGCGAGCATCATCCTCGTCGCCCTGGTTGGCGGCGTTTACTACCTGATGCTGGGTGCCGTCACAATCGAGATGCAATCGTCCTTGCAGGTGATGGCGATTCGGTGGCTGTTCCTCGTTGTGGTGTACCTACTGATGGTCATGGCCGTCATGGTCGACCTCGCGCTGGCGCACCCCGTGACCGCTTGGCGGGTCGCGCTTGTGTGCGTGCTCGTCGCAACTTTCCTAGTTATGTGGATAATCCGCTACGTGACGGGAAATAGCGAGAATCCGCGCTTGTTGGTCCCCGCAATGGTGGGCTTGCTGGTGCTGGTGGGCGTGGCCTTCGTTGGTAGTGTACTGGTCACCGTGATTGCGATGGACGTGGCGATTGCCGCAGCAATGGTGCCGGCGGTGGCCCGGGTACAGGCATAACTAGTTGTCATTTGGTAACGATGACACATTTTCCACGAATTAACGCGAATATTGGGTGCTGAAGGGTTTACAATTAATGTAAGCACTAACAAATATTTAGCAAAGGGGAATTGTTTATGGCTTACCAAACGATTAATCCGTACACGAACAAAGTCGAGCAGACGTATCCAAACGCGAGTGATGCCGATCTGGAGGCTGCGTTGACCGCAGCGCACAAGCGTTACCTAGAGTTTCGGAACGCCCAGCCGGAGACGCGCAGTGCGGCTTTGCACCAAGTGGCCACACTGATGCGGGATGAACAGCACGAGTTAGCCACCACGTTGACGCGCGAAATGGGGAAACTCATTGGCGAGGCGGAGGCCGAAGTGGCGCTCTGTGCTGACATTGCCGATTACTTCGCGGACCACGGACCGGGAATGTTGGCGGACACGCCGTTGACCACCGCCGCGGGTCCAGCATACTACGCCAAGCAGGCGGTCGGGGTGCTCGTGATGGTGGAACCGTGGAATTTCCCGTACTACCAAATCATGCGGGTGTTCGCGCCGAACTTTATCGTCGGCAACACCATGATCTTGAAGCACGCGTCGAACACGCCGGCGAGCGCCGAGGCCTTTGCGGACGTACTCCGACGCGCTGGCGTGCCGGACGGCAGCTTTGCCAACCTGTTTATTGACTACGACCAGGTGGGGCAGGCCATCGCCGATCCGCGTGTCGCCGGTGTGGCGCTGACTGGTTCGGAGCGTGGCGGTGCGGCGGTCGCCAAAGAGGCGGGGGCCAACCTGAAGAAGTCGACCCTCGAATTAGGCGGGAACGACGCGTTCATCATCCTGCCCGACGCGGACTGGGACCTGGTACGGCAGGTTGCACCGCAGTCACGGCTGATGAACGCCGGGCAAATTTGCTCCGCATCGAAGCGGTTCATCGTGGTGGGTGACCGGTACGATGAGTTCGTTGAATTCATGAAGCAGGAGTTCGCAAAGGTGCAGCCGGGTGACCCAATGGATCCGGCCACGACGCTAGCACCGCTGTCCTCCGCTCGGGCGAAGGACAAACTCCAGAAGCAGGTGGACGCGGCCGTGGCGGCCGGTGCCCACGTGGAGTACGGCAACACGCCGATTGATAGTGACGGCGCGTTCTTCCAGCCGACCGTGTTGACCGGTATTGATCGGGACAACCCGGTGTTCAACCAGGAGCTGTTTGGCCCCGTGGCATCCATTTACCACGTTGATACTGAGGAGGAAGCCGTGGCGTTGGCCAACGACTCCAGTTACGGTCTCGGTAGCGTGGTGTTCTCGCAGGACGCTGACCGGGCGGACCGGGTATCCCGGCAGTTGGAGGCGGGGATGACGTTCATCAACCGTTCGTGGTTAACTGCGCCAGAGCTGCCGTTTGGTGGTGTGAAGAACTCGGGGTACGGGCGTGAACTGTACGAGCTGGGGCTGAATGCGTTTGTGAACGAGCATTTGGTGTTGGCGAGGTAAGGTATGAGTAACCTTAATGAGGATCTGCACGCAGTGATAGCTCTGGCTTTGATGGGTGTGAACTAGCGGCGATCTATGCTGATAATGACGGGCAAGATTTTTAACGCGGATATGATATTTACGCGTGCCGGAAATCAATAAGTTTAGTCGTGTAGAAGGCGGACATGTTGTCCGCTTTTTTTTTACGGTGTTAAGTGTTAAAAAAAGGACCTGGTGATTATTTAAACAGCCAAAAAGTGACGACGACGGCATCATAATACAACGACTTAACTGCCGAAAGTCTAAAGCATAACCATGAAGATGACTGACTATGGATAACGGTGGGTCTAATAATTTCAACAATACTCACGCTCCTGCATGCGTGATTGACCAACTGCTAAAGGAGAAACTGATATTGTCGCGACCACATTGAATAACCGAATAACCAATGTTACGTTACGCTAACATTTAATTGATTTCCGTTTCAAAATAACGATTCGATATGTTATGCTAACATAAATTCAGATATGGCTTTTGATGATTTTGCTGATTGGGTTGCCTGAGTTACAGCGTCGTTCAAAATTTGGAGGTGAAGGCGGCCATTGATATGGCTAAGACAGCTGGGAAAGATGCTAAGACGGTGGAGGACACTGCTGATGTTATTGGGAAGGCACTAAATTGTAAACCGATGAAGGATCGACCAAGTATACAAATGGAAAATCGTATGCGTGCTTCATTAAATGTTGAATACATAATGTCGATTATGAAGCTACTAGTTGAACGCGGCATCAATTTAAATGGGCAAGATAAGGATGGCGCGGTACCAATCAAGTATCTGGTCACTAATAACGCACTCCCCTTATACGAAAATGATGGGATTTATAAATGTTTACTGGAGCATGGAGCTAGTCCCCATTTGAGGGATAACTTTGGGAAATCGCCTGTGGATTATGCGAATAAGTTAAAGTTTCGTAGTGATTTTATCGATGTCGTAAAGGAGTATGAGGCCAATGAAAATTAGTAATGTCTAATTTGGTGACTTAAATGCCCATAGCGGGATTGCTGTGATGAGGTTGCGAAGGAAGTTAAGTACGTTGCAATTGTCGAATGGAAAATTGATCCCGAATTATTTGTTGAAAAAAAATGGAATTCTGATATCAGTTAACCTTTCTTGGTTCTGTTAGCTGAGGGGTGTTTAAAGTATAGAGGTGATGGTATGTGGTTCTTTGGAAAACATGGTAGTAAAAACGCAAGAAAGTCTACCGCCGTAAAAACAACAGTGAATAGTAGAGAGCAAAGTGATGATGAAAACTGGATTGCTGATCTAAAGCACTCAGTCCATGGAGACTGGCACCAATACGATATTTTGATAGCGGCTCGTGGATACGATTGGAATTATGCAGTTTCGGCCGCAGAATATCTTATTCATAGTGACCTTACAAACATCGGTACATTGACAATTTCTGACATTGAAAACTCATCGCAGGAACTAATTAGCAATTTCGATGCTTCGGGAGGAAATCTGAGAAATCTGCCACAACTCGAACAGGAACAGGCCAGCTTGGGAGTCGGTGGGTTCAGTCGCCAACTCAAGGCACCGATAAAAGTCATTTGGTTTAATCAAACGCATTTTATTCGTTGCCTGAGCCCGGTCATTGACGATGAAGAACGCATTAGGCCGTACGTAGCAGCAATGATTGAAAGGCGCTTAGGTGATAAGTGAGGGGTAGATTGTGAAGAGTCGATATATCGTAAAGGCTGAAATGGTCAAGATAAGCCTTCTGAGTCCTAGCAACGAGATACTAACCGTTAAGGGAAACATCGTGAACTTTGAGATGGGCAAAAAAAACTATCCTTGGTACTAGATGGGAGAATATCTGCACAAATGCGCTAGGAGATGTCAGCGCGTATTTGTCGATTCACAATCAAGACGCGTATCGTGAGTGGAACAATGTGGCCGCCTGGATGAAAGAAAACTTGGCATCCACCTTTCAATCGCAGATGTCTTCACTGATCAGTGAAGGCCGACTTGAGAAAAGTATGGAGCCAATTATCCTATACAATTTACTGGCGATGGCCTCTTACTTATACTACAGCGATATTGTTGAATCCCAGTTCTTTGCTGACATGTATAGTATCTATACGGCCGGTAAGATTCCGTGTGGTTGGCGTGGAAAGTACCCAGACGGGAATTTATATATATATAGCGAGGTTCAATAAATGAAAAGTAATTTCGAAACTCGTTACCTGCTAATGTGGTTTCTTCGTTCAGGGATGGCCATTACACTACAGTGATTACAAACGAAGAGATTACTGTATATCGGTCATTTGGCGGAAGGGCTAAGATTGATGGAGGCTATGCGACCACTGTTCCGGCTACTTCAAGAGCAAACACCATTGTGGACAGTGCATTATTACCTGAATGGCAGAATACTGCAAAATATGAAGAGGTTATAAGGATTCCCAAGGGGACCAGGTTGAATATAGGTAAGGTGGCACCGCAGCTCAGTAGTGACGGCACTGTTTATTTAAAGGGTGGTGCTGATCAAATTGTTCTTCCTAAGAATTGGTCATCAGATTGGATTGAATCAGCTCGAATAGTACCTAGGAGGTAAATGTATTGAATGAAATTGTTAGCGATTGTGAACATCTTCTTGAATTGCTCGATAAAACGTATCCCGGGGAAAAATATAGAGCAACTACTGTCCATGATATGTATTATACAGTTAGGGACATCATTGATGATGTGAGTGATGATAGTATGCACGATAATTATCACCTAACGAGCTTTATTCATCCGTATATCGATAATACTCGTGATTACGATGCTGACAGTGAAATTGTAAGTTTACTGGAAAAAAATTCAAAATGAATTATCCGGGCGACTTTGAAGGAAATAGAGGAATACAAAAATGTCAAATAAAATCGAAACCGCTTTGATAAACCTTCGTAATACTAAGACTGAAGAGAGTTTTCGTGAGCTTGAAGATACGGTTATGGATTCGACGTTGCTTTTAACAATCCAACAGATTAGCGAAGATGAAATACATCTGGTAGTAATTACTAATGATCATGATGAAAAATATCTTCCCGTGTACTCTGACACAAAAAAAACATGGGTCTGAATCAACAGAAGCTTAATTATTCTGAAGTGTCTTTTGGTCAACTGGTTGACTTGTTGAAGCAAGATTCCACTATTTATGGTGTTGTGATTGATCCATATAGCAATAACATCCCTTTTTCTCGAGATGATTGGTTCTCAATGCAAGCGAAAAAAACAATCTGTAAAAAGTGGAACGGAAATCTCAATTGGAAAGCCTAGTGCTGATGTAAGTGAATTAACTGATGGATTGATTGAGCTGTTGAAAAAGCAGCCTAAAATAGACAGTGCATATTTAGTTCAATCAATTGAGAATGAAAATAACCGGAGCTCTTTACTTGTGGTAGTCAATAGCGATAGTAGTGGAGCGTTGCGGGCCGTTAGTGATGAGGCAGGGGCACTACTGTCGTCGCAAGAAACACTTGATTTCATTCCTCAAAATACTGGAATTGGAAAGTTTGTGGCTGAAAATTTTGTCCCATTTTACAACAAGGACGATAGTCTCAAAGCTTAGCAATACGATTGGACTTGTTGTTAATCTAAGCGGTAATGATTAATTTGAAGGAGGTAATGTAGTGAGAATTAAATCAGTATATGAGGCTGCTATGTGGGGCACATATCAACAATTTACAGATTTTTTTTGATGGTAATATAAATGAGATTGATAAGGAAAGTGGATTCACTTTACTGATAGCTAGCATGGTTAACCAAGAAATGTTGACTGACAAAATGGAAATAATTCGTTTTTTTTGCTAGACAATGGGGCCGATGTTAATCTATTCAGCCAGTTTGAACATCAAAATGCACTTCACGTTCTTTTCCTTTCGTCAGAGACACCAAATGTTGATTACCTAATGACGGTTGTCGAACAATTGGTTGAGCGGGGTATCGATATAAATGCAAGGGACAAGGATGGTGCAGTACCAATTAAGTATTTAGTAACTAATGACTTCCTGCCATTGCACGAAAATGAAGTACTGTATAGGTACTTACTGGATCACGGAGCCAATCCATATTTGAAGGATGTCTCTGGGAAATCCCCTGTGGATTATGCCAAAAAGTTACAATTTCGCAGTGATTTCCTCGACGTGGTAAGTGAATATGAGGCCAATGGAAATTAGCAATGTCTAATTTGTTGACTTAAATACATAGCGGGATTACTGTGATGAGGTTGCAAAGGAAGTTAAGTACGGTGTTATTGTCGAATGGAAAATTGATTCGTAAGTATCTGTCGATAAAAAAATGGAATTCTGATTTTAATTGTTAGATAGAGCATTGGCATTCAGACTGTGTTTTAGGAGAGTTCGTCGTTTGAACTTGTCAGCCTAAACTACCTCTGAATGCTTTTTTTGTAGGGGCGATGAAAGATATGGACGGACAGAAAACAGAGAACAAGAGTTTGAAGTGGGTTGCAAATTGGATTAACGCGTGCACAGATAATGGGATTAAGCCTTGGCAATTCGATTTTAAACGACTGTATTTAGATGATTCTTACAGTGCAAAAGATCAACACGCGCCATTAGAGGAGGGGGACTATCCTAATTTGCATTTGTGGTTAAAGTATAAATTCACTAAGGAGCTTGATAAGAAAAGCCCTAATATCAGTGATTTGGTGGATAATTATAGTGCCTTTGAAGTTGACAAGGCAGCATTTCCAATTTACGTTGCATTGGGCTGGCAAAAATCGGTTAACGATCAAATCAATGGAGACACAGTCAATTCCTTAGGGACAACGTTTACGCAGCTACTGTCTGTGTCTAATACCCAATTTTCGATGGAAAACACTGAGCGTTGGCAACAACTTGTTGGCGATATACCCAACCTAAAGTCAAAGTTACAACAGTGGGGAACCGGAGAGTATGATCAAGAGCTTGACCAAATTGCCAGTTTTCAATTTGCGACTGAGAATGGAGGCAAGGTTAAGCATGGCGATAATGAAATAGCCGTAATGAAAGAGCTTGAAAGGTTTGCTGCATTAACTAGTTCAATTGGTAACTTTATGGTCTTTCCGTCCTGGATGAATCAAGGGCGTGGCATTGGCAATATTCATGACTATTGGGACCTTGCATTACGCGATATGCGTAACTTTTGGATGGAAATTTCGGGTGATGATACTTCTGGCAGGATTATCTGAACAAGTATTATATGCATGAATTTACTTATGGCAATGGAGAGGTAGTTGAATTATGGTCCGGGCATCTGACTGGCCCCCGTGCCTATCCTACTAACCAGGCTGATATTGCAGAGTACTTTTTCAATGCCAACCGTATTATTGAAAATCGCGGTAAAAAGATGGTTTGCGAACTTGTAAAAATAATTTTGGAACAGCACGATGAGGATATTCAACTTAATGAAGGCGCAAAAAAAGTTAATTGATGCTGGTTAATTCAAAGCAATATACTTTTTATTTACAGGTAGTATTCAAATCAATTTAAAGTCAGTATAACCAAATGTGTTTTATATCCGTCTCCGAATGACCTGTGAGTCTTTTTTTTCTCGTTAAGAACAAAATTAATGCGGCAGATTTAGCTACGGGTTAAAATAAGGGTATTCATTAACAGTCAACAACTTTGGAGGATAGCCCATGGAAAACGAAAACAACCATCCAGAACCCTTGCCCGCCGAATTACTTGAAAAGATTGCTTACTATAGCGATGCGCAGAGACGAATTCCTTTCACCGAAACACACGTACTGAATCTGACTACGCCGGATGGTCATTACGAGTTTTACACCGAGTCGGTCAGTAAGTACCAGGTCACCATTAACGGGGATGATCGGTCGGTGGTGCGTATCAATGATGCGCATACATTGCGTAAGGATGCGCAGAGTATTTCACTGTACGATTTGAAAATTGCGGTAGGAAGTTCAGGGCGATTGTTGCTGACACCATTGGGAGAGGGCATCGTGACGATTCGCCTTACGTCCAGAGTGAAGACAATCGTTGCACTTCCGTAGGTAAATAAATTGAGGTTTGATTACATACGACAAGACAGGCTATTAACGAAATACAACAATCGTTAATAACCTGTCTTGTCATCTTTGCATTTATGGTGTTAATAACCTCCTACCTCATGCTATGATGTAATCGTAGTAAATTCCATTCGACACAAGGAGGCCGCAGTCCATGACTAACAGTTACGAAGAGGCAGATCCAGAAGTTTGGCAGGCGATTCACCAGGAGGAAGACCGGCAACAGCATAACATTGAGCTAATTGCGTCCGAGAACATTGTCAGCGCTGGCGTTCGCGCCGCCCAGGGTAGTGTCCTAACGAATAAGTATTCCGAGGGTTATCCTGGGCACCGCTATTATGGTGGTAACCAGTACATCGACATTACTGAGCAGCTGGCCATCGACCGCGCCAAGGAACTATTCGGGGCCGAAGCCGCCAACGTTCAGCCACACTCGTTCACAGGCTAATATGGCCGTGTACCGCGCATTGCTTGATGACGGGGACACGGTGTTAGCCATGGATTTGGCCGCCGGTGGACACTTGTCGCACGGCGCCAAGATTAGCTTTTCCGGTCAGGAGTATAATTTCTTCCACTACGGTGTGGATGCCAACGGCCGCTTGGATTACGACGCCATCATGACGCAGGCCAAGGAAGTGCAGCCAAAGTTGATTGTGGCCGGTGCCTCCGCGTACAGTCGGATCATCGACTTTGCTAAGTTTCGTGAGATTGCGGATGCCGTGGGGGCCATGCTGATGGTCGATATGGCACACATTGCCGGTCTGGTGGCGGGGGGCGTGCACCCGAACCCCGTACCGTACGCCGACGTTGTTACCACCACGACGCATAAAACGTTGCGGGGACCTCGCGGCGGGCTGATCCTGAGCAAGGAGAAGTACATCAAGGCTATCAACTCGGCCTTGTTCCCCGGTATTCAGGGTGGCCCGCTCGACCACGTCATCGCGGCCAAAGCCGTGGCGCTGGGCGAAGCTTTGCGGCCTGAATTTAAGGATTACGCCCAACAGATTGTTCGGAACATGCAGGCGATGGACCGCGGGCTGACCGATGGGGATTCACAGCTGAAGCTCGTCTCTGGTGGGAGTGACAACCACCTGGTGTTGGTTGACGTGCGGCCGTACGGGGTGACGGGTCGCGACGTGCAGAACTTACTCGACTCGGTTATGATTACGACCAACAGTAACCAGCTACCAGATGAAACTAACGGCCCGTTCAAGACTAGCGGCATTCGGCTGGGCACTGCGGCGGTGACTACGCGCGGCTTTGATGAAGACGACTGTTACAAGGTCGGCCAGCTGATTGTGCGTGCAATCGCTGGACGTGAGGATGGGGACGCGTTGGCAGCGGTCGCCAAGGAAGTACGCGCGTTGACGGATGCTCATCCGGTTGACGCGACGATTAACGCTTAGATAACGCACAATGGCGCACCCCAATCAGGGGTGCGCCATTGTTTTGGATTCAGATATCGCTGAAGGATTGGTTAGCTGGTGCTACTTGAACGGACCCAAAAATGGCTGTACGGAATCACCCGGTTGGGTGCCCGTACAGCCATTTTCTCTATCAAACGCGTTCCCTTACTCCGGACAAGCCCTACAGTTGCCCAGTCAATCCCATCACGATGACGCCGACGCCCGCAAGCACGCCGATTACTCCGATCACGCCGCTAGTGTACACTGCATTCAGCGCAAACGGCGACGTGTCTGGACCAGCATCAGTGCGCAGATAGTGCATGTACTTCCGCGTCCGCCATACCTGCCAAACGCCCAAACCAATTAACACGATACCCAACAAAACAAACCACATGCTGACCGCCTCCCAGGTAGTCTAATCCGCAGTTTCTTCCTCACCAACATACTCGGCAAAGTTGGCCCGCTCCAGATCGGCGGGGCTGAGTTTGACCTGCCGCACGATGGTGTGCATCCGCTTCAGTAACTGCATCGCGTACTCGTCGTTGTGGTAGTTGCGCTCGTAGACGATTTCCTTCACGCCGGCCTGTAGCAGCATCTTGGTACACTGCAGGCAGGGAAAGTCGGTGACGTACACCGTGGCACCGTCCGTGGACACACCAAACTTTGCACACTGCAGGATGGCGTTCATTTCCGCGTGAATCGTGCGGACACAGTGACCCTCAACGAGGTAGCAGCCCTTATCGGTACAGTGGTCATCGCCGGCAACGGAACCGTTGTAACCCCCGGCGATGATGCGCTTATCCCGCACCAGCGTGGCCCCGACGGATAGCCGGTTACAGGTGCTCCGCGACGCTAGTAGCACCGCCTGAATCATGAAGTAGTGGTCCCAGTCCAGTCGTTCTTTGCTCATAATGATCTCCTCGGTTTACAGGTGAACTTTGCTCTGCCCCTATATTACCACCAAATATCGCGCACGCATTCTGCAAATTATAGCGTGCAGTGGTAACGATGCCCTTAAACTCGCCCGTCTGCCTGGTGACCTGCGCGAACGGTACTGTATAATGGAAATAAAGTGTAATTTAGGAGGGCGCAATGACAAAAATTTTAGCAGCAAAGCCCGTGACGGAGGCATTGGTCAAAGAGATGCAGGCTAGCGCCATTACGGTAACGGCCCAACTGGGGCGCAAACCCAAGTTGGTGGTCGTCGTGGCGGGGGATGATCCCGCTAGCGCTATCTATATTCGGAACAAGCAGCGGCGAGCCGAGGCCGTGGGTATCGACGCCGCGACGGAGCACTTACCCGCGAGCGTGCATACCAGTGACGTGTTGGCAGTCGTCCAGCGGTTAAACGCGGACGATGGGGTGGACGGCTTAATCGTGCAGTTACCGTTACCTGACGGCGTGGACGCCGAGGCGGTGCGCAACGCCGTTGATCCTGACAAAGATGTGGATGGCTTTACCGACGTAAATCAGGGCCGCTTGTGGAGCACACCCAAGGGTCAACCGATCACCACGCTGCGTCCCTGCACGCCGCGCGGAATTATGAAGTTGTTGGACTTTTACAACGTTCCTTTGGCAGGCAAGCGCGCCGTGATTCTCGGCCGCAGCAACATCGTCGGCAAGCCGATGGCGGCAATGCTCCTGCACGCCGACGCCACGGTGACGATTGCGCATTCGCGGACCACTAACCCGCAGACCATCCTTAGTGACGCCGATATCATCGTGGCTGCGACGGGTCAGGCCGGCATCGTGAGCGACGCCGACGTGAAGCCGGGTGCGGTCATCGTCGACGTGGGGATGAACCGGATTGCTGGCACTGACGGCAAGAGCAAGCTCGTGGGCGACGTCGACTTTGACGGCGTTCAGTACCTCGCAAGTGCCATCACGCCCGTTCCTGGTGGCGTGGGCCCGATGACGGTCAACATGCTGATTTACCAAACGATTGAGGCGGCGCAGAAGCGGGCGGCTGCAAAGTAGTAGCGGAAGGCTGGTGGCTCAGTGGCCAATTATCCTGATAAATTTGCGTTAAACGTTGGCGATAATCAGCGTTATGCCCAAAGGGGTGCCACCTGGTTGGTGCACACCGCAGCGCGTTTTGAGGGCGTTAGCACGAGCTGGGCGCAAACTCAAACCATCATGGACGGACTGGGTGTGGACGGTGTACCACTCGCCGATATTAACGTGATTGTGTACCTAAAGCGTGGTTGGAGTTTCGTTACGGAGTCGGATTTACCCTTTGACTGGCAGTACGTGCGGACCGTCAATGCCACCGTGGCGGCCGATGATTCGCTAGCTCCAGGTGAGTTCCGTACGGGTGCGGGTCTGGTAGCACTGGGCGACGGCAACGATTTTGTGCCGCCGTTAGTTGATGCAAATGCTGAGATCGAGTATTTGCACGACTTGTTAGCAAGTGACGACAGCACCACGTATCGGGCATTGAAGTTCATGTACCACGTGATGCGGCGACAATTATTTTGGGACGGAAACAAGCGCACCGCGTTACTGGCGGCCAACCGCCTGATGATTTTGGGTGGTACGGGTTTGATCAACGTCCCACTCAATCATTGGGCGCGGTGGAACGATCTGATTACCGCGTTTTACCGTAGTGGTGACGCTGCTGACATTATTGATTGGACGTACCAGTACGGTATTCAGGGACCAGAAATTTAGATACGTAATACCAACAAGGGACCATCCACAATTGCGGATGGTCCCTTGTTGGTGCTGACGTTACTCGACGGCGTCCAGTGCCTGGCTGAGGTCGGCAATTAAATCGTCCACGTTTTCAATCCCGACCGAAATCCGGATGAGGTCGGGGGTAATCCCCGCCGTCGCCAGCTGCGCGTCACTCAATTGGGCGTGCGTGGTTGACTTGGGGTGGATAATCAGCGACTTGGCATCCCCCACGTTAGCAAGCAAGCTGAACAGCTCGACGTGGTCAATCAGCTGTACCGCGCCGTGTTCGCCGGCCTTGAGCCCAAAGGTGAAGATGGATCCCGTACCGCGCGGGAAGTACCGTGCGGCTAGTTCCTTGTATGGTGAGTCCTCCGTTTCCGGGTAGGATACCCACGCTACTTTGGGGTGCTGCTGGAGGAACGCCACGACTTTGCGGGCGTTAGCGACGTGCCGCTCTACGCGCAGGGACAGCGTCTCCAGCCCCTGTAGCAGGTACCACGCTGACTGTGGGGCCAACGTGGCGCCGGTATCGCGCAGGTGCTCGGCGCGAATCTTCGTGGTGAACGCACCGCCCTTGAGGTCGGCCCAGACGAGCCCGTCGTACGCTTCTGCCGGCGTGGTGAAGCCGGGGTAGCGCCCGGATGCCGCGTAGTCGAAGTCACCCTTTTCAATCACGAGTCCGCCGAGCGTGGCCCCGTGGCCGCCGATGAACTTGGTGGCGGAGTGTACCACGACGTCGACGCCGTGCTCGAAGGGCCGGATGAGGTACGGGGTGGCAAAGGTGGAGTCGACAATCGTCAGGATACCGTGCTCATGCGCAATTTTAGCGACAGCCTCGAAGTCGACAATGTTGATGGCCGGGTTGCCGAGGGACTCGAAGAAGATCACCTTAGTGTTGTCCTGAATCGCGTTCGCAAAGTTCTGCGGGTCGTCCGGGTCCACAAAGGTGGTCTCGATGCCGAGTTGCTTGAGGGTGCCACTAAACAGTTCGTAAGTGCCGCCATAAATGGTGCTAGCACTGACGATGTGGTCGCCAGCACCCGCCACGTTCAGGATTGCGGCCGTCACCGCAGCGGCGCCTGAGGCCAACGAGATGGCGCTAGTCCCGCCTTCGAGGGCGGCAATACGGGCTTCCAAAGCCGCGTTGGTAGGGTTAGTCAAGCGACCGTAAATGTTACCGGGTTCGCGGAGACCGAAGCGGTCGGCGGCCTGCTGCGCGTCTTTGAAGACGAACGCCGCCGTTTGGTAAATAGGCGTGACGCGGGCACCGGTTGCCGGGTCGGGTTCTTCCTGGCCGGCGTGGAGTTGGAGCGTTTCAAAGTGATAGTTATGTTCAGTCATGGGGATGCTTCCTTTCGTGTTCTGCGCGTTGTCCAATCAATCACTGGCTCATGCTACTCTGTGTGTATGGTGGTGCGAATTACTGCAGTTAATTCGCACCGGGATGTCTGGAGAATGGTTGCCGCTATGTCGAGTCGCGTTTGTGGCCGCGGCGGGCACAGGGGTGGTGGGGCCCAGACGTAAAAAGTCGCCCCGGGATGCGCACAGCGTGAACGTTGTACGTATCCCGGGACGACTTTGATCGTGTTACCACCCGTATTTTGACCCGTATCACTACGGGTCACTCATCCGGTGCACGGTGTCACCACCGTAAACCGTGACGCGATAACGGGCGTTCCCGGGCTGGGTTGGCCGTGGCTGACCCAGCAATCAAACGGTAGACCATCTTCGGTGCGTGGGCGTGACCGGCTTACACCCGTCCCGGCTCTCTGAACACGACCACTGCACTTACTCATCTACGTGAATATCAATATTTAATTACTTACCCCAAACATCGGCGGTAATGTTGCGAATCAACGCGAGCTTGGCCCACTCATCGTCGTCGGTGAGGACGTTGCCTTCCTCAGTGGAGGAGAACCCACACTGTGTGGAGAGGGCGAGGTTATCGAGCGGTACCAGTTGCGCGGCCTGCTCGATGCGGCGCTTTACGTCCTCAGGATCCTCCAGCTCGGGGAACTTACTGGTGACGAGCCCGAGCACGATTTCGACGTCCCGGCGACCATTCCAGATCTGGGCGAGGGGAGCAAAGTCGCCGTCGCGCTCACTGTCGTACTCCAGGAAGAACGCGTCGTATGGCAGCTGACCCAGGTAGGGTGCGACCGGTGCGTAACTACCTTCAAAGAGGTAAGTGGATTTGAAGTTACCGCGGCAGATATGCGTCGAAACTTTGAGGTCATCCGGCAGGTCCGCGAGTAGCTTGTTGATGACGTACACCGCGTCTTCGGCCAGCTGCGCGTAGCGGGTGAATTCGGCGGGGTTGTCCTCGGCCTCGTTCAGGCGGGCAATCAGGAAGGCCCAGGTCGTGTCGTCCAACTGAATGTAGCGTGCACCGCGTTGGTAGAACTGGAGCAAAGTTTCGTGGTAGGCCTCAGCCAGGTCATCCAGGAATTGGCCCCAAGTACTGTAGAATTCGTGCCAGTTATCACTCCGGTTGTCACGGAACCACATCGTTGGTGATGGAATCGTCACCTTTGGTTCAACGCCTGCGGGGAGCGTGGACTTCAAAAAGTCGAAGTCGGCGTAGAACGGGTGGTTGGGGTTGGCCGCGATGGGACCAGCCAGGCGGACGTTATCGGTGCGGGTCTTGCTGCCCTTGAACTTGTACGATTCGTTGTAGTTGTACTTCTCGGCGCCGTTCAGGTTCCAGAGGAAGTCGAGGTGCCACCAGGAGCGGTTAAACTCGCCGTCGGTAATGCCGGTCAAGCCCGCGTCGACTTCGTGCTGAACGAGGTCCTCGATGGCGTCGTGCTTGATGTCGGTCAGCTGTTGAGCGGAAATCTTGCCAGCGTCAAAGTCGGCGTGGGCCTGTTTGAGTGCGGCCGGGCGTAGGTAGCTGCCGACCTGGTCGAATTTGTAGTGTAACTTGGTTGTGCTCATGGATTAATCCTCCTCGAAGTGTGGTGGGGGTAACGCAAAAGGTCGTCCCAGAATCCCCATATGGATTCCGGGACGACCTTTGCCGTGTTACCACCCGTGTGTTGAACCGCGTCACCACGGCTCACTCAGTAAGTACGGTACTCCCGCGGAAATACGATACTCGCGTGCGGTAACGGGCACGATACCGGGGTCAGTTCGCGATTGCTCACCAACCAGCAGACTCCAGGACCATCTTCACCAGTGCATCGCGACCAACTCACACCACCCGTTGGCTCTCTGCGCGCGACTTACTGGTTACTCATCCCTTCAACGCCTATCAATTGGCATTATCATACGGCGTGAATAAATTAATGTCAAGTTGCATTTGCGCGAAATTTTGGTTAGTCGATGACGTCACAGTGTGGTTGCCGGCAGCGTAGGCCGGACCGGTGAGCTGCGGCTTTCGTGGGGTGCTCCGAGGTAACCACAGCTAGGGCGAAGCTCCAACCCGCCAAGTGCGGGCGCGTTTCCGCCGCGATTCTGAGCCTGCCCGGAAACCCACCGGTCAGTCTCAGAATTCGTCG
>NZ_BBAI01000043.1 GCF_001311175.1 Lacticaseibacillus pantheris DSM 15945 = JCM 12539 = NBRC 106106 | reverse complement strand
AGCTGCGGCTTTCGTGGGGCACTCCGCGGTAACCACAGCTAGGGCGAAGGCTCCAACCCGCCAAGTGCGGGCGGGTTTCCGCCGCGATTCCAAGCCCGTCCGGAAACCCACCGGCCGGTCTAGGAATTCGTCGCGCAGTACGTCGCCTGCGCTCTAGGCCTGGCTCTGCCAGCCCTTCGAGTTAACTCCCAGTAAGGTGCTAAAGCACCAACTGGAAGTAAACCTACTGCGTTGCACCCCGGCAGTGGTTACCGCTCCGACCCCACACGCCTCCGCTCACCGGATCGACCGACGCGGCCGCACGCTATTGTGGAAGTCACGGCGCAGCACGTAAGCCGCAACCCAAAATTACGCTCAGGGGTCCCGCCACATATCGATGGTATGGGGTTACCACTCCGTCTCCGCTCGCCAGCCCGACTGACGGGGACTCAGATTACCGTGATTATATTACTGCGAGTACACGACCACTCCGTTCCATACCTACTTGCGGGGTTCATCAACACATAGCGGTAGTACCGGATTATAACTTCTCTCTCAGGGCCTTCATCTCATCAAGGCCGGTCGATATAGCACAGTGTTGTTGTCGTATTTACGTCTGCGAGTGCGAATAAAGAGCCTCGCCCGCTGATCGGGATGGTTGGTGTTGTTTTCGCCAACTTGGATTGAGTTATAGCATTACATTGCTTTCATTGGGAAAATTGTTGTTATCAATAATTTGTGTATAAATTCGTTCGCACGTGTGGTTCTGGCCGGTGGGGGTGCCGTGGGGTGCGGAGACGACTGGACCCGGAACGGTGACCGCTGTTAGGGAACGCACGCAGTTAGCGCTTCAGCGCTTACTGCGTGCTTCTCGCAGGAATGGCGTAGCCAGTCCGAGAGCCTCATTTACAGGCGATGTACAGCGCGACGAACTTAGAGACTGACTGCCCGGGCTTGGCAGGCAGGCTCTAAGTCGCACCGGAAACCGCGGTTTTGCGGTTGGAGGTTTCGCCCTAGCAGCGGTCACCGTGGAGCGGTCCACCAAGTCGCAGTACACCACGGCACCGCCACCGGCCAGAACCGCCAACCGGAGCCACCGCACCAGTACAACCAGCCAATAGCAGCGGTCCACCAAGTCGTAGTACCCCGCAGCACCGCCACCAGCCAAAGCCGCCACTACGCCACAAAACTGTAGACGCGCAGCCAATAAAAGCGGTTGTTTTCCACAGCTGTTGCCTGTACAATGGAGGTAAGGACAAATGGGGAAGGGGCGATTAATTATGCGTGTATTCCGTACCTATTGGCGTCTGTGGATGGTACTCACAGTCGCACTGATTGCGGCGGTGGCCGAGTGGGGCCTTCACCTGCCTCACGTCGCGGTAATCGTAATCAACGTTGCCGGCCTAGCTTTGGCCGCACTGATGTTCTGGGATATGGTCCAGACTTTGCGTTCCGGGAAATTTGGTGTTGACCTCCTGGCCATCACGGCGTGGTGGCGACCGTGGTCGTCGGTGAGTACTGGGCGGCTTTGATTGTGCTACTGATGCTGACGGGTGGTGACGCGCTCGAAGACTACGCCGCCCACAAAGCCAACTCTGAACTCCGCGACCTTCTGGCTAACACGCCGACCATGGCGCACCGCCAGGAGGGAGGAAAACTCGTCGACGTTGCCGCCGATGCAGTCAAAGTGGGCGACACCGTGGTCGTTCGTCCCGGCGAAGTGGTGCCCGTTGATGGCCGCGTTGTCGATGGTGATTCTTTGGTCGATGAGGCCAACATTACGGGTGAATCGCGCCCGGTTGCCAAAAGTGTGGACGCCCCGCTCATGTCGGGGACGGTCAACGGCGATGCCGCTTTGACCGTGCAGGTGACCAAAACGGCCGCCGATAGCCAGTACCAGAGTATCGTGCGGTTAGTGCAAGACGCGGCCAGTCAGCAGGCTCCCTTTGTGCGCCTCGCCGACCGCTACGCCGTGCCGTTTACCCTCGTGGCCTACGTTATTGCGGGGGTGGCCTGGTTCCTCTCAGGTGATCCGGTGCGGTTTGCCGAAGTGCTCGTGGTGGCGTCCCCATGTCCGTTGATTCTGGCGGCGCCAATTGCGCTGGTGTCGGGGATGAGCCGCACCAGCCGCAACGGGATTATCGTTAAGTCCGGGGCAGCGCTGGAAAAGCTGGCCTCGGCCCGCACCGTTGCGTTTGATAAGACGGGGACGGTGACCCGTGGCGACCTGCGCGTTGTGGCCGTCGAACCGGCAGTTGACGATGTTGACGACGCAACTTTGCTGTCCTGGGCAGCCTCGGCGGAACAGCACTCGGGGCATATTCTTGCGCGGGCGTTGGTGACCGCCGCGGAAGGCCACGAATTGTCAGCGTCAACCGACGTCTCGGAGGCCACGGGGCACGGGGTGACGGCGACTGTGGAAGGCAAAGTCGTGGCGGTCGGGCAGGCCGGCTTTGCCCACGCGACCAACGTGAGCGACCAAACGGCCGTCTACGTGTCCGTGGATGGACGTTACGTGGGGCGCATACTGTTTGCTGACACCATTCGGGCCGAGACGCCAGCGACCATGAAGCGGTTGCACGCGCTCGGAATTCACAACCTCATGATGATTTCGGGTGACCGGCAGCAGACCGCCGACGCTGTAGCCGACCAGGCGGGCATTGATACGGTGTACGCTCAACAGTTGCCGGCCGACAAAATTGCGGTGCTGAAGCAGGTGTCCCGTGATCAACGGCCGGTGGTGATGGTCGGCGACGGGGTGAATGACGCGCCGTCGTTGGCGGTAGCTGATGTCGGCATTGCCATGGGGGCGCGGGGAGCGACGGCGGCGAGTGAGTCGGCTGACGTGGTGTTGCTCCACGACGATCTTAGTCAGGTTGCGTCTGGGGTGCTAATTGCGCGCGACACGATGGCGATTGCGCGGGAGGCGGTTCTGATTGGTATTGGTATTTGTACGGTGTTGATGCTGATTGCTAGTTTCGGCGTAATTCCAGCCATCATCGGTGCCTTGTTCCAGGAAGTGGTGGACACGGTGACGATATTGTACGCGCTGCGGGCACGGCACGGACGCAAAGGTGCGGATGAACGCTTGGCAGAACACCTGGCGTAATTACTGGTGGAAAGATAGTAAAGCGGGCGAACACTTTTTGATGGTGTTCGCCCGCTTTATATTGTGGTACAAATCAGTCTAACCGTAAATTCATCTTGAGACGACGTGTGTTCACCAATGATGAACAAAGTGGGGTAATAGCTGACAAAAACCGCATTTTTTTGTTCACAAATGGTTGCACTTTGCTGTGAATGAGGGCATAATATTAACGGTTGATGTGCGTGGGCTGCTGCTGAGCGCCGGCACACGCATGGGTGGGCATAAAACCTACATATAGAGTGCTGTTCGCGGTGTTGGCGCGGCGGTGCTCTTTTTTTTGCTGCGCGGAGAGTTGGCGCTTCAGCGCTTACTCTCCGCCACTCGGAGCACCCGCGCAGCGAGTGCGAGAGACTGTGGCATTGACTGGTTTGATAGCAGTCAGAACGAGAGGAGCAGAAGCTAACCACTTACTGCTTTAGCGCTTAGAGCCCGCCACGAGGTACGCAGACCCTTATCGCTTTAGCGATTAGGGAATGCTACTGGCGCAGCCAGCCGGTGCCAGCGCCGCCGAGAGACTGTAGCATTGACTGGTTTAACCGAAGCCAGGACGAGAGCCGCAGCCCGACCCAAGCTTTAGAACTTAACCTACAATATCCAAAACCAAGGCCCGCACAACTATACGCAAAGTTGTGTGGGCCTTGGTTTACACTCAGATAATCACTAGCCAGCGCCATTACCTATCCGGCCCAGTTATTTGGTTACAAACCCAGCAATAAGTGCGCCCACCAATGCCGAAATAACGGCTGCCCCGACCGTCAAGACAATTTCCAACCAACCAGAGAAACCGAAGTGCTCCAAGCCCATGTACGCCCCAAAGACGCCCACGAACGTGACGATGCTAATAATGGTAGAACGTTGCTGTCGTTGCGATTGCATGATTAGCCCCCTTCACTAAACTTTACATTCTGCATCCATTTGGTATTCGTAATTACAGTTCTACGTTTGGCGCCGGCGTTGTGGCAATTGCAGCCCACAGGACGGGGAACAACTTTGCAAAGCTGGCATGATCCTTCTGGGGGAGTTCCACGTTGCGGCGCACCGCCGCGAAGACGATGGTTACCAAAATATCCGCGGCGACTGGTCGGCACAGTCCCGCCGATTGGGCCTGCCGGATGAGATCCATGAGTGGTTCCGTGCGCGTGTTGCCGATGTGGGTGGTTGCCGGCGCGTCCGGGAGGCGCTTGATTTGTTCCAGCAACAGCATGTCCGTCGGCGCTGCGACCGACCAGTCATACAGTCCGCGTAGGTACGCTTGTAGCCGCGCCGCCATCGGTTTCGTCTCGTCGGCAATGAGCGGACCATCAATGTATTGCGCACCAGCGGCTTGGGCGCGGTCAAAGACGGCCGCGAGGAGTGCGTCGCGGTCCTTGAAGTATATGTAGATGTTCGACTGCGCGATACCTACCGCACGGGCCACGCGGGCAGTGGACAATGCTCCCGCCCCGTCTTGGGCGATCAGCTGAGCCGCACAGTCTAAAATTAGTTGCTTTTTGGCCGGATCTTTTTTTTCGCATACCGTAATTATCGCCCGGAGGATAGCCACACGTCAAGGTTGACAAAAGATAATACTATCTTTTATAATACGTACAACGTAAAAAGATAGCTCTATCCGTTTAAGGAGGAAATAACTGATGCAGATTACGGTTTTAGGTTCTTTAGGGCACATTGGGCAACACTTGGTACCGCGGTTAGTGCAGGACGGCCACAACGTGACGGTGGTCACTAGTAGTGAACGGCGTTTCCCCGCCATTCAGGCGTTAGGGGCAAAGCCGCTGGCGGGTGATATTGCGGATGCCACTTTTCTGACCACGGCATTTACCGGCGCGGACGCGGTGTTCACAATGTTGGCGGGCGGTGCGCTCAGTGATGATTTGATTGCGGCTGCTATCCAGCAGGCCAGCACTTTCCGAACGGCAATTGCGGCCGCCGGGGTGCACAACGTGGTGCAATTGAGCAGCGTGGGCGCGGATAAGGCCCAGAAGTCGGTCCTTTGCACACGTATGTACGTGGAGCGCGAGATGCGGCGACTGGCAGGAGTGAACTTAGCGTTCGTACGGCCAGTGGGGTTCTGGGATAACCTGTTGACATTTATTCCGCAGATTCGCAATCAGCACGCCATGGCGGCCAACATCCCGGGGAGCACGCGCCGCGCGTGGGCCGCACCAGAAGACATTGCGACGACGGTGGCCGACCTGTTGGAACGGACGCCGGTGGGTACGACGACGCGGTACGTGGTCAGCGATTTTGCAAGTGGTGACCAGGTTGTGGCCGCGTTGCGCGCGGCATTGCGTATGCCTGACCTACAGTACGTAGAGCTCACGGACGACCAGTATCGTGACGGCGCTCTGGCAGCAGGTGTGCCCGACGCGCTGGTGACTGGCATGGTCACCATGGGTCAGGGACAGCGGCAGGCGTACCGGTTTTACGCGGATTTGGACGCGCACATGCCAGAACTGGGGACGCATGGGCTGAGTACCTTCGTTCCGCGGTTCGTAGCGGCGTACAACGGCAAAGGTGATGCGGGCAACGCGGCTCCGTTTGCGGGCGGACACACGCGTTAGCTCCGGGTGGTGGCTCTGGCCGGGGGTGTGTCGCGGTGAACTGCAACTTTGTGGACTGCTCCACGGTGCCCGCTACAGTGGCTGGTCGAACTGACGTGGCGGTTCCGGTTGAGCGGCTGGTTCCCGCGACCGGGTACGTGCCTCACGCTCACGCCCGTACCGGGCTACCGCGAATTGCCGTAGCCCGAGCAAAACCCGCTCGGTCTCAACAAACCTTAGTCACGACACCCTAAGCCGCTTGCATCCGCTTTCAATCGGACGGCAGTTATGCTAATGTGGGGTCACGAGGTGATGACATTGACAGCAGCAACTGCCCGCCACCAGCGGGCGCTGGATATCATGAGCTTAGAACGGGTGACCAACGCGCGGACGTACCACCACTTGCGGACGAACAGCGGCCGTTATTTACGGCCACATAAAATCATTCGGACCGGCCGCCTGTGGCAAGCAACGCCCCACGACATGCAACAACTGACTGCTTTGGGTGTGGGTGCGGTGGTTGATTTTAGGCAACCGGATGAGGCCGCAAAGGCGCCCGACGTCCCACTTGCCGGGGCGGCACGAGTGGCGGCTCCGATGGTGGTGGGTGACCTCAAAGGTGAGGCGCACGCATTGCGGACATACATTCAACACCACGATGATGCTCCGGAGCACATCCGTTTGGGCTACGAGGCCATGGTGGCGGACCCCACCATGCAGGCGTCCATGCGTGAGTTCTTGGTGACGGCGACCGCCACACCTGGAGCGGTGATGTTCCACTGTTCGGCCGGGAAGGACCGGACGGGGATGGCCGCGGCTTTGCTACTCGGCGCGCTGGGCGTTCCGCGGTCGCTGATTACGCGTGACTACCTCTACTCCAACGTGGAACACGAGCCCAACATCAATCAGGCGTTGGTTGAGTTTCAGCAGTTGGGTGCCACCCACCAGATGTTAACGGACATGCGGGCCGTCACCGGTGTGCGTGTGGACTATTTGGACACCGCGTTGGACTGGGTTGATGCCCATTACGGCAATGTCCGTAACTATGTCGGCGAGCTACTAGGCAACGGCGAGGCCGGGTTGGCGGCGCTGGACCGGGCGTTTTTGGTTGACGACAACCATTAAGACTAAATACAAAGCGGCCTGAGTCACCGGACTACTCCGACGGCTCAGGCCGTATTTTGGTGTGTGTAGAGGTTAGTGGTACCTGTGCTTTAGTCCACTTCACTCTGCGCCGAAATATTATCCAACGAGTTGCTGAAAAACTGCATGCGTTCGGCGTACGATGGGTGGTCGTCGTGCGTGCGGATGGTATTTTGCAGGAGGCTGAGGTTATCGGTAATGATGCCGTCAACACCGATGAACATCATCTGTTCCATACTGTCGGCGTCGTTAACGGTCCAGGCCCACACTGCTTGGTGATCGTCGTGTGCGGCATCCACAAAGACGTCGTCCAGGGTCGTTTCTTCAAAGGTGTATGCGTTGGCGTCGGTCTTCGGGAAGACGAGCACGTACGGGAGAATGAAACTGGCGTACAAATGCGGTACCCGGCGACGCAGACCGGTGATGACACCGTAATTCAGTGAGTGTACACGGTCGTGATGGGCGATAATACGCTGTGCGTACCGGTCAATAAAGTTGGTCAACATGGCACGACTGTCGTTTTTAGTGGTCTTAATTTCGACAATGAGCTTTTGTCCTCGTTTTTCCGCTGCGTCCATGTACTGGTTTAGGCTGACCAGGTGTGCGTGGTGGCCGTTTTCGTGTACCACGACCCGTTGCAACTGTTTAAGTGTGAGCTGTTTTGGTGTTTTGTTGATGCCGGCTAGTTGCTTAAGGTTTTCGTCGTGTAACACGATAAACTGGTTATCCTTAGTTTCGTGAACGTCAATTTCGATGTAGTCGGGATGTTCTTTAGCGGTACGTTCCATCGCGGGCAAAGTGTTTTGGACGCCGTTACCGTTATCCACCCCGCGGTGCGAAATGGCCAGTGGCTGCGAATCCAAGGCCCCTTTGAGGTAAACCGCGTTGAACAAGATTAGTAGCGCCAGGGCCAACACGCCGGTCACGCTAATGCCGGTGTAGAACCAGCCGCCATGGTGCCGTTTGACGGTGGCCTTGGTGGTGCTGGACAACTGGTCGGGCTCAATCAAAAACAATAGGAGCGCGATACTGCCCATGGCGCCCAACACGACTTTGCCAATAATCATCAACGCCATCGTGATGATGGCGGCGACGTACGCGTATTTTTGGTCGTCAAACCAGTTTTGGAGGCCAATCAGCCTTCAGACCAAGCGTACGCGATGAGCCAGACGGTGATACCGAGCAAAGTCGCGCGGATGAAGAAGAACCACCAGCGTCCCCGGGTTTCGCGCCAACTTTGGCGGGCGGCTGCGCGCAGGTGCATCTCACCGAGAATGGCGTGGGGGAGGACCCGCAGCCAGCGGACGGCGAGGTACGTCATGACCAGGTAGATGCCGGCAACCGCGACGGCCAATGGTGGGCGTTCGAGCAGCCACGCGGTGATGAAGATCGGCACGCGCACCTTTGCCAGCAGGCTCGAACCAACGACCAGACCGGCGAGTGGGACGACGATGAGGCAGTAGGGGGCAAAGAAGACGAAGGAGGTCCAGCGCAGGTGCGCAAATCGCTCCAGACGGCGCGGGCGATCTGTCGCCAGCCATAGTTTTCGTGGTGGTGGATGTTGTTGACCCCAGTGAGCAGAACTGCAAACTGTAGGTAGACCAGTGCGAGCAGCAGGATGCCAATTGCGAGCAATGCGATGGACGTGAACGGATGATTGACTATTACGCTCGGAGCGTTGGTCAAAGTTAAGTACGGCACCCCGCCGGCCACAAGGACTGCGCGGGTGACCCACCGGAGCGCGGGGATGATTAATAAGCTGATTAAAATACCAACAACGCCGCTAAGTACCAGGTAACTAATCCAGTGAGCCCAGAATTCGCGGAGGACGGCCGCGATGTAACGCAAAGAACGCATTTGATTGTCTCTCCCATCATGTTTATCCCACCATTTTAGCATTGATAACTATGGTTATGATAGGCGGTGGGGTGAACCGACGTTTTGGGGTTGTCCGTGAACCCTAACTCTTGTATTCCGGCTTGACCTCTTCCCGCCAGATGGCCAGTAAGTCTTTCAGTTCCGCCCGCATGTTGAGTACGTCGTCGGTCTTTTCTTTAAACAGTACCGAGTACGCGAAGGCGTCGGCCCCCATGGCGTCCCAGTCGCGTTGTAGCTCCGTGTCACCATATTTATGGTTGTTCAGGTTGACTTGATAGTAATCCCAGCGGCCCTTGATGTTCGGTACCGCCGCGATGAACCGTTTATGGTTACGTGTGTTTTCAATCTGAATGACGCCGTAGTAGGTCGGCGCCATTTTGTACGCCTGCACGAGCGCCTTGCGTTCGTCTTTACTCATATTATTCATTGAAAATCCTCCAATACTGGGTGCCGTCTGTCGTGCGGCTGATGAAGCCAAAGTCGATCAGCTCCCGCGTTAAGTAATTGTAATCAGCCCATACTGCCCCTAGCAGCTGGTTGAAGTCGGTCCGAGTGTAGACGCGCCCGGATTCTAGTATTAAGCACACCCGGTAGCAAACGGCCAGCCGCTGTTTTTCACGTCGGGGGAGGGCTTCAAGTTGCAACTGACCCTTGTCCGTGGAGAAATACTTAGCGATGATCCGTTGGTACTCGGCCTGGGTGATACTGATGTCGCGGGTATACGGTGTTTGCGGTAAGCGGAGTAGGCTCGCATGTTCCGTGTCATCCCCAAAGGCCGACTGGAACTGGGCGAGGTAGAGGCGGGCCTGGTCTGCTTTGCTGCGGAAGGTGAAACGCTGGTGTCGCACCGTGCTGAGGCTGACGCTGAGGTTCGTGGCAATCTCGGCATCACTGTCGCCGCGCGCAAAGGCGGCCAGCAGGTCCCGTTGGCGTGCGGTGAGCGTGTTATTACGGTCAGAAGACGTCAGCAGCGCAGCGACCGGGCCACCGTGGATCTCCTCAAGGTGGCGAGCCATAACGTCCACGCTACGGGGGTGGGCAGCAACGGTGAACTTGCAGTAGTTACATAGTAGTTGGTCGTGGTTTTGGTGAAAACCACGTTGCCAGTCGGCGGTTGTGATCGTCGTATGCACTTAATCGTCTCCTTGTTGACGGATATCGTCAACAAAACTACCATTTGGGGTTGGCAAAGTCAAACAAACACTAATTTAATTTGAGCGTGGGGACGATTGCAGTGCTTAGATTGTCGCTCATTACGAACTAATTCCGCTCAATTTTGGCTCAGTAACGCAACGAATCCGTTAGTAAAAAAAAAGCAAACAGGGTCACGACCATTGGTCGTGACCCTGAAGTGTATTTATTTACTTGCGTGCTTGTAGTCCTCGTCGTAGAACTTTCCAGCTCGGATATCGTCGGGCATTCCTTCATACGGTTCCTCGTTGATAACGTCAGCGTTGTCCTGGCCGGCGTCACCAATATAGGTAATTTGGGCGAATTCCGGCACTACCAGCTTGGGGTAAGTCTCGTATTTTTCGCGGGATTCTTCCATCAGGTCGATGTGCTCGTTCTGGTAGGTCACCGTGATTTCTGGGTGGTCCTGCACCCACTTAGGGAAGAAGATCGTGCCGTTAATGCGGTGGTCATTTGGCATGAAGTCGAGGGCGACGTCAGTCCCGGTTGGCTCCGTCCAGGCAATCTTGTAGATACCGGGTACCAGCATCACAATGTTGGCCTCCTGGCCCGTAACCCAGCGGCCGGCGACCATGCCGCCATGAATGCGGTAGTCCACGGTGTGGTCGTTGCGCGCGTACCATTCGTATTCCCAACCGTTGTCATAAGTGTAGATAAAGTGTGTCCCGAGGAAGTCGTCGAGGGTGGCAAACTTCTTGGTCATATTGTTGTGTTCAGTCATCATGAGCTCCTTTGAATAAGTAATTTTGAACGTGTAATAGTTTACATGTTTTTAGCAACTTGATTAATATATACTGGTCCCAAAGGGAAGTCAAGCGGAGGGCTGACAAATGGCACAAAAGAACATTTTGCAGTACATCATCTTGGGACTATTAGACCAGGAACCACGGACGGGATATGAACTAACACAGGATTTTGCCCACGAAATTGGTGAGTTTTGGCAAGCACAGCACAGCCAAATATACCCGCTGTTGGCGCGGATGGAGGAGCAAGGGCTGATTACGCATTCCGTGGAGGTTGCTGGGACTAAGTTAGAAAAGAAGCGCTACAGCATTACCACGGAGGGTCGATCCGCTTTGTCATCTTGGGTGGGAGCCCCTACACCGACGATGGCGACGACCAAGGACGAATTTGTGCTGAAACTCTACTTTGTTCAACGTGCAGACGATGCGCGGTTACCGGGGATGATTCGCGAACAGATTGCGATTCACCAAGAGTGGCTTGACCACCTGGAGGCGCGCCGGCAACTCCTCTTTGGCGACGAAAATGTGCCTCAAGACCAGTTTGGGCACTACTTGATTCTGGATCACGCCCTGACGCGGGAGCAGCAATACCTCAGTTGGTTGGATCAACAATTAACACAACTACCGCATAATTAAACAATGTTATCAATTTGACTAATCATAAGTATATACAGCTGCCGCAAAATCGGCCTAGGCCGCGGCATAACCATCATTACGGCTAAGTTACAAATGGCACAATGCTATTGGATATATCCCCTGAAGGCGTTATTATAAAATTAACAATAACAAAAGGGGGCCACCACCATGAAAATATATGTTGATGTTGTCCGTGGTGACATTACAAAGAGTCGTAGTGACGCAATTGTCAATGCGGCCAATCCTTCGCTCCTCGGCGGTGGTGGCGTTGATGGTGCCATTCACCGTGCGGCTGGCCCCCGATTGCAGGAGGCATGTCGGCGACTGAATGGGTGTATGGTTGGTGACGCGAAGATTACGCCAGGCTTCAACCTGCGAGCATCGTACATCGTCCACACGGCCGGACCCGTCTGGCAGGGCGGCGGAAACGGCGAGAGTGAGTTGTTGGCCGATAGTTACCGTAACAGCCTGTTGGTAGCGGACGCGCACCGGTGCCGTACCGTGGACTTTCCGTCCATCAGCACGGGTGTGTACGGTTTCCCATTATTCAAAGCTGCGCCGATTGCCGTACGTACGCTGATGAGTACGATGCGTGAATGTGATTATGTTCGCCGCGTCCGGATCGTCGCCTTTGATGCGGACACGTACCAGACATTCGCGGCGGCCATTGCTGCCAACGCCGAGATGGCAGTTTAGTCGGGAGTATTATTGAGCCACAACCAGTCACGCTGGTTGTGGCTATTTGTTTGGGTGACAAGTCTAGCAATACGAGTGTTATTGAATTTACCATGATGTTACGGAGTTTTGTGACCGCATAGTATGGGGGGCTAATTCCGTGGTTAAAGGGTTTATGGCGGTCTTACTCGTGCAGTACAAATGCGGGTAGTGAGGGAAACGGCACGGGCTAAATTACCGTTTTATTAATATCAAATGTGAAAAAGGTGTTGACGTTCCTCACCGTTTTGCTATATGCTGGAGCCATCCTCAAGCACGAGGAAATTCTTCCACAGCGAAAGGGGCAACCACTCATGACTAAAATTAACGTCGTCATTATTCCGGTGATTATTAGCATTAACGTTGTCCCACACGCTGATGCAGTAATTGGATAATTGTTAGCGGCAGTTACATGGGACGCTGCCGTGAAGCTAACGGTTATCCTCCGGGGTTATTAACCCGGCGCAAAGGGTGCGACCAACACGCATCCGTGGAGGAATAGCCATGATGAACCAAAACGTTGAACGCTTAGAAGCAATCCAGATACCCGTAACCACGATGGGACCAACGGCGATTATTATGCCGATTGGGATCATTCGTTAGTTGCGGGTTTTATTGTCCCCGGGAATCCGCGGGACTAAATAACATGGACCAATGCTTTTAAGCCGACTCGACGTCTGATAACGTAACGGGGCCGGCGCTCTATACACTTAATTAGTGTATAGGCGTCGTTTTTTTATACCCACAAACACGACAACGCGGGGGATCTGAAGGAATTAATCGGACCGCGACACATATTGCAACGGGTAGCGCCACAACTTTGAAAGCGAGGAAAATAACATGACCACAACACTTTATAGCAACCTAGCACTCTTTGACGGCTTACACGATGGCTTCACCCCAGACAGTTGGTTCACGGTAGACGACGCGACGGGCAAAGTCGCAGCCACCGGGACCGGCGCCACTCCGGCAGCCGACCGCACGGTGGATTGCGCCGGTCAGTACGTTATGCCCGGCATGATGAACTGCCACGTCCATTTGGGGAGCAACGCGCACCAGCTCGCGGCGAGCGAGCGCAGCGAGACCGAAACCACTTTGCTCGCCCTACAAAACCTCTCCGACCTGGTCCATTCCGGCGTGACGTACGTGCGGAACCTGTCTTCCAACTACGACGTCGACGTTAAGTTACGTGACGCTCAGGCCGAGTACGGATTCCCGGCGCCGCACGTGGTTGCATCCGGCCGCGCAATGAGTGCAACGGGTGGCCATGGTGACAGCCCGCACCACACGGGTAACGAATCCTACCTGGTCGATTCGCCCGATGAGATGCGGCACGCGGTGCGCCAGGCGTTCAAGAATGGCGCGGATGTCATCAAGGTGATGGCGACTGGCGGAGTGATGTCGGTGGCCGACAGCCCGCTGGATGCAGAGTTCACGCAAGAGGAGTTGGCGGTAGCACCCGCGAAGCGCACGCCCGCCGACGCAAAGTCGCGGCACACGCACAGGGTACTGCGGGTATCCGGCTAGCATTGGAGGCCGGTGTAGATTCCGTCGAACACGGTATCTTTTTGGATGAGGATGAGGCCGAATTCATGAAGGCTCATCAGGTGTACTTGGTGCCGACGTTGAACGCGGTGCAGGGGATCGTTGATCACGGTGAGGGTAAGATTCCTGACTACATGGTGCGGAAGGCAAGCGACTTTGCCCAGGCGTTCTTTAAGAACATGAAATTGGCGGTGCAACGCGGAGTACCGTTTGCAACGGGTACTGATGCGGGGACGCCGTTCAACGACTTTGCGACCGGCTATTGGGATGAGCTGCACCTGCTGGTGAACAAAGTGGGGATGGCACCTCAGGACGTGCTGTACGCGGCTACGCGGAACTCGGCAGACCTGTTGGGGGTCAGCGAAGAGTACGGCGCACTGGCCGCGGGTAAGTACGCGGACTTCCTGGTGTTGAAGGCCAACCCGCTGGATGACGTGGACGCGGTGCGGCAGGCTGACAAGGGCGTTTATCTTGGTGGCAAGCGGGTATAAATGCCACATTTGATTGGGCTAACGGGCGCGTAAGTGACGTCCGCGTACATAACGTGACTACTGGGAGGCAATTATCATGAAGAATGCGAATCGTAATAAGCAAAGTTGGCCGGCAAGAGTCGGCGTGCTGGCAGCGACGGCGGCCTCGGTGCTGCTGTTAGCTGCCTGTGGAAGTAAAGCCAGCGCGGCCAGCACCAAGTCCATCACGGTGTCCATTCCGAGTCAGCTGGAGACTTTGGATCCCGCACAGGCTAGTGACACCTCCAGCGGTGAAGTTTTGAACAACGTTGAGGAGGGGCTGCTGACGGTTGGCAAGAACAACAAGAAGGAGCCGGGGATTGCTAAATCCTGGACTACATCTAAGGACGGCATGACGTACACCTTTACTTTGCGGCACAACGCGAAGTGGGCGGACGGCAAGCCGGTGACTGCCAACGACTTTGTCTACGCCTGGCAACGGAACGTAGATCCCAAAACCAAGGCGGTCAACGCCTACCGGTACTCCGGTATTGTGAATGCGGACGCCATCAATAGCGGCAAAAAGGCCGTATCGACGTTAGGCGTTAAGGCTGAGGGCGACTACAAGTTTGTTGTGCACTTGGAGCATCCGATGGCCACGTTCCTGACTTTGATGTCGAACGCCGAGTTTATGCCCGTGGAGAAGAGCGCGGTGACGAAGAACGGCAGTAAGTTTGGTACCAACGCAACGAAGACGAGCTACGACGGGCCGTACACGGTGAAGAGTTGGAACGGGACGAACGACTCGTGGACGCTGGTGAAGAACAAAAACTATTGGAACAAGCAGAACATTCATCTGGACAAAGTTACGTACCAGGTGGTGAAGACGACCTCAACGGGGTTGAACATGTTTGAGGCGGGTCAGTTGGACCAGACGGAGCTGTCTGGCAACGAGGTCAAGAACGAGAAGAACAACAAGGCGTTTAAGCAGGTGCTATCGGGTATTGGCACCTACGTGGTCACTAACGAGAAGGCTCCAAGCACGGATGCGCTGAAGAAGGCGTTCAACAACGTCTACATTCGGAAGGCGCTCTCGTTATCGATCGACCGGAAGACCTTTACGCAGGACACGCTGGCGGACGGATCGCAGGCATCGCTGGGCTTTGTCTCTCGGGACTTGGGGAAGAGTCCGACCGACGGCACCGACTTTGCAAAGGATGCGTACGTCAAGAACGACGACGCCAACAGTGGGGTGAGTTACAACCAGAAGCTGGCGCAGGAGTATTGGGATAAAGGGTTGAAGCAGTTGGGTATGACGGGGATGAGTTTTAACCTTACGGTGGACGAGGACGACCAGTGGGATTCGATTGCACAGTACCTCGACGAGACCTGGACGAAGAACTTGAAGGGCTTGAAGGTGACGGTAAAGAAGGTCCCCAAGGCGACGCGAGTGAAGGACCTACTGGGTAGCGACTTTGACGTCATCCTGACGAGTTGGAGCGCAGATTACGACCCGACGACGTTCTTGGACATGATGGTGACGGGTAACTCGTACAACTTTGGCGGTTGGAGCAATTCGGAGTATGACAGCCTGATGAATACGGCGAACACGACGGCCGACGCAAAGGCACGGTGGCAGGCGATGGTTAAGGCTGAGCAACTGCTGATGAAGGAGCAGGGCGTCATTCCGCTGTATCAGGACGCAACGAACTATCTACGGAACACGAAGTTGACGGGTGTGGTAGACAACGCGGCTGGTGGAAATCCGGGATGGAGAGGGGTGAACTTGAGGTAGAGGGTGGAGCAAGGCGCTTAGAAAGCAGAGCATAAGGCACTCAGACCGAAAGGCCCGGGTTTGGCCTTTTGGTTTGAGTGCCTTATGCGTCGCTTTCTGCCTTGCGCAACCCGTTTAGAGGGTGGAGCCCCGCGGTTAGAAACTGGAGCGTAACTTGCTACGGCGGTGAAGCCCGGGTTTGGCTTCATTGCCGTAGCGGGTTACGTGCAAGTTTCTGCGGGGGTGCAACCCGTTTCAATAAGAACGAGTACCGCGGGAGCGTAGTAGTATTTCCCGACCAGGTAGCGGTGAAGCACAATCCCTCTACCATAGCGGGTTTAAGCGCTCACTCCCGTAACTTTCACCAGCATAAATTCACGATCCATACAATACAAAAAAACGGAGGATACACCCATGCCAAACACACAAACCACCACGGAACGTGCTGCCGTTGAGCAGTTCGCCCGCGACTACTTTGATCACTTAGCACCATATGTCCGCCTGGAAAGCGTCTCCGCGCAGCATCGCGGAATTCAGGACACCGCGGACTGGTTGCAACAGACTTTTCGTGAACTCGGGGCGTCTTACGCCACGCAATGGAACGAACCGGGTGGGAATCCGGCCGTCTTTGCCCAATTCAAAGGTGCCAGTGACCACACCATCCTGTTTTATAACCATTATGATGTCCAGCCGCCCGAACCACTTGCGGAGTGGCACAGCGAACCGTTCGAGCCGACCTTCCTGGATGACGGGACCGTACGTGCCCGGGGGATTGGGGATGACAAGGGCGAGCTAATGTGTCGGTTGACGGCGGTTCGCTACCTCCAGGATCACGGCGGCTTGCCGTGTAACCTGAAGTTCGTAGTGGAGGGCGAGGAAGAAGTCGGCTCCGGCCACTTTGATGATTACGTTGCGCACCACGCTGATGACCTGGCGGCTGACGTTTGTGTTTGGGAAGGCGGCAGTAAGAACGAGCAGGAACACTTTACCGTCACCGGCGGGGTTAAGGGCATCCTGGCCTTTGACCTCAGCGTGCGGACTGCCGACGTGGACCTTCATTCTTCACTTGGCGCGTATGTGGATAACGCGGCGTGGCGGTTAATTGACGCCTTACATTCGCTACGAACGCCAGAGCGTCGACTGGCCGTTGATGGTTATTATGACTTAGTTGAAACGATGTCCGCTGGTACCCGGGCGGCGGTGGACCGCATGGACTTTGATGCGGACGGCCTGCGCGAACGCGCGGGGTTGCGGCAACCATTCTTACGCGACGACCCCAAACTTGCAAGCGTGAATGAGCCGTCTTTGACCGTCAACGGCTTTGAGTCCGGCTACACGGGCGACGGTGTAAAGACCGTCATTCCGCGGGAAGCGCACGCCAAGCTCGACTGTCGGCTGGCGCAAGGCCAGACCCCGCAGGCCTGCTTTGACCTCATCCGTGCGCAGCTCGACCGGAATGGTTTTCGCGACGTGGAGATGACCTTCCAACTGGGGGAGGACCCGTTCCGCTCCGATCTGGACGACCCGTACTTCGCGGCGGCGACCGATGTGGCCAAAGCTGTGTATGGGACCGATAACGTGCGTGTCGTACCCAACTCGGCCGGCGGCGGTCCGCAAGCGCCAGTAGCCGCGACTTTGGGCCTACCGATTGTGTCGGTTGGCTGCGGCTACTACGGCAGCGGGGCCCACGCGCCGAACGAGAGCCTGCGTGTACGCGACTATCAGCAGGGCGCCTGGTACATGGTGGAACTGATGCGCAGGATGGGTGCAAAGTAGGCACGACAATAAACAACAAGCCCACCGGCAAAGGGGTGCCGGTGGGCTTGCTGTTTCTATATTCTGTTGGGTATGTGCAACGGCGGGTGACCGACCGCCATTACTAGTTGTAGCTAAGCTCCGCAGATGTTGACACCCAAAGCCTGCATCTGCTGACGTAGTTCCTCTGTATCTAGATCTTGTGGTACGTAGCGGGCGACGGTGACGTTACCATCGATAATGCCACTATCATCCCGTAATACTAGGCAGCGTTCTTGTAATCAAGCGCCAGGCCGTTACCCAGATAGGTGCTCTCTTCGTCGCCGGTGGTTAACGCAAGGTTGGCGTTATTGTCCATCCCGATAGCGTAGTCGGCGTCGTCATCGTTCCGGAGTACTAGCTGAAAGCTACTCCCGATTGTACAGGTACCGCCGACCATCGAGTACTTACTGGACCCGTCGTCGAGAGCGAGAAACACGTTGTCCGTGTCCTGAATCTTATTGCGCAGGTAATCCTGTGCTGCTGGCTTAATGTTTATCCGCATCCTATCATCCTCCTTTGCGTGAGGGATCAGTTGGTTGCTTTCAAACTACACGTACATTATATACTAACCAAAAGTAAGCAGTCAACTTATCGAATGATAGGTTCAGTGGTGCAAAGTTGCGCCGGTAAACGCGGCTTTACGTTGTGGTTGTGTTAGAATAGATGCCGTTAGTAAGGTGTCTGTAGCTGAGACGCTACGTTCGCGTAGTAGAAGGGGTAAGACAATATGACTGAATCCACTGACATCAAAATTACGTTGCCCGCCGACGTGCTGGAGCAACTAACTAAGGAAACGCAAACCACGGGTGAGAGCAACTCGGACGTGGTGGCCCAGGCGCTCAAGGAGTACCTGTACACACAGAAACAGCAGCGCGAGTTCATCTTTGAGGATGACTGCAACGACTAAGTTAATTGAATAAGATGGAGGGTCACTCGCGATGAGGC
>NZ_BBAI01000042.1 GCF_001311175.1 Lacticaseibacillus pantheris DSM 15945 = JCM 12539 = NBRC 106106 | reverse complement strand
ACAGCCACCTTAACCGGGTGGTTATTTTTATGCAAATAAAAAGCCGGCAAAAGCCGGCCGTAAAAACTAATTATCTTTATCCAACTTTTTTTTCACGTCGTCAACGGTATCTTCAACCTTTTCCTTGGCATCGTCAAGCTTCCCCTTGACTTTCCCAAGAACGCCCTCTGCTTTTCCTTGTGCTTCTCGGGCTTTATCACCAGTAACTTTACCTTCGACTTCCTTGGCCTTACCGGAGATCTTGTCTTTAGCACTATCGACTTTACCATCTAAACTCATAGATATTACCTCCTTTATGGTGTACATACATTATCACATGTTAATTCGCTCATTTCAATATCTTTTGCTGTTATCAACTAATTAATAATTTATGGAGGTGATTACATTGTCAGCATATACGCGTCGCCATCGCGACCAGTCATACTACAACAAATACAAGCGAGACCCGATCGCCAACGCGTTCTACCAATCGCAAGTGTGGGAGCATATGTCAGCACGAGTCAAGGCCGAGTCGTATAACACGTGTGCTATCTGTGGTCATACCTATGACCAGCCAGGCAAGCTAATCACTGACCACATCGTACCGTTGCGAGTTGACAAGCGTAAGCGACTCGACCGCGACAATCTCTGGTGTCTTTGCCAGGAAGACCACTACTGGAAAACGAAATTGGAAAGCCAAGTATATCAGTCAGAATCATTAATCGAGAATCTCGACACTGCCAAGCGTTGGGATGCTAACGAATGTAAGAAGTGGGTGCTTGAACACTCTTGAATTAGATAAGGATGAAGGCGGTAGGCAAAATGCAGTATTGTTCTATTGTGCAGCATGCCATCATCGGGGTACTTTAGTGCCAGAGAAAGATATGAATCTGATTCATGTAGCCGAATAACTGATTAAAGGAGCTGTGATGGCTCCTTTTTTTCATGCCCAGAATGGAGATGAGTACATGGGCAAGACTCTATATAAGACATGGCAGGAAGCAGACCACTTGGCAATGCTACAAGGCTGGGCCCATGACGGACTGACCGATGAGCAAATAGCCCACAACATTGGCATTCGTCGCACAACTCTCTACGACTGGAAGAAACGTTATCCGGACATTGCCGACGCCCTAAAACACGGCAAGGAGGTTTCAGACTACGAATCGAAAACGACCCTACTTCAAACGTGACAATTGGAATGGTTACCGTCGATGAGGTCACGGAGCTGATTAGTCGTAACGAAGCTGCCATCAAACTGGATCGTGTTGCTTATGCGAAAAAGTACAGAGAGGAACATCCCGACACTCCATACGCATACGCTGCGCAACTTGCAAAGGCAAAAGTTCCGACGCAGGAGCTTGCGGTTACCAGGAAGACCAAGCACGAGTTGCCGCCTGACACTACGGCCCAAATATTTTGGCTCAAGAACCGGCGGCCTGACCTGTGGCGTGACCGGCGGGAGGTTGCCAACCAGGTGAGCGGGCATCTAGACGGGCCGGACATGAGCCATCTCACCACGGCCCAGCTGATGCTATCGCCAACGCGGAAGTTGATGATGACGATGACGGTTAACGTTGCGCTTAAGCGGTACGCCCAGTATGAGCTAGCACGGCGAGATTTCTTCGAGTATGCCCATCTGATGGCGCCGAGCTTCTACCAGCGCAAGCGGGAGTACCTCATCAGCCTGTGTCGTGACCTGCAGGACTTTGTAACAGGAAAGGATAACGTGCTGGTAATCAACCTTCCACCTCGTCACGGGAAGTCCCGCACGGCCAGCATGTTTGTGGAGTGGTTGCTTGGTCGCAGTCCTAGCACCAAGGTCATGACCGGCTCATACAACGAGACACTATCGACGACCTTCTCCAAGGCGGTGCGTAACACGATTCAGGAGGTTAAGGCTGACCCGGCGATTCCTGTGTATGAGGATGTATTCCCCAAGACACACATCAAACAGGGCGACGGGGCCATGAACATGTGGGCTCTCGAAGGTGGCTACAACAACTACCTGGCCACCAGTCCAACTGGCACGGCCACTGGGTTTGGTGCTGACATTGAAATCATTGATGACCTCATCAAGAACAACGAGGAGGCCAACAACGAAACAGTCTTAGACAAGCAATGGAGCTGGTTTACTGACACCATGCTGACCCGACTCGAGACAGGCGGCAAAATCATCATCATCATGACGCGGTGGAGTTCGCTAGACCTAGCAGGCCGTGCACTAGCACAGCTACCGGGTCTAGGCTACAGCGTTAAGCACGTCAATATGAAGGCGTTGCAAGACGATGGCACCATGCTATGCGATGACGTACTGACCCGCGAGGAGTTTGATCGGCGATACAAAACGTTGTCTCCGGAGATTGCCGCAGCCAACTACCAGCAGGAGCCAATCGACCAGCAAGGCCGACTGTACAAGGGATTCAAGACGTACAACCAAGTGCCGATGGACGACGTGGGCAAACCACTATTCACCGGCATTTACTCATACACCGATACCGCGGACGAAGGCTCCGACTGGTTGGCAAGCTATGTTTTCGGCCTATACAACGGCGAGGCATACATCTTGGACGTCACATACACGCAAGCGCCAATGGAAGAGACGGAGCCGGCCGTGGCACAGATGTTTTACACCAACAAGGTCAATCAGGCCACCATCGAAAGCAACAACGGTGGTCGCGGATTTGCGCGTGAGGTGGAGAAGCTGTTGCGCGACCAAATGCACAGCAACCTCACCGTCATTCAGTGGTTCCACAATAATAAAAATAAAAAACGCCCGCATTATCAGCAACGCGCCGTGGGTCATGCAGCACATCTACTTTCCAGCCAACTGGCGCGACCGCTGGCCGGACTTGTTCCATATTCTCACTCGGTACCAACGTGCCGGGAAGAATGCACATGACGACGCCCCAGACGCACTGACGGGCATTGCAGAAATGATTAACGACCAGATTACGTACAGCGACCGTCCTAGCTTGGAAGAACAAGAGGCGCAACTACGTAACATGGGATTCTAAAGGAGGCATTACACGCATGGCAGAAACCGAAGACATCAACGCGCACCTGTGGTCACTACCGGGCAGTAGCCCATTTCAGGTCACCACACCATTGCGCATGCTTGATGGCCACCGCTTCTCGTTTTACAGCAACCGGCAATTCAAGATGCGACCGACGTGTACGAGCATGCGGCAAGTGATCCGGACGCATTGGCAGCAATCGCCACGAAGTTTATCACCGAGCATTATCACGAGCAGGTGTACCGCATCGTGGCGCTCGAGCGATATTATAGTGGTGATAACGACATCCATTACTGGTTTGCCAACAAGGCACGCAACCGGGCGGATAACCGCATTGCCAGTGCTATCACGTCGTACATCACCAACATCCGTGTTGGCTATACATTCGGCACGCCCCTGAAGTTCACATACAACGTGGACGAGGACGAGGGCAAAAACGCGGGTGAAGACCTGACCAAGGCACTAGATGCATTTAACCAGCGCAGTGATGAGCCATACCACGAGAAGATCATGAAGAAGCGACTATCCGTGACAGGCCGCGCCTATGAAATCTTGTATGTGCGGCCAGACACCAACGACCCGATGGTCAAGCCGATTGACCCGAGCAACGCTTTTGTAGTGTATGACGCGACCATCGAGCAACACAGTCTCTTTGCCGTGTACTACTACCCAGTCCGCTTTGATGGCGACGACACCTGGTACGTGACCATCTACACCGACGAGAACACCTACTACTACAAGCCGATGAGCTCACCAACGTCCGAGCTAGTCTTTGACCACGCCGAGCCACATTATTTTGACGCAGTACCAATCACTGAGTACATTAACAATGACGAGCGCATGGGTGATTGGGAGCGTGAGCTAGACGCCATCGACGCATACGACCGTAGCATTTCCGAGATGGCAAACAATCAGGAAGACTTTAGTAACTCCGTTCTGGTGCTAACCGGGGATGTCGATACGCCGACGCACAAGGACGCAAACGGAAACGTGGTCAAGGACCAACCGTCAATCGACAGGCATTCCCTCATCATGTGGCTCAAGCCACGTATTGTAGGTGGAGGCCTGTCCGGGCAAGGTACAACGGTCATCACACCAACAGCGCAGTACCTCACCAAGTCCCTGCCCGCGAACGATTGGAAGATTTACACGGACGCGCTGATGGAGTCTTTCCACAAGTACACCAACACGCCGGACGTCAACGACCAGAACTTTGCCAGTAACGCTAGCGGCGTGGCTATGTCGTACAAACTCTGGGGTAGCGACCAAGAGCGTGCGATTCAGGAGAGCTTGTACCAGCGTGGACTCATGCGGCGCATTCGATTGCTGACCGCGTACTGGCAGAAAGTGGGCGCGGTACCTGCTACCGACGACCCTAACCACATCACGCCGAAGTTCACGGCCAACCTGCCGAAGAACGACGCGGAGACTATCACCACGTTGACCGGCCTGTCCAACACCGGCGACTTTAGCAAGGAGACCATCCGCGAGATGCAACCGGCGTCACCGGGGTAAAGCCAGCCGAGGAGGCTAACCGGGTGCGGGAAGAGCAAGACGAGGATCCGACCATCAGCTTTGCTTCGCCGTTTGACGCGCAACCTGGTCAAGGTGTTGCGGTACAACAGGACAGTAAACCTGACGATCAGCAACCGGATGACGCTAAGCCGGCAGATGACGCGGGTCAAGTACCAAGCGGCGGCAAAAAGCCAGTAGGTGGTGATGGCAATGGCGAAGCATAGTGTCAGCGCATTAGCCAAAGAGATATACGGTGCGAGTGACGACCGGGTAAAGCAACTGCAACAGCTATACACGGCCACGCAGACGCAAATCGTCCAGCTGATAGATCACTTTATCGCGGACGACCGCAACTGGACGAGTAAAGCCCCGGCCAGCGAAGTGCGCGCCTTTATGCAGCAGCTCCAAGCGCTGGCCGACAGCGCGAGCGATGATAGCGCCAAGAAGCTGATGGACGTCACCTTTAACGGCAAGCCGGTCCCGAGCACAAACGGTGACTTGCTGAATGCCAGCATCAACTACGCAATGATTAACCTAGCCCTAGCCAAACAGCGGCAGGTCAGCGACGTATATCAGTCGGTCCCTAATCAGGTGTACGACAACAAGTACAGCAAGCCAGCAAGCATTCCGAAGGGTACCGACCTAAACGCGGCTACTAAGTCTGCACCGGTGTACACGGAGGCTGAACAGAGTGACGCGCTCAAAAAGGCTAACGACGTATTAGGCCGTGTGAGCCTCGTACAGCATGGTACGACCACACACGAGAGTTTGACCACGCCAACCCACAAAACGTCGTCTACCCCACAAAATGGGGCAAATTTGCGGCGTGCAGTGAGCCCGACACCCGGAGGCCGACGATATACGCCGGCACTCACACGGCAGACGCTATTTAAAATCAAGGCCAATTACTACAAGGGCACTGACCCATACAAGGCCATCAACGAGGCCGCGTCGCAAGCCATGCTAAAGCTCAATCATTTGGTCGAGCAGGCCGTGCGTAATCATCAGAAGCCGCAGGACTACACACAACAGGTTATGAGGTTGCTGACCGGCGGTGGCACCAAATCAAACGGCGACATGGGAAAGGCGGCCAGCCTGATTCGGACGCAGGCCGCGCACGTGTATACGCAGAGCAAGCTAAGCCGCTTTAGTGATAACGGCGCCACCCAATACCAAGTGGTGGCCATAGACGCAGAGAGCACATGCGACTACTGCGAGAACGATATGGACGGCACCATCTTTAACATCGATGACGCGGAGCCCGGGCTTAACTGCCCGCCTTTTCACCCAAACTGTCAATGCGACATCATCGAAGTTCCATCAGATAACTACGAGCACGCAAGCATGGTCGATTGAGGCTGTGCTTTTTATATGCCCTTAAACGCTAAAGCGGGCGTAAAAGAACAGGCGGAAATAACGGCCGACGGGCCGTAAACGGAGGTAGTAACCATGGACGAAGCAAACAACGGAGCAAACGCACAGCAGGACGCACAATCACAAGCAAATACAGCCGGTAGCACGGCCGCGTCTGGTGCCGCACAAAGCGCGGGCCAAGCAGGACAAAACAACCAGAACGCAAACAGCGCCGCAAGCGGTGCTGGTACCATCACGACCGAGCAAATGAACGAGATCATCACCGAACGGCTAGGGCGACAGCGTGAGAAGTTGCAGAAGGAATCGGACGAAACGATAGCCAAGAAGGTCAAGGAAGCCCTCGAACGGGCCAACATGACACCAGAACAGCAAGCGGCCGCTGAACAAGACGACCGCGACAAGGAACTGAATCAGCTCAAGGCAGAACTGGCACGTCGTGACCGTAAGGAACACGCCACCAGTGCCGCCCAAGCTGCCAAGATTCCCGCTGAACTGGTGCCATTCCTGACCCGAGGCACGGACGAAGAGACCGACAAGGCCATTACTGACTTCGGAAAGGCGTTTAGCTCCGCTGTCCAATCGGCCGTGGAAGAACGCATGAAGGGACATGGCACACCTGGCGTCGGCTCTCAGACATCTGGCAAAAAGCCAGATGACTTCGGAGCCCGTCTGGCTAAGGCATATGCCCCAAGGAGTGTTGAGCACTCATATTTCAGCAAGTAGACAAGGAGGAATAACGCATGAGTGAAATGCGCACATTTGGCGCAACTACGCAGATTTTGGCATTTGTGGAACCACAGGTGTCTGTCAGCGTGATTGTCGCGGCTGGTGACGTCCAAGCGAATGCACAAGGTCACAAGATTATCCCTGCTGGTACACCAGTCGGGGGTGCAGACAATGTCCTGGAGGAGGACGGCTCCAAGCAAGTAGCAGTTGCCACTGATGCAACCGCACGCGGGGTATTACTGCACGATGTTGATGTTACTAGCGGTCAGGGCAACGGGACGATGTTGATTTTCGGTTTCGTCAACCTGAACCGCATTCCGAACGTAACCATTCCGGACGCTGTCAAGACGGCATTGGACGGCAAGGTAACGTTCCTGGCTCGCAACTAGAAAGGGGCTTAACAAATGAACGGATCTATTTTTGACCTAATTCAGGCCCAAAATGTTGTGGCCTATTACCAGAATTTTCCGCAGTTAGAACCGCCATTCCTTGGGGATGAGTTGTTCCCTGCAACCCAGCAAATGGGTATGAACCTTGAATTTTTGAAGGGTGCCAACAACCAGCCTGTCGCACTGCAACCCGCGGCTTTCGACACGAAGGTCATTCCTCGGCCACGTGAAGGCTTCACAGAGTTCCGTGACAAGCTTCCATACTTCAAGGAATCAACGTACATCGACGAGGAAATTCGCCAACAGTTGATCATGGTACAGAACTCCAACAACCCGGCATACCAGGATATGGTGATTAACCACATCTTCCAAAACGCCACGCAACTGATTAGTGCTGCGGGTATTGCCCGTGAAATTTTGCGTATGGAGGCATTGACAACTGGTAAGGCGACCGTTGAAGGTAACGGCGTGTTTAAGCAGTACGACTACTTTATGCCGGATTCCAACAAGGTCACTGCCAAGAAGGCATGGGACCAAGCGGACTCCAACCCATTGGCCGACATTCGCGACGCTAAGCAGGCGATCAGCTACTCAACTGGGGCAACCATCACCCGCGCTGTAATGAATCAAGCTACGTGGAATACTCTGCTAGCCAACGAAACTATTAAGGCTACGTTGCTGTCTAGCTCTGCAAATGCGTCTGCTGCTGTGGTTCTGGACGGTCAGCTGACCACGTTCCTGCAGTCCAACACGGGCATTACCTTCGCCGTATACGACAAGGGTTACAAGGACGCGTCTAACAAGCTGCACCAGTACATTCCAGACGGCATGGTTGTCTTTCTGCCAGCCGGTAACCTTGGTAACACAGTCTTTGGTACAACTCCAGAAGAAGCTGACCTGCGTGGTTTGTCTGTCGCTAACGTTGCACTGACTGACACCGGTGTTGCGGTCACGACCATGGCCCAGCCTGATCCTGTTAGCGTTGAAACTAAGGTATCCCAACTGGTCGCACCATCCTTCCCGCTGGTCGACAGCGTATACGTACTGTCCGGCCTGATCACGCCCCCAAAAGCGTAGTGCCTGACTCCGGCACCGACGATGGTACCGGGGAATCAGGCGAGACAACGCCGCCAGCCGCTAATCCAGCAACCGGTATCAAGATGAGCCAGGCGACCGCCTCGATGAAGGTTGGCGATACTAAGCAGGTGACTGCAGTAGCTGACCCGGCTAATGCTGATGATGCAGCTAATGTTAACCAGGCAGTCAAGTATGCGTCTAGCGACGACACTATCGCAACCGTAGCCGCAGACGGCACTATTACGGCCCTTAAGGAAGGCACTGCCACTATCACGGCATCCAGTGGTAGCTTTACGGCTACGGTCAAGGTTACTATCGCGGCCGCAGCATAAGGAGGTGGCCTGAATGGCAACTGACACCCAAAATGAAGTCCTAGTTGACGTCCAAACGGCATTGGACATTGACACGGCAGACGCAGCCAAAATCAAGACGATTAGTCTATATATAAAACTGGCTTGCAAATCCGTGGCTCTAGTCACAGCCGAGACCTGGGACAACCTACCAGGTGAGCTAAGCGGGGTCGTCACCGAGATGGCCCTGGCTAAGTTCGCTAAGCGCGGCGACGAGGGTAAAACCTCCAGCGGCGAGGAAGGGCTGTCTGCCAGTTGGAATGTGGACGACTTATCACCGTACATGACCCAGCTCAAGGCGTACAAGGACGCCAAGGACAGCGGCGGCAATCTCAACGAATCGGGGATGGTGATGAGCTTTGACTAGTACACGAGACGTGTATCTGTTGGCAGCATACCAAAAGCCATCTCCGCGCAACGCACACGACACCGTGACCGGCTACAAGGTGGTGGACACCATCAACTTTGCCAAGGTCAACAACACGGGACCACAGCTCCAGAAGAGCCTGTTTGCTGGTGATGTGTACAGCGACGTGAAGACGGTGGTCGTACCTGGTCACCCCAAGGCTGACCGACTGGCCTTTGCTGATGAGTATGACCCGGATAACGAGACCGGCATTGTTTATAACGTAACTCTAATTAGACCGCACTCAAATGTGACGGCCTTTTTTGCGGTCAACACTAAGGCGACGCTACTAAAAGGTGGTGTCTAGTCATGACCAATTGGGTAGAGGTTGGCCGCAAGCTACGGCCGGTAATCCAGTACCGCACCGAAGCCAAAGGCGTGGAAAAGTTGGACGCGTACGCGAACCTGTTTGATCTCGCCGGCCTCAACGAGACTGGGCGCAAACTCCATCAGGCACGCGCTGACATTGACCGCAACCTGCAAAACCTGCTCCATCACATGGGGGCATTAGCCGTCGAAGAAGCGGTAAAGCAAGAGCGCGGCATGGTCGGTCATGGCCGGAGCGGGTACGTACCTACTGGTAATTTAATGCGGTCGATTGATCAGCACGATGACGACGGAGTGACCCAGGTCTATCCGGACGCCACCGCGTCTGATGGTGAGACCGAGTACGGCGGCTTTGTGGAGACCGGCACCCGCTGGCATCCTGAATCCACACCGTACATGGCGCAAGCAAACGCCACACTGCAAAAACGCACACAAGAAGAATTGGACGGTCTAGCGAAATTCGTGTTTGGGGGTGAGTAGATGGCCGACGAAGAGATGTTACCTAGCACTGATTTAGTGCTGGGCATTAAGCGTGCCATGGCCGAGCTAGCCAACACGGTGATGACCGCACAGGAAGTCACGCAAGCCGATAATGCGGGCTCGCAAATCGAGTATCCGCTTATCGTGGTGCAGCTTCCAATCAAAAACGACACGGCGGACTACCGCAATGCCCAGGTCGGCCGCTACACCGCGGAAGTAGACCTATACTGGCCTGCAGGTGAGCAGTTTGACCTACTGGACACGCTGGACGAGGCGGAAAACACACTCAAGCGTCTGCCGCTGTACCAGCACCCATGTATGTACGTACGCGGGACTGCCAGTCGTACCCAGCCGGTCACCGACACCACGACAGCCGTCACCTTACTACACGGAACTATTTCACTGACGTACCAAATTTACGAAATTTATCTAACAGGAGGAAAAGTTAATGGCTGATGTATCATCCGGCAACGTTGGCACGGTTCAACCTGTACTTGCCGATAAAATCATTTACTACTACAAACTCGACACTTGGCCAAAGGATCACGTGGCTAACATGCTCGGCTTGCAGGGGGCATCGTCTGGTACTAACACGCGTACCGTGACTAGTACCGCGTTGAAGCAGACCAACATCAAGACGATGGGGTCCAACACATCCCAGCGCACGGTGGCTGCTTATTTCCAAAAGAACGACGGTATTTATCAGGACATGGAGAAGGCCCAGCGCTTTGGGATCACGGTGCACTTGTACCGGGTCGACCTCAACACTGTTTCTGGTGCCAGCCCCACCCGCACGGCCGAGGTTGAGTACTCACAGTGCCTGCTTGGTGCTTTGCCCCCACAGGAAGCACTGGCCAGTATCTTTAACGCTTCTCTGGCATTTGAAGTCCAGGGCCAGCCAGTTAAGGGCGTCCTCTCCGAATCTGAATTCGAAGAAGGCGCCTTTGACTTGGGCGAAGCTCTGTACGGATTGATCGCTCCTACTAGCGCTGGTGGTGCTACTGACAGCACCTACACCAACGCCAATGCTGCCAAGCCAACTCGTGAGGAGGGCGATGACAAGTACATGAATCCAGAGCTCAACTCATCCGTGCTGAATTTTGGCACTGGGTCAAGTGCTGACACGTCTCCGGCAAGCACAGCAGCTTCATCTGCACCATCTAGCGCAGCTTCTAGTGAAGGTAAGTAATTGAATTAACGGCGTGACACGCATCTTGATGGCAGGCGTTGGCCTGTCATCTTTTTTTTATTAACCGAGGAGGTAAAGAATATGCAACTCACAATTGGCAACAAGGACTACGACGTGAAATTCACGTTTGCTAGCCTGCTGGCTTGGCGCGACTTGGCTAAACAAGACACTGACAGCAAGGGTCTGGATGATAGCGGCGTTTATGATCACCTGTTTACTGGCTTAGCAAACGACAATCCAATGGCCGCTACGCAAGTACTGTATGGCGGTTTGGCACACATGAAAACGCGGCCTAGTTTCCAGAAGGTGTTCGACGCAGTCAGCGATTTGCTGAATGACATGACTGCCGAGGAACTGTGTACCAAAATCGTCGGGGAAATTGGTGCCGCAGGTTTTTTTTCAAAGCCCAGCTACACCAGTGGATGACGACGCTGGAAAGCGCACGTTCGGTGGCGCAGGAAATGGGCAAGCAGATGGACGTACCGGGCAAGGATGCGACCAAGGAAGAGCTGGACAAGTACAACGAAACGATGTACCAGCTAGGCTATCAGGAGAGCACCGCGCGGACGTTATTCGACGCAATGTCAAGCAAAATCAATGGTACCGAAGCTACCTCGTCGCAGCCCGACAGCGAGCAGGAATAACCAGCATTGCCGATTTTGACCAGCTAAATCCTTACCTCCTCGACGCAATGATTGAGGGCAAAGAACGTGCTGACCTCGACGACGCTGCACGCACAGCGTCGCTGAACGGATTACTGGTGAGCCCGGTATATCTGGCTGATATGGACGACCAAGCCTCGCAGACAGTCAATAACGCTCTGCAAGATTACATGGACAAGTGGGAAGCCGAGATTAAGCACGACCACCGGGACATTAACGACCAGACCCTGCGGCAGGAAACTGCACAGGCGGACGCTTTCGCCCAGGTCTTTGCCATGCGTAAATCCTTGAAGAGAGGAGGGAAAAATTAGTGGCTATTTACGATAACGTCTTTCGATTCACCATCGATGGCAATGCAGAGAACGGGCTGCGGGCCATCTTGGGCGAGTACGAGAAGCTAAAAAAATGCGACCGGCGCGGCCAACGACATGGGCCATTTTGCGGAGACCATCAAGACGTCCAGCAAGTCGGCCGAGGGTGCGGTTAGCGCCCTGCAAAATGAAGTCAAAGACCTGCCGGCCGATAAGCGGCTCAAGATTGAAGCCGCCACTAGCGAAGCCAAGAGCGGCATTAAAGACGTCAACGAGTCGGTAGACAAGCTGCCGAAGTCCAAGCAGGTAATCGTGCGGACCGAGACCACCAACGCCAAAACGGGCGTGCGGGAAGTCAAGGAATCACTCGAGAACCTACCAAACAACACCAAGGTCAAGGTATCGGCCAACACTACCGGTGCCAACGAGGCCTTGAAGGGCACACAAAAGGAACTGGCCGAGACCGGCTCTAAGGCCAAATCTACGGGTAGCATTCTGGGCGGTGCCTTTGGTGGCACGTTGATTGCTAACGGGCTATCTACGCTAGGCTCCAAACTGGTTGAAGTAACCAAGAATGGCCTTGAGCTAGCCGAGCAAGGCGAACAGACCGAACGTGTCTGGGAGAACTTGGGTGCGGGGTCCAAGGGCGCGGCTGAAATGTCGGCTCAGATGGTTGACCTTCGTGCCAAAACCGGATATGCAGCCGGTGACATCAAGAAGATGCAACAGCAATTCTATGGTCTGACCGGTAGTGTGGACAGCGCCAAGAACCTCACCGAAGCACTGGTGGGGGTTGGTGTCGCGTCCGGATTGTCCGGTGACAAGGTAGGCAAGCTAGTCCGTTCAATGGGCCGGCTATTCTCATCTGACAGCGTGACGTCCTCACAGCTTGCTCGGATAGAGACGCAAGCGCCAAAGATGGGCAGCGCACTGGCCGCGGCTGCTGGCATGAGTCAAGACGCGTTTAACAAGATGGTATCGGACGGCAAGCTCACCGGATCCGCGTTTGAAGACCTGGTTGAAAAGGTGTCCAAGCAGTCACCCGCCGCGTTTTCGGTCTTTGGCAAGACCGGACAAGGTGCCATCGCCCAGATTAAGGGTAGTTGGATCAGCGCCCAGTCTGTCTTTGGACAGAAACTAGTCGACACCCAAAAGACTGGTCTTACCGACGTCGCCAACTTTATGAAGTCTAAGGACTTCCAAGGGTTACTGGGCGACGCCGCAGAAGGCTTGGGCAAGATTGCTGACAAGATTGTTGACGTTCTCCGCTACGTCGAGAAAAATAAAGGTTCCATATCCGAAATCGCCAAGGCTACCGGCTCAATCATCACGGATCTGCCAAGGGCGCATGGGACCTCGTAACTGATTTCTTGCACACAGTAACTGGCACCAAGACCGGCGGAATCAAGGGCGTAGCCGAAGCTATGCGAAAAATAGCGGAGCACCACTCCGAGATTGAGACCGTTGGCAAGGTGCTGATTGCTTTGTTTGCCGCGTCGAAGGTCAACAGCCTGTACAAGGACTTAGCCGGACTCGCTGGTATTAGCGGTAGTAAGGGCATTATCGGTGACCTGATTAAGCTGGGTGCTTCGGACGTATTTACTAAGGCTGGCGCATTAAAGGGGCTTAAGAACCTTGCACAAGTGCCGGCAATCTTACTAAGGGTGTTGGTAAAGTTACGGCGACAGTAGCCATCGCTTACGATGCAGTCACTGATATTGCCGACCTCAAGAAGGCCTTTAGTAAGGGTGGCAAGATGTCCGATAAATTCACCTCGGTTGGTGAGTCCGCCGGCACGCTTATTGGCGGCGGCATTGGGGCATTCTTTGGCCCTGGTGGTGTTGCCATTGGTGCAACGATTGGTAAGGCGGCCGGCAAGTGGGCCGGTCAAGCGTCAAAGGAATTTACGGACGGCTGGAACAAGGCCGGTCGTGGCGCAAAGCCGCCTGAAGGACTGATTCCCAAGGCCGGTTACTATGCCCGCAAGGCCGGAGACGCGGTCGTAGAGTACACCAAAAACATGGGCAAGGCCGTGAAGAAGTACGGGCCAACCGTGCTCAAGGCGTTTACCGGTATCTTTGGCGGTGTTGCCACGTGGTTTCTGACTGACACCAAGGCCGGTAAGGCTGCTACCAAGTGGGCTCAAGGCTTCGTCCAAGACGTAAAAAAGAAGGGGCTCACCAAGACCATCAGTGACGACTACGACAAGCTAAGCAAGTCCGTGGCCACCACGTACAACAAGATGGCCAAGAACACGACCAACTGGTTTAACGACCACGAGAAGGCTACCAAGAAGTGGGCTAGCTCACATGCTAAGGACTGGTCCAAGGACTGGAACGGCTTCAAAGATTCGATGGGCGATAAGCTTAACGACATGAAAGATGGTGCCTCAAACTGGGGCTCCAACGTCGAGAAGTGGCGGAGCAAGTGGTCGTCATCGTTTGGAAAGAGCTGGTCAAGTCACTGGAACAGCGTCAAAAACTGGATGGGCGATTCCTTAGACAGTGCACGTGATCACGCAGGCTCATGGGGCACTAGCCTCAACAAGTGGTGGGGTTCTTTCTCCACCGGCTTTGGCAAAGGCTGGCGCTCCATGTGGTCTGGGCTTGGTGATTTCTTCAGCAGCATTTGGGACGGCATCAAGGACACCGCCAAGAGCGCGATGAATGTCTTAATTGGCATTATCAATGGTGGGATTGGTGGCATTGATACCGTCATCCACTTTTTTTTGGTGGCAAGAAAGAGACCATCAAGAAGATCCCTAAGCTGGCAACTGGTACTGGCTACCACTCCGGTGGCTTAGCCATGGTCAACGACCAACCGGGCCCACTGTACAAGGAACTGCTGGAAGACACGTCTACCGGGCAGCTTGGTATGGCAGAAGGTCGTAACACTGTTCTCGACCTCAAGCTGGTACCAAGGTCTACACCGCGGCCCAGACGCAAGCCATCATGTCGATGGCTGGCATGCCGCACTACGCTGGTGGTACTGATGGTGAGGGCTTCTTCGACAAGTTTATCGACACGGCCAGCGGCTTTATCAAAGGCGCAGCGGAGAAGATTAAGCAGATTGCCGAGTACGTCGCGCACCCAGTGCAGGCGGTCGAGAAGCTGTTCGACAGCAAGACCAGCTTCCCGGGCACCGGTATCGGGTCCATGTTCCAGGACGGATCGCACTACATGATCAAGCAGGGTGAGAGCTGGTTTAAAGGCTTGTTCTCCGCCCTCAAAGATGGGCTGGACTTTGGCAGCGCCCGGGGCAACTACAACCCGGAGATGATTGAGAAGGCCGCGCGGGCAATGAAGGTTGACCCGTCGGCTTCCTTTATCAAAATGCTGCAGGCGACTATCCAGTCTGAATCTGGTGGTCGCAACGTGGTCCAGCAAATCCACGATGTGAACTCCGGCGGTAACGAGGCCCGAGGCATTTTGCAGTACACGCCGGGCACATTCCGGGCCTTTGCGGTTCCGGGCCACACCAACATCATGAATCCTTACGACCAGTTGCTCGCGTTCTTCAACAACTCCGACTGGCGTAACTCAATCGGGCGCACGACCATCTGGGGCGTTAACAAAATCGATTGGCTACATTCGGGGCCGCAAGGTCACCGGCGTATGGCCAACGGTGGCAAACTGACGCACCCAGAAGTAGTGCTAGCCGGTGAAGATGGCGATGAATGGGTGGTTAACCCAAGCAAACCAAACGCCATGCACTTGGTCGCCGGTCTAATGGCTGACATCCAAGCCAAGCAACCGCACGCCACACTAGCCGCGCCTGCATCAAGCACGGGTGCAACATTTCGGCCAGCGCCTGTTGTGCAGAGCGACAGTGCGGCTGGCGGTAGCAGCTTGCTGGGCATGGTTTCCAAACTGGTAACCGCCACTCAAGCACTGCTCGACAAGGACACTGACATCTATCTTGACCGGCAAAAGGTCACGAAGGAAGTCAACAAACAAAGCAAAGCCGACGTCAACGTTTTGACGGCTCAAGGGGGATGAGGATAATCACCGTACAAGTTTTAAGCACCATTGCGGACAAGCCACACGCTTACCGCTTTAACGAGACTGACAACTGGCTGATGTTTGACCCCTACGAGGTCGCCATCTCGGCCAACGGTACCAACTGGCGTAGTAGCTATGACGAGCCTGACCTTAAGGACATCTACTGCTACGGCGTCGACATTGCCAAGGCCACGCCGGTCGACACCCTCCGGACGTTTTCCGGGACCGATGGGCAGACGATTGACTCGACGCGGTACGAAACGCGCGCCATCACGGCTCACTTTCTGGCGAAGGCCATCACCGCAGAAGATGGTGACCTAGCAAGCGACGCGCTTCAACGCTTCTTTGCTAGCCGCGACCCATTTTGGTTGGTGTTTGGCGGTCGCTTTGGTCAGCCGTACAAGCGCTGGCTGGTAAAAGCGGGCGTGGTTACGGTGACTGCAGCTAACGAGCAATCCGCATTGATTGACGTGCCTTTCACCAATTTGACCGGGTACGCACGGAGCGTGGTTAATTCGGTCGAATTTGCCGCCCACCCCGAGCTTTACGGGGGCTTTGGCATAAACTTACCGGCTGGCACTAGCTACGCTTATACGAGCTCTCAATGCGACGTGTACAACCCGTCAGACATCACCGTCGACCCACTCAAGCAACATCACGACTTGACCATCACCATCAAAGGTGCGGGCAAGCCAACCATCACCAATGCCACGACGGCACGGAGTTTGCCTACACTAAAACACTCACCGCGTCCGATACGCTGGTGTTATCCCGCGCAAATCCCTATCTCAACAATTCGCAGGACGGCATCAACTCCGACCATGGTTGGATCGAGCTAGCACCTGGTCACAACACCATTACGGTGGCAGGGCTCACCAACCCACAGGTGACTTTTGACTTCGCCTGGTACTTCCTGTGATTGATGTCATCGTTGTGCGAGATAGGGCGCACACGCACGAGGAAATCATCACGGGCATGGATGTCTCCAGCATTTCGGTGGACGTCGAGATGGACACCACAAATCAAATATCGTTTACGGCTTACAAGCTGTCAGATAATCTGATGGCTTTTTCTTTGCTCTTAAACGAAGCACAGGTCAAATGGCACGGGCAGTGGTACACGGTCAAGCAGTGCGACTTGAGTATCAGCGGCGGCATACCCACCAAGCGATAACCGCCATTGCGGTGGGCTTTGGCATTACGGACGTGCGGCCAAACATCACGCCGTGGGAGGTCACTGATACCACGGACGCGAATGGTAACACGATTACCGCCGTGCCACGTAAATACACGGTCGAGCAAATCATGTCGCTGGCGCTGGACGGTAACGCCTATGGTTACTCCTACAAAATTGTGGGCGGCACGGACAGCGTGGAGCTGACCAGCATGGACCGGCAAAATGCGTCCGACATGCTTAAAACCTATATCATCGACGACATGGGCTGGGTAATGACGTTTGACAACTACGTCATCACGGTAGAGTCGCTGGACAGCTTCAAACGGGACACCGGAAAGGTCATGCGCTACTACGGGCAGACTGACACGTCCACCATGTCCAACGATTCAACGAGCATTGCTAACGCCGTACGACTGTACGGAGCAAACAATCAGTATCTCGGTGAATACACCGATACCGATAGTATCGCTCAATATGGAAAGCACTACGGCGACGACATCACCAGTGATACAGCCACATCCGCCAGCGCGCTTAACTCCGCCGCGGCCAAGTCACTCAACACGACGGCAATTCCTACCTCGACGATACAGACCAATACATCGGCCAGTGGGACGACCTCGAGCTGGGCGAGATGGTGCAGTGGATCATGGAGCCATTGCATGTCCCAAAAGATGATGGTGGCGGGCAAGTCCGGTAGTCCATATACCGGTGACCCCATCACCATCACGTGGACGAGTGGAAACACCAACAAGGCAAACGTGAACAGCATGCTAGACCTACAGGCACAGATAAGCAAGCAGGTATCGATGCTAAGTAAGACCGCTGCAAATGCCCAAAAGGGCGGCAGTGGCACAACCAGCGTCGATATGTCGTGGACACAGGAAGGGGTGAACCAGGTTGGCAGCTACTTTAACGACAATTGACATCTCGGAGTACCAGATTGATAGCAAGATGGATTGGCCGGGACTGATTGCCGCCGGGGTTACCTCCGTCATCATTCGGCTGTCGCATGGCCACACGCAAGACAAAGAGGCGGCCGCGCATATCGCGAGCGCTAAAAAGTACAACCTGCCATGGCATGGCTACCACTTTTACGAGGGCTCGTCTGGCGAGGTTGAGTACAGTGCCAGCATGGCCACCCAGCTTGGACTGCCCTCCACGTCGTATCTTTTCCTAGATTTTGAGGACAGCGACATCGGCGGTGACTGGTCAGCCCAGTTCTACGATTTCCGCAACAGCTGGCTGGCCAAAGGGTGGAAGGTTGGCCTATACACGGGTGATTACAACTACACGCATAAGGCTTCGACGACGACGAGCTGACGGCCGATGGCGTGTACCGTTGGATCGCGTCATACAGCTATGAGCCAGCAAACTATGACGCTTGGCAGTACACGTCTACGGGTTGTCTTGGCAGTTACACAAGCAACCTTGACCACGATTATGACCGGACTGGCAAGCTTTCGTATGTGGCACCAGCCGTCACAACCGACCCCTTCGAACCACCAGCACCAATCGCCGGCTCCATGGTCGGCATTGGCTTCGATTCAAGCCCTGTTGGTGGTGACCGCTCATACGGCTACACGACCGACGGTAAGAATTTCTACGCGGCCATCACGCCGTGGGGCTTT
>NZ_BBAI01000041.1 GCF_001311175.1 Lacticaseibacillus pantheris DSM 15945 = JCM 12539 = NBRC 106106 | reverse complement strand
GCACCGGTCAGTCTCAGAATTCGTCGCGTTCTAATGGCTAAAGCCTATGGAGCTCTCGGACTGGCTACGCCATTCCTGCGAGAAACACGCAGTAAGCGCTAAAGCGCAAACTGCCTGTGTTCCCCGAGCAGTGGTTACCGCTCCGGCCCACACGCCTTCACTCACCAACCCGACCGACGCGGCCTCTGACTACTAACGTAGCAACCACTTCTCCGGGCACGACACCTCCACCCCACCGCCACTTTGCCGGCACTCGTTACTTTGAATATCATCCGAAAGATTAGTCGCTATTGAACATTGCGAAAAGAAGCAAGATCTAATCCTACTACACCAACCGATCAAATCTCACAAACTGTACACCGATTACTTGCTTTAACCGAACCCTCTAAGTTTATTTACCATTGCGACTAGCTAACTATTATCTCTTTAAACCTAGCAGGAAACTAAGCTATGCCTTGAAACACAACCACTACTCCATGGGCGTAATTGCAACATTACGGTTAATCCACGTTAATCGACATGGCGCACAAAGGATTGTGGACATAGTAGACGCTACCACAATGTATTGGGAACCCACCGTCGGGCTTTGGGACGGAGGCGTCGTGTCCGGAGACGTAGTTCCCACAGTAGCGTAAGGCCGCGTCGGTCGGTCCGGTGAGTGGAGGCGTGTGGGGTCGGAATGGTAACCACTGCTGGGGTGTAACGCAGTAGGAGCCGCAGGCGACGTACTGCGCGACGAGTTTCGAGACCAGCCGGTGGTCCTCCGGATGGGCTCGAAATCGCACCGGAAACTCACCCGGGTTTGGTGAGTTGGAGGTTTCGCCCTATCAGTGGATTACCATGGAGCACCCCACGTAAGCCGCAATTCACCGGTCCGACAAACGCTGCCGCCAGCCACTACCGTATCAATCCACGGCGCAGGACACGTAGGCCGCAGTCCCAAAGTCCGCCCGCGTGTTCGTGCCCACTCCAGCTGCGGTTACCGCGGAGCGCCCCACGGAAGCCGCAGCTCACCGGTCCGGCCTACGCTGCCGGCACCACTGCATGCAAAAAGCCGATCCACAGTTGCGGGTCGGCTTTGCTTAATCTAGGGGAGCGGTGATTACATCATGCCGCCCATGCCCGCGCCGGGGGCACCAGCACCGGCTGCAGGGTTGTTGTTGCCATTCTTGTCCGGAATGTCAGCAACTACGGCTTCAGTTGTCAGCATCAGGGCTGCAACGGAAGCGGCGTTCTGTAGTGCGGAACGCGTAACCTTGGTTGGGTCGATAATCCCACTCTTGGCGAGGTCTTCCCATTCACCACTAGCAGCGTTGTAACCAACACCAACTTCCTGGCTCTTCAGGTGCTCAACAATCACGGAACCGTCTAGACCAGCGTTTTCAGCAATCTGACGAACTGGTTCCTCAAGGGCACGCTGCACAATGTTGATACCAGTCTGCACGTCGCCACTTTCCTTCAACGCAGCAACTGCTGGAATGGCGTTAGCCAAAGCAGTACCACCACCGGCCACGTAGCCTTCTTCAACCGCAGCACGGGTTGCGTTCAGGGCGTCTTCAATCCGGTACTTACGTTCCTTCAACTCAGTTTCAGTAGCAGCACCGACGTTAACGACGGCAACACCACCAGCTAACTTAGCCAGACGTTCCTGCAACTTTTCACGGTCAAAGTCGCTGGTCGTGTCCTCAATCTGGGACTTGATGGTAGCGACACGTTCGTCGATGGCGTCCTTAGTACCAGCGCCTTCAACAATCGTGGTGTCATCCTTGGTAACGGTAATCTTGCCAGCCTGGCCCAACTGTTCCAAGGTCGTGTCCTTCAGTTCCATACCGATGTCTGAGCTGATCACCTGGGCACCAGTCAGAACGGCGATGTCTTCCAGCTGCGCCTTACGACGGTCACCGAAGCCAGGGGCCTTAACGGCAACCACGTTGAACGTACCACGAATCTTGTTCAATACCAGGGTTGGCAAAGCCTCACCATCAACGTCATCAGCAATGATCAGGAGGGACTTACCCTGCTGCACAATCTGCTGCAGCAATGGCAAAATGTCCTGGATGTTGCTAATCTTCTTGTCGGTAATCAGGATGTACGGGTTGTCCAAGTCGGCTTCCATCTTGTCGTTGTCAGTAACCATGTACTGGGACAGGTAGCCGCGGTCGAACTGCATCCCCTCAACAACGGATAGCTCCGTCTTGATACCTTTGCCTTCCTCAATGGTAATAACACCGTCGTGGCCAACCTCCTCCATGGCCTCGGCGATCAACTTACCAACTTCTTCACTAGCGGAGGAAACGGCACCAACCTGTGCAACTTCTTCCTGGTTGGAAACCTTGTGGGAGTTCTTGTGTAAAGCATCAACAGCGGCCTCAGTGGCCAACTCGATACCCTTGCGGATACCCACTGGGTTAGCACCAGCAGTCACGTTCTTCATACCTTCACGGATGATGGCCTGAGCCAAAACCGTGGCGGTAGTCGTACCATCACCGGCAATGTCGTTAGTCTTGGAAGCTACTTCTGCTACTAGCTTGGCACCCATGTTTTCGTAACGGTCTTCCAACTCAATGGACTTAGCAATCGTCACACCATCATTAGTGATTTCTGGTGCGCCGTATTCCTTGTCCAAAACAACGTTACGACCCTTAGGACCAATGGTGGTCTTAACGGTGTTTGCCAACTTGTCCACACCACGCAGCATTGCTGCCCGTGCGTCTTCAGAAAACTTAATGTCTTTAGCCATGTCTATTATTCACCTCAGTAAATTAGTTCGTTACGACTTAGTCTTCAACGATTGCCATGATGTCCTTGTCGTGGAGAATCAGGTAATCTTCGCCATCAAACTTCACTTGGGAACCGGCATACTTGTCATACATGATGACGTCGCCTTCCTTGACGGACATTGGTAGCCGCTTGCCTTCTGGTGTCGTGGCACCGGCACCAACAGCAATTACCTTACCAGTCGTTGGCTTTTCCTTCGCGTTGTTAGCAAGAACAATACCGCCAACGGTTTGTTCCTTTTCTTCCTCGACCTGAACGACAACACGATCTCCTAATGGTTTCAGCAAGATAATCCCTCCAAGAATTTTTTTTGATTGATTTTTAGCACTCGTTTGTTTTAAGTGCTAACACAATTCTTACTATACCATGTTGTTAGCAAAATGCAACAGGGAGTGCTAATTTTTTTTCTAACCCTGAATTAGGGTAAACAAAAACGCCGCCAGCGCGACGCGTACAACGACATTATTCAAATCGTTCGTCCCGATTCGCGACGAAGAAAATTAGTGACTGTAATTCGTTGGCCAAGTCAATATACTTGACATCCACGCTTGCGGGTACGTTCACCCGCGTGGTCGAGAAGTTCATTATGCCTTCAACTCCCGCCTCCACGAGCGCATCCGTAATGTCCTGCGCGGCGGTCACCGGCGTAGCCAGGATGGCAATCTTAATCTGCTGGTCCTTAATCTGCTGCTCCAAATCCGCCATTGAGTACACCGGCACCCCCGTCTGAATGGTCCCCGTAATTTTAGGGTCGGTATCAAAGGCGGCGCTGATGCGAATATTGTTGGTCTGTTGGAAGTTATAGTTGAGCAAGGCACGCCCCAGGTTGCCCACCCCGATTAACGCCACGTGCGTGAGGTGATCCTGGTACAAAGCCTTACGGAAGAACCGGAGTAAGCTGTGCACGTTGTAGCCAAAGCCGCGCGTTCCCAGCTGCCCAAAGTACGCAAAGTCCCGGCGGATGGTGGTCGCATCGATATTTATCCGTACCGCAAAATCACGGGAGGAAATATGCTCAACGCCCTCATCAGCCAGAATATTCAAGTAACGGTAATAAATCGGCAACCGTTTCGCGGTCGCGTGTGGTATTTTGCCTACAGCCATGCCTCAACCCCCTATACATAGTTTTTCATTATCATGTTAACCGGTTTAACAGCATAATTCAAGCGTTTTCATTGAGATTGTGCAATTGTTGTCCGTTATTTCTGTCACCCAATAGTCCCCCGCTTAACTACACGTCCAATCTGCTACATCTTATCTAATGATGACCACGTTAAAATATGTACCACCACGCTGTTTCCGTCTTGTTTGGTTTATCACGTTACGGTCTACTCACCGCAAAGAAATATTTCCCCGGTAATCGTAGGGGCAAGGAGGCCGAATATGCTATATTGGAAGTAATTATTTTGCACCACGATAACGGTACGGCTGTCTCAGTCGCACCCGATGAGGTTAAACACATTGATTTTATTACAGGCACAGAGTGTCGGCCGCAGTTTTGATGGCATCGACCTCTTCACAAACGTTAACTTACAAATTCAGGACAATAGCCGGATTGGTCTCGTCGGGCCGAACGGTATTGGCAAAACCACCCTACTCGAGATTCTCGCGGGCATCACCGAACCGGATTACGGCGCAGTGACCAGCCGCAAAAACTTAAGCGTCGGCTACCTGGCGCAAAACTCAGGACTTGACTCGGGCAAAGAAATTTACGCGAGATGCTCAACGGCTTTGCCACCCTCAGGGCCATGGAACGTCAACTCCACACACTCGAAGAACAAATTGCTGATCCGGCCACTGCGGACGATCCCGAAGCATACGCCGCTACCCTCAAACAGTACGATCAGCTCAGTAACGACTTCCGCGAACAAAACGGTTACGGTTACGAGGCGGAGATTCGCAACGTGCTGTCCGGGTTCAACTTTGCTCCCGAACGCTACCACGACCAGATCAGCACCCTATCCGGTGGTGAGCGCAGCCGACTCGCGCTAGCCAAAATGTTGCTCTCACGGCACGACCTCATTATTCTCGACGAACCGACGAACCACCTCGACATCGACACGCTCGGCTGGTTGGAAGGCTACCTGCGCGGCTATAACGGCGCCATCCTGATCGTCAGCCACGACCAGTACTTCCTCGACCATACCATTAACGAGGTGTACGAGCTGGCTCCCCGCGGCGCCACGCACTATACCGGTAACTACACACAGTATCGGCAGCAGCGGGCGGCCAACCTGGACCAGGCGTGGAAGGCTTACAACAAGCAACAGGAAGAAATTGCAAAACTGCAAGAATTTGTGGACAAGAACATCGTCCGGGCCAGCTCAACCAAGCAGGCGCAGAGTCGGCGTAAGCAGCTGGAAAAGATGGACCGCCTGGAACGCCCAACTGGTGAGCAATCCGCCCACTTCCACTTCACCGCTGATAAATCCAGTGGTAATGAAGTGCTCAAAGTCCAGAACGCCACGATTGGGTATGCGCCTGACGATCCCATGGCGGGTCCCATCGACTTCACGGTCAACAAGGGCGAACGGATTGGCATTGTCGGCCCCAACGGTGTGGGCAAATCGACTTTGCTTAAAAGTGTGCTGGGGCGCATCCCCTTCCTGAAGGGCGACGCCGTACTGGGCGCCAACGTCCAGCCCGGGTACTACGACCAAGATCAAGCGTCACTGAACCCCAAAAATACTGTGCTGGAAGAAGTCTGGCAGGAACACCCGACCACCCCTGAAAAGGACATCCGTTCCGCACTGGCCGCCTTCCTCTTGGGTGCGGGCGACGTGGACAAAACGGTGGCTTCGCTTTCCGGGGGGCAACGAGCCCGACTGCTCATGACCAAGCTAGCCATGGACCACGATAACTTCCTTATCCTGGACGAACCGACTAACCACCTCGATATCAACAGTAAGGAAGTGCTCGAACAAGCCCTAGAAAGCTTCGATGGCACCGTCCTCTTCGTCAGCCACGACCGTTACTTCATCAATGACTTAGCGGACCGGCTGGTGGTGCTTAGTCCAGCGGGTAGCGAAACCATTCTGGGTAACTGGGACTACTACCAGGAAAAGCAAAACGAAGACGAACCCACGGACGGGGCAGACCACCTGGGTGTCTTTGGTACGAGTACGGCGCAGAAGCAGACGACGAACAGCCAGGGTGCGGCGGACTATGCCGCGGCCAAAGCCGACCAAAAGGCCCAGCGGAAGTTGCAACGCCGCGTGGATGCCGCCGAAAAAGCCATTGAGGAATTGGAGGCCCAGAAGCAAACCATCCTCGACGCCATGGCCCTACCGGAGAATGCGACTGCCGCCATCAAGCTACAGGACATGCAAAAGGACGTCGACGCGTTGGATGCACAACTGGCCGACGCCGAAGCCGAATGGGAAGCTGCGGGGATGGCCCTCGAAGATAACGAATAACACCAAAGAAGGTAGTGTGAACGACCGCCAAACCGCGGGTACGTTCGCACTACCTTCTTTTTATGCTTGCCGCTAACCTAATAGCTGGTCGAGAAACGTTAATACCCCCTGGGTGTTGTTATCGGCGGTCTCGGCGTCCGCAACGGCTTTGACCGCATCACTAGCATTGGCCATGGCGACACCCAAACCCACCTCACGGATCATCTCCAGGTCGTTGCCACCATCTCCAAAGGCGCACATATCCGCCAAATCAACGTTTAGCACCTGGCCCAGCTGCTGCAACCCAGCGGCTTTGTGCACACCTGGTTGGATGAGGTCGATATCCCCGTGACCACTCGAAGCGGGTACGGCCAGGCCGTCCATCAGTTGTTCAAAGCGGTGGACCAATGCGTCGGTCTCATCTGGCGGACAGCTGATGGCAAACTTAATCAGCTCGTCATCCAAATCATCAAAGCTGTCCACTAACTCCAGCTGGTAGTAATACCGCCGCACATCGGCGATCCACTCCGGCCGTTCGTCCGCCAACACGTAGGCGCTCTTGACGCCGCAAACTACGACGTGAATGTCCGGCACCGTCGCCAACCGCGCAATGATTGTGGCCGCAGTCGAGCTAGCATACCGGTTGATGGCATACTCCCGATGCTCGTCCCGGATGTACGCGCCGTTTTCGGCCACGTAAATGGTGTCGGGATAATCCGTAAAGAATGAGCGTAGTTGGTAGTACTGGTTCCCGCTGGCAACCACGAAGCGGATACCCTGTTCCTGCATCCGCTGGTGCAACCGTGCAAAGTGTTCGCGGTCATAATCCATCGCGTCGTTTAAAAATGTACCGTCCATATCCACTGCCACTAACTTTGGCTGTTTCATTATTAATCCCCCATATATTTACGAACAGCCACGGCGACCCCGTCATGCGCATTATCGCAGTGACCCAATCAGCCGCCGCCACAACCTGATCACGCGCGTTACCCATCGCCACCGCGGTCCCGGCGAAATCAAACATTGGCAGGTCGTTCAGCTCGTCGCCAATCGCCAAAACTTCCTCAGCACCGTAGCCCAAAGTCGCACACAACGATTGCAGCGCTGTGCCCTTGTCCACCCTGGGTTGCATCGCCTCAAAGAATACCGGCGTGGACCGCACCGTCGCAAACCGGTCCCCAAAGTGGTCGGCAAACGGCTGAACAATGGTGTCCAACTGCGGCGCAGGGTCAACAAACAGAAACTTGGGAATCACAATGGCCGCCGGGAGCGCCTGCGGATTGACCACCGAGAGTCCGGCATGGTTTTCCCACGCTTGCACCACCGTAATGGCCCCAACGTCAGTATTGCCAGTGAACACCCGTCCCGATAAGTCCAGAGCATTGTAGTGCACGTTGTGGTTATCCGCGAACGCCGCCAAATCGATGTAGTCTGACCGCGTCAGTGTGTGACTAACCAGGACCCTGCCGGCCAAATTCTGGACCACCGCACCATTGTACGTGATGGCATACTCCTCAGGACCATCGATATTAATGGCCGCCAAAAAAATCCCGCACACCTACCAGCGGCCGCCCAGTGCACAAAACAATGTGCGCTCCACGCATAGCGGCTTCCCGCAACGCTGCGGCCGTAGTGTTGGTGAGCTTACCCTCAGGATTAAGTAGCGTATCGTCGACATCAATTGCAATTAGTTTTATCATTGGCCACCTCCGTTAAATTGTATATACAATTTAACATGGTAGCGGTAACAATGGGGGACATTTTTAACAGCGATTGGTGTCCTTTTCGTGGAAACGGGCGTACCGGGCTCGGTAAACGGACGGCGTCACACCTTTCCACTGCTTAAAGTTACGCGTCAACGTCTTATCACCACTGAATCCGCACGCAGACGCCACGTAGTTCACTGGCTGGTCAGTCCCCAACAACATCTTCCGGGCATTGAGCAACCGTACCAACCGAATATAGCGGCTAATGGGCATCTGAATGGCATCGTTAAATTGATTATTGACGGTTGTCAGGGAAACGTGAAATTCCTCCGCCAGCGACCGACCCGTAATGGGTTCCGCGTACCGCTGCATGATGGCACCCATCATGGTATCCACCAGCCCCGCGTTATCATTCACAGCCACCGCGACTTTGCCGTGCTTATAATCACTGAACAAAATGCCCAGGATGGCAAAGAAGTGGCCTAATACCACCAACCGTATCGCCGGATCAGCCGTCGCGTCCACCAGTTCCATCATCGACTGCATGTGTCGCAACAATTTCCGGTATGATGCCGCCGCAACCGCACCGTGCAGGCGCAACTCCACGCTGGGGAGGTCCGGATAGTTTTCGGCCATGAAGTCCGCGTCAACGATGAACCCAAATTCACGCCATCCGCCGTTATCAAACCCACTCGCGCTGTGTACAGCGCGGGAGTTGACCACCCAAACATCTCCAGGCACGTATTCATGGGTCACCCCGTCGGTCACAAACTTCAACGGCATGCCCTCAATCAGCATGTTGACCTCAACACCCTGATGCCAGTGCGGTGCAACCTCAACCCGCGTAGACTCATCGTGCAGGTAGTACTTAAACGGCAGGTGCGGCGCCGTTTGCACGATTTCGTGAACGATCTTCATTTTAGTCGTCCTCCATTCGCAATCTAAAACAAACCGTACCAGACGGTGAATGTTGGTGCAAGCGCGTCCAACCCATCAATATGGGGATATGTACATTAATTTAGCAATAAATTTGTTCGTGGAGATAACAAAATGACTCTATCCGATAAGGCGCTATCCTGGTGGTTATGAACTCGCGGCTGGGGTTTGGGGCTACGGCTTACGTTCCCTACGCCGTGATTGCTACACCCGCACGCTCTGGACGTTCCGTCCTCCCGCGGATAATTGAGTTTGAGAAGTACACTCAATCTCAATTATCTGCCGCTGTAACTCGCTTCGCTCGAACAGCGCTCTGGGGTCGCAGCAACCACGTCTCCGGGCACGACACCTCCACCCCAAACCCCACCCGCGGTTCCCGATAATTGGTTAGCATACCCGCATCACAAACAATTTTGGAATACTTTGAGTGAAATGGTATTGTTCAGGATATTTACCGTGAAAAACAAAAACGTTGGGCAGCATCTTTGCTGACCAACGTTTATTTCAAATTAAAAGTCCGTGATTTAGTATTTGGTCACGTTGCTACATCCACACTAATTGCACAATCTGTTAGATAGACTAGTTGTAGAAGTACCCCAAATCACTAGCCACACTCGGGTATACCGGAATCCACTGCTGCAACGCGCTCGCCGGCAACCCCTGCGTAATGATACCGGTGCAGTAGTTAATCAATTCCTCGGCATTCGTCGCCAAAGCAATTGCCCCCACCAACTGCCCGCTGGCCCGCTCCGTAATAGTCGTCACGCGCGCATTGTCATCACGAATCCGGTGGTAAGTATACCAACTGCCCACGTCCTGGGTCAGCACCTCATACGTATCTGGATGCGCCTGAGCCTCATCCAACGACACGCCTACCTGCGCCAACTCGGGTCCGGCAAAGACCGTGTGCGGCACCACCGGGTAGTTGATGGGAGCCGCGTCCCCATTGATCGCGCCCGTAACGTACCGCCCCTCAAAGCTAGCAGTCGGCGTCAACTTCGGAATTCGCTTAGCCACAGCATCACCAATCACGAAGACGTTGGCTGCACTGCTTTGGAGATGCTCATTCACCTGAATGCCACCCCGCTGTACTCCACGCCCGCGGCCTCTAGGTTGAGTTTTTCAATGTTGGCCCCTCGACCAGCTGCGGCCACCAGGTAATCCAAAGCTACTTCCTCGCCGTGCGCAGTCACCGCCACTACGCCACCGTCTGCACCAGAGCGAACACTAGCAATCTCGGTGTCCCAATGCCACTGCACCCCTTTGGCACGCAACTGTTCAGCGACGCGATCAGAGTATTCTTCCGGAAAGGCACGCAGTAGCCGCCGGTTGTGCTGAAAAACGTGCACGGCCACGCCAGCCTCGGCTGCGATGTTAGCCAGTTCAACCGCCACGTAGCCCGCGCCAATGAATCCAATGCTCTGTGGCCGGTCCGGCAAGGCGAGGAAATCGGTACTCGTCGATAGTAGCTCCTTCCCCGGTATGTCGGGGATGTTTGCGTGTGCGCCGGTTGCAACCACCACTTTGTCAGTAGTCACCACCCGGTCGCCAACCGCCAACGTGTGGGCATCACGGAATGTCGCCGTACCGTGGATGTGATCAATATTTGCACCCGCCAACCCCTGCTCGGTGCCGCCGGGAACCCCGTCTGTATAGCTACGCTTGAAGGCCATCATGTCGGCCCAGTTAACGCTGGGGTGCCCGGTCAAACCGCTATCCTGATAGTTCCGTACCTGGCGTTGAGCTTCGACTACACCGTACAGCATCTTCTTCGGGTCGCAACCAAAGTTGGGACAGGTTCCACCCCACAAATTATTTTCCACCACCAACACGTGCTGGGACGATGCCAAGCCGTACGCAGCCGCTAAGCCACCAGGCCCCGCACCGATAATCACAACATCGTAATCATAATCATAATCCGCCATAGTGAGTCTCCTTCTTCGTGCATTCCTGAACAGTTAGTTGTGTACTATTCGGCGTCCCGTGGTACGCGCCGCTTACTATCTGATTATTAGTGTTCCGGGGAGCGATTGCAAGCCGGCGTCCTCCTGGCTTGCGGGCAAGAAAAAGCCCTGACGGCACGTTTGCATTGGGATGCAGGGGCCATTAGGGCGAATAGGAATGTTTTGTTTTGGAGAACAATAAGTTACTGTGGGGATGAATTGTAGTCGATCTAACGGGATTTTGGGTGGTAAACGCCACCCTGTCTTCGCGTTATGGCTCAATTTTGAAACAAGCTGCGCCCCGCAGAAACCGACGTATAAGCAGCTCCGAACAAAAATCCAAGTGCGGGCTCCATTACATAGGCGGTAAACGCCACACCGTTCCCGCGTTTTGACTCAATTTTAAAACGAGCTGCGCAGGCCAGAAGACGCCACATAAGGCACTCCAACCAAAAGGCCAAAACCGGGCCTTTCGGTTGGAGTGCCTTATGTTCTGTCTTCTAAACGGCCTGCTCCGCTCTCTCAAAATCCAGTCCCGGCACCGCATTCAAATCCGGTCCCGCCGTCACGCCCTTGGCCCATTCAATATGCGCCGCCGCCCCGACCATCGCACCGTTGTCACCGCATAACCGTAAAGGTGGAAATACCATCTCCACTTCCGGAAAACGTACCGCCATCTGGCGTTCAACGCCTCGCGCAAACCCTGGTTGGCCGCCACGCCCCCGGCCACAATCAACTGCTTCACCGGGTGCGTCTCTAACGCCCGCATCGTCTTGTCAATTAACACGTCCACCACGCTGCCTGAAAACTAGCCGCTAAATCTGCCCGGTCTAACTTGTCGCCGACCTGGTCCGCATGGTGCACCGTGTTTATGAACGCCGACTTTAACCCGCTAAAGCTAAAGTCCAAGTTATCTTCGTGCATCATCGCCCGCGGGAAGTTGAACGTGTCCTGACCCTGGTGCGCCAGCGTGTCCATCTCCTTACCAGCGGGATAATTAATCCCGAGAATCCGGCCCACTTTGTCGTAAGCCTCACCCGCCGCGTCATCCCGCGTCTCGCCAATGACGTTGAAGTGCCCCGGCGCGTCCACGTACACAATCTCCGTGTGCCCGCCCGAAACCATCAACGCCAAAAATGGGTACTGCAAAGTCGTCACAAACGCCGCCGCGTAAATGTGCCCCGCCATATGGTTCACCGGAATCAGCGGCAAGTGGTGTGCGTACGCAATCGTCTTTGCCGCCGTCACACCCACAAGGAGGGAGCCCACCAGCCCCGGTCCGTACGTTACCGCCACGGCGTCCAAGTCGTCGTAGTTCACGTGGGCCGTACGGAGGGCGTCGTCAATGATCATGGTAATCTGCTCCACGTGGTGGCGACTCGCAACCTCCGGCACCACGCCACCAAACCGCTTGTGGCTGTTAATCTGGGTGGCGATAATGTTACTCAAAATTACGTGGCCATCTTCAATGACCGCCACGGAGGTTTCGTCACAACTGGATTCAAACGATAAAATTAATTCGTGTTCACTCATGCTTTGCCATTCTCCATCTCTGCACGCGCAGGGCTCAACTCCAAGCGCATATCCAGGGCGTCCTGATGCGTGGAGGCGTAGTAATTACGCTTAATGTGCCCGTCGCGAAATCCAAGACTACGGTACAACTGTTGCGCATTGGTATTGTCGGTCCGCACTTCTAACGTCATGCGGGTGTCATTATGGGCTCGCGCAACCCCAATCATCGCTTCCAGCAAGGTTTTCCCCAACCCGTGATGCTGATAATCAGAAGCCACCGCTAAGTTCGTAATGTGGGCTTCCGCACCGCGGAACGATGTGCCCACAAAGCCCACCACGCGGCCGGCCATGTTCACCGCGACCACGTATAACCGCGACCGCACCTTTTGTAACTCCGATAGAAAGACGAATCGGTCCCACGGTGTGTCACCATACACGTCGCGCTCAATGTCTAAGGCCGCACCAATATCAGCGGCAGTCATTTGGCGCAAAATAATTTGCTCCGTGGCCACCGTCACCGTGCGCGCACTAAAGGCGAGTTCCGCCGTATTTAGCTGGTCAATCCACACCCTAAACCTTTTCCACATAATGATCAGACCCTTGATTGTCATGCGTCTGCAGCCAATTGCGTTCAGCCTCCGTGACCCGCAAGTACCGGGGCACAAAGCTGTCAATGTCGATTGGCGGCAATTCCGTTCCCAACTGGGCCAGTCGACTACCACGCGGTAACGCCGCCACATCGTCAGCGAAGCGCGCCCCGTGACCTAGCCGTGCCAGGATGTTTTCCCGCATTGTGGCATCCGCACCGACAAAAACGGCCGGCTGACGCAACGCCTGGACTTCATCCACCAACGTGGTGAGCGCGATGTGCCGGTCCTGAATCACGTTACGGAGGCGCCCATCAACCCACTGATACCCGCCCGCAAAGACGTTCTGACGGCGTGCGTCCATCAGCGGCAACACCAACGCGTGCGTGTCACGTACGTTAGCCGCCAGCACCGCTAGACTAGAGACACCGACCAACTGGATATTGAGGGTGTACGCCAAAGTCTTGGCCGTCGTTACGCCAATACGCAGGCCAGTGTAACTACCCGGCCCGGCCGCAACAACCACGCGGTCCAGTGCGGTAGGCTCAACGCCACTTTGACTCATTAACTGTTCAATTACCGGCAGTAACTGCCCACTATGCGAGCGGGCGTGGTTCAAAGTGGTCTCGCCCAACACCTCACCGTTATCGGTAACGGCAACGCTCATGGCCTTATTGGAAGTATCGATAGCAAGTATTTTCATTGCACATTTCCCCCCTTTACAAAAAGATATTTGCACCTAGTTTACCACAATCATACTGTTTATTGGTCACTAGTGACCCGCGCAATGCCGCGCGACAGCACATTATCCTCGCCAAAATAAAAAAAGAGCCATTACCGGCTCCCTCATTACCTGAACGCGGCACCAACACGTGCACCACTCAGGCTTTAAATTCGTTCATCATGCGAGTGATGGCCGTACCGCCGTCACCCCTTTGAGTACCCCGTAAATGAGAATCGCCTGGATTGGCAATTCTATGAGGTTTTTAATCACCCGCGGCCAGAGGATTACTTTGAGATCAAAGCCCATCATAACCAACCACCAGGTGCCTAACACCACGTTCACCAGTGCGATAACCAGCAAAGTCGCTACCGCCACCCGCCACACACTGGCACTGTGTTCGTGGAAAAACATCCCGTAGATTGCGGCCGCGACCGCTGCCGATAGCGTGTAACCGAGAAAATCGGCCCCGCTACCAAACAGGACAAACCCGACCTGGTCCAAAATAGCCGCAGCCGCTGCTGCCCACCACGGGCCAAAATAATAACCCATGAGGGCCGTTGCGATGAACGCCGGGCTAATCTTGAGGAAGTCAGTCCCCACCGAAAATCGGGCGAGCACCAATTCCAACGCCATTAGTAGCGCCAGGAACGCCATCGACCGCGTGTTCAAACGCGGCGAACGTAAACTCAATATTTGCATTGTAGCCATCTCCTTGGGGAGACGCCAAAGGGCAGGCCACGCTGTGTGCACTACTACTAGTACCCACGCAACAATCAATCAACCGTCGCACACCGTCACGGTACGGAATGGGTGTGACGTAGCCTAATCTAAGACGAATGCGGTACACACACCGCGCCCCGCATGGCGGGAGCTTCGTCCGGTGTTCACATTCCGTTCCACCGGCACTTAACGCGTGCATACCTACTCCTTATTTTTTTTGTAAGCCAATAACTTACCTGTTAAGCGTACCACGGCTACCTTTATTTCTGCAAGGGGGTCCAGGATATTTCTGCAATCGCGTTGACCACGTCGCCGGTGGTGATGCGGTGCAAAGTCGTCGTGGTGCCAGTATCCTGGACGTGCTGGAACGCCGCCGTGGTGGTGTCGTCGGGTCCGACCTCCTGCTCGTACTTAATGTTCACGCTGACCGGACGATTTTTCTGTAACCAGTCGTTCCCCAGGCTATCGCAAAGCCAGTCAAAGTAGTGGACGTTGTTGACGTGACCGTTGAAGTCTATGTCAAAGTAGCGTACCCGGTAATCCCGGGCACCATCGGCAGCGCCCATCTTCGTCACGCGCGGTAACCGTTCGACTTTGGCACTCTTCACCGCTCCCGTCGGCGCCGCAATGGCATCAATGATGGGCATGATTTTCCGTTTTTGCAGGTCAAACATCACCCAGGTGCTGTGAATGAGCGCAATGTTGTTGCCATCCAGATCGTCAATGCCGTAGGTTCGGTAGCACAACAGCCGGTTATAGGACGTGGCCTCGGTCCAAACGTGTAACCGTTCGTCCACTCGCGGCAGACGGTTAATCTCCATCTGGTTTTGGGTAATGACCCAACCAGCACCATACTCCGCCAGTCCGGCCACCCCGATATTCAATTCGTCCAACTGGTGTTCCGACACCAACATCATGATGTTGACGGTATCCGCCACGCTAATATCGCCCGTTGTCGTACCCATGAAAAATGGTACCTGGTAGTCTTCCGAATAACGCACACAATGCCTCCTTGTCTACTCAATACCATGAAATTCGTTATACACGTCCTGCCGGGGGATGCCCAGCCGCTTCGCCACCTGCTTGATGGCCGCGTTGGGGGCCGCCCCACCATCAATGATGGCTTGGACTTGCTCAATCACGGTACCCGTGGGCGCGTCATCCGTGGCCCCGGACTGCACGCCATCCCCGGGAGCCACCATAATGACGTACTCCCCGCGGGGATTAGCGGCCACCGCCTGTAGTTCCGCCAGCGTACCGCGACTGAACTCCTCAAACTTCTTGGTTAACTCTCGCGCGACCACTGCGCGTCGATCCCCACCAAAAACGTCGGCCATCGTCGCCAAAGTTTTGGCCAGTCGATGCGGGGCCTCGTAGAAAATCATCGTGGCAGGATGGTGCACCCAGCTAGCCAAAGTCGCGGCTTGCTCCGTCGCTTTGCGGGGCAAAAAGCCGTAAAAAGTGAACGGCTGCGGCGCAATCCCGACGCGATGAGCGCAGTGAGGCCGGCGTTCGGTCCTGGCAGCGGCACCACGGCAATGCCTGCGGCGGTCGCAGCCGCCACCAGCTCCGTGCCAGGGTCGCTGATTGACGGCATCCCCGCGTCACTTACCTGCGCAATATTAGCGCCCGCCCGCAACTTGTCCAGCAGTTCAGGGATCCGCTGCTGCGTATTATGTTCGTGGAAGCTGATCTGGCGAGTATCAATACCAAAGTGGCTTAACAATTGGCCGGTATGCCGCGTATCCTCGGCTGCAATCAGGTCCACCGACCGCAACGTATCGATTGCCCGGACCGTCATATCGTCCAAATTACCGATTGGCGTGGGCACCAAGTATAGCGTCCCCTCCTGGTGTTCCGCGAAACTTTTCTGTACCTGCATCGCTTTGTCCTTTCACCAAAATGGGGTCGTGACCCAGGACGCCGGGACAGATATCTGCCCCGACACTCCACATGAACGCCACAACCCCACAATCAAAGTTACATCAATTACCACTGCGCTCGCCATCCGCGTCCGCGTATATCACTGCGGAGCAAAACGCGCACGGTTCCCCGTCAACTCGACGTGAGCCGTACTGGAATGAGCAAACGTGATAACCCTCGTTGTAAATTTTTTCCAGGTTAGCCTTCGATTTTGACAGTCCGCCCTGAGACGGCTTGCCCTTGGGGGTGCCATCTGGTCGATTAATTCCTGTAATCGGTCACGGAGATGTTCATTTTCAATTTTCAGCTCTGCATTTTGTTCCAGAACCGCAGTAAAATCTTCACGCAAGTTTTCCAGCTTTTGCGCTAAAGCACTGGCGGTGTCCGCCGCCTGCTGAAACTCTTCAAATACATCCCGATCCGCCATCGCTGACTTACCCCCGTAAAATTAATAGTACCAATTGTTCCATGTTGGCCTGAAAATTCACGTTACTTTCAATCTGTGTACCCGCCGCCAACACCAGCTGCAGGCCATTCGCAACGTGCGTACCTGCCCGTTGCGCCAGGTGTGCAACACCCTCATCCTGCTTGAACACAGCCGGGGCCGCACCATAACAACGGTTAATGGCTTCGGAATAGGCCAAAGCCAGCAACTGGACGAACTGCCGTTGCGTTGCACGATCCGGGCAGGCTTTGACCACGTCGGTTTGAATCAACGGAAAGGCGAGTTCATCCCCCGCTGCCAAGCGGTCAACCAATTGTAGCATCACGTGCACCCGCTTGGCGAAGTCCTCATCTTGGGCCAACTCCACCCCGCCGTCCACCGACGCGTTAAGCGGGCGACCACGTTGGCCAAGCTGGGCGCAACGTTAGCAGCAACCAACTGGTCTTCAATGTCCCCACGGCGCGGAGCGGGAAACTGGATGACTTGCGCTCGTGACAGCACCGTCGGTAACAAACCGTTTTTGTTCGTCGTCGTCAGAATAATGAGCATGCCCGGATACGGCTCCTCAAAGAACTTGAGGAGGCTATTCGCAGCTGCCGTCGTCATCCGTCTGCATCTTCAATAATGAAAACGCGCCGGTTGCCCTCCATCCCCGACTTACTCATTTCTTCCTTCAGTCCGCGGACCGCGTCGGCTTTGATGGCTGTACCCTCAGGACTAATGGTCAGTACGTCGGTGTGGTTACCAGTCAGCACGCGTCGGCACTCGTCACATTCACCACACGGCTGGCCGTCCTGCAGGTTGGTGCAAAATAGGCGTTGTGCCAGCCACGTTGCCAACGCGCTCGGCCCGCTTCCCCGTGGGCCCACAAAAACGTAGGCCTGCGAAAGCCGGTCATGCTGGATCACGTTCTGAAATTGCTGTACCAGCTGGTTGTAACTGGTTAATCTCCGCCATTACCATTAGAACTGGTGGAAGGACTCGACCGGCATGACAAAGACGGTGGCGCCACCGACCTGCACCTCAATAGGGTACGACTGGCCGGCCTCGGCCGTGTCGACGTTCATAATCGGTGGAGTCATAAACTGTTCCCGGGTCTGGCCGTTCTCCTTGATGATGTCGAGTACCTCATCCACCCGTTCGTCCTCAATCCCAATGATAAAGGTAGTGTTACCCGCTTTGAGAAAGCCGCCAGTAGTGCTGAGCTTAGTGGCCCGCACGTTAGCATCCACAAAGGCCGAGCTCAGGTTAGTTGCATCTTTGTCCTGCACGATTGCCAAAATTAGCTTCATAGTTTTCCCCCCGTAGTTAGTTACTCCTGCCAGTAAGCTGCCAAGTGCGTCCGCAACACAGCGAGCGTATCTGCACACACCTGATCGAGTGTCTGGGTGGCGTCCACGGTCACGATGCGGTCGCGGTGGTCCGCTGCCAACCTCAAGTAGGCAGCACGCACACGGTCATGAAAATCTTCCTTTTCTTGGTCCAACCGGTCAAACTGCGTATCCCGGCGATGCGCATTAATCCGCGCCAGGCCCACGCTGGCCGGCACGTCGAGGTAAACGGTCAGCGCCGGGGTCAACCCCTCGGTGGCAAAGTTGTTGAGGGCACCAACGGCATCCTCACCGATACCGCGTCCCGCGCCCTGATAGGCAATGGAGCTGTCCACAAAGCGATCACAAACGACGACTTTGCCTGCCGCCAAAGCTGGTCGAATCACTTCGACCAGGTGTTGCCGGCGGGACGCCGCGTAGAGGATGGCCTCGGTGCGCGGATCCATTTCGGTATTGGCCGGATCCAAAATTAGTTCGCGGATATGTTCAGAGATCCGTGCCCCACCCGGCTCGCGGGTTTCTAGTACCGGCACCCGCAAGTGCGCGGTTAGTTCCGGGACCACCCGGCGCAAAACGCTGTCTTTGCCCGCGCCGTCGGGTCCTTCAAATGTAATAAATACGCCTGCCACATCAACAACCCCTTTGTGAATATTCTACTGTAATTATCTAATCAGAGCAAAGTCGTGTTTCACGAGTCGGGGGGGGCGTGCAGGGGGAGTTGGTTGGGGGACTGCGCCTTTGTGGGACATTCCGCGGTGACCGCTGCTAGGGCGAAACCTCCAACCGCAAAACCCGCGGTTTCCGGTGCGACTTAGAGCCTGCCTGCCAAGCCCGGGCAGTCAGTCTCTAAGTTCGTCGCGCCGTACGTCGCCTCCGGCTCCTACGGCGGCATGCCCTTTGCAGCGGTCACCGTTCCAGTCCCAGTCGGCTCCGTCCCCCAACCAACTCCCCCGGCACCCGTTCCCTCGATGGGCCTAACACCAAAAGGACTAGAAACTTAAACACTAACGCAACCAGATTATTATGCGTATGTCTCGTACCACAGCCCCAATTTAACCTCAACAGTAGTTGTACAGACGGTAGCGGATCTCCACCAACTAGGTTTGGTCGGCTGGTGTGGCGGAGGTGGTGGGCGGTTGGCCGTGACGGCTGCAGGCCCGTAGTTCCGTTATGAGCGCAGCGAATTACGGAATCAAATTGGGTAGACCGAGTGGTTTTCTCGGGCTAGCCAATTC
>NZ_BBAI01000040.1 GCF_001311175.1 Lacticaseibacillus pantheris DSM 15945 = JCM 12539 = NBRC 106106 | reverse complement strand
CCTGCACTTGGCGGGTTGGAGCCTTCGCCCTAGCAGTGGATTACCATGGAGTGCCCCACGAAAGCCGCAGCTCCCCGGTCCGACCAACGCTGCCGTCAACCACCTCCGTAGCAATCAGGGCGCAGGGCACGACACCTCCGTCCCAAAGCCACCCGGGGGTTCGCTCTATACAAAAAGAGGGCCCATCTCTGGGTCCCCCGCCTGCCTGTAAGTCTCTATAAGCCATGTTTTGTTCCAGGTGGCCTCAGGCAGGTCACCCTTCAGTAATCATCTATCTCAGTATTTCTACTGCTTTGCCGTTGGTTCAATTCCCATGGTAAAGCGCCCCTACCAAAGTTTGGGTTACTCGCTCGCGGGGTTTACCGCGTTCCAATCCAACGGTTTCCCGTTGGCATCGTTTCTGTGGCACTTTCAAACGTACTGGCGCGTGGCCGAAGCTTTAGCGCGTTCCGCTGCCGTTACCGTTTGCACGGCACCCAGGCTTATTGGGCCTGGCACGAACACTACAGGCATCACAGCCTGTGCGGGCATGGACTTTCCTCAGCCTACCAAAGTAGACCGCGATTACTCGAGACTTACAGGTGCCGGCACTCTCCGTACCGGTAGCAATGCCTTAATTATTCTGGACGCTGACTGTTTGGTGTCGCGGCATGGGCCCCGCCATCACTCAGCTTGCTACCAAAGACGTGACGCTCCAAGTTGCTCAAGCGCTTGAGAATGTCGTAGTTCGTTGCCGCAACGTTTGCCTGTGGCGTTTGGGCAGCAACACCCTTTGACACGTTCAACTGCTTGGTCAGCTCGTCCACGCGACTAATTAGACGTGCATTTTCTTCTTTGCCCGACGTAATTTCCTTCTCAAAGGCTTCATAGTCCTTGATAATATCGTCGAGGAACGAATCAACTTCGTCCTGGTCGTAACCACGCATCTTACTCTTAAACTGCTTGTTCAAGATATCTTGTGGCGTATAGTGGACATTCATTTGTCCGTCATTCTGTGCATCCATCGTTCCACCCCGTTCATAATCAATCAGGCCATCAATAAGCTTATCATAAGCTACTCGTTTTGGGAACGGTCATTTTGCAGTTCCCCATATTCATTTGCGGCTTCCTGGAGGTCGTCCATCGTCGTCATGCGCACCGAATAATCGCTCCGTGCCGCCAAGCGACTGATGCGTTCGTAGTCGTACTGGGCCTTACCAGGAAACTCCGGATCGTAAACCATTAGCGCTAAATCAGTGTGCGTGCTCATAAAGTCACCGTATGCTACTAATTGGCGGGGGCTTGTATACGGTGTGGTGCCAACTGACGCCGTAAAGTCCACCCGCGCGCGTAACGCCGCCAACTGCGCTTGGCGTTCTTCCTTCCAGCGTCCGCCAAAGTCGGTGAAAGGGACCATCACGGCTACCCGTAACTGTGGGAAGTCTGCCTGCAGTTCAAGGCCAACCTCGGCCGACCATTGTTCCACTCCCGGCTGTCCACCTGTTATTATCCACTCTAACCCCTCGTCCAGTAATTGGGTGAGCTGGCTCTTTAAAGAATATTTAATGACGGTGACCTTGGGATCATTATCGTTGAATACGGATAATTCATACGCCCTGTATCCGGTGACCCACACGCGCTCACGCATACTGACTCTCCTTTGCCTCGTGGTCATAAACTTATTATAGCGCAAGCCGGCCGCTAATACTGGTAGTATTATGCCCTTTGTATGAAGAATTTTTGTTATAATCACCCTATGGAGTGTGAAGAACATGACGATACATTATCCCAATGGCGGTGCGTATAAACAACATGCGCTCGCAAAACCGGCAGCCCCCGCCACGATTTATGGTGGCCGCGGGATGACCCTTGAGGACGAGCTGAACGGGACCAACCAGTACTATTTGAGCACCGGTCGCGCCGTGGTGCATAAGAAGCCCACACCGATTCAAATTGTCAAAGTGGATTACCCCCAGCGCAGTAAGGCGGTCATTCGTGAGGGTTACTTTAAAACGCCCTCCACAACTGACTATAACGGGATTTATCGCGGGTATTACCTGGATTTCGAGGCCAAGGAAACCAAAAATAAAGCGAGTTTTCCCCTCAAAAACTTTCATCAGCATCAAGTCGACCACATGCGTGCTTGCCTGGTACAGAAAGGTATTTGCTTTGTGGTCATGCGTTTTGTGCGCTTAGAGCGTCTGTTCGTCTACCCCGCCTCCCCGCTCATTGCGGCTTGGGATGCTCAGGCTGATGGAGCCCGGAAGTCAATCACTTTGTCGACCATTGAGCATGACGGCTTTGAGCTCACCCCCAAGATTCAGCCCCGTGTTCCCTATCTAGATGGGGTTGACTGGTTAATTTCACAGAAAGTAGGTGCCACACGTGGCTAAACATGGCGAAGAAGAACCATCACGCATGTCGCGAAAGCGCGCAGAGCAACGACAAGCTAGTAGTAACAAGCCCAGTAATAAGAAGGGTTTTTCGTGGCGTCGGCTAATTAAGTGGATTGTCGGCGTGGTCGCAGTTTTATTCTTGCTGGGTGTCGGACTCTTTGCGTGGTATGCCAAGTCTGCTCCCGCCCTAGCTGAATCTAAGCTTAAGAGCGACGGTAGTTCGATTATTTACGCCGCTAACGGCGATGAAATCACCACGTTGGGGCTAGAAAACCGGGTATACGTTTCTAGTAGCAAGATACCCACGCAACTGAAGCAAGCTGTGGTTTCAATCGAGGACCGCCATTTTTACTCTGAGAAGCTTGGTATTGACCCGCTGCGCATCGCCCAAGCGGCTTTGTCTGACGTGACTAGCTCCGGTGATCTCCAGGGGGCCAGTACGCTCACGCAGCAGCTGGTCAAACTGTCTTACTTCTCAACCAAGGCTTCAGACCAGACCATCAAGCGTAAGGCCCAGGAAGCCTGGTTGGCATTTAAGGTGGAACGCAGCTACAGCAAATCCCAAATTTTGGAGTTCTACATTAATAAGGTGTACATGAATCACGGCCAATACGGTATGGCTACCGCGGCAAAGTACTACTATAACAAGTCACTTAGCCAGTTGACGCTGGCCCAGACCGCGTTTATTGCGGGGTTAGCGCAGGCACCATCGTCCTACGATCCAGTGGCGCACCCCGAAGCCGCTACGAACCGGCGTAACCAGGTAATTAACGCTATGCTACGGGACAAGGAAATTTCCTCTAGCGACGCAGCTAAGGCTAAGGCTACGAACATTGGCGATGGGTTGGTTTCACAGTCGTCAACAACCAAGAGCACCACAAAAACCGATAAGATTGTTGACAGCTACCTGACGGGCGTAATCAAAGAGGTCAAAAAGAAGACGGGCGAGAACCCCTACACTTCCGGGATGAAGATTTACACCAACCTCGATATGAACGCTCAAACCCGTCTGTACGATATTGTTAATAGTGACCAGTACGTGAACTTCCCGGACAATAAGTTCCAAACGGCCGTCACGATGACCGACCCGAATAACGGTGCGGTGCTTGCACAAATTGGTGGGCGCAAGACGGGTAACGTGCGCCTAGCGTACAACCGTGCTATTGCGAGTGACCGGTCCAACGGTTCGACAATGAAGCCAATTTTGGATTACGGTCCGGCCATTGAGTACCTGCAGGAGTCAACGGCCACGGTGCTGGATGATTCGGCGTACAACTACCCGGGCACCAATACGGCCGTTAACGACTGGGATAACCGTTATGACGGCAAAATGACCATGCGCAAAGCACTGGAGCAGTCGCGGAACATTCCAGCCGTGAAGACGCTGGCCAAAGTCGGCTGAGTAAGGCCCTCACCTTTGCATCTGGGCTGGGCGTCAACTTGGCCAAGAACGAGCAGTACTACTCCGCGGCTATTGGTGCCAGCATGTCGACCCTGACTGAAGCCGGGGCATACGGCGCCTTTGCCAACGGTGGTACCTATTACAAACCGACCTATATCCGCAAAATTACGACGGCGGACGGCCTGACCACCAACTACGGTTCGACCGGGAAGCGCGCGATGTCAGGCTATACGGCGTACATGATTACGGATATGCTGAAGGGCGTGCTGACTAAGGGTACTGGGACGTCCGGGGCGATTTCCGGCCTCTACGCCGCGGCAAAGACCGGGACGACCGACTACTCCGACACGGTGATGGCCGAAAATCCTACTTTGAAGTATGAAGACGCCGTGAAGGACAGCTGGTTTACTGGGTACACTAAGCAACGCGTGGTTTCCGTTTGGACAGGGTACGATCAGTCCAGCAAGAACGGCGTAACCCCGTCCGAGGAAAAAAATTGCGGCGTACATCTACAAGTACATGATGAGTTACGTGTACCAAAACCAGAACGTCTCCAATACCAACTGGACTAAGCCAGACACCGTATTGCGGAAAACCGTTTCGGTACTCGGTACCAAGAGTTCTGAGCTGTTCGTTAAGGGCAGCACGGCGGCAAGCAATTCTACCGACGTGAGCGACTCCCTGAGCTCGAGCTCCAGTAGCAAGTCCTCCTCGAGTTCCAGCAGTTCATCTAGTTCAAGTTCCAGCTCCAGTAGCTCGTCCAGTTCTAGCTCCAGTAGTAGTGAGTCGTCGTCGACATCCTCGTCTTCTAGCGCGGATTCTAACTCGACGGAATCAGCTTCGACGCCATCTAGTGGTTCGTCGGGGACGGCATCTGGTAGTAGTAGTAGCTCGGCGCAGCAATAACGCCCCAAATTGAAGTTCACCTCTTGGTCCGTTGCTAGACCAAGGAGGTGAACTTTTTTTGTGCTGTGAGTAGGTTGATTTGTTGCAGGTTAACATAAGCAAAATTATCCACACTTATTGCTGCTACTCTACCCTCCCCGATAAAAAAACGGTCGCCACTAACTACACCCGTTGTTGTGTGTTAGTGGCGACCGTTATCCGGAAAACTATTAAAACTATAGTTCGTTAAATTCCCGCTGCGCTTGCTTAATTGCCTGAACCGTACGCAGGTTGCGCTTTTCCCAGGTGATCAGGACCCGGTCCATATACTTAAGGGAGTACGCCTGGTTGAGCACCGCTTCGCGTAAGGCTAGTGCCACCACGTCGGGATCGTAGTGATCTTCGTTCATCCACGCCCTCACGGTTTGCTGTTCAATTGGTGTCAGCATGCGACCAAACTCGGTTTCAACCTGTTGTTGCAGATTGCGCACCGGATCAGCCTCTAAACCGCTCATGTTAGCCTGATTGTCAGCCGGTTGCTTGGCGGCAAGTAACTGCTTAACCAATGGTGTCGTATCGTACACGTCCAGCATCCGTCCTTGGGAGTCAGTGCTGGCACTGATAGTAATGGCGCCTTTGCTGACCAGGCTGGCGACGGCCCGGTTGAACTCGGTGCTGGTCATCTTGGTGCTCTGGGCCAGCTCCTGCAAGTTAGGTGCATCGTGGTGTTGCTGTAAGTGACGGTCAATGTACAGGTAAACCACCAATTCGTCCCGAGTGAGTGACGATGATGCGAACTCAGACCAAATAATGTCCGAGAAACTGAGGGTGCCCGCGGCTAATAGGTCGTCAATTGTCCCCATGTGTTTTCCCCCTTCTAACTGCAAATATTATGTCACTAAACCCACGTGCGCAAGCAATTGCTATGCGGCCACGTGGGTACTCATTATTCATTACGGCTGCAAACGGTTTAGCATCCGTGGGAACGGAATCGTTTCCCGTAAGTGGTCCGACTTGCAAATCCATGTCAGGAACCGCTCAAGGCCCATACCAAAGCCGGAGTGCGGCACACTACCATATTCACGCAAATCGAGGTACCACTGGTAGTCCTCTTCATTGAGGCCTGCGTCCTTGATGGCCTTAGCGAGCTTATCGTAGTCAACTTCACGCTCCGAACCACCAATAATTTCCCCGTAGCCCTCTGGTGCAAGCAGGTCCGCACAAACATACACGTCGTCGCGGTCGGCGGCCGGCAGCATGTAGAACGGCTTGATGCTCTTCGGGTAGTTCAGAACAAAGACGGGCTGCTCAAACTGGTCGGACAAGTACGTTTCTTCTGGTGAGCCAAAGTCGTCGCCCCACTTAGTGTCGAAGCCGCCCTTTTGTAGCATGTCGATGGCCTCATCGTAGCTAATCCGTGGGAACGGTAGCTTGGTGAACTTCCGTAAATCTTCGGGGTCCCGGTCCAGTAACTTTAGGTCGTACTCACAGTTTTCAATAATCTTGGTAATGAGGTAAGACACGTACTTTTCTTGTACCACGAGGCTCTCGTCCTGGTGCATGAACGCCATCTCGGGTTCAATCATCCAGAACTCGGTCAAGTGACGCCGGGTCTTGCTCTTTTCAGCCCGGAACGTTGGCCCAAAACTGAACACTTTGCCAAACGCCATTGCCCCGGCCTCCATGTACAGCTGACCACTCTGGCTCAGGTAGGCGTCATGATCGAAGTAGTCGATGTGGAATAACTCCGTAGTCCCTTCTGGTGCGGAGCCCGTCAAAATTGGCGGGTCCATCTTGATGAACCCTTCCTGGTTGAAGAACTCGTACGTTGCGCGAATTACTTCGTTACGGATGTGCATAATCGCAAAGGGCCGGCGACTACGCAGCCACAGGTGCCGGTGGTCCAGCAGGAATTCGATTCCGTGTTCCTTAGGCGTGATGGGGTAATCCTCACTATCGCCGATTACCTCAATGCCTTGCACCTGAATTTCGTAGCCAAAGTGGCTCCGGGCGTCTTCGTGAATTTCACCAACCACCCAAAAGCTGGTCTCTTGGCGCAGTTCCTTTGCCTGCTGGAAAACTTCTTCACTCACGTCATTCTTGCGGACGACGCCCTGGAAGAACGCTGTACCGTCGCGAAGTTGCAGGAAGGCAATCTTGCCGCTGCTACGCTTGTCGGTGAGCCAAACGCCGATCTTGACGGTTTCGTTAACGTGCTGGGATGCTTCACTAATTGTAATCTGTTCTGGCATGTTGCTAATTTCTCCTAATCGTTTGCAGTATGTGGTGTGCTGGAACCCGTAACGAAGTCCGCAATCCGGTTGGCGGCTTCAAGGAGGCTATCCTTGGCGGCCGCGTAGCTAATGCGGATGTAGTTCGGATTACCAAAGGAACGGCCGGGTACTACGGCTACTCCAGTCTTTTCCAGTAAATCCATGGCAAAGGCGTCGGCGGAGTCGTACCCCAAATTGGTCACGGCGTCCTTCACGTTAATGAACAGGTAAAAGGCACCGGTAGGCTTTTCCTCTAACTTGAAGCCCGGAATTTGGTTGAACAGCGGGTAAATCGTGTTCAACCGGTCTTCAAACGCAAGCCGCATGGTTTCGGTGCTACTACCATCACTGTTAAACGCTGCAATGGCACCGTACTGACTGACCGCGGCGGGATTCCCCGTTGCGTGGCTACAAATTGTCGCCATGGCCTTGGCGACGGCAATCGGGGCGCAGCGTAACCAATCCGCCAACCAGTCATGGCGTAGGACTTGGATACCCCGCCGATAAGGATGGTGTTGGCGCTGATAGTTGGATCGAGCGACAGCATTGATGGCGCGTCCTCACCATTATACGTTAGGTCGCTGTAGATCTCGTCACTGACAATCATGACGTCATGCCGGAGTGCCCAGTTACCAATGAGCGTTAATTCCTGGCGGGAGTAAATCGTCCCGCTCGGATTTTGCGGGCTGTTAATGATGAGGGCCTTAGTGTGCTGGTTGACGACCTGATCCAGGTCATCAACGGTCACCTTAAACCCGTTGCTTGCGGGTGCTGCCTGTGGGACGCCCCCCGCCAAACGGACCTGTTCGACGTAGGAGACCCACCCTGGTGTGGGTATGATGACCCCATCACCAGGATTCAGGATGGCGTTGAACAAGCAATAGAGGGCAAACTTGGCCCCGTCAGTCGCAATAATTTGGTTGGTATCGTAATGGTACCCCGTGCGGCGCTCGATATTGCCGCTGATGGCCGCACGCAGTTCTGGCAACCCGGTGGCTTGGGTGTAGAAGCTGGCCTGACCGGCGTTGATGCTGTCGATGGCGGCCTGTTCAATGAACTTGGGCGTCTCAAAATCGGGCTGGCCCATGGTCAAGTTAATGACGTCGGCCCCCGCCGCTTTGAGTTCATTGGTTTTCTGGCTCATGGCCAGGGTGGCACTAGGATTAACTTTGGCTAAGCGGTTAGAAACTTGCATAGAGCACCTCCAAATGATGGTTGCCCATCGTTATATGTTTTTGATTAACTCCACTTGCTTACCGGTTCGAAATGAATAAGTCACGTACCCCAAACGGCCCTGCTTGGTCTTGTACGCCACGTCCCACACCAGGTTTTTACCCTGGTAACGCAAAGAGGCGTTGAGTACCCGCTGCGGGTCCAGTTGCTTCCAGGCCTGACTGAGTGCCTCGTTGCGGGTCGTCCCCGCGCTCTGCCGCACGACGTGGACAGCCCCATTTTTCTGCTTGATGACCACGTACACGGCGTGACCACTACGCTGTCCGCCGACCGTGACGTAACTTGTATCGCGGGTATTCCACCAGAAACCGTTAATCTTGGTTACTTTGGCGGAACGGCGCGCAATGCTGTCAGCCTGGCTACGCAACTTATTGTACGGGTGCAGTGCCTGCTGGAAGAAAATGAGGATGGAAAGCACGACAACAATGACGCCAGCGATTAATGCCCACTTGTGCCAGCGGGCAGAACTACGATTGTGCATGAAAAATTCCTTTCACATCGATACCTAGCCGACCGTATTACTCTTTACTGGCTGGTTTCTGCTTGCGCCGGCGGGGGCGCCGCTTTTTTTTGGCGTTGACTCGCCAGTACCTTTACGGGTGGCAGTACCGTTAGTCTTGGCTTTGTCCTTGGCGGAACGCCGTGGTCGGCGGCCCGTTGAAGCCTTGTGTTCATCGAGCAACCGCTTGGCGGCGGCCTGCTCCGCTTCGTCCGGTGTTAGCCAGCGTTCCAACGCGTCAGGCATCGCGGACAGTGGCAGCAAGTCCGTCGTCACGGATGGCAACGACTTTTGCATCCCCCGCCCGTAATTGGTGCGGGTCAGCCGGTCGTCCAGTACGATGAATACACCACGATCACTCTCGCGCCGAATTAACCGGCCGAAACTCTGCCGTAAGCGTAACGTGGCCCGGGGTACGGCGTCCTGAACGAACGGGTCGGCACCACTAGCCTTTATATTATCATACCGTGCCTTGATTACGGGGTCGTTTGGCATATCAAAAGGTAATCTTGTTAAAATTACCGTCTCCAATTGTTTATCGGGATAATCAACGCCCTCAAAGAAGCTGGCGGCCCCCAGCAGGACACTGTTACGGCTGACGGCGAACCGCCGCGCAATTCGTGCCGCCGATCCGGTCACACCCTGAGCCAAAATTTCCTTACGGTCGGCAATAGGCCGCCGGTTGAGTCGTGCAAAGACGTTGCCGATGACCGTAAGTGAGTTAAACAAGACCAACGTTTGGTGCTCGTTGTCGGCAAGTTGCTCAATGGCGTTGGTCAGATAATCAGCGTACTGCTTGGCGTTCAGTTCATTAATGTGTGGTGCGTCCGCGGCAATCATAATGCGGGCCTGCTGCTTGTACTTGAACGGACTACGGAGTGTCATTACCTGCGATTCTGGTAGTGAACTATAACCTAACTGTCCGGTGAGGAACTGCGCGTCTTTGCGCACAGTCAGCGTACCACCAGTGAACACTGGGGCGGTGAACCGTTGCAACAATGACTGAATGTGGTCCCGAGCATCAAACACTCGCCAGTTAACGTTGAGACTGGTGAGATCATCCGGGTGTCGCAGCGTCAGGCTAGGCACGGCCACCTGCTGGTCCGTCAGCAGCGGCTGGTGCTCCGTCAGCGCGGCCATTGGGCGCAACTGCTCAGCCAGACCGGCCGCCACGTCCTCAAGGTGCTGGAAGGTTTTAATATCGCCGGTCAGGAAGTGGTTTTCGTTTTGCGTGTAGTCCGTTAACAGCGTTTCCGCAATCGTGAGAATCTGGTTGCCCAAGCCCGTCACGTCTTTGGCTACCGGCGTGAACCGGTCGATAATAGCCTGAATGTCCTCGTGACTCAGGTTGAGCTCCATGAAGCCGTTGTGTGGGCGCTGCTGGTGGGCAAAGTAGTGGTGGAAAAGTCGCGTCTGAATGCCGTCCACTAAACCGAGGGCCTTGTCCGTCGCCAGCTGCAGGCTACGTAACTGGTAACTCATAATTTGGTTGTCGGCGTATATAGCGGCCAAGCCCCGCGCGTCCGGGCCCCCAATAATCCGCTCAAACTGGTTGAGCGAGTAATGCAGCTTTTTCAGGTTGAGCCGGACCGTAAAGGCGTTGGCTGCGTTCTCAGCGAAGTGTTGTGCTTCGTCAACCACCAGAAATGGTTGGCCACTAAAAGCGTCGTCCGTGTAGTGCGCGGCTAGGTAGGCGTGGTTGGTCACCACGATGGCCGCGGCGTCGACCCGACGGAGGGCATTACGGTAAAAGTCCACTTTGTAGAACGGATTACTGTATTCCGTGCCAAAATTACCAGTATGCTGAATCCGGATGAAGAAGGCACTCTGCGTACTGGCTGTGTGCAGTTCGTCCAAATCCCCCGTCTTGGTGGTGGTGAGCCAGACGAGAATCTGCATCTGCAAAATGAGGCTAATGCCCTTGATCTCGTCGTCGTGGAGCGTCGTGGCAAACCTGTTCAAGTCAATGTAATGCCGGGGGCTTTTCAACGTGACGGCGTCCACCGGGTGGCCGACCAATAGTTCGACCAGCGGAATGGTTTCGTTCATGAGCTGACTTTGGAGCACCGTCGTCGACGTAGCCACCACCACTTTGTTATCTGGGGTGGCGACAAAACTATACGGTATCAAGTAACCTAACGACTTACCCAGCCCGGTGCCGGCCTCAATCACTAGCGGAACCTGTTCGTCAGTGGCGTTGCTAAATAGCCGGTCCATCATCCGGGCCTGAGCGTAACGGAAACGGAGGTGGTCCGCGCGCTTAATCATTTTACGCTTAGCGGCTTCCTTGAGCGGATATTCTTGGAGTCCGCGACCGGCCCGTGCGGCACGGCTTTGGCGTTCGGGTGCGGGGTTGGCAATCACTACACCCCGCTTTTGCAGGTAGTGTCCCGATAGTGGCTGCGCGTCACGGGCTAGGTATTGGAGGTACTTCCCCGTCTCCCGTAGCAACCCCTTACCTAACCGGGCCAGTTCCTGCTGGGTAGGTCCCGGCAATTGGCGGAAACGCCGGCTGAGTTCGATGAGCAGCTTGGCGGTGCTAACCGCGTCGCTATCGGCCTGGTGTGGATTACTGTGCTTAATGTTCAGCAAGTGGGTCAGGTCGGACAAGCGGTAACTGACCGAATTGGGCAATAGAATCTGGGCGAGCTGGACGGTATCCAGCGCGTCATTATCGAGGGTACGCAAACCAACCCGCTCGAACTCGGCGTTCAAAAACGGGTAGTCAAAGTTGACGTTGTGGGCCACAATCACCGTATCCGCCAACATCTGTTCCAGTGCCGGCGCAATTTCGTCAAAGTACGGTGCGGAAACTAGATCCTGCGGGTGGATGCCCGTTAACCGTTGGATAGCGACGGGAATGCGTGAGTCTGGATTAACCAGTTGGGAATAGGTCTGGATGACCTTGTGGTGTTGAATTAAAGCACAACCAATCTGAATAATCCGGTCACCGGCCTTGACGTCAGTACCAGTAGTTTCCAAATCAATTACTGCGTAGATGGTGTCTGCATCCATTTATTTATCACCTAAATTAAAAGGTCACGTAGTTAATGATCGTACCTACGTCAGCTTTTATTACTATTTCCATCATACGCCCCTTCTACGGGGAGTGCTACTACCGTGTTGGTTTCCAGTAGGACCAGCCGCAAACCGACCACCGGCTCCGGTTGAATTTGCCGTAGGGCCTGGGCGTAGAGCCTGAGCTGGCCGCTGTATCTTTGCACTACGGCGTCCTGATGGTGGCCGATATGGTCGGTTTTGTAATCGTACAGAATGACACCATCAGCGGTGGTCACAAAGCCGTCCATAATCCCGTGAACCAGGAGGTTTTGTTCGTCGTTACGCATGGCGGGAAAAACGTCCCCCGCCGGCATCAGCATGGCAAACGGCACTTCACGGTGCACGGTCGCGGGGGTCGCCAATAACGTTTGCCCCAAAGGCGTCGTAAAGAACGCCACCACGTGCTCAACGTTGACGTTGCGGGCCACTGGTGCGGTGATTAAGTTGCGGCTAACAAGGTCCTCAATGACGGTAGCAACGTAATCGGGCGTAATGGCCTGGTGTAGGTCCAAACTTTGTAGTACCTGGTGCGTGGCCGTCCCTACGGCGGCAGCAGTGGGCCGCTCATCCTCGCCCGCAGTCATGAACTTCGGCGTAGCAAACGTTTGGGTGAAACGGTGTGCGTCCTGCCCATCGGCGACCACCTGGTGGCCGCTTGATTGCGGGTCGGCGTGGAGTTCGGCCAATGAGGGGTCATCGAAGAGCCGCTTGATTTCGGATACCGCCTGAAAGCCAGTGGTTTGTGTCGCGGCGGTGTATGGGTACTGGTACTCAAACCATTGGTCGACGTCCACGGTGAGCGGCGGCTGCACGATCGGCGCGGCTGCAGTTTGACCGGTCACCGTGGCGGGATGGTTAATCCAGGATACTTGGAAGCTGGTGGCATCGCTCGTCAAAGCGGCGGTCGCCATGTCCTGCCCTGGATACTGGGGATGGCGGATGATACTACCACCAATCAGTGTCAGTAAGGAACTGGCCGTTAGCCGGTTGTAGGCGGGTAGTACTAGGCGTCGGTGTTGGCCATGTCGCGCCAACTTTGCTCTAACTTTGCCTGTGTTTCACCGTATCCGACGACGAATAGTCGTTGTTCGGCCCGGGTCAAAGCGACGTAGAGAACCCGCAATGCTTCGGCCTGCTCGCGGGCATCGCGCTCCTGACGCACAAGTTCGTATTGCGGCAACGCTACCTGTACGCGGGTGTCCGGCTGTAACCACTGCACGCCAATTTGACCACCGGACAGGATGGCTTGACCACCGTGACTACCGCTACTGCGCAAACTCCGGCTGGCGTTCATTAGGAACACCACGGGAAACTGTAGGCCTTTGCTACCGTGAATCGTCATCAGGTGGACCGCGTTGGTATCCGGATCAATGGTGACCGGCGTGTCGAGGTCCTTGTCGCGTTGCTGCATTAATTCGATGAAGTGGACAAAGGCGAATAGTCCTTTAAAGCCGCCCTCCTCGTACGCGTGGGCCCGGTCATAAAGTGCCCGGAGGTTGGCTTGCCGCTGGGGGCCGCCCGGCATGCCACCAACAAAGTCAAGGTAGCCGGTTGTGTTGTAAATTGACCAAATAAGGTCAACGAGGCGGTTCCCGCGGGCCAACTCCCGGAAGCCGCGTAGCTGGTCGTTAAACCGGCTTAGCTTGCGGTAAGCACTGGTCGTCGTGCCGTCCGCGGTCGCTGCGTCGTACTGACGGACAAAGGCGTCGGTGGCCGCGTAGTACGGGGCGTTGCGGTCGGCCAACCGGACGACAGCTAGTTCATCCGCGGTCATCCCTACGATGGGAGACCGCAGCACCGCCACTAGCGGAATTTCCTGCAGTGGGTTATCCACGACTTTGAGCAACGACAGCATTACCTGCAACTCGGTGGTTTTGAAGTAGTTCTGGGCGTCATTAATCACGATGGGGATGCCCGCCGCCGTGAATTCTTCCTGAATCTGGAGGTTTTGGCTCCGCGTAGGCACTAGCAGCGTGATGTCCCGGTACTCGAGGTCGCGGTAGTCACCCTTTTTGCGGTCGTACAACCGCTTTTCGGGATGTGTCATTAGTGCGCGAATCCGGTCAATGACCGCGCGGACCTGGCCGACATCCTTGTCCAGATCTGCGTTGGCACCCTCTTCTGCGTCGCCGGGTACGTACATCAGTAGTTCCGTATCGGGGGCAAAGTCGGCGGGGATATCCGTCGCGCCCAGCAGCAATTCCTCACCGCCCTGGTAGTCAATATCGCCCACCTGGCGGTCCATAACCTGCCTGAAGATCAAGTTGGTGAAATCAATAATGTTGCGGGAGGACCGGAAGTTTTCGGCCAGGTTGATGCGTTCGCCCACTCCCATCTGCGCCGGGTCAACCTCGGGGTCACCACTCAAATTCTCACTCGGTGTGTAACGGGCATATTTGTCCAGGAACAATTGTGGTTCCGCCAGCCGGAATCCGTAGATACTTTGCTTGACGTCACCCACCATGAACCGGTTACCCACGCCATCCTGGGAGACTGCGTTTAAAATAGCCTCCTGCAGCGGGTTGGTGTCCTGGTACTCGTCCACGAGGACCTCGTCAAAGGCGTCACGGTAGATTTGCCCAACCGTAGCGCCACTATCTGGATCTGCCTGGCCCAAAATAACGCGGGCCGACTGTTCGATGTCGCCAAAGTCGAGCACGTGACGCCGTTGCTTTTCTGCCCAGTACGCCCCTTTGAATTCTAAGCAAACGTGGCTGAGCTCATCCACCAAGTCGTGCGCAGCGGTTAACGCGGGTTCCAGCTCGCTGGCACTCAGCGCGAACAGCGGGCCCAGGCTTTTGGTGAAAACATCCTTGGCTTGGTCGCGCAGTTCCTTGGCCGCGTTTTTGGTCTCCTTCGCGGCTTCATCGGCTACTTTGCCGCCCGGCCACCTGGGCCAATCGACGTCGTTAATCGCAGTTTGCACCGCCGTGTAATTTTCAGCTGGTAATGCCTGCGCGACAATCTCCGTCAGCGACCGCGTTTGAGCAACGTTATCCGCAACTTTGGCCAGTGCTGGCTCTGGTTCTAGGAGCTCGGCGGCCTGATTCAACAGGCGTTGTACCTGCTCCACAATCGGTCCGGCCGTACTGCGTAGCTGTTGCATGAGCGGTCCAGTGGCGGTCAGGTCATTACGATAGTTATCCGCCAGTCCCGCAATCCAGCCGTCAGGATCCGTGGTGGTTTGTGCATATTCATATACCCGCATGATCAGGTCCGCCAGCGGGTCATCGGAGCGGTCAGTCCCAAAGTTGGTGCTGAGCGCACGGAAGCGGTCGGCCTCGTCGGAACTGAAGAACACTTCGCGTAAATCGGACCAGACCCCCTCCTGAATCATGATGGCTTCGGTGGGGTCAGCGAGAATGCGGAACCCGGGATCCAGGTTAATGGTGTAGTAGTATTGCTGCACAATCTGCAGTGCAAAGGCATCGATGGTGCTGATGGGGGCGCTCGCCACTAGCCCAATTTGTTGCGCCAGGTGGTGGCGGGTCTCCTCGTCCATTTCCTGGCGATGGTTGGTAAGTTCTTGCTTGAGGGCGACCGTAATCCGGTCCTTCATTTCGGCTGCGGCTGCGTTGGTGAAAGTCACCACGAGTAAGCGGGTAACATCCTGCCCGTGGAGCACAGATTGGAGCACCCGTTCAACCAGCACGGTCGTCTTACCAGACCCCGCGGAAGCCGACACCAAAACGTTATGGCCGTGATGTGTGATTGCTGCTTTTTGACTTGCGGTAAAGTTTGCCAAGTGTTTTGCCCTACCCTTCTTGATTGTTAGACCGTTCCTGGGCGATTTTTGCTAGCACCGCTTCTAACGATAATGGCGTTAGTTGCCGGTACTGGTTATCCCGCAGAGTGGGGTCAAACTGCATGATCGCACTGTAGTCACTCATGGTGATGACGGTGGCCTTTTGGTCGGTGCGCGCTGGTGCTAGTTCCATGTGGCCCGCCAGGACGGCCTGGGCGGCAGCCACAATGAGTGCTTCGTTGTGGTGGATCAGGTCCACTAATTGTTCCGGGGTGACGGTCTTGTGATTATTTCCTAATTGGCACTTTTCAGAAATCTGAACGGGAAAATATCCGACGAACCGGGCTGGTCCGGTGTGACTGTCGTGTCTAAGGCAGCCATCCCCGGCCCGTTCACCAGCAATCCGTCCATTTTGAACGCGGCGGCCAGGCTCTTCTGCTTATCCCGTGAGTACTTGAGCCGCGGGTTTTGTAGGTGCATAAACACCCCTGCTGCGGGGGCCAGTCGCGGTTCATAGCCACGGAGCACCGCGTCGATATACGTGAGCATCTGCATGCCCAAACCGTAGTACGCATCCTCAGCGCTAAAGCTATGGGTGCTGGACTTGTAGTCCACCACCACGAAACCGCCCTGATCACCGGTAGTGACGGTATCTAGCCTGTCAATCCGTCCCCGGACGAGCACGGATTGTTGATCAGGCAAGTCCAACTGGATGGCCGGCAGGTTGTGCGGCTTACCGGGAAAGCCAAAAGTGAGCTCGGTATTGTGCACCTTGAAGCCTGATTGCCGTTGCTCGTTACGGACGCCCGGGCCGACTGGGTCAGCAACGCCGTCAGTAAGTCCCGAATGAATAGCATTCGCTTACTGCTGGTCAGAACTTCAAAGCCTGGTTCCGTACTCTTATCGGCAACTAACTGTTGCACCAGCTGGTCGAGCTCGGCGTCGGATAGGTTTTCAATACCACCTTTGTCCGCCGCCTGCCGGTTCAACTCGTCAAGGACGGCGTGGAACAACGTACCGGTATCTGCCGGGGTCAACGCGAATTCTGGCCGTGGTGCGAGCGCAAGGCCATATTTAAGGAAGTATTCGTAAGGATTCCGGTAGAACGATTCTAGCCGGGAAATGGACACCTCTAAATGGTTACCGTACAGTGCGTGTGCCAGTTGTGGGGCGAGTTCCCCCACCGAGTTGGTGTAGTCCAGACTGGACATCAGGGTATGCGTCAGCGCCGGTAAACCGTGGTTACTAATTGACCGTAGCGTGTTGGTCCAGGCCGGACTAATAGCGTTGTTAGTGTCTTTGAGTTGGCGGGCGACGCGAATTGCGTCACTGAGCGTGCTGCGTGGAGTGCCGAGCAAAGTGTCTACGGGCGTTGTTGGAGTGGCGTCCTGCCAGATAGTCCAAGGTAGACGGCCGGCGTTTTGGATGCCCAACGTATATGGCGACGGGTCGTTGTCCCCGTCACTGTGGACCGGGTAACTGAGGGTTAATTGCTGAGTACCCTCAACGAATGCGAGGTAGTTTAAGAATGGCTCCGTCAGGGCAGTATCCGCTCCGGCATCGGGTAGAAAGGTTCCCTCGGGTAAGTATGGTGCCAAAACGTGTCGGTCGTCACTGGTTAACAGGTTGCGGTCCGTAATGGCGTCCGGCATGGCGGTACTCGTTGCACCAATAATGTAGACGTACCGTGCCTTTTGCAGGCGGGCCAAACCAGTTTCTGAAATTGTGACCTGGTCCAGCGTGGATGGAATCTGGGTGTACGTGGCGTTGGCGAACCCCGCGTCGATCATGTCGTTGAACTGGTCCACGGTGGCCGGTTCTGTGCCCCACGTGTCCACAAAGTCGTCCAAAATATCGCACAACACTTGCCAGGCCTGCTCCCCGGCTTGAGCATCGACCAAGTTACCCGCATCGTTATTGGCGTCCCGCCAGCTGGTGAGTTGGTTGATGACGCCACTTTGGTTCAAGAACTGGTACAAAGCCGTTGCCATTTCCCGCCCCGTCTTTGCTTGGTGTAGCTGGTGGAAAAACGGCGGAATGGTGGTGGCTACTAAATCCTTGATGGTATTAATGAGTTGCGTGTTGACGCTATCCGCCTCACTCACCTGAGCATCATCGCGTTCGGGATCTGGGTGCACCCGGTAGTACTGCCACGGTTTGGGACTAACCCATTGTGAGCCGTACATACCGGTTCGTAGAATGTGGTTTTCCGTCACGTCAAGCGCGTGCCGAAAATCCGCAGCGTCCATATTCGCCGGCACCAGGAGTTCAGTCCGTAAAAGTTGCAGCGTATTTTGATAATCGTAGTTATGGGCCAGCATGCCGAATAAGCTGTCCACAAACACTATTAATGGGTGGTTCGTCATTGCGCGCTCATGGTCGACGAAGACGGGAAGCTCGAATTCATTGGCAACCGCGTCCACGATGGTTTCGTACGGTTTCAAGTGCCGGGCAACAATCAGAAAGTCGCCGTAACGGGCCCCGTCACGCTGAACATGTTGACGAATTGACCGGGCAACGGATCGTAGCTCGGTATAGGGATCGCTCGCCTTCACTAAATCAACACCGGCAAAGTCGAGGTGTTCCGGCACTTCGCGCAGGGCCGTGGCGTTAATCCAGTAGCGTTCAACTGACTGAATTCCCACCGCCACTTTGCGGGCCGGGGCAAATGAATCATGCTGGATGGCTACATCGTTGGTACGTGCCTGTTGGTACAACCGGTAATAGAGCCGCTTACCCGGGAAGAATAAGTCGGGTGCGGCCGGCTGAGTCGTTGCCGGTCGGTCGGTCGTAATGGCCACGTGTACCGCAGCAGCGCGCGTCATGAGCTCGGTGACGATGGCTTCCTCGCGGGCGGCTAGGACGTTAAAGTGACTAATAAAAACGTAGGTGTTGGTTAAGTCCTGCTTGTGCAGGTAGTCGGCTAGTGCTTGTAGAAGGTCGGCGTTACTCGTGGTGTTAACGGTATCCGCCTCGTAATAGCGCAAGATGGTTGCTAGGTCCCGCAACTTTGGCAAGTGGCGGTCGTTATCCGGCATGGTTGCGAGCGCGGCGTCGAGGTCCGCCGCGGTGACGCCACCCATCTGGAGTTCACTGAGTTGCTGTACCAGCCGGGCCGTAAAGCCTGGTGAGTGCGTTCGCCAGCAAAGACACGCAGTTCGTCCTCATGGTCCCGCATAATTTTGGCAATCCGCATTCCGGCGGCAGCGGGAGTGAGGCGCGCCTGCTGGTAGATCGCAGTGTTGTTCAGGTAGTACCACGCAAGGCGCGAGAAGCTCATTACTTGCAGGCGACTCTGGGCAAAGATGTGGTCATCCGGCCGTAACTGCTGGTGGAGTGCGGCAAGCACCTGCACTTCGGATTCGAATTTAATGTGGTTAGGCACCAGGTATAGCACGTCAGCGTCAGGATGCGCGCGCAACGTGGCGGCAACCTGATCAATGAGTGCGCGGTCGTGGTCCGCGGTGGCGGGACCGAGAATGAAATGTAGACCCATGCGTGCTACCTCCAATGGCTGGCTTATGTAGTCCGTCTGTCCCGTTAATGTTACAACGTTTGCCCTACCGTTGTCAGGGGTTGACACGGGGTGAATTTACTTTTCTGGTGCTGTGGTGGTAAATGCACTTTGTATGTGGGGCGGCAGCAATCAATGTGCACTATAGTTTTATGGAGGCTGATCATTGTGGTCAGTCACATAATGTGTCCAGTGCCGGGCTAAGTTAATTTACGGTACAGTTACCTGGCCCTTATTTGGATAGTTTGTGTACCTTTACGCAGATTAGTTAAAATGGCCCGGCATTACAGGTTACTAGTTGTCGAAAATTTAGACAGTTGATCACTGTGTTGATTGCGGCGTTGTGTAGTCAGGGGTATGGGGCTGGCGG
>NZ_BBAI01000039.1 GCF_001311175.1 Lacticaseibacillus pantheris DSM 15945 = JCM 12539 = NBRC 106106 | reverse complement strand
ATATTATTCCGGTTTAGCTCAGTTGGTAGAGCACCTGACTGTTAATCAGGTTGTCGTCGGTTCGAGTCCGACAACCGGAGTTTTTATTTTAGCTTGGAGAGTTGTCCGAGAGGCTGAAGGAGCATGCTTGGAAAGCATGTATACGGGTTTTGCCTGTATCAAGGGTTCGAATCCCTTACTCTCCGTCTTTTAGTTAGATAGGTACATCAAAGGAGCAATGCGCAAGCAATGCTCTTTTTTTTGATCCAACGTGATTGGCAAATCAGTTAATGGAGCGTTAATTAGTATCCCTTGAATAACGGTGGTTTTCAAATATACTACGAGAGTGTAAAATACCATGTAGTTATGTTTGGAGGATCCTTTTATGAATAAAAATCGTGTCGAAGCTTTTACTGATGCTGTGATTGCAATTATCATGACCATTATGATTCTAGAATTCAAGGTGCCAGAAACCTACCTGTGGAGTGCGATGGCAGGTGATTTACCGTACCTGTTTGCGTACATTGTGAGCTTTCTTTTTATTGGGGTTGCGTGGTACAACCACCACTATATGTTCATGATTTTAAGGCGTGTGACCAAACGTATATATTGGATCAACAATCTGTGGTTGTTGACCATGTCGTTTATTCCTGTAGCCACGGCATGGTCTGGCCGGTTTTTGAACTACCGTGCGCCCGAGTATTTTTACCTGGTCGTCTTTGCGGTATGGAGCGCCGCCTACTGGTGGTTGTCACGGAGCATCATCAACGCGTTACGCCGTGAGGGAATGGTCGACCAGGCGCTGCGCATAATGGCTATGCCGCCGTATCGGTTTATGAACAGCTGGCGGCTACCGGCCTATACGTTGATTATTACTGTAGTCATTTATTTTTGGCCTCCAGGTGGTCTCGTTGCTACTTTGTGCGAATTGGTGTACATGGCTTTTCACACGAATACGGATAGTGATCGCGTGGTTGAGTGAAATTGCAAACCAAAAAAAAGCCTACACATGGCGAGCCACCCGTTCTGCTTAGATGATTAGTCTAGTACGAATTGGGAGCCATGTGCAGGCTTTTTTTTCTGCTCTAGGACTATCCTAGCCGTGAATAAATGAAACAGTCATCAAGATGCTGGTGACCCAGGCGGCGGCTAACCAGTAGGCAGACCACCAATCTCTGCGCCGGCGTAATGGCACTAACGCCAATACCATGATAGCCACCACCACGATGATAGTGAGGTGCTGAAGCATGAAGCCCGCGATGCAGATGATAAAGATAGCGAGGCTGGTTGCCCACATGTAGATATTTCGACCAGACCCCCACGACAAACGGAATTAGCATCAGAATCAGCGCGGTGAGGTAGCTACTTTGCAGAACGTGCGTGTCCGCCATGGTGAGCATTATCTGGGTAAAGCCAGCTAGAACTATCAACAAAGTTGTGCGGATTTCGTGCAGCATCGTTTGCGTGCTAATTATGTAGGTTAAGCCCAATAGCGCTAATGCGAGCGGTAGAATTGTCCACTGGTTAAAAGCGCCTATTATTGCGGGAATGATGCCCACAATGGCTAACCAACCTGGTCGCCAATCCAGTTGTACCGCGGCGATAACGACTGCGAGTATGACCAGTGCGACTAGTTGAAACGACCATACAAACCCACCGGTGCCCCCCGCGAGAATGGGGTACGTGATGGATAGACCAGCGAGCGCAATGGTTGAGAGAATTCGGTCTCTTGCTGATGGCATCTTTCTACCTTCTTTCTGTCCCTATGCTACCTGAAAATGTGGAGTGAGGCAAAACCTTTGTGAGACCGGCCCGTTTTGTGTTAGGATAGATTGTTGCAAAGAATTCCCGATAGCCCACACACGTGGGTTTGCCTTGTAACCGAAAACTTTTAGGGGGAAACAATTTCATATGTCAGAAAAACGTTTATTTACGTCCGAGTCGGTCTCTGAGGGGCACCCGGATAAGATTGCGGACCAAATCAGTGATGCCATTTTGGACGCGCTGCTAGCCAAGGACCCGGATGCACGGGCCGCGGTTGAAACCAGCGTGACTACCGGATTGGTGTTGGTGTTTGGTGAAGTATCAACCAACGCGTACGTTGATATCCAGGGCGTTGTTCGTGATACGATTCGGCGGATTGGTTATACGCGTGAGAGTGGCTTTGATCCTGATTCAGTGGCCGTATTGGTTGCTCTGGATGAACAGTCGCCCGATATTGCTCAAGGGGTAAATGAATCCCTAGAGGAACGCTCAGGCGATGCTGACCCGCTGGACCAGATTGGGGCCGGCGATCAGGGAATGATGTTCGGTTACGCCATTGACGAGACGCCCGAGTACATGCCGCTACCGGCGGTGCTTGCGCACAGTCTGATGCGTAAGATCGCCGCGTTGAGGCATGACGGTACGATTAAGTACTTGCGCCCAGATGCAAAGGCGCAGGTGACGGTAGAATACGGTGAGGATAACAAGCCACTCCGTGTGGATACCGTGGTGGTTTCAACGCAGCATGATCCAGACGCTACTTTGGCCCAGATCCGGGCGGACGTTGAGGAGCAAGTGATCCGTGCCGTTATTCCGGCTAACCTGCTGGATGACCAGACGAAGATCTACGTGAACCCAACGGGACGTTTCGTGCTGGGCGGACCAGCTGCAGATGCTGGGTTGACGGGCCGGAAGATCATTGTGGACACGTACGGGAGTTTTGCGCGTCACGGCGGTGGGGCCTTCTCTGGTAAGGACGCAACCAAAGTTGACCGGTCGGCCAGCTATGCGGCTCGTTACATCGCCAAGAACCTCGTGGCTGCGGGCTTAGCAAGTACGCTGGAAGTCCAGTTGGCCTATGCAATAGGTGTGGCCAAGCCGGTTTCGATTTCGGTGAACACGTTTGGCACAAACAAAATTCCGGAAAGCAAAATTGTTGACGCAATTAGGGACAACTTTGACTTACGGCCGGCGGGGATTATCCAGATGTTGGATTTGAAGCGCCCAATATATGAACAGACGGCGGCATATGGTCACTTTGGCCGCACGGACGTTGACTTACCGTGGGAGCACCTCGATAAGGTAGACGTACTGAAGCAGTACTTGCAGTAGAAGTGATCGATTGGCGGTGGGACATTAATTTGTCCTGCCGTTTTTTTTGTAGAAAGCGGAGCAGGCCATTTAGAAGGCAGAGCATAAGCATCTCTAACCGAAAGGCCCGGTTTTGGCCTTTTGGTTAGAGATGCTTATGCGTCGCCTTCTAGCCTGCGCAGCTCGTTTAGAGAGTGGAGCCCCGCGGTTAGAAACTGGAGCGTAACTTGCTACGGCGGTTAAGCCCGGGCCTGGCTTCATTGCCGTAGCGGGTTACGCTCCAGTTTCTGCGGGATGCAAATCGTTTTCAAACGCACGAGTAATGGGGGAGAGTAGCAGGTTAACCGCCAAACCTAACCGAAACGCACTTATCCCCTGTGCTTAAGGCCCCACCAACCACATATTGTACTTATTTGAGGGAGAAATTATGCATACACAACGTACCAACGTGCCGGTAATGACGGTGACCGTCTTCATCGCCACCTTCATGGCTGCCATTGAGGGCACAATTGTCAGTACCGCCATGCCAACAATTGTTGGATCATTGCACGGAGTTCGGCTGATGAACTGGGTAATTGCAATTTACCTGCTAACCAGCGCAATTGCGACCCCCGTCTACGGCAAAATGGCCGATATGCGTGGCCGTAAGCCGGTCTTGATGGTTGGCCTCGGCATCTTTGTCATTGGCTCGTTGCTCAGCGGACTATCGCAATCGATGATTATGCTCATCGTCGCCCGTGCCATTCAGGGTGTGGGAGCTGGCGCCATCATGCCGGTTACCTACACCATTATCGCGGACATGTATTCGCTGGCTAAGCGGGCGCAGGTGCTCGGCCTCAACGGTTCTGCATGGGGGATTGCAGCAGTTGTAGCGCCATTACTGGGTGGTCTCATCGTGGACCAATTATCTTGGCACTGGGTGTTTATTATTAACGTTCCCATTGGTCTCCTAACCATGGGGCTAACAGCGGTTTTCCTACACGAAAAGCCGCGTACCAGCTCTTCCAGTCTGGATGTACGCGGCATTTGGTGGTTGGCGTTGATTCTGGTCTGTGTTCTGGGGGCATGCGAGCTGCTGCAGCTGCCGCATGGTATTTGGTACGCGACGGCATTATTGGTTGGAGCTGCACTGAGCATCTGGCGGTTTATCGCCGCAGAACGGCGGGCCACTGACCCGGTCATTAGTTTGAGCCTGTTTAAGTCAAAGGCGTTCATCTCACAAAATATTATTGCTGCACTCATTTCGGGTGTGGTTATGGGCCACGAAGTATACATTCCTATGTGGATGCAGGGGATTTTGGGCGTGAACGCCACGTTGGGTGGCTTTGCCGTGACCCCCAGCAGCATTTTGTGGGTGGTCGGTTCCTTTGCGGCCGGTAAGATGTTGCCGCGCATGCGTGCCAGCCGGGTGCTGGGCATCGCGTTGATTGACGTGTTCGTCGGTATTGTGGCCGTAACCTTGTTGAACATTCATACCACCTACCCTGTGTTCCTGGTGGTGTCCGCGGTCCTCGGCTTCGGCTTCGGGATTATCATCACGAGTACCACCGTGGAGTCCCAGAACGTGGTGGGGCCAGACCAGATTGGGATGGCGACCAGCTTCAACACCCTGAGCCGTACGTTAGGGCAAACGCTGATGATCTCAATCTACGGCATCATCTTTAATCAACAAATCGCTGCCGGTGTTGCTGGTCAGCCCGACCTCAGCACCAAAATGATGAACAAGCTAGTCAATTCGCAAACCGTCCACGAACTGGCGGACAAAGTAGTGGTGCCCTTGCGGCACGTGTTGTTCGATGCCCTGCACGTGGTGTACATTGCGTGTGCCGTAGTCGTGTTGTTATCGTTAGCAGCTAACTTGCTTGGTCGTCAGGCGCGTCGACAATAGCATCCTGGCTGCCGCGGATGGTAATCCAACGCACTATTTCCCGGGCAATAATTGCACAGGCGATACCTTCTAGGGCTCCGGCCAGCACGTCGCTGGCAAAGTGGACGTGGAGGTAGACGCGGCTCCACATAATCGTGGCTGCGTAGATAACGCCCAGGATAACCACCAGCGTGCGGGGCAATGGGCGTCGGTGCCAGTGCCATATATAGATAATAATTACGGTGACCAGTGCCGCGCTGGCGCTGGCGTGGCCGCTGGGGAAACTCCAGCCGCTGGCGTGGGTGAGTGCGTGCAAAGTGGGGTCGGCCACAAACGGACGCGGCCGTTCAATTACTGCTTTGAACAGCCGGTTGATGATGGCCGTGCTGAGCACCGCGCCCGCCACCGTTGCGGCCCAGGATGGCCGGCGACGCCACATGATCCAGAGTGATACGACAATAGCGGTGATGGTCATATTGACCGGTTCACCAAAGTTGGTGATGAAGCGGGCCCATGAGGTGCGCGCGGGTGTGACGGCGCCAGCGGCGTGTAGCCCCCATGTATCGAATTGGTGAATCAAAGGTTGACTAGTGGTGATAGCAACTGCCAGTATTAGTACCAGCGTAATCATGATGGTGGCCAGAAGCCAACGTTGAATGCGCATATTAACCCCTCTTTAGTGAAAGAAATATTGTTAGTTTAGCATAGTCTCCGTTTAGTGCTTGCTTGCTGGGGGTGATTTTGCTATTCTTAACTCAATACTAAACGCAGGGAAGATTATTAGCGTGTGGGTCTCGTCCAGAAAGACGGCGGTTGTTGGAAGCCGTTCGGGTCCCCCACGTGAACTGACTTCCTCGGTTGTCGACCTGAACAATGTCAGTAGGGTTGACCGGGCTGCCGTTATCCAGACAAGCGCCGGGAGGTTCCCGGAACTTAGGTGGTACCGCGGCTCGGAGTCGTCCTAACTTGTTAGGGCGGCTTTTTGCGTTCAGTGGCACAAAACATACAGGGGGCACAAACAATATGGCAGCATTTGACCATGCAGCAATCGAAAAAAAAGTGGCAGAAGTATTGGCGTGAACACGACACGTTCAAAACGGGGAAGGATCCGCAAAAGCCGAAGTATTACGTCCTCGACATGTTTCCTTACCCATCAGGCCAAGGTTTGCACGTTGGCCATCCTGAGGGTTACACCGCCACGGATATCGTTGCCCGCATGAAGCGGATGCAAGGATTTAACGTTTTGCACCCCATGGGTTGGGATGCCTTTGGCTTACCCGCAGAACAATACGCCCTGAAGACTGGTAACCCGCCGAAGGAATTTACCGCCAAGAACATCGCTAACTTCAAGCGGCAAATCCAGAGCCTCGGTTTCTCCTACGACTGGGACCGTGAAATCAACACGACCGACCCGTCGTACTACAAGTGGACGCAGTGGATTTTTGAACAGATGTACAAGCGTGGTCTGGCCTACGAGGCGGAAGTCCCGGTTAACTGGAGTCCGGATCTCGGGACCGTGGTTGCAAACGAAGAAGTGATTGACGGAAAAACTGAGCGGGGTGGTTTCCCGGTTGAACGGAAGCCTATGCGCCAGTGGATGCTGAAGATTACTGCCTACGCGGACAAGTTGCTGGATGGCCTGGATGATTTGGACTGGCCAGAATCCATCAAGCAAATGCAGCGTAATTGGATCGGCCGTTCGGTTGGTGCCAGCGTTAACTTTAAGGTTGACGGTACTGACCAGTCCTTTGAAGTGTTCACGACCCGTCCAGATACCTTGTTTGGTGCTACCTACGCGGTACTGGCTCCGGAAAAGGAGCTGGTGCAGGCCATCACGACACCTGAACAGAAGGACGCAGTGGACGCCTACATCAAGGAGGCCGCTGGGAAGTCCGACCTGGACCGTACCGACCTAAACAAGGACAAGACCGGTGTATTTACGGGCGCTTACGCTGTGAACCCCGTTAACGGTGCCAAGTTACCAATTTGGATTGGGGACTACGTACTGGCTAGCTACGGGACCGGGGCCATCATGGCGGTACCTGCCCATGACGACCGTGACTGGGCCTTTGCCAAGAAGTTTGACCTACCAATTATGCCCGTAATTGAGGGCGGCGATGTTGACAAAGCTGCCTACACCAAGGATGGCGCGCACATTAACAGTGGTTTCCTGGACGGCATGAATAAGGCTGACGCCATTGACGCCATGGTCGACTGGTTGACCGAACACCAGGTGGGGGCCAAGAAGGTTAACTACAAGCTGCGCGACTGGGTGTTCTCCCGTCAGCGTTACTGGGGTGAGCCGATTCCCGTTATCCACTGGGAGGACGGGGAGACAACTTTGGTACCCGAAGACCAGCTGCCGCTCATGCTGCCAGAGGACGCTAACATTGAACCAACCGGCTCGACTGATGGCCCACTGGCCAACCTAGAAGACTGGGTTAACGTGGTTGATGAAAATGGTCGTAAAGGTAAGCGGGAAACCAACACCATGCCGCAGTGGGCAGGGTCGTCATGGTACTTCCTCCGTTACATTGATCCGCGCAACGGCCGGATGCTGGCCGATCCCGACAAGATGAAGTACTGGATGAACGTTGACCTGTACATCGGTGGGGCGGAACACGCGGTTCTGCACCTGTTGTACGCGCGGTTCTGGAACCAGTTCCTGTACGACATTGGCGTGGTGCCAACGAAGGAACCATTCCAAAAGTTGTTCAACCAGGGGATGATTTTGGGTGACAACCACGAAAAGATGAGTAAGTCCAAGGGCAACGTGGTTAATCCGGACGACGTGGTGAGCGAGTACGGGGCTGACACTTTGCGTCTGTACGAAATGTTCATGGGACCGCTGGATGCCGGGATTGCTTGGAGTACTGAGGGCCTTGCCGGTTCCCACAAGTTCCTGGAACGCGTTTACCGTACCTTTGTTGACGAAAACGGTAAGATGCGCGACCACATTACGACGATTAATGACGGTAGTTTGACTAAGGTGTACAACCAGACCGTGAAAAAGGTCACCGAGGACTTTGCCGACCTGAAGTTTAACACCGCGATTGCGCAGATGATGGTCTTCATTAACGACGCGAACAAAGTGGACGACCTGCCGTACGAGTATGTTGAGGGCTTCGTGAAGATGTTGGCGCCGGTTGCACCACACCTGATGGAAGAAATTTGGCGGATTCTGGGCCACGATGACACGATTACGTACGCTGCATGGCCAACGTATGATGAGAGTGCTCTGGTTGCGGACACGGTGACCGTTGCCGTTCAGGTGAACGGCAAGTTACGTGGGCAGCTGGAAGCGGTCAAAGATGCCGACCAGGATCAATTACAGCAGGATGCACTAGTAATTGAGAATGTGCAGAAGTTCATTGCTGATAAGACGGTGCGCAAAGTGATTGTGGTACCAAATAAGATTGTCAATATTGTTGTCGGCTAGTTAGACGATGCCGGTATAGGGGTTCCCGCTATCATGGTGGGAACCCTTTTTGGTGTCTCGCCGTTCGATAAAGCAACACAATAAAACTGACAATCTGCTTAAAGATGCGGTCGTCAATTGCAGTCGTGGTGCGATTCAATTAGAATTACTATGTTAACTACGAAAAAGAGGAATTTTAATGAACGCAAAGGAAACGCAGACAACTGCGTCTAGCCAATCAAAGATGTTGCGGGGCTCCGCGTGGATGACCGCCGGCAGCATCTTTTCCCGGGTTCTGGGGGCAATCTACATAATTCCGTGGTGGGCGTGGCTCGGTTCAGCAGCCCTAGCGGCGAACGGGCTGTTTACCAAGGGGTATCAGATCTACGGCGTGTTTATCATTATCTCGACCGCAGGGATTCCTAGCGCCGTGGCCAAACAGATTGCGCACTATAACGCCATGAACGAGTACGCGACCTCCATCCGGTTGTGGTGGCACGGGATGATTGCCACGTCGATTCTGGGCGTGATTTCGGCCGCCATCCTGTGGTTTGCCGCCCCGCTCCTGGCGGCGGGGGATAGCCGTATGATTCCCGTGTTTCATTCATTGGCCTGGGCGATATTGGTCATACCAATGCTCAGTATCATGCGGGGCTACTTCCAAGGGGTCAGCGACATGGCTCCCAGCGCGATATCGCAGTTGGTGGAACAGTTTGTCCGCGTCATCTACATGTTGGCGTCCGTGTACTTCATCATGAAGATGGGAAACGGGGATTACATCCTGGCGGTGACCCACTCCACCTTTGCGGCCTTCATTGGGGCGCTCGCTGGTATCCTCATGCTGGTCGCAATCTTCATCCGCCGGTGGCCACGTATTCGCGCGCAGATGGCGCATTCGGCCAATCAAATCGATGTGTCCGTCAACCAACTGTTGATGGACATTGCCCGCCAAGCGATTCCGTTTATCATCATGGATTCGGCCATTAACTGGTACTACATTATCGACCAGTACACGTACAAACCCATGTGGGGTCACCTGTTTAACTGGTCCGTTAACCACATGAACGATTTGTACGCGTTGTATGCGGGGAACGCCAACAAGCTCATCATGATTGTGGTCTCCCTGGCGTCCGCAATGGGTATTACCGTCATTCCGCTCCTGTCGGCGGCGGTGACGCGGCACGAGATGCATGACGTGAGCCGCCAGATGACCAACGCCATTCAACTATTTAGCATCGTGATGATTCCGGCGTCATTGGGGATGATGGCCATCGCCCAGCCGCTGTACGTGGTGTTCTACGGTTACGATGGTACCGGTATCCGGATGCTGGAGGTGTCCTGTATCCTAGCGGTGGCACTCGGCCTGTACACCGTTTTGGCCGCCTTGCTCCAGGGGGTGTTCCGCAACCGTCTGGCCATCATGTTAATGTTGGTGGGGATTGTGGTCAAAGTGGTTCTGCAATACCCGCTGTCGGCTTTGTTCGGGGCGTATGGGCCCATGCTGGCGTCGCTAGCGGGGTTGGGTGTTAACTCGATTTTGATGCTCCGCAAGTTGTGGCAGTATTACCACTTCAAAGTGTTTCAGACGTCGCGGCGCGTGGCGGGGATGCTCTTCTTCGGGTCCCTCATGTTTGCGGTCGTGCGCATCGCTATGTGGCTGATGAATTACTTTATTCCGGCTGTCAGCAAGCCCGGTGCCGTCGCTGAACTCATCGTTGCCCTCATACTGGGCGGTGGCGTGTACGGCTACTTGGTGCTGAAGACACATCTGGCGGACATGATTTTAGGCGGGCGTGTTGCCGGCATTCGTCGTATCTTGCGTATGCAATGATAATTATCAGCGCAACAAAATAACCGTCCTGACGGGTCCCACTGTTACTTGGTGTGGGACCCGCCAGGACGGTTTTTCGCGTTCGCGGTTATTGATTCTCCTCTTGGCGCTTGGGTCGGCGTGTACACGCTTGAGGCGGGCAGCTCGAACTTTGCCCAGAATGAGTGGGACGTGCTCTTCAACCACGTCGGCGTATTCCAGACCAAACCAACGGGCAGGACTGACCGTAATCCGCTGGAGCAGTAGGCGCGATTGGATAATGATTTTGGCAAAGCTGTTGATGCGGGTCTCAGACGAAAGTTCCTCGCGGACGAGAACGAACGACCAGTCACCCACCTCGCGGCCCGGCATGGTGGTGTACTTTTGCGGCTGGCGGTCGATTTCGCCGGTCGCCATCAGGTCCTGGACGACCTGACGTAAGAATACGTTGACGGTTTGCTGCATGCGGAAACCGAGAAACAGTTGGACGTTGACCATGTAGTTAGTGCCGTAAGTGTCGGCATTGTATTCCGCGGTGTAGGGTTCATCCGTCACGTTGACCGTGACGAACCAGTAAACGTCGGCACGCTTTGGGCGCTTGTCGACAATCGAGTAGATGAGGTTCTTCTTGACGAACCGCCCGTCATGAATTTTGGTTAGGTAAACCAAGTTATCTGCGTACCGTTCGTAATTGGGGTCAGTGTGGAGCGAGTTCAGCATTTTTTTTGTAGGCTAACAGCGATACTCGTTGGTTCGTGAAGGAATTACGATCACGTAGGATGCCACCATACAGCCAAATGAACATGACAATTAGGATGACCATTGCAATCAGCACCGTCACGTAACCACCGTGCATGAATTTCGCGGCACTAGCAATGAAGAAGACGGTTTCGATGCTAGCAAAGAATAGGAAGATTACCCAGGCCCACAAGCGTGGCGTCTGCCGTAACCGGAGGAACTGGTACAGCAGGATGGTGGTCATCAGCATGGTGACGGTGATGGCCAAACCGTACGCAGCCTCCATGTGGGCGCTAGTACGGAAGTACAGGACGATGGCGATACAGGTAATCCACATCAGCATGTTAACGCTGGGGATGTATAGCTGGCCCTTGAACTTGCTGGGGTACACGATTCGAAGGCGGGGAAGGAACCGCAGGCGAATGGCCTCGGCCACCAACGTGTAGGAACCACTAATGAGCGCTTGGCTGGCGATGATGGCCGCCAGCGTGGCGAGGATGATGCCCACAAGGTGAATGCTAGCGGGCATCATGTCAAAGAAGGGGTTGAGGTCGCTGGCGTGTTGCCACGCTGCGTTGGTGCGGTTCTGGTCGATCCAGACGGCCTGCCCCAAGTAGTTAAGCACCAAGCAAACGTTGACGAATGGCCAGCTACCGTAAATGTTCGGCCGACCCACGTGCCCCATGTCCGAGTACAGGGCCTCTGCCCCCGTTGTGGCTAGGAAGATGGAGCCCAAAATGAGGATACCGACTTTGTTCGCCGGACTAAACAGCAGTTTAACTGCATAGTAGGGGTTGATGGCCGCGAGCATGGACCAGTCCTGGGTAAGGCTCATGAAGCCCAAGACGCCCAGAAACAGGAACCATAGCGTCATGATGGGGCCAAAGAGGCGACCAATCGACTGGGTACCAAACCGCTGGATAAAGAAAAGGATGGAAATAATAATCACGGTTGTGATGATGACCTGGTCTTGCTGGGTAATAAAGACGTGGTTATTAATCGCCGTATTTTTTTTAACCCCTCGATGGCTGTGGTGACCGTCACTGCTGGGGTCAGCATGCCATCAGCGAGTAAGGCGGCCCCACCAATCACGGCGGGGACCAGTAACCACTTTGCCCGTTGCCGGACTAAGGTGAACAGTGCGAAAATCCCCCCCTCGCCCTTATTATCGGCGTGGAGGGCAATAATTACGTACTTTAAGGTGGTGACGATTGCGAGGGTCCAGAATACTAGGGACACTGAACCAACCAAAAAATCGTGGGTCATGGTGCTCATGCCACCGTTCTCGGCCACCAACGATTTCATTACGTACAGTGGGCTGGTCCCGATATCGCCATAAACGACCCCTAAGGTAATGAGGAGTCCGGCCGCAGTCAGACGGTGGTGCAGGTCGTGGTGCTCCGCATTTTTTTAACTGTGTCATTGTATCAGTAATCCCCCTTGCGGATTTGTGCTAACAGACAGTGTAGGTCATCAAAGCGGGTCTGTAAATATCATAATTATACCGGCTTGGGGAGTACAAAGAAACGTGCTGGCGAAACTTAATTTACAGGCCATACTATTGCCCTGGTGGACAAGCCACGTTTGAAGTGTGACGTTATTTGTTTGTTGTTACCAGCGTCAATTGGTGCGGGTAATCAGGGCGGTACCATTCAGTTTGGGGGCAGACCAGAAAAATTATCCGTCATTTAACCGCAAAGGGGTTGGTAAAGCCCACTGAGGTTGGTATATTTATATTTGTTGTTGCCGCGATGGCGGAATTGGCAGACGCGCAGTGTTCAGGTCGCTGTTTGGGTAACCAAGTGCAGGTTCGACTCCTGTTCGCGGCAGATGATAGGTATGCAACGCAAAGTACCATAAAGAAAAGCCCGGGAAACCGGGCTTTTTGCGTACAGAAGAAGTAGCTAAAGGACAAATTTGTGCAATTTCTGTGCACCTTATATCTTTTCCAAGGCGGCTACGCGCAACAAGCTATAATGTGCAGCGATTGTTTGCAAATTTGAACCTACGTCTGTGTTGAATATTGTTTGTAAATACAATCGTTGCATTGACTGCCACTGGGTAAAAGAACGGGTCCCTTACCCGTGTTGAGGCTGGGCAAAGGTTGGTGCACAGCAGTAACTGGTGCAGAATATTTACAATTAAAGCACGCTTACTATTTGAAAGTAGAGCGACAACGTGGTACATTATTATTGTAAACGGTATCAAAATAATGCATACAGAAAGAAGTGTGTTTTTATGGCAGACGCAAAGACCATTCGTGCCAGTGTTGCAATGCTACAAGTATTGGAATCATGGGGTGTCGACCATGTTTATGGTTACCCTGGTGGTTCGTTTAATTCCACCATGTCCGCCTTTGACGACGAAAAGGACCGTATCAAGTACATCCAGATTCGTCACGAGCAGGTGGGGGCGTTTGCGGCCGCGGCTGACGCTAAGCTGACCGGTAAGATTGGTGTGGCGTTTGGTTCTGCTGGCCCTGGCGCGACCAACTTGTTGACGGGTCTCTACGACGCCCGTGAAGACCACGCGCCAGTACTGGCCCTGGTTGGACAGGTGCCGCACACCAACATGAACTACAACTACTTCCAGGAATTTGATGAAGACCCAATGTTCCAGGACGTTTCTGTTTATGACCGAACCGTGATGACGCCTGAGAGTTTACCATACGTTGTGGACAAAGCTATTCGCGAAGCCTACAAGCACAGTGGCGTGGCGGTAGTCATTATTCCCAACGACTTTGGGATGGCAGAAATTCCTGATGTACCGTACGGTAGTGCTAAGGCCGAACTTGGCGATAAGCAGCCCCACTGCCACAACCAACGGTAGAGGAAATCGACGAAACGTTGAGGATGATTAAGGCGGCTAAGCGTCCGGTCATTAACGTTGGTCAGGGTATCAAAGGTGGCGGCGAACGGCTGGTTGAATTGTCCCGCAAGCTCCAGATTCCGCTGGTGACCTCCAGTTTAGCTACTGGTGAGGTGGATCCACACTACGAGGCTAACCTCGGTGCTCTCGGTCGTCTAGGCTCCAAGGCCGCAAACGAAATCTTTGGTTCCGCGGACTTGGCCATTTCCATTGGTGCAGACTTCCCGTTTGCTCGGGTTGTCTTTGAAGCGCGTCCATTTAAGTTTATTCAGGTCGACATTGACCGTTCTAAGTTTGGGCGCCGGCACCATGCTGACTTGGCGGTTTGGTCCGATGCCACCGCCTTCGTGGACAAGCTACTGGAACGCAGCGAGCCCGCTGCACCGAGTGCGTTCTTCGAGGCGGCCATCGCGGACAGCAAGGAATGGGAAGGTTACCTGCAGAAGCGGGCCGATCGTGACACTGACCCACTGGAGGCTGAACCACTATACAAGGCCATCAACGCAGCTGCTGACGACAACGCCGCCTTTGCAGTTGATGTTGGTGACAACAGTATCAACGCGATTCGCTACCTCCACTTGACCCCGAAGAACAAGTGGACCATCTCCGCACTCTTTGCTTCGATGGGTACCGCACTTCCGGGCGCATTGCCGCGCAATTGGACTTCCCGGACCGGCAGGTATTCAGTATCTCCGGCGATGGTGCGTTCTCCATGGTGATGCAGGATCTGATCACCGAGAAGAAGTACAACCTGCCAATCATCAACGTGGTGACCAGCAACAAAGTGTTGGGGTTCATCAAGGGCGAGCAGGACGACGTCGACATGACTGAGTACAGTGGGATTGATCTTGCTGACCAGGACTTCGCGAAGATTGCGGAGGCAATGGGTATCGAGGGCGTGACTGTACGTAAGACCAGCGACCTGAAGCCTGCGTTTGACCGTGCGGTGGCTGCAAGCAAAGCCGGCAAGCCATTCTTGATTGACGCCAAGATTACTGACAACCGGACGTTTGCTACGGAATCGCTGTACGTGAACGTGCACGACGGCCAGGTCGATGAGTTCTTCAACCCAGCCTTCAATAGTAAGCACGACGCCAAGAAGCTGAAGACGCTGGAAGACTTCTTTGCTTACTTTGGCGCTCAGGAGCTGCACCCACTGGCATACTTCTTTAAGGATGCAGGTGTGGAGTTGTAGTTTGCCAGAACAACAATTAATGTAACTAAATAAACGCCTATCCGGGTCCGCACATGGCTACTGCCAGTGCGAGCAGGATAGGCGTTTTTGCGTGGAATGGTGCGAGGGTTAAAACATCTGTAGTACCGCCACCACGATGATGGGGATGACTAACGAAGGTAGGAGGTTGAGTGTTTTAATCTGTTTGAGGCCCAGAATGCTGATGCCACTCGCCAGAATGAGTACACCACCGACGACCGATAATTCGTTGATCATGGTGCTACTGATGGCTCCGCGGAGAAGGGTGGCGCCCAGGAAAATTGCGGTTTGCCAGCAAAAGAGCACGGGTGCAGCGAGAATCATGCCAATCCCAAAGGTGCTGGCGAGGACGGTACTGGTGACGCCGTCTAACATTCCGTTAGTCATGAGCATGGTGGTGTCCCCACGTAACGCCGCCTCAATGGGGCCAACGATTGACAGCGTCCCGATACAGAACAACAGGATGCCCGTTGATAATCCCTGACTCAGTCCGGAGCCGCCAGCGCGACGCTCAAGCAGGCGGTTAAAGTGTCCATCAAGGTCCAACCATTCGCCAATGACGCCACCAACGGCTAAGCTCACAATAAATAGAACTGGGTAGTGACTTTTATTCATGTGCGTGAGGGTGGTGTTCAGCCCGATGGCGATGACGGCCAACCCCATGGCGGTCATCATGATGGTGTGATAATTTTCGCGTAAACCGTGACCAAGCATTGAGCCCAGCACGCTACCACCAATAATCATTGCCGTATTAAACACCGTACCCCACATGTTACCCACGCCCCCGAATTGATTGATAAGTGTTAATTATACCGCATTAAGGCAAAAGAAAACCGTTTAACCCATATTCAGGGCTAGACGGTTAGATTGACGTATTACTGTTGCGGTGTACGGCTAGGCAGTAAGGTAATGACAAACGTTAAGATGCCACTGACCAAGCCGATTAATGCTGACTGGTTGCTACTGTACCCCCAAATCATGTTGGCAAATAAAACGATGGCGTACTGGATGAGAAGAACCCACCAAGGAATTCCCGCATCGCGGTAACGCCGGATGATGAGGCGAGTGATGGTAATAGTACCGCCAGGCCAAAGATGATGAGGATGATAATCATGAAGCCAGCACCCACCCAAATGCCCGACCAGATGTCCTCCACCGAGTTAGTGGAAAGTGTATAGGCCGTACCAGTCAGGGCGGTGAACAGACCGGTGAAGAATAAAATGTATAGGATGAATGTCCATAGCGTGATATACCAGTACTCACTTCGACGGGACCGGCCCGAGAAGTTCACGTAGTTGGCAAAAAAATGCGGGGATGGTGGTTAACCCTGTTGCACCATAATAACGGTTTTTGGCGAAGTCTTGTTCAAAGCGATTGCTCTTAATAGCCATAATGTTGCCTCCTTCTTCGTACTATTAATTAAAGCATAAATAACAACGGTTTACCAGCAATGTATAAATAATTAGCGCACTTTGTTGCCATGCCCCGCTGTCAGAAAAGGCAAGTGTAAATTGTTTTAGCACTCGCTTGACATGAGTGCTAAAAGGTGGCATTATATATTATGTAAACAAGGAGCGGGGATGAATCCCCCGAAGGAAAGGAAGAATTGATGATGGCTAATGAAATGATGCAGCGGAATGATATGTTTGCGGATCCGTTCTTTGACAATATTGGTCGCCACTTCTTTGACGACGTGTTTGCTCCGCAACAGGTTCGTGGTTTGAAGACGGATATTGAGGACAATGGTGACAGCTACGTTGCGCACATTGATGTTCCGGGTATGACCAAGGACGACATTCACCTAAGCTACCAGGACAACGTGCTCACGGTGCAGGCCACTAAGAATAGCAATGCTGACCACACCGATAAGGATGGCAACTTGCTGATGCAGGAACGTAGCTATGGTGCGATGTCCCGTAGCTACCGTTTGCCCGACGTTGATGCTAAGGGTATTAAGGCCAGTTACGCGGATGGCGTACTCAACGTGACGTTGCCAAAGGTAGATAAGGATAACCAGCAGGACCACGAGATTAACATTGACTAATATTTAGCGCACGTTCGCGCGAAATGCTTGGCAAACCTCATGTGACCTGATATACTAAACTCTGTTGTTGCCGCGATGGCGGAATTGGCAGACGCGCAGTGTTCAGGTCGCTGTTTGGGTAACCAAGTGCAGGTTCGACTCCTGTTCGCGGCAGAAGGTAACAACGAGAGCCCCACTACTTTGACGGTAGTGGGGCTCTTTGTATGTGCGGCGTAGTTGGACATTAGCGGCCATTTTGCAGCCGGCGCAATTGCTCCAGACGTTGGGACAGCGCCTGTTCGTACTTGCCAGTCTGTTTTGGTGTGTAGTAATGCGTACCACGGAGTTTCTGCGGTAGGTATTGTTGCCGCACCCAGCCACCTGGATAGTCGTGCGGTAGCTTGTAATTGACCCCGTGGCCGAGTGCCTGCGCGCTTTTGTAGTGGGCGTCCCTGAGGTCGTCAGGAATCGCGCCGGCTTTGCCCTTGCGGATGTCCGCAATCGCGGCATCAATCGCACTGATTGCCGTATTGCTCTTCGGCGCGAGGCAAAGATCGATGACCGCGTTGGCGAGCGGGATGCGGGCCTCGGGTAGGCCGAGCCGTTGCGCCGCGTCAATGGCGTTCAGGGTGCGGTTGGCGGTCTGCGGGTTGGCAAGGCCGATGTCTTCATACGCAATCACGAGGAGACGGCGCATGATGCTGGGAAGGTCGCCGATGACAATCAGCCGGGCGAGGTAATGCAAAGCCGCGTCCACATCGCTGCCACGGATGGACTTCTGAAAGGCGGAGATGAGGTCGTAATGCGCGTCCCCATTGGCATCCCCGTCCAGCGCCCGTTGTTGGAGCGATTGGTGCATCACGCGGTCGTCGAGGGTGATTTGCCCATCAACTGCGGGTGTGGATAGGGTAGCGAGCTCCAGAGCATTCAGGGCGCTACGCAAGTCGCCGTTAGTGGCGGAGACTAGGTAATCGCGGCCAGACTGCGTCAGGTCAACCGGATATTCGCCCAAACCGCGTTCCGGGTCTGCGAGTGCGCGATCACGGCCGTGGAAATATCGTCGGGAGTTAGCGGGTAAACTTGAAAGATTTGTGCCCGACTACGAATGGCCGGCAAAATGCTCATGTATGGATTTTCGGTGGTAGCGCCGACCAGGATGATGCGCCCGGATTCAAGGTGGGGTAAGAGGAAATCCTGCTTGGTTTTATCTAACCGGTGGATTTCGTCCAGGAGTAGAATGACCGTCCCGCTAATCTTGGCTTCCTCGGCGACGATTTGGAGGTCCTTCTTGGTATCAGTAGCGGCGTTGAGCATCCGCAATGAGTACTTGGTGGCACCAGCAATCGCGCTAGCAATGCTGGTCTTGCCGGTACCAGGTGGCCCGTACAAAATCATTGAGGTTAGTCGGTGGGCCTGGACCATGCGGCGAATGATCTGGTCTGGGCCGACGAGGTGTTGTTGGCCCACCACTTCGTCGAGGTTACGCGGGCGCATGCGGAATGCTAATGGTTGCTGCATTTTAGGTAATCCTTTCTAAGCATTATATTTGTCTTAGGGATGGGCAAAGAACTTTGATTCCAGCGTAATAGTGGTAAAATTTGGTTTACTCAATTGGGCATCCCCATCACCATAAACTAGGATGGTGTGGTGGGTCAATGCAAAGACGGAAGGGGGGCGCACTAATGAAGTGGAAATCATGGGTAGTAATGTTGGTTGTGCCGGTGGCGGCATTAGCGGCCGGTGTCTGGGTGAAGTTGGACCCCCGCGTGAACATTTCGCGTGCAGCAATGGTGACCCGGGTCAAAGGGTACCTGGATGACGTCCACGACTGGCTGGTTGACCTGCCGCCTTTGGAAGGCCTGGCCCACCGTATCAAGAAAAACGCTACTAGTGACCTGAGCGTGAATACTGACAGCTATAGTAACAGCGGCTCCTCGACGGATGCTACGACTGGCAGTGGGGGCGCCGCCAGCAGCAGTTCGGCCTCAAGTAGCGCGACCCAAACGCCGACTGAGTCAATCGTTCAGGGCGTGCAGCTGGCCAATACTTACTATTACCACTTTACCAACGGCACGCCGGCGTCGGTGCAGGCTGTCTTTAAGCAGGCGGTGGCGGTGTACAACGCCACGCATATCGTTTCAATTAGGCCGGGGACGGGCACCCAGGTGCAGAATCGCATCACCTTTGGCACCTACCGTAAGCAAATGGGTGCGGATGCGGACGGCACTCTGGAATTAGGCAAAGGTGGTCCGGAAATCGTTAAGCGTATTACGAGCACGGGGGACGTGACGGCCATTGTGAACCGGGGGACCGCGCGGCTCAACGTTAACTATCAAGACGCCATTGCGCTCCCGGTCGCGCTGCATGAATTGGGTCACGCGCTGGGGTTGGACCACAACACGCAGAGCAAAGCTTCGGTCATGTATCCCATCGACCAGGGTGTGACGACGTTGTCCACTGATGATCTGAACGGGTTGAAGTCCATTTACGGTCAGCAGTAGCGTCCGGCCACGTTATTGAAACCGTTTAGGGGCCAAATTCTTTGCCTGATGATAAACAAAAACCGTTTTTTTAGTGAGAAAATTGCAAAAAGAGGTACACAGGCACGGAATCGTATGGTAATATATTTCTTGTGCTTGAGAGCACGAATACGTTTTGCCGTTTTAGCTCAGTTGGTAGAGCAACGCTCTAGTAAAGCGTAGGTCGCTGGTCCGAGTCCAGTAAACGGCAGCAAAATAACGTTGGGCCGAACATCAATCGTTGATGTTCGGCTTTTTTTTGCGCTTGGACCAGAATTAGGCGGTTGGTCGCTCTGTCATGGTCAGTCGGGACCGTGTTATGATGGTTTTTAGGTTGCCATGAGTTGTGGCTGGTAAAAAAGCACTGTTGAGGTCCAAATTTGCGTCATTCGTAATGGGGCAAAACATGATGTTTGGCAAAAACACATGGCAAAATTTTCAAAGGAAGTTGTTTAGATGTTACAAGATGCCCTAACTCATTGGCGCGTTGTGCGCATTGAGAGCCCATTCCTCAACATGACGCTGTTGTTGACTAGTATTGGGGAAGGAAAAAAACTAAATTGATAAAGAAAACAGGATTAACTAAGGGCCAAGTGCTACTGTTGGCAGTCGCGACAGGCATTGTTGTGGCCAACTTGAACTATATTCAACCACTGGAAGCTCTGATCGCGCATAGTTACGGAGTGTCGCGCGGAACTGTGGGTGTTGTCGCCATGCTGACCCAGTTGGGGTATGCGTTTGGCTTGCTGCTATTAGTGCCACTAGGCGATATTTTTGACCGTAATCATCTCATTCAGGTGATGCTGGTTCTGGCGGTGATTGCGTTACTCGCCGCATATTCGGCACGTAACATCGTTTGGTTTGGGGCGGCCTCGCTCCTGGTGGGTATCACCTCCGTCGCTCCACAAATAATCATCCCGTTCTCAGCGTACTTAGCTGACGGGTTGCACGGAGGCCAGGTACTGGGTAGCGTAATGAGTGGGCTGCTGACGGGTATTTTACTGTCGCGGTCGGTTAGCGGGTTGCTTGCCGGATTCTGGCCGTGGCAAAGTGTGTACTTAGTGGCAGCCATTGCTGTGGCCGTATTGTTGCTGGTCTTGCACTGGTACCTGCCGCAGGATCGCGCGGACACCAAAAACTAAACTACGGGCAAGTGTTACGGTCGCTGCCACACCTGCTGCGTACACAACCTCACCTACAGGGATCGGCCATCAATGGCTTTACGTTGTTTGGGGTCTCTAACGTGTTGTGGTCGACGCTTGCGTTTTACCTGGCGGACCAGTTTGGCTTGGGTAGCACCGTGGCCGGCTTGATGGGGCTACTGGGAATTACCGGGGTGCTCTTTGCGCCGTACATTGGTCGCTTGGTTGACCGGACGTCGCCGCGGCGGACGGTGGGGATGGGCATCACCTTTTCCGTGCTGGCCTTTGTGGCGTTTTGGGCATTGGGTCACTGGGTGATGGGACTCATCGTCGGTATTGTGTTGCTTGATCTAGGGACGCAGTTTGGTCAGGTATCGAATCAGGCCATCGTGCAATCTTTGAGCCGCACGTCTGGTAGCCGGAACAACTCCGTGTTTATGTTTAGTTACTTTATGGGCGGCGCACTTGGCACCTTCTTTGCCACCTGGGCGTGGGGCCGATTCGGCTGGAATGGTGTCTGCGCGGTGGCCGCGGTTTTCCTCATCGTTAGTTTGGTGGGCCACCTAGTTTGGCGGGAGCCACGAAAATTGTCCGCCAGGGTGAGCGGGACGCATAGGCCCCAGTAACGGTGAGAACCCGCGGGTGGTGTTAGGGGTTGCGGCTTACGTGCCTTCCGCCGTGGCTTGCTACACCCGCACGCTCCGGCCGTTCCGGCCTCCCACGGATTCTGGAGCCAAAGAAGCCCATGAAGCGCCCTAGAATTGTTAGACAAAGA
>NZ_BBAI01000038.1 GCF_001311175.1 Lacticaseibacillus pantheris DSM 15945 = JCM 12539 = NBRC 106106 | reverse complement strand
TCTGAAATTATATATAAAAATAGCACCTCACCGTTTGGTGGAGTGCTTGCGTAAATAAAACAAGTTAGTGAATTATTCCTGTATTGTTTTCTCGTTTTCAATTACCTTTCTCAATATCTTTATACCTGTGTAACCTAAAATAGAAACTTGCACTTGGTTCAAATCACTTTTGCCGTAATCATGTAGCTCTGAAATAGTGAGCTTACTAAAAAGAATGCTTTTATTGTTTGTATCCCGAATAACGTGGTATCCAAACAATGTGAAAACTGGATTCAAGTAAAGCAAATCTCCCATAGTATATAATTGTCCCAAAATTAAGAACAAAATAAGATTTGCCACAAGAGTCGAAGGATCTGAAATATCTAACGATATCATTGGAACAATGAAGGTTGCAAGATAATTTAAAGTTCCTTCTCCTGCGTCTTCATACTTACCAATTGGTTCATTACTGATTGTTCTTGCATGGATAATCAGAGAATAAACAATCGCTGACCAACTTAGCAAAACAATCATCACGAACATGGTGACTACTCCATAAACATGATGCAAAGCAAAAGCGGAAAAGTTATCGCGACAATCCCACATGCCTATTAATATTCTGGCATGTTGTATGCAGATTAATACGTATAGTGGCACATAAGACATGATATACATTGACCATTTCCAAAAAAAATTCATAATGATTAGCCCCTCTAGAAACGGCTGACCGCTAATGCTAAAATTTTCCCACAGATGACTCATCAGTAATCGGCGACTTTTGTGCTGTATCTGCGATAAACCTGATCAATTCTTTAATTTGCTTTTTATCTGTTGGATCTTTAACCTTCAAGAGATCATTTTCAAACATTACGTGATGAAATGAATTGATAAATACTTTATCGCTCATAACAGTTTTAAACACTGTATCGTTAAGAGCATCGAACAACTTATTGACCCTCTCGGCTCTGAACTTCAATTTAGAAACTGACTTTGCAATTACTGAATCTTTTCTCGTGACTGTTCGCAAACCAACGAGGGTGTCTTCTTGGATTTTGCTTCCCTGAAGAACAGTGTCAATAATGTTTTCCGACTCCGTCTTATAATATTCGGACATCCTAAAGAAGGTCTCAAAGCTTTTCACATTGGCAACATATAAAATATCATTATACAGAATCAGTGAAACGCCTAAGCTAAAACCAATAGTATTATTCAAATCGAATTTCTTTAGTTTTGAATCGTTTATGGATTTATGAACAATTATTCCTTTTTTTTCTGAAGCTGAGAATAATTCTTTATACCCCCAAAAAAGTACATGTATTCGTTATTAGGAAGCGCAATTCTGACGATGTAGCATTTCAAAGCATTGATAGTTAGCTTTCTTAGGTCAGTCTGAAAGTCATTTTTAGCAACCAACAAATCTACTAAATTATTGATGTTAGAATAATCACCTTTAGTCAGATATGAAACAGAATCAGCTTCCCCACCATTGAATGCATAATTCGACAAATCTGATCCTTCATAGGTAGTTTCTGAACTAATAAAATTTTCTAACAGCGCTTCTTGAACGCCAGGTTCAGTCAATGGAGCATAAAAGGACGGGAAATATTCCTTTTGGTGAGTTTTTTTTATTGGTTCGGGTTCGATACCGTAATAAATACAGTTCTACATTGCCGATATAATCGTGTGTTTTCTTAAGTGTCCTTGCCTGCTGATATAAATTATCAAGCCCCTCAAGTTCCATATTTGTTACCTCCAAACATTGTTTGTGACCTCAGTATAGCAAAAATGGTGGTGGGTGGGTCCCCATCACCAACAAACAATATTTGGATGTACTGGCATTATATACAAACATTAGTTTGCAAGTCAACTAGTACAAAGCGAGCGGACGGAGTTGCACCGTCCAGTAACCGGTATCAATGCCTTCCCTTGTCTGCTGCTCGCATAATGGCCAAGATACCACCAAACATGGCCAATGTATTAAGGATGACTGGCTCCTTTTCCATTTTTCGCGGGGTTCTTCCAGTCGTGAGCCGCATGGTTTGTTTTCCGTTCGTACCCACTGAAGGATAAGCGGATATGCAACCGACGGGACTCGAACCCGCGACCTTTCAGCCACTCTAAAGGCTTTCTGGCTCTGCCAGCTGAGCTACGATTGCACTTGCTGTCCAGGCGATGGTTTCCGAGCCTGGTTGTGGCAGCTTTCATAGCACTTCGCGTAGTGCTATCTCTGCGCTTCATTCCACCGCACGCGTCAGCATGTATGCACACGTTTGGTTTACCAACTGTGTTATTACTATGCGTGCCAGCGGACTCGAACCGCTGCTATATGATGGCTTCCGATGCACACGCACTAGGCATTAGGTGGTGAGCTGCATGACTGTTATGCCTCAATCTCAAATGCCTATACTACAATTTAAATCGTTTATCAGTGGGAATACCACCTGTTTTTGTCCCAAAATGTTAAAACCACTAAATTATTCCGCGTTGCTTTGCTAGCAGGCTTAGCAGTGCGAATCGCTTTCGGTACACTGCTGACCTGCCTATATGCAGTTGGTCGGCTACTTCTGCCCAACTATAGTAACCACAGTGCTGATAGCGTAGCTGGTACAGGCTGTACTGGCTCTCGTCCATCGCCGCAATCACAGCGTGGCAGTCCCGCTTTAGCTTATACAGATACTGTAGCCGTCGGTCATCGTCACGCTTGATGGCAATGCGTTCTTGCGGTCGAGCAATGACGGTTGACCGTCCACCACCGATGTTGTCGTCCTGCTCAGGGATGGGATGATCTAGCTCATACTCTCGCACACGGATATCGTGGTCGATAGTCTGGTAGTCTTCAAACAATTCATCTAACTCCGCTAAACGCCGTTTTGATAACTCTTCGATAGTTAGTCACCTTGCTCTCTTAGATATTCTTCATACGCCTGCGCCGCTCCCGCAGGTATGCCCTCTGGTGTATCTGGCATTAGTCGTCACCTCGAATCACGCAGTATATGATGTAGGCTGTAAACGCGACACTCGAGATGATGGCAATCGCGAACACGCCTACTATTAGCCAAAATATGAAGTTTAAAAACGTTAGCATTATCATTCCTCCACCAGCACGCGTTTGTATTGGTGCTTGCTGTCCACGCGTTCGCATTCGTCCCACGTCCATTGCGCGTCCGGATATCGGTATCCCGGTAGCTCCACCCGTGTGTGTCCTGACCGCGTCAGGTAGTAGTCATGCTGTGCGGCATGCGGGTAGTAGCGCACGAGGTAGTACAGGCGTGGCTCGTCCGGTAATTCGCCCATCGCGGCCGACTTGACCAGACCGCCGATGTACGATTTAAAGGTTTCTACCATCCGTAGCCTCCCCACGGGTCGATGTCTGCCAATGCTTCCGCGTAACAGTCGTGGCTACAATACACGTCCGTATCGATTCCGTAGCCTCCTTCGTACCAAACAAACTTCTTGTAGCACCAGGCGCAACGACGCCAATGGCCTTTATTTTTGCTCATCGCGCGCCCCCAGCAATTCCGGGTTCTCGTAAATGTTGCCGATGACGCTACTGTAGTCTGCCATGTCGACAATGCTCTCGATGGCCACCTGTGTGCCACCATAACGCAACAGTGGCTGGAACTGGCCGCCGTCAAACTTGACTTTGTATAGGTCGCCATTTTCATCACGCAGTACATCACCTTCGTAAATTTCCTTGCCGTTGCGGTCGTGCAAGCCGGTGTACTCTCCCACCGTCTCTGGGCGTATAGGAGTAGCCTCCAAGTTACGTGGCATCTGCCAATCACTAAATCCGTCGTGGACGATTGCGTACTCGTAGTCGTACTCTGGAATTGGGCCATTAGCTATGGGTGCTGGTGTATAAGGCAAATGCTTCACATATGCTCCGTATATCCACCGCACCACATCTTCAGGTGCCTGCGCGCTCGCCGCCCGAAACTTAATCTCTCTCATGCCGCACCTCCTGTACATCTTCCCGACTAAACTTCACACCATACTTCGTCCACATAAAGACATTTGTGATGGCGAGCCATTGCTTTTTAGTTGGTTGCACTCTAGGAGTATGACTTAGCTTCACCACAACATCGTATGCGGGGAACTTACCACCTTTAACCAAGGTATTCATTTTTTTGGCGGTCTCCGTAGTAGATGATGTGACTTAGCCATGTTGTGGCTGGCATTTGAATCATCTTTCCCAGCATGGCTGTGCTCCCTCGAGGCACGGCGGAATTCTGGCCGTTCGTCCTCCAGCGCGGATACGACCTCCTCAAAGTCATCTAGGTCACCGCCATTGACTGTGACGGCCCATTTAGTCCACACCATCGCTATCCTCCGTATTGATTTCCTCGCGCTCGCAGTCCTCCAGGCCGTAGTGCTTGATTTCGGCCATGGTGAACTGCTGGGTTTCCTGGTGATTAGCCGCCCGATAAGCGGTGCCGATTCCGGCTGAAGTCTTCGTGTAATACGTTCCATCAGTCGTGTGCGGCACCTTAACGTTGTACTTCGTCGGCTCGACTACCGTGTAGCCGTTGACATAGGCACGTATGAGACGGTCTTCAAGGTCGTTGCCCTGTAATGCACCACCATGGCCGTTGGAATAACTTGTAATCGCGACAGATGGTCGGTACCTTGGATTCTTAGCCTTTTCCAGCACGTCCGCCTCTTCTTGGTTCACGGGTACCTTAGCCTTTGCTGGCACCATCTCGACTAGGTGACCGCCACATGCCCGAATGTAATGTACTGCATTGTCGTGATTAAATGCATAGCCAGCATTGTTGTCCATAAATTCAAACGTATCGAATTCTTCGGACCAGCCCAGATACCGTCCGTCATCGTTTTGCACCATCCACATGCTAGTCATGATTTGCCTCCTTCATTTTCCCTATTACATATTCGCTATACGATAGACCACATGCAGCAGCCTGGCAGGCAATCTCTTTGCAAATCTGTTCGAGTGCGTTTTTAAGGTCGTCATAGTGCACGCCATAATAGCTTTTGTCCTTCAGGTCAGCAATACGATTTGCCGCCAGAAGTCCAGCATCGCCGTGACAGAGATAGTGCTCGTCGTAACCCAGCTGTACCGTGTTGTCGATTAGTGCATTAATGCGTAACTGAATCGTTTGAGGGCCACCACCAGCAGTCATCAAGTACTGGACGATACTGCCAAGCTGCCCACTCTAACTTCGCCATACATGCCCATCAAAGACACGTCTTTGGCAGTTGCGGCTTGGTATACGGCTGACCGCCAAGCCTTAGTTTCAGGACTTTTAGTCATGGTCGGTCACCTCCACATCATCAAGCGCACTATCTGCGGCATCTAAAGCGTCGCCAATATCTGTAATTGCATCATCTAGTGCTTCGAGAGCCACATCACCATCAGGATCAATCGAGTTTGTAATGTCCCACATGGCGTCCTTCGCATCACTAATGCATTTGCGATAGTACTTATATTCGACCTCGTCCATCAGTCTTCTACCCCCACTTTCTCGAATCCGCCTAGGCGGTATCGCTCGATTTCCTCGGCGGTAAACTGCTCGTCAGAAGTACGACTACGTGAGCTGTCGCGCACGGTGTTAATAGCGCCATCAAGGCCCTTGTATAACCAACTCGTTTTCTCGTCGCCCGCCCACTCTTCCGGTGCTTTGACGTACCACCGCTGCGGTTGCTTGACCGTCCAGCCGACGTCTAGGGCACGGAAGATGTCTTCGATGGACATATCGTGCTGACACTTAAGCTTGGTAACGTAATAATTAGCACTGTGCGTCGTTAACCCATGGCCAACTTCCTCCTTCAAACTAGTTAGTAGCTCCCCGGTGTACTTGCCTACTTCCACCGGCTCTGCTTTCTCGACCAGCTCGACGACACGGCTATCGCGGTGTTTAGCCGCTTCTCTTGTAGCGTCATCAACACTGACGTCAGTGTACGCGTAAAATTCTCGGGTGATGTTTGGACTGTCCCACGTTGTGTCCCGCAGCTCCCCGTCTTCATCTTTAATTGCGTATAAGCTCATTTCCCAAGTCCTCCATTTTCTTCCACGGCCACGATTGCGTTGCGTAGCGTCTGTATGCCGATACCCAGCGCCTTCGTTGCCCGCTTCTGGTCGCCGATTGCCTTGTACGTTCGGTAGTACATTGCCATCTCACGTGTCACCACCGGCTTTGCTGGTGCTGGTTGTGCATCCACAATCAACCGCACTGCCGTGACTTCTGGACTGCCGGCTGGTGCGTCCGCGATGCTGCCGTAGGTGTCCTCAATCGTGTGTACGGCCGCCATCAGCGCATGGTCACGCTCGTGCCGCTTGCGTAGCTGTTCGCGCCGTCTGCGGTATGCGTCAGCCGACTTCTTGGCCGCCTGCTTGCGGTCCCACTTCAGTTGCTCGGCGGGCGATAGCTGGTGCCGGATGTCGTACTCCTGTTGTTTACTTGCTGATATTCGCTTGTGCATATGCGTCCACCACCTGTCCGATTTGCAGGTCGTCGATGTCGGCGTACCGCTTAGCTTCCTGGCCGTTTGCCCGGTGATAGGTTGTCACCCGCTGGCTGTGGCCGTCGTTTACTTCCACATACATTTAGTTGTCCTCCGATGTTATATTAATAGTGACCACTTCGCCGTCCCACTTATCAGCAAGTGCCTGTGCTTTCTTTTTACCGAATTTCACAGCTCGGTTATATAAATTGGCAATGAAGACTCCCTCTGCGCCGGATTCATCCATTCTTTCGATTTGTTCAAGCCAGCCGTTGCCAATTTTCACCAGATAATACGTATCAATTACTTTTTCCATCGTTATCTCCTTCGATTAATCTCACCGCGTCCTCTGCTGACCGACACACGCCGTAAATTACGGCTGGGTATCGCTTAATCATCGCCGCAAAGCGTTTCTGGTCTTCGCGCAGACGACCACGGGCGTTTTTACACTCAATTAAAATCATGCGGCCATCACTGTGCCGGAATCCGGTTAGATCTGGCCACCCAGGTGGCGGTCCTGCCGAAAACAGGCGTCCGTCCTGGGTTCGTACTGTGCCGACATTCGTCCGGATAATGGTGCACCCATGTCGCGAAACGGCCAGCATTATCTCCGACTGAATTGCATGTTCTGACTTAATAGCTACGCCTCCTCGTATATGACGACCCATGAAGGCAATATGAAGGGTCAGTTGCACGCTGCATCCCGCGTCGCTGTAAAGGTTCAACCCGTTTTATGACGGATATGAAGGGTAATCGCGGAAAGTATCCCTATATATATACTTTTATTACTTATAAATACTTTCAGAAGTAACCCTTCATATGGTTCATAATAGGGGCTCAGCGCCCGGTGCTATGCGGCTCACAGCCGTTCGTAGGGCCTTCATGTACCCTTCATATTATTAAACAACAATTAAATATAAGTTAATTATTGGCAAAATTTAATCGCGGGTCTGTAATCGGTCTCACACCTTGGTACACATTGCCGTACATTGTGTGTTTTCGCGGATATTTGTCCGCCATCTCTTTACCAAATTTTGTGCTACTCATCATGTACTGGGCATTTTCACTCGCCCAGTTTTTATATGCCTTAAACGCTTCATTGGCTTTCCAGGTATATCCCGGTCCCACCTCTCCGACGTCCTCGACAAACGCGGTGAGCACATCCATCTCTGACCGGTAGTTTTTGCTGGCCTCGACGACAACATCCGGAGCGGTTAAGCCTCACGTTGCCATTTCAGCGCGCCGTCCACCATCCAATTGAGAATGCCGATGGACTCGCGCTCCAGCTTGTACTTGAGGTCACGGTCGACTTTATCGTCCGGTATCTGCACCCGAAACGGGATGAGCATCAGCCGCCGCCAGATACCGTCGTCGGTCCCACGAATGATTGGCTTGTGGTTGGTCGCCAGCCAGAGCTTAAATTGCGGTTCGAACTCGAACTCTTGGCCGTATAGCTTGCGGGCCGTGACTTTGTCGCCACCGGTCAATTGCTTGACCAGGCCTTCGTCCAGTCGGTAGCCTTCGTTCGGTTCACTCGACGTAACCAGTCGTGCGCCTTTGAGTCGGGCAATGTCACTATTTGGCCCGGACTGCCGGTGCACCATGATGGTTTCAGCCTGAATGGTCTTAGCATAGCTACCCATGATGTTTGAGACTGTTTCCAGAAAGATTGATTTACCGTTGCGTCCTTTACCATGCAGAATAAACATGACCTGCTCTTTAGTACTCCCGGTGAGTGAATAGCCCAGCGCTTTTTGCAGGTACTCAATCAACGCTGTATCGCCATCGAATATCTGTTCCAAGAATCGTTGCCACTCGGGCGCGTCGACCTTATCGGTGTACTCAAAGTTGCCTTGCTGACTAAACATCTGCTTAACTTCGTGGTCGTGGAGCTCGCCGCTCGCTAGGTCGATGTAGCCGTTGTCGACGTTAAATAGCATGCTGTCGCGGTCGAACTCATCCGGTTGGACGGTCAGGCGATGCTTGGACTCTTCCACCATTGCGTTCTTACTGCGGTGCTGACGGCTAGTCTTCATAAACGCGGCCCATTTCTGCTGCATGTCCTCCGGCTTTACCTCTGGTGGGCAGATGATTTTCTCGTTTTTCAAGTCGTCGATGGTCAGGTCGACCATCTTGCCCAGCTCGCCAGTCGTATCAATCGTCCAAAAACTGCCGTTGTACGCATACCAGGCTTTATCGATTGGTGACCACCGGAGTACATCACCGAAGCGATCCACCAGCCGCTGTGCGTTACCAGTGTCGTCCCACGAGTGCGGCGGGAAGTCCTTGGGTTTGCCATCTTTCTTGTGTCCGAAGTTGAGCTTGTATTTCAGCGGTTCTCGCTCTGGATGATAGATGTGGTCGGTGTCGTTGATGGCCTTGTTGAGCAAACCCGCGCCATACGTCGTCTTGCCGTGCTTCTCGTCGTACTTTCCGCGCATGAGTGACGACTGCCGAAAAATTTCATCCATCTTGCTGTAGTCGCGGCCCGTCCAAAATGCTAAGTCGTTGGCAAACGCCAGGTCGGCTTCGGACTGTGATGGGTAAAATTGCTCCCAACCACCATTAAGCAGTAGCTTGATACGCTGGCCGGTCTTGCTGGCGAGCATCTTGGCGACAATCTCGTCGGCCGGCATGTTGTTCGGTCCACCGTCATCGCGGTCTTGATGGATCGCGATGACTTTCTTGGGTTCCAGATACTTCGTGTATAACCGTTTAAACTTCGCTTCGTTCGGCATGGTGACCACGTTGTACGGCCCCAGACGATTGCCGGTCATGGCGAAGAATCGCCCAGAATCGTACATCTCCACGTCACCAGACCGTCGCCGGTCACCAGGGATATGCCCCTTACCGATGATGTGGATGCCCTCGCCGGACATACTGACCTCGGTGTAGCTGTGCATTGCGGCCATAAATTCATACGCTTGATTGTCGGTGATGTCGCCGTCACGGTAGCGAGCAATTTCACCGCCAATGTGGTCAACGTCTACACCGATATACCCGTTCGCGAAGAAAAAGCCGAGTCCGTCCATCGAGTATGCAGCCAGTGCCGTTTTAGCTTCGTCAAATGTCACCCACTGCTTGCTATCTGTTGTGGACGTCTGTGTACCCGTCTTCGCACTGTACGGAATCTTCGTATACTTCTGTTTTTCAGGCTGCCAGATTTTTTTGATACAGCCCCCATTGAGCTAGGGACTGAAGTTCTGCCGGTATCTGCTCATACATTTACTGTCCTCCGCTTAGAACGGCAAGTCGTCGTCCGTGACGTCGATACCGCCATCGTTCTGCTGACTGCCGGCTGCCTCATCCGTCTGCGAGAATTCGTGCTGTACGGTGGCGAACTTCGTTTCGTGTACATCCCACGGGGCTACCGTATTGATGTCGCGTACTTCGCCGTTGTAGTCATTCTTGGCTTTCTTGACGTGCACCAGCACCGGCTTGTGCAGGATGGCGTTGGCAAAGTCGTCAATGCTATTGAGCACCGTGCCTTCAGGAATCTTGGCCGCGTCAAGCACGTACTGTAGTTGGTCGAGGTCGTACTCGCTGGTCGCCTTACGACGCCAGTTGTCCCAGAAAACCACGCGGTTGTGGTACTTGCCGTTCGTGTTCGGCAGTGCTTCGTCCAAGTCATTCCGGACAGTCAGGCGGATTTGCAGTGACTCTGCCCCGTTCGGCGTGGCCCGTTCACCAGCCTGAGTGATAATCATCTCGTAATCACCCGTCGGTAATGGTTCGTAACTGTTCTCTTGATTTTTGCTGTAGTCAGCTTTCATAAATGCCATTTATGCTCTCCTCTTTTTCTGCGGCAGTTTAAAGCCGCGTGCTTTTGCTTGGTAGTAGGCCCAGCCCGGCTTGTACCCGCGGGTTTTGCCGATGCTGGCTAGGTCTTCAAAATTATTTGCTTGTTCCGGATCGCGTCGGTCTGGGTGATGGACTTGCATTTTAAAATCGGCGGTCGTGACCTTTTTTAGCTTTGCCGTCTCGTCCACATCCTGTGGCTTAGCGACCTGCTTCGGCTGGATGAACCCGCAAACCGGGCAAACCGTGACACCACCGGGAATAACCGCGAAGCATTGTGGGCACGTCCTAATCGCTGGTGCGTCGTCTTGCTTACGCGTGCGTTTTTTTTGCGGTTGTCCAGTGTCCAGTTACGCGGCATGTCCGGCGGCCCGAACCGCCATACATTCGCAACGTGGTCGATAATCACCGCACGTTTGCCTGGTCGGTAGCGCATGCCCCGCATTGATTGCTGAATAAACAGTGTCAGTGAGTCAGTCGGTCGAAGCATAATCACAGTCTGACAATCCGGCACGTCCACACCTTCCCCGAACAGTTCGGCGTTGACTAGAATCAGCGTCTTTCCTGTTCGAAAGCTGTTCATTACCCTTGATCGCGTCTTGACTGACGTTTTACCATCTACCTGTTCCGCTGGATAACCGGCGGCATTGAAAGCCTTGGCGGTATCAATGCTCGATTGTACGTTGTGGGTGTATACGATTGTCTTGGTGTTTTCTGCAAGCCGTTTGTACGTCTTGAGAACATTCCCAAAAATTGCTCTGACTTTGATGGCGTCATCCATAGACTTATTGCTAAAGTCTCCTGTGGAGTCACGTTTTAACTTGTTAACGTCAATCAACGTTGGCGCATAGTAGTCAAATGGTGCGAGATAGTTGTTGTCGATAAGCCAGTCAACTTTCGGGCCCAAAATTAGGTCCTGGTATACCTCACCCATACCGTTGCCGGATAATCGACTTGGTGTTGCTGTGAATCCAACTAGCGACGCTTCTGGGAACCGCTCGAATATTCGCTTGTAGCTGATTGCCAGCGAGTGATGGGCCTCATCGCATAATATTAATTGTGGTGGTTTCAACTTCTCCAGCCGACGGGTTACGGTTTGAACCATTCCGACATAGCAGTGATTCATGTTAACGCCCCACGCCGTAAAGGTTCGCTTGACCTGTTCAACTATTTCGCGCCGATGAACGATAAACAGAACCTCGTTTCCGCGTTCGGTAGTCATTCGGGCAATCTCTGCCATCGTGGCTGTCTTTCCAGAACCTGCCGGCGACTGAACTAACACACGTTGGTTTCCTGAAGCAAGCGATCTACGAGCCGCGTCCACAAGCTTTTGCTGATATGGCCGAAGCTCACCCATGCCGATAATTCCCCTTTCTTGGCGGTGTCAGCACTGCCTGAATTGTCCCACCCACGTTCCACCCGTGAATGGATTAGGTTGCGTCGGTATCCCATGGTTTGGTTCCATTCGTGCATGTTTTTGGTAACTCCGTCGATGGTGATTAACACTGGGCGTGGGTCTTCACCATATACAGAGTCGTGAGCCGACCTCCCTTGTTTTTCGTATCGGTCGCGAATCGCCGCCGCACTGAATTTCGAAACTTCTGACCACTCGCTTGCCGTGTGTGTAACACCGTTTACAGTCAGCCTGAAGTTATTGCTTCGGTTGTTTTGTTGCGTTTTCTGGTCAGCCCACCGGCAATTGCTAGGTTCATAGTTGCCATTGACGTCAATTCGGTCAATCGTTAGCCCACGCTGGTAGCCATTCGCTCTAGCCCACGAATCGAATGCCCAAAAGTTTTTGTTCCACTCATCACAGATTGTGATGCCGCGCCCGCCGTATCTTGAATATTTGTGGTTATTTGGATTTTGGCAGCGTTGCCTCATCGTGTTCCACACTGCGTACAGCGGATTGTCTATTACTCTGCTCATCCCCGTCACCTCCAAACGCAAACAGTTCTTCGATCGGCGCACTGGTCCGGTGGTCTAGCCTGTTTTTCGCGAAGATGGCGTCTGTGCCCTCCAGGATGACCCCGCGGCCACCCGTCTTGGGGTTGACCATTAACCGCCCTACGACGTCCGTCAGTCCCAGCAGTCCGTCACGCACGCTGTCACGGATAGCTGGCGCATACTGGGAAAACGACTGGCCGGACTCGGCAGTGATGTTGCGCGTGTTTTCCCAAGCGGTGACCAGGACGTTAATGGGCGCGTCCATAAAAACAGTTGTAAGCACCCGCGAGAAGTAGTTTCCCCACTGTCCATAATCTTGAATTTCGTTGCCGATACCGTTCTTGCTTTCTCGGCCACGCTCCACAAACCAGTCCTTCTCAAATGCAGAAACATTATCGACCACCAGATTGTCGTATCCATTGATACGGCTGTTGAGATTGGTGAGAAAATCTTTCCATTCCTCCGACGGCTTGCTGCGGTCGAATGGTTGTACGTCGATGTTTGGCAAACCGGCCAGCACCTTGCTGGAGTCGTCTAGATCCAACACCAGCGTCTTACCTTTTAGATAGCTGATGGCGGTCGTCTTACCCACGCCGGGCTTGCCATATAGCAACACACGCCAGTTTTTGGTGCGGGATAGACTGGACGCTGATTTAATCGGTTGCACTGTCGTCACCGCCCTTGATTACCATGTGTGCCAGACCAAACTGTACGATTTGCTCCATCAGGTCGCGCATGGAGACGTTAGTTTCACCAGCGATGGCTTTCAGCTTTCGATGGGTCGGAATACTGATGAACACTGGTGCGGTACCCTGACGTTGCTTTTTAGTGTGGATGACGAGCATGTCATCGGTTTCTGGTAGTTCCATTTACTTGACCTCCAGTCGTGTTGTCTGCTTCAAAATCGCCCCGTTCACTTCATCGCCAGCCTGTAGCCGTTTCTTAATCAAACTCTTATCCGGCCGATACTCGGTGTGCTCGACCAGCGTGTCGACGGGTAGCTTGCTTTCGTCCACGATGTCGACGCTCGTCGGGTTCTTGCGGACGCGGACTAACGTTTCGTCGGTCTCAATCTTCTGCCAGTCGTGTGCTTCCATGGTCGCCTTAGCGGTCTCCATCAGCCGCATAGCGAGATTGCGATGGGACTTCTTGCGGGCCTGGAGCGACTTAATTTTCTTGTCAATAGCGTCCACGGTGGCGTTCTCTTCTTCAGCAACGTGTACGTAGCTGATGAGCTTGTCCTCAATCTCACCTTGGATGGACTCCATGGTGTCAGCTAACACGTGTGGATCTAGTGTGTCTTCGTTGCCCAGCGCACGGAGCTTCTCTTCCTGCGCTGTTAGGTGATATAATGTAGTCATATAGATATCCTTTCTATTCTGCCGATACGGGTGTGACCGTGTCGGTTTTTTTTCGTGCTCCATTGCTTCGATATCACTAGCCAGTTCGTCAAGGATACGAAACTCGATGGCGGCTATCTGTGCGCTATCCAGCTCGCCGACGTTGTCTCCGCATAGACTGTATGACATATCCTTAGCTGCTGCTAGTCGTAACTCCGCCACGCGGTCGTAGATCGCCTGTGGCTTGTTTGCCAAAATTCCATTGTGCTCACCTCCCTTCAATGTGGTTGTATAGCGTGTCGCCCGCGGCAGTGATGATGACCGCAAGTGCTAGCGTGAGTAAAAATAATGTGCTGAAATCTAGCATGGCTATACCCTCACTTTGTGATTGCTGGCGTACATGTCTAGGTCGTGGGTGTCGTACAGTACCTTGCCCATGATGACGACTGACGGCAGCGGCTCGTGCTGATTCCACCGCCAGAACGTTGCACGGGATACGCCCATGTACTGTGCAGCAGCGGACGTGTTTAAATAGCGTGGTTTGTCCATGTTAATCAGTCCTTCCTAGTGAGATAATTGCCTCCGAGAGGAGGTGATAAAATGAATTGGAACGATGCACAGGCTCTACAGTTTGCTTTAACCATTTTTGATAAAAAGGCTAAGTCCGCTCATGATTTGGTTTGGAAATCAAAGTTAGGCATTGCAACTTTTGAAACCTATTACGTCTATCAGGCGTACCAGTGATTAAGCGTGAAATCGGTATCGAGATGGTTAATGATCTCAAGTCAAACTTAGCTGTGAAAGACAACCTATTTGGCCTAATACGCCACCAGGTACTATCCAATTTCCATTTTGGTGACGACAACCTTATCAGCAATAGTTTCTTTGACGATGTACCAGAGCTTTTGCTTGGAAAACTTTCTGCTTTGGTATCCAACCTGGACTTGGAAAGTACACAAATCGCTAAACCCGATACTGATACTGTTTGGAACTATCGGTCACTCGATGGTGGTATCTCACTGCCGTTCATCAGCACTGATGTGCTTGGCGAAGTAACACCCGTCAGCTTAGTTTCAAAAAAAATTTGCCTGATACTGAATAATGTTGTAGGCATATTGAAGACTTGCGTACGCTTGGTCGTGCGTTAAGTCTTCTTTTTTTTAACAGCTCAACAATCTGCTTTCCACACTCTGCTACATCGGCGCTAAAAAGTTCATAAAGTTCATTAGGTTGGTTGTTCCGCTTGAATGACTGGAGATAATGTTCACGTGCGGTTTCTGTTTTCCAGTCTTCCATGTCTGCTGATTTATCCATAGTTAGTCCTCCTTAATAGTGGCGTTCTTTTCGTAGTAAGACTTTACGCGTGCAATAACCGCATCAAAGTTATTGAGTGTGAAGCCTTTTTGCGTTAACAAGTCGATTATTTTATTAACGACTTCGGTTTCCTCTTCGATTCCTTGAGTTTTGGATGTCATTTCGTGTGCCATCAGAATTGCCTCCTTAACCTTTCCTGCACCAAGTTCCATGAAGTATTTATCGACTACGTTCGCGTAGGATAACTGCGGGTCTGCCTTGCCATTCTCCCAGCGAGAAATCATGCTCTTACTGAATGCCAATTTAGAATCATGCTCGTTGATTGCTAACCAATCGTTGAGGTCATGCGCCAACTCGGCCAGTGATAGGTTCAGTAGCAACCGCTTTTCGTGTAGCTGTTCACCAAATGATGCTTCCATTGATTACACCTCCTTGTCTTCAGCTTCCACTGCCTCCACACGTGCTTCGTACAGCTTCAAAAACAGGTCACGAAATTCTCTGTACGCTTGTCGTATGCCGACCTGGTCGACCGGTTCGATGCGCTGGTTAAGTGACTCTCCATACAGTGCCAGTGACAGCTTGCGTAGACTGTCATGTATTTGCATGATATATGGACCTGTGCTCTCAACTACTGGACGGTCGGCAAAGTCGGTTGTGTTGTACTGATGCCGGCTGAATGTCTGGCCGCCGAGCCCGTTGCGATTTAAACGGGCTGTCATATCGTACCGACCATTAATGTCTCGTAGTTCTTCGGCTTGGATGGTTACGCCCTCGAACAATTTTCCTGCCGACCGTACGCCAGTATTTGGTGCCATCGCTTGTGCGACCGCCGATGCGATGACCTGCTGTAACTCGTCGCGAGTTATACTAATTTTTTTCCTGCATTGTGTCTCGCCTTTCTTCTACTAGTCCTCCTTAATATCCAAAATGCTGTAGATCTTCTGGCGAACTGCGATGGCCTTAGGCGTTAGCGTCCCGTTGACTGCGCGGCTAACCTCGGCCTCACTCTCACCAATGTGTTTGCCTAATTCCTTCTGCGACCACCCACGTTCCTTACGCTTGCGGATAATCAACATCTGAATCTCAAGTGCTGCATCCTGTAGCTGTTGTTCTGGCATAAAAGCTGCCTCCTTTCTGTGCTGTATATTTGTTCTGTGCGATAATTACCTCCGAGAGGAGGTGATTAACATGGTGATGTCCGATAAAGAGCAACGTGCCCATGAAATTGCTTTGGCATACTTGAATGCCTATTTAGCTAGTCTTAGCGCAGAGGCTAAAAACAACGATTTTACTTCCGCTACCGGTAGTGAAGATGGAAAACCTCATGGAATCGATATCTACAAGGCAGTTTTCAGCTCGGCAATGCGGAGGCTTTAATTGGTGTTCGTATTGCCTAACCTAGAAAGGACGTTGTTGAAGTCGACAGGCTTATGATCTTTCTGTATAGCCCACAGCGCCTTTGCTAAACTCTCCAAAGAGCTTTTAGCACTTTCCATATCAATCAGTGCTTTTGTCTCGTAATGCTCCTGGCTACTTCCGATAGCTTGGAGTATTTTTTTTACATCTTTAGCGGATCCTTTAATAATCAGTTCCATGTGTTTCACCTCCTTTCATGATTTCTTATCAAGTAGTTGCAAAAAAAAGTATAGAATGTCGTACTATTTGGGCATAGCAAATAGCCTAACTTCGTCAATCCTTTAGTGGTCATTCCCGCCAAAGTCCGAACCGCTAAAGGCTTGTTAAGCTGTCGCTAATTACTTGATGAACCAAGAATAATAGTATTCCATACTTTTGTCAACTGATTATTTTAGTATTTTATACTTTTTCTTTGTTTATCGGACCGGAGATGTTGATATGACTGTGGTTGAACGAATTAAAGAATCTGCAAAAAAAACGTGGATACAACTTAAAAACAACGGCTTTAAAGGCCGGACTTAGTGAAAACGCAATTTATAGCTGGAAAAGATATGCGCCTTCGTCCGATAAACTAAAAGCTGTTGCCGACGTTCTCGGTGTAACCGTTGACTATCTGCTAAGCGATACAAAAAAATCAGTCAGTGCCGAAATCAAAGCAAGTCGACATTGACGACGATGATGTCATCATGACTTTTGAAGGCCGGCCTATCCCGCCTGAAGATGTGGAACTAATGCGTCGGTTGCTTAGGGGGTCACGCGATGGAAAATGATGACTACCTAACCCGGATAATAAATTATGGGCTTGACCACGGCGTTGGTGTGCAGACCACGAGTGAGCTTAGTCCATATACCCCCTGTGGAAGTAACCCAGCCACTCACATGATTGTGATCAATCATAACTGGCACATTCACAGGCAAATTCCATACCAAGCCGCACACGAAATAGCCCACGTCCTACACGAGGACCCGGGTGTTGTGTACTTCCACATACCAACGGCAAAACGCGGCATCGAGGCAGAGGCCAATCGAAGTGCAATCGATATACTGGCGCCAATGTACTTTGATGAGGTCGAGCCAGAGGATGCCAACATCGACGAGTTTCTGGATGCCTTTGCGATTCCTTCATATATGTACGATGTGACCTATAACGCAGTCCGAAAATTTTACGAAAATTGCTAGTACCAATACGTCCACACCCGAAGACGTTAAAAGCTGGAAAAATTAGGAGGCAATGAAATGAAATTCTGTCCTGAATGTGGTCATGAATTGGAAACACCAAATCCGAAGTTCTGCCCTAATTGCGGAACGTCAGTGACCAACAGCGCGACTACGAACGCTGACCAACCTATCGCCGCTAGTCAAGGTACAATGCAGAAACTCCGGTACCACCAGCTATGGGGAACAGTATGTATCGTGACCTCAAAGAAGGACGCATCAAGGAGTACAAGAAGGCAATTGGGCTTCCAACGACTATTGACAACGTGATTTACGGGCAAATACAGCATTTAGCATCCGCTCTGGTCGGGCCGATCGCTACCATAGCAACCAACAAAAATGTGCTAGTCGATTTCGAGGACGACGGCGTATTCATTTTTGGGCTCAATGTGGCTTGCAATTTTAATGGCAAAAATGTTTGGGCCCCTGGAGCAAAAATCGAAATGTCTAGTGGTATGCTGAATGATTCTCTGGTTGTGGAAGCTAACGGCGAGCGTATAAAGTACACCGTTAGTAAACGGCTCCTTGGCATTCCTTGGCAAAAAGAAAACGCAAAGGCTGCGCTTGCAAAATTTAGTTAAGCACAAAAAAATAGCCCATCCCCCGCCTGGACAGCTTTGGGATGGACTAAGAAAATTAGAGGACAGAAAACGATGGAAACGGACATAGATAAAATTCAGTACACAACCCCTGACAGCAAGAAGGAAAACAGAGGGCTTCCTAACGTTGGCAAAAAAGGTTCCAGAACCAAAAAAAAGCTACGCCTTCTCAGGATCCCAAAAAGTGATGTAATACTTTAGTCCAGTCTGAGTGTCCAAGTAAACACTTTGATGAATTGAATCTGCTTCTGCTTCCTCAATCGTGTTTAGTGCCCTGTAGCCACTCGGTAAGGTTGACAAAACAACATCGTTTGGTACGCCAGCAAGTGCATTGTAATTATTTAGCAGTCCCGACGCAACGTGTGCACCGTCGATTGTGAAGATGTCGACCTGTGTATAGCCGCCAGAATCGTACTGGGAAAATGCTCTTTCACGAGCCGTTAAATCGTGCCTATCACCGGTATCACGATGCGCAATCCAAATGGATACAAAAATATTCGCAACAATCGCCGATATGATCATTGATAAAATCTGAATTGACACTATGCCCCACTTGGCAAACGATGATGGCACAAACGAAACTGCTAAGGTCATAACTAAAAAGTAGTACAGGCCGAACAACACACGAACTGAATTAGTGTGTTCCTTTGGCATCATGCTTGAATATTTACCCGAATTTTGCAGATGGTTCAGATTCCAGTATCCTAAAGCTCCAGAAGCAACTATTGCCTGTAACAGTACATTCATTTAGTTAACCTCATATCATTTAACGTGAAATACTTTCACTTAATTATAGCATAAAAAAAGCTCATCCCCCTACCGACCAAAGTAATCAGGGATGAGCTAATACGCACGCAAACGCTGTTTGTGTACTCCAATATACTACCATAGGAGGTATAATCATGCCAAAACGCACAAACACACACATATACAAATACGCTACCAAAACCGGCAAGCAATTTTATGGCTTTAAAATTTATCTCGGCATCAATCCACTGACCGGTAAAAAGGTAGAGCGTACGCGTGGACGCTTTGACAGTTACGCCGCCGCTGACCGTGAGTATAAAGCCATGGCCGCGGCCGGCATACAGACGGAGTATGACGATAACATGACTGTCGAAGATTTATACGCAAAGTGGTTTGAGGTGCACAAGCAGTCGGTCAAGCCTATCACCCAGTACACCATCAAGAGCCTGTGGAAGAATCATATCAAGCCACAAATTGGCAATTATCGCGTAAACAAGGCTACTCCTCAGGTTATGCAAGATTACGCTAACAAACTACCGGAGCACCTGGTTAACTACAAGCTGACTCTGTCGTACGTAAAAGCAATGTTTAGGTACGCTGTCAGCAAAGGCTTTATTGACAGCAGTCCGATGGATCATGTCGATACTCCGGTATCAAAAATTCCGAACAAACATACCGGGCCAAAATTCTACGAGCATGACCAGCTAACCGAATTCTTACAAGCGGCCAAGAAAGCTGGTATATGGCCGGAGATGTTTTTTTACTCTCGTGGCGATGTCGGGCATGCGTCGCGGTGAGGCTTTGGCACTGCGCTGGGACGACCTCGACACCGCCGCGATGACTATCAGTGTGACTAAGACCGTGACTACTGACGAAAATGGCAAGCAAACACTTGGGCCCACAAAAAAATAGCGTTCGGCGGGTTATCCCACTAAACGCTAAGCTACTGCCGTTGCTTCGACGATACCGGCTACAATCTGTTCCTGGCAAATACATTTTTAGAACTGTTGCCAAGGACAAGCCACTGACTCGCCAGTACATTGACTGGCAACTCCGCAACGTGTACGCCACCCTGGATCCCGATAGTAAGCTGCCACGCATAACTACACATGGCCTGCGCCACACCTTCGCGTCGCTTGTTTTCGAAAGTAACCCCGAGGTCACCCCGAAAGACATGCAGAACTTGCTAGGTGATGAGACTATGCGTGTAGTCATGGAAATCTACGTTCACGCCACCAAAGAAGGACGTGATCGTACTCGACAAGCAGTAAACAGTCTGAATATTCTGTGACCAAAAACTCACCGAAAATCTACCGAATAAAATGCAACAACGCGAAACGCCGTGAACCAAAGAACACTGATATATCAACGTTTTGCAACGCCCCGAAACGGCGCGAAACACGAATAATTGACACTACCACTATAACAAATCGTGCCGCGTTTTGAAACCGGGTCCAGTATAAATTCCGCCACTGTCACCCGCGGGCATCTGGAAACGGCACCCCTAAGTGCGCGTAACCATCCCGCGTGACCGTCCGCCCCTTTGGCGTCCGCTGGATGAACCCTACCTGCAACAGGTACGGTTCGTATACTTCCTCAATCGTGGAGCTTTCCTCCCCGATGTTCGCCGCAATGGTGTTCAGACCCACCGGCCCACCGTTGTAATGTTCGACCATCAGCCGAAGTATCTTCCGGTCGGTAGCGTCGAGCCCCTTTCGGTCCACCTGCAAAGCGGTCAAGGCCTGGTCGACTAGGTCGGCACCCACCTCCTGCACCCCAGCGACATCGGCAAAGTCACGGATGCGCTTCAACAAGCGGTTGGCAATCCGCGGAGTGCCTCGCGATCGCAACGCAATCTCGTGTACCCCGTCCTCAGCAATTTGGAGCTGAAAAATTTGTGCCGACCGGCGCACAATCTGGCTTAACTCGTCGGTATCGTAGTACGCCATGTGCGCGGTAATGCCGAACCGGTCTCGCAAGGGGGCCGATAACGCTCCGGCCCGTGTGGTGGCACCAATCAGCGTAAACGGCGGCAGCGGGAAGTGAATCGGGTGGACATCCGCTCCCTGACCAACCACGATATCAATGAAGAAATCCTCCATGGCGGAGTACAACATTTCCTCCACGACTTTGGGCAGCCGGTGAATTTCGTCAATAAACAGGACGTCGCCGGCCTCCAACTCGTTTAGCAAAGCCGCCAGGTCGCCCGGCTTCTCGATTGCGGGCCCACTCGTGGTGCGGACGTGGACGCCCAGCTCGTTAGCAATCACCAGGCCAACGTGGTCTTCCCCAACAGGTGGGCCGTAGAGCAGCACGTGGTCCAGCGATTCTTCACGCATCTTGGCGGCCTGAATGTAGACCTGCAGTTGCTGCTTGACTTGCCGCTGGCCGATGTATTGTGTCAGTGTTTGCGGGCGGAGCGACAGCTCACTCGCCGCGTCTTCGGCCGTCTCGTCCTGATCGAGCAACCGGTCGCTTTCATCTGCCATGGGCTACCCCCTCCTCACTATCTACTATAGTAATGCTTTTAATCCTGCTTGTAAGTATTCCTGTGTGGAACTGTCTGGCATGTCCACCAGTACTTTGCGGACTTTCTTCACCTGTCCATCAGAATAGCCCAGCGCAGTCAAAGCGGACAGGGCGTCGCGCAAAGTCGGGATGAGGTCGTCATCGGCCCCGGCGGACAAATCGAGGGCGGGCTGGCCGCCGTTGAGCGGCGCCGCAACTTTGCCCTGCAGATCCAGCACAATCTGTGACGCGGTCTTCTTGCCAACACCCGGGAACTTCGTCAGGAAGGCGACGTCGTTGTTCGCGATCGCGCTGGCGAGGGCATCCCCCTGCGCGTTAGCCTGGATGGCAAGCGCACTCTTGGGACCGATGCCCGTGACGGACAGCAGTTGGTTGAACAACTGCTTGTCACGGCGGCTGGCAAAACCGTACAGGGTCTGGTCGGTATCGCGAATGATTAACTGGACGTAGACGGTGGCGGTTTGGCCTTCGTCAAAGGTGAACGGGTTCCCCATCAAAACGTGGTAGCCGACGCCGTTCACGTCCACCACGATGTAGGCGGGGGTGATATCCACAATCTTACCGCGCAAAAATTCATACATACATTCGTACTCCTTTAGCTGTGCGTTACGCACAAGTGTTCGGCTTCGATTATAGCATACCGGCAGCCATTTGCGGGAATGTGCTGTGCTGGCAAAGT
>NZ_BBAI01000037.1 GCF_001311175.1 Lacticaseibacillus pantheris DSM 15945 = JCM 12539 = NBRC 106106 | reverse complement strand
GCAGTGCACTCAAGCTCAAAAATTTGCCGCTGTAATTCGCTACGCTCAAACAGCGCTTCGGGGTCGCAGCAACTACGTCTCCGGGCACGACGCCTCCGTCCCAAACCCCACCCACGGGTTCCCGATAGTTCGTGGTTACCGATATCCGGATCCTCGATTCCCTACCCGTTGGTAATTTGGCCGAACCTGTTAGTGCTACTGGTCTCACTATTCTTGCCAGTATGCAATGCGGTGTTGTCTTACTCGCTCTACCATCTATTTTGGGGAATGCGAGCCGCCCTGTGCAAGTATCGATCACCATCTCCCGTTGGTCGTACTGGTGTGGTGGTGGAGGTTGAGCGGTTGGCCCTCGCGACGGCTGTATGCCCGTAGTTCTGTTTGAATTAGTGCCAGTAGTGCGTTAGCACGTACTGGCAGTTATGAATTACAGAATCAAATTGGCTAGACCGAGTGGGTTTCTCGGGCTACGGCAATTCGCGGTAGCCCGGCACGGGCGAGAGCGTGAGGCTCACAGCTCCGGTCGCGGGGACCAGCCGCTCAACCGGAGCCACCACGCCAGTACGGCCAGCCACTAACAGCGGTCACCGTGGAGCAGTCCACAAAGTCACCGCATCTCACGGCACCCCCAACGGGCAGCACCGCCACCCGGATACCAAGACCCCAATACAGAAGCCTGGGCCAGCGAGAGTAGAAGACTCCGCTAGCCCAGGCTTGTATACCGACAGTACCGCCACTGGATGGCAGCGGCCCCGTCAAAGTTCACTTGTGTTGACGCAATTATTCCTCAAACTCAGGCTTAGCGTCACGGGCCATGAGCCCCTTAATGACGTTCGTAATTGGCTGGTCTTCATACAACACGGAGTAAATTGCTTCCGTGATTGGCATGTCCACGTGCTCCTTGGCCGCCAATTCGTGCGCAACTTTGGCCGTCGACACACCCTCGACCACCTGACCCATGTTGTCGAGCACATCCTGTAGACGCTCGCCGTGGCCCAGCTGGTTACCTGCACGCCAGTTGCGGGAGTGCTCACTCGTAGCGGTCACAATCAGGTCACCAACACCAGACAGACCGATAAACGTCTGGGCGTCCGCACCCATCTTCACGCCCAGACGGCTAATTTCAGCTAGCCCACGCGTAATCAACGCTGCTTTGGTGTTGGCACCATAGCCGAGGCCCACCGCAGCTCCGGCCCCAATGGCGATAACGTTCTTCAACGCCGCACCCATTTCCACACCGATGACATCCGCGTTAGTGTACAGACGGAAGTAATCGTTAGCAAAGATGGCCTGCACACGCTGAGCGGCAGCCAGGTCCGTCGACGCAGCGGTCAAAGCGGTTAGGTCCTTAGTGGCCACATCTTCAGCGTGACTTGGCCCAGACACGACCACCACGGCCTGACGGTTCTCGGCTGGGATCACGTCGTCCAGCACCTGTGAAATCCGCATGTAGCTACCCTTTTCTAGCCCCTTAGCCAAGGAGCCCAGAATTGGCTTGTTGCCCGTCGCTTGCAGAATGGGCAGCAATTGCTGCGCCGTGCTCCGCACAACGTTTGTTGGTACCACGAATAGGATGAGTTCCGCACCCTCTACAGCGGCGGCCAGGTCGGACGTCGCCTTCAGGTTAGCGTTCAGGCGGAAGCCAGGCATGTAGTGCTCGTTGGTGTGCTGGTCGTTAATCTCGCGGGCATCCTTATCCAAGTATGCCCAACTAGTGACGTCGTGACCATTTTCAACCAACATGTTAGCAACAACGGTCCCCCAGGAACCAGCACCTAAAACAGCAACTTTTGTAGACATAGTGTGATTTTCACTCCTTATTATTAATCGCAGCGTTGAGATTACCCTCTAAATACCAAGGCGCCGAGCTGCGATAACGACGGTAGACCCAAACGGCCAGTGCCCCAACAAACAGGATGACCGACAACAATTGTGATACCCGCAAGTTAGCCGTAATGTACAGGCTATCGGTCCGCATCCCCTCGACGAAGAAGCGGCCGAAGCTGTACCACATCAAGTAGGTTAAAAATACTTCACCCTGTTTGAACAGGTGATGGCGATGCCGAATCAGCATCAGAATAATGAACCCCACAACGTTCCAACTTGACTCGTACAAAAAGGTCGGCTGACGATAAGCACCACCAATGTACATCTGCTGCACAATCCAGTTGGGGATGTGCAACCCAGTCAGAAAAGCCTTGGTTGTGACGCCACCAAAGGCCTCCTGGTTCATAAAGTTGCCCCAACGCCCGATGGCCTGAGCAATCATCACCGTGGGCGCGGCAATATCCAGTACCAACCAAATCGACAGATCGTGGGCACGGCAATAAATAATGAACACTAGGGCGGACGCAATCAGCGCACCGTAGATGGCAATGCCACCATGCCAGATGGCAATAATCTGCGCCGGGTGCTGACTGTAGTACTGCCACTCAAAGAGAACGTAATACGCCCGCGCACCAATGAGCGCAAAGGGTAACGACCAGAGCACCAGGTTGAGAATGTGATCCTCACTCACGTCCCGGCGTTGTGCTTCTCTAATCGCCAGGTATACCGCCAGCAACACCCCACTAGCAATGATAATGCCATACCAGTGTACTTCCAGGCCACCCAGCTGTAACGCAATGGGATTTAAGGCTGCAAACATAGACACGCTCCTTTAAAAACTGGGCTCGTTAGCGGGCTTCATCCTCTTCTTCGTTATGAGTGATGAGCTGCGCTAGGTTGGCCTTGAATTTTTCCGTGGCGTCGAAGCCATCCGCTTGGCACGGAAGTTCATCGCCGCCACCTCAATGATAATGGCCAAGTTACGCCCAACACGTACCGGCACCGTGATGCGCGGTACCGGTACGTTCATGATTTCCTGGGTATCCTCACCGGTACCCAGTCGGTCAAACGTTTTGTCGTCGGACCAATTTTCCAGGTGGACAATCAAAGAGATGCTGGTGGCCGAACGCACCGCGCCGGCACCGAACAAGTCCATGACGTCAATGATACCAACCCCACGGATTTCCAACATGTGGTCCAGAATCTTTGGGGCTTCACCAATGACCGTGGTTTCGTCCTGCTGGTGGACATCCACGCGGTCGTCCGCTATCAGCCGGTGACCACGTTGCACTAATTCCAGCGCGGTTTCAGACTTACCAATCCCAGACTCACCAGTAATCAGGATACCCATCCCGAAAATTTCAACTAGCACGCCGTGAATACTATCGCGCTCAGCCAACTCGCCATCAAGGTAATCGGTAATCAGCGACACCAAGCGGGTCGTTGGTAGTTGGGAACTCAGGACCGGAATGTGCGCCTTAGACGCAGCCGCAATCATCTCATCAGGAGCGGATAACCCCCGTGAAACTACGAATGCCGGCGTGTCCGGGGTGCACATGCGTTCCAACACCTTCACTTGACTATCCTTAGCCATGTTCTTGGTGTACGACGTTTCTGTCCGCCCAAACAACTGAATCCGTTCGTGCGGGTAATAGTTAAAGTACCCGGTCAGTTCGAGACCAGGCCGTGAAATATCACTAACGGTAATCTTGCGTTCGTCTAGATACTCCTGACCACTCACTACATCCAAATGTCCGGCCTTAACCAGGTCGGCAACCGTGACATACTCAGCCATGACGTAACCTCCGTTTTATGTGCCTACGTCAATTTTACCATAGTTAGCCCTACCGCCGACGCATCCGTTACAGGCCGGCCAACTTTTACCTAACCACGACGGGCGTCGCGTCGCCCCCACACCAACATACTTACCAGTGCCCCAACCAGCAGCAAGAAGCCAATGGCAAAGCAGGCAGCGAAGAAGCCTTCCGGTAACACGTTAATGATGGGGTCGAGCTGCGGGTCAAACTCCCAGTCCTGGTTGCGGAACAACAATTCGTGAAAGGCGATAAAAAAAAACGTTAAAGTTAAGCCCCATCGCAACGAGCAAGGCGGCCACCACGGTTAGGCCACCCCAAGCGCTAGTCCGCAGGAGGTATCCTTGATGCTGCTCACGTAAGCGGTGTAGCCACTTCCACGTTAAGGGCACCGTCACGACCATGACCACCAAATTCAGGACGAACAACCGCTGCACGTCCGCAAAGTGGGTGGCTCCACTCACGCTTACCCGAAAGTCCGGTAGCCACAAACGGTGCACCCACGGCATGTACAGGTACGACCACATGTTTAAATAGTTATGTAAAAGACGGGCCGGCGACATCCCGGCGACCCGGTCTAGTCGGTCCCAATGTATCCAGCCAACGAACAGTGGCACCGACACGAGCGTCACCACAAAGATGATGCCGCTAATCAATGCGAGCCACATCGTGACCAGCCGCCCCCAGCGGCGCAACCGGCAGGACATTAGACTTCCCAGTCGTCCAGGCTGTCTACCTGGTCCGTGGGTTGGATTTCCTGTCGTGCAACCTGTTCCTTGGTGGAAATACCCGTGTAAACCAGCAACGTCCCCGTGCCGGCGTTGATACCGGCTTTGATATCAGTATTGTAGTTATCGCCCACCATCGCAACATCTTCGGCAGCTAACCCCATTTTGGCCAAAGCGGCGTCCATAATCGGCCGACGTGGCTTGCCAATGTAGAAAGCCTCTTGTTGTGTAGAGCGTTCCACTAACGCAATCACGGAACCCGCACCAGGCACCTGACCGCGCTCGTTAGGCAGGTTGGTATCCTCGTTAGTACCAATGAACATGGCACCGCGTTGAATTGCCAGCGTGGCCAGTTCAAATTTGTGGTAAGTCACGTCGTAATCCAGACCTACCACCACGTAGTCCGGGTCCAGTTCGTTCATTTTGATGCCGGTACTCAGAATCGCCTTCTTGAGGCCAATCTCACCGATAATGTAGATGGACTTGTCGCTCACATCCCCGTCGTTTTCACTCAACAAGTAGCTGGCTGTAGCGAGTGAAGGTGTGTAAACCTGGTCGGGCGTGACGTGAATGTCGTGTTTATCCGCCAAAAATGCGCACACCGTTTCTGGGGTACGCGTGGTGTTATTCGTTAAGAAGAGGAACGGGATGTTTGCCGCCTGCAAGCGCTCAACGAAGCGCTTGGCAGCGGGAATCCGCTCGTTGCCCCGGTAGATGGTACCGTCTAGGTCAATTAAATAGCCTTTATATTTACTCAAAAGAACTGCCCCACTCCGTTATTTACTATGGTTATCATCCAACCGGCGAATCGTAAACCGCCGTCCGGACTGATCTTTTTGCGTAGTTGCCTTCTGGTTGTGTCCCCGTTGCGGCTGCTTGGTCTGCGCGCGGCGCTCCGTGTATGGATGCTGCTTATCCGCAGATTGCCGTTCAGTATGGCGACGTTGCTGCCCCCCGTTACGGCTGGTGTGCCCCGACGGACGCTGATCACGCTGTGGACGCGACGATTCACTGCTTGACCGGTGGTGCTGCTTACGCCCCGCGTCTGGTGACTGCGTCCGTTTACGTGGTTCCTGGTGGCGCCTTCTGTAATCCGGTTGACTACTTTGCTCTTCATCAGGACGGCGGTGCCGGCCCCGACCACCGCGGTGCGCGCGTTTACGCTTCGGTTTGGCTTCGGGTGCGTCCAAGCGCTCAATCACAAAGTAGGCACAGCCAAAATTACAGAACTCGTACAAGTAGTCTTCTAGGTGACTGATGGTCTGGTCGGCCGCCGCCTGCGCGTTGTCATCGTGATAAAAGCCGCGTAACCGCAGCTGGTCGTAGCCCCAATCCCCAACGATATAATCATATTTTGCCAATACGTCATCATACCGATTGTTCAGGGCCTCTCGGTCGACTGCATCCTTATACTCAGTCACCACCTGGTACCGGCGACCGTCGATGGTCAACATATCCGGCGCCACCTGCACTACACGGGGCGGCGTTGTGTTAGTAGTCGCATCCGCCGCTAACGCTGTGGGCGTCTCCGCGACACTATCCTCATGTTCCTCTGGTTTAGCCAATCAGCTAACCTCCTCAAAAATTCAAAGTTAATTATGGTCGAACTTGCCCGACCTCACATGCGGTTCTTGCGTTCGCCGCGCGCTTGGCCTGATAAATGGCCTCAATTTCGGGCACGGTCAACGGGCTCCCCCACGGCAATGGTTCCGGCAACAAAGCACGTTCGGGCGAATCAACGCCCACGTTGATATTCTCTTCCTGATACACGGAGCTATTGTGAATGTGGCCGTGCAGGTTCAGCACCTGATGCACGATTCCCATCATCATGGGGTAGTGGGTCAAAAATAGTTGCCGGTGATCCGCCTTAATAATCGTCCCCACGTCATGGAACTTAAATTTATCCTGTCCGTGCCAACCGGGATCATTCTGGTGTAAAAACTTGAACAACGCCCGATAATCATGGTTGCCCTTGATGAACGTAATACGACCGTGCAATTGTACCAGTATTGCGAGCACAGACGCGTTGGTGGGTACATTTTCTGGATTCATGGCAATATCACCGAGGTGGTACACCACGTCGTTGTCGTCCACGCGCGCATTCCAAGCGTTAATCATCGCTTGATTCATAGCCGCAGTTGAATCGAACAGGCGGGGCGCAAATTGATTATCACCCAACAAGTCACTATGAAAGAAGTGCGTATCCGCAATAAAGAAAATCATGGTCACACCTCCAGTACCGTAATGCCACTAGTTTACCCCTTCTGTTCTCGACCCGCACGTGCGCGGTGGCCAACGACCCAGGTCGTGACCGGTACGGTTAAAATAACCGCTATCACCGAGAACAGTACGGTGAGTAACTCCGCAACAAAAATTTTGTTGTTAAACACTTCCCATAGTGGGTACTTAAGCTGCGTAAACCAGACAAACAATCCAGCAAAGCCGCCAAAGAAACCGAAGAACAGCGTGTTAATGGCCGTACCAATAATTTCACGGCCCATCTGCACGATGCCTTCATGGTCCCGTTCGACGTCCAACTCGTTAATCCCGGCGGAAACCGCAATGGCAGCTTCGGCAATTGCCCCCAAAGTGCTCAGTAGGGACGCCGCCATCATAATTTGCTGGAACCGGATGCCAATGGTCACTTCTAGACCCTCTAGGTCCTCGCTGTCCTCGGCGCCAAAGCCGGCTGCGTGACTATGCACAACCACCACAAACACTAACGCGAGCAACCCCAGCATCACGATGATGGCCGCAACAAACGCTGGTCCGGCTACGTCCATGTTGCTGTTGGTCAAGAAAATTGTCGCTGCTAGGATTAACATCCCCGCAATGGCCGCTACCCACACGGGTGAAAAGCCACCAGCCATCAACACCACGCTAATAAATAAAACTAGGGTGTTGAGTAGCAGGCTCATAAAGATACTTAGGCCTCGTCTACCACCAACGGCAACCAGCAAGACGAGTAACGTTACGATTAATAATAACATGCCGTTAATCATGGGCCACCCCTCCCCGCTGTGCCCGCGCGGCTAAAGCCGCCAGGCCACTAGTAATGGGCACAGCCAGAACGATACCAAAGGCGCTAATCAGTGACTGTGCAAAGCCGAGCCCCATCACCCAGTCAATGGTTTGGGCAATGCTGTTGCCGTTGCGTAACCACAACACCGATTCGGCGAAAGTATCAGCGATGAAAATCATGAATAGCACTGAAATTAACGGGCCCATTACGGACCGTCCGATATCCATCCCGGCTTTGAAACGCTGGGAGCACCGCCGTTCAGTTGAAAGATCGCGACCGAGATGTCGCTAGTCTCATCCAGAACCGCACCGAGTGAACCGACAATAATTTCCACGTAAAAAAAGTAACGCGGGCGACTGGGTCACGTACCGAACCTGTTGCAAGTGAATACCGCTATAGTTGGTCCACGTCATGACCGCGTAACCGAGTCCCACTGCACCAACCGTAGCCAGGAGGGTTGCCGCCGCTATCACTAGGCCCACGGGGCGCCAACCGATGACGAATAGGACCGTGACAATTGTGAAAATGACAACCAAAGTGGTAAAAATCCCCCACGCGTGGTTGCCGTTCCAGTGGAGGTCCAAATGAATCGCCGAGAAAAACAGCACCGTGTTGGCGGTGATCGAAGCAATAATTACCAGCGCGTGTTTGGCAGCTAGCAGGCAGATTAGTAACAACGTAATGACCATCAATACACCCAGCACAACGTCACGTTTGTTGTCCCGGAATTGGTAACCACTACCAGACTTGGTCAGAAACACCTGGTTACCCTGTTTGAGCGGACTATCCAGGGCACCAGACTGGGTGTACTCGTTAGTGAAGTGCACCGTCGCGCCCTTCTGCTCAGTGTTCAACAAGCGGGCGGTAATTGTTTGCTTAGTCTGATAATCAGTATTGTTATATGAATCCACTTCTTTTTGGGCCTGGCCGTTCTGCACAGACGTGACCTGCGCCACGGGCACCGAATACAGACCGGCATCATGCCGCAGCCCCACGCCAACCAGCAATACTATAATGGCAGCTCCGAGCCACCACCACCGTTTGCTCATCCTTAGCCTTCTTTCAACGAATCCATACCGCACTACACTTTAAAATCACCATGAACAACGGCCACAGTGGGTAATCGCACCACCGATGAGCGGCTAAAATCAGGAAATATGGTTAGCCCGTAGCACCTCATGATATGCGTCCTTAATGGGGCCTTCAGGTTTCGCCCACTCTTCCCAGTGGTCGGGCTTGAGGCTGGGAAAATCATAATGGTCGTTAATATACTCTTCATATTTGCGCACTGCGGTACTATGCGGAATGTTGAGCTGCAAAATCCGCACCTCTTTGATGTAACCGTCCAATGCACACCGTTCCGCCACGCCGTTCATATAAATATTGCCCAATTCAAAGTAGCGGGTGTCATCGTTCCGGATTATTTCCTGGATTAAATCAAACGTTTGGTACTGAGCCAATGCTAATGTGCCCCCTTCAGGAAAGCCGTCACCGCCGCTGCGTCCGGAATGGACGGCTGACCGCCCACGTGTGCCACAGCAATGCCGGAAGCCGCAGTGGCGTAATCGAGCGCGTCAGCCACGTCACCACGGCCATACTGACTGAGAAAACCACCAATAAACGTATCGCCCGCGCCGGTAGTATCCACCGCCTGCACGGTGTACGCGGGTATAGAAAAGTCGCCGCTAGGTCCGGAGTAATAGCTCCCCTTTTCGGCCAAGGTAATGATCACCTCGTTGGCACCCTGCGCGCGTAAGTCGCGGCGGCCTCGGCCGTCGCAGCAGCGTCAACCATGTCAATGCCGGTCAGAGCGGTGGCTTCACCCTCGTTGGGGATGATAATATCCGTCGCCGCCAGGAGCTCTACTGGCACCCCATGACGGGCGGGCGCCGGGTTAAGCACGGTCTTAACGCCGCGCTTTTTGGCAGCCGCGAAAGCTTCCGTGACCGTCTGCATGGGTGATTCAAAGGTAGCCATGAGGAAATCATCCGGGCCCAACTCCGCTATCACGGGTGCCACGTCGTCCATGGTGACCGCGGCGTTGGCGCCGCTAGCAACCACAATCCGGTTTTGCCCTGAAGGCTCCACCATGATGACGGCTCGACCGGTAGGCTCCACTTCGTCAGTCACCAAATGCTGCGTTTGTACCCCTTTGGCCACTAGCGCCTGGCGTAGGCCGACACCGGCACCGTCATTACCAACGCGCCCGATAAAATCGACGTCCATACCGTTCAGAGCGGCGGCTACCGCTTGGTTGGCGCCTTTGCCACCAGGAGCTTCCGCGAGGTTATCCGCTATCAGCGTTTCACCAGGGTGCGGAATCTGCTGCACCGCAAAAATCTGGTCCAAATTGATACTGCCAATGATTGCTAATGTCATTTTTCGCTCCATTCGCCGGGCACGTGCCCGAAGTTGATTTTTATGTATACTGACAACACCTAAGTATAGCCTCTATCATACCAAATACGTCCTGGTACCGCCAAAAATGTCGGCCCACATCACGCCACAATGACCGTGGTCACCACGCCGTCCGTGATTGCTAACCCCGATAATGTAGCACTGTGAGCGCAGGGTGGCGGTGGGATGTGGTATTCTTATAGCAAATATTGAATTTTGGACTGCACCGTTACCATAAGGAGGAAAAATCATGGCCATTGATTACGCGGCAGCCGCCGCCAAGTACCGTGACGATATTATTGCTGACCTGTCCACCCTCGTTGCTATTGATTCAGAACGCGACGTGGAGCACGCCACCGCTGACGCACCGTTGGGACCTGGCCCTGCCGAAGCACTCGCCACCATGTTCAAAATTGCGGAGCGCGATGGTTTTAGTACTACTAACGTCGAAAATGTTGCCGGACGTATTGAAGTTGGTAGCGGTGAGGACATCCTGGGTGTGCTCGCCCACCTCGACGTGGTTCCTGCTGGCGAGGGTTGGACCCGCACACCCTTTCAGGCAACGATTGAGGGTAACCGGATTTACGGCCGGGGAACGGCCGACGACAAGGGTCCTGGGATTGCCGCCTATTACGCCCTCAAGGTAATTCGCGATTTGCAGTTGCCACTAAACAAGCGGGTGCACCTGATTTACGGTACTGACGAGGAATCCGAGTGGTACGGCATGACACGCTACATGGAAACCCAAGAAAACCCGACGTTAGGATTTTCACCGGACGCTGAATTTCCTATTATTAATGGTGAGAAAGGTATCGCCGACTTTGAAATTCAGTTGGCGCACGTGGCGGCCCGTGCTGCCACCACCACTTTGCACGCATTTAACGCCGGCATCCGGGCCAACATGGTCCCCGTTACCGCTACCGCCACACTAACTGGTGCCATTCCGACTGACCTCGAAGCCGTCGCGGGTGCTTTTGACGAGGCGAACGGTACCAAGACTGCCGTAACGCCAGTCAATAACGGCGTTACCATCACCTTAACTGGACGCGGGGCGCATTCCTCCATCCCCGCCGGCGGGATTAACGCCGGGACGTACCTCGCCGCACTGATTGACCAACTGGGTCTGCAGCTCGACCCCGCCGGTCAACAGTACTTGGCAGTTATTACCAACTTCCTCCACGCTGAAACCAACGGTGCCCGGCTAAACGTCGCGCTGACCGACCAAAAGATGGGCCCGCTGACCGCCAGCCCCGATATCTTTGCGTTCGAGCAGGACGGTCCCCAAACCATTTTGGTCAACGTGCGTTACCCGCAAGGCACGGACGCCGAGGCATCCGGATAATATGGAAAGTAGTATCGGTACTGACCACGTGAACGTCACCATTCACGGACGGGTTGAGGAACCACATTATGTTCCCGCCAGTGACCCGTTGGTCCAAACACTACTGCAGGTCTACACGGACCATACCGGCCTGCCGGGTGAGGAAGGTATCGTCGGTGGCGGGACGTACGGACGGATGCTTCAGCGCGGCGTTGCGTTTGGTGCGCAAATGCCCGGTGCCCCCGAAGTAATGCACATGGCCGACGAGTACATCACGATTGACGACATTATGCGTGCTGTCGCCATCTACGCCGACGCAATTGTGCGGCTCGCTCAGTAATGGCCGACGACGCTTTCACCGACGCCTGTATGCCCGCGGACTTCACGTACCGTTTCTGCACGCAGAGAGCGTCGACTCCACCAACGCCTGGGCAGAGCGTGAGTTAGCCCAAGGCCGGCACACCCCCTTTGTCCTGTTGGCTGACACACAAAATGCTGGTGTGGGGCAAAGGGGCCACCAGTTCGATTCGCCGGCGGGTACGGGGATGTACTGTACGTACGTTCTATCCGCTACCCCCGAACAGATGATGTTACTCATGCCCGCAGCGGGTGTGGCCGCGAGTCGGGCCTGTGCCATCGTCAGTGGTACCACCCCACGGCTCAAATGGGTCAACGACCTGCTTGTCGGCCGCAACAAAATCAGTGGCATCCTAGCCTGGATTCGCCAAGACAGGGCTGGGCACCCCGTTGCCGTGTTGGGTTGGGGCCTCAACTTAGCTTTACCCGCAAACCGACCGTTAGTCGCTAACCAACCCGTGGCCGGGCTGTGGGCTGTAGCGCCGAACCCTGACCCTCGCCCCGCCCTTTTGGCCAACTTTTTGACCGAACTTACAACGTTGCTGGATACACCGGTAACGATTATGCCAGCATACCGGCGACTAGCCGCAGGCATTGGCTGGCGGGTACACATCGACGACGGGCAACGCCAACTGGATGGCACCCTGGCCGGCTTTGCCGACAACGGTAACGCAATTGTAAAAACAAGCACCGGGACGGTAACCGTCGCCCATGGTACACTAAGGTACGAGCAACTTTGAATTAGTAATTTGTGGGCCGCCATCCATTACCGGTGACGGTAACCAAGCGGACAACCGCAATCCGAGTGGTGACCATTATGGTCGCCCTACATATTTGTACTGGGAGATTTCAACGTGCGTAATTTTTTTTAGCAAAGTGGGCCATTCGTGGTCCCGTATTGGCCACCGCATTAACCGTGGCTTCCACCATCAGGGTCGCCACCAACAGACCGGGCGATCACAGCAGTCGGAGCAGCACCATGATCGGCAACCGGTCACTAACCCGCTACCACCATTTTCGCGGGCGACGTGGACTTTGTACGCCGACACCATTCTGCAGACAATCCGCCACCTCGTTCTCGCCCTAGTTGCTGGGCTTATTTGTGCAGGCTTCCTCGCGTTGGGTGTCGGCGTCGGCTACTTTGCCTCCATCCTCGACAAGACACCCGTGCCTAGCGTATCGGCAATGACCCGTCAGGTGACGAACACGGAGGACTCCGCGACCCTGTACTACGCGAATAACGTCAAACTAGCCACGGTTATGAGTGACCTCGTGCGTGAGTCCGTCAGCAACAAAAACATGTCGCCGTGGGTCCGCAAAGCCATTGTGGCCACCGAGGACGCCGACTTTTACAAGCACAACGGGGTCACACCTAAGTCCCTCCTGCGCGCCGTCATTTCCTCTGTCACCGGTGTGGGGAGTCAAACTGGTGGCTCAACGCTGACGCAACAACTCGTTAAACTCCAGCTACTTTCGAGTGAAACCACGTTTAAGCGTAAGGCCAAAGAAATTGTGCTAGCCATGCGCGTTGATAAATACATGACCAAGTCGCAAATCCTCAACGCCTACCTCAACGTGGCCACTTTGGGGCGTAATAGTGATGGCGAGAACATTGCCGGCGTGGAGTCAGCGGCTGAGGGGATCTTCGGCGTATCCGCCAAGGATCTGAACATTGCGCAGTCCGCCTTCATCGCCGGATTACCACAAAGTCCGTTTATTTACACCCCGTACAATGCTGATGGCTCCCTGAAGGACAACCAAAAATACGGCGTCCAGCGGGAACGTGAAGTCCTGTTCCGCATGTACCGGGCGGGTTATATCACCAACAAGCAGTATCAAGAGGCCAAAAAATTTGACCTAGTTGCCTCCTTCCGGCGCACTGGTAGCAACGGCACGGACGAATCAACATCCGGCTTCGCGTACAGTTCCGTTATGCTGGAAGCCGAAAATACGCTCACCAAGCAACTCGCGCACAACGATGGCATTACCACCAAGAAGTTGAACGCGGACTCGTCGCTGAAGAAGGAGTACACGGATAAGGCGGCAACGCTCCTGACCACTAAGGCTACCACGTTCACACCACCCTGGTTAAGCCAGTCTACGAGAAGATGCAGAGCGTCATGAGGGAATACCGGGATAATTGGGGCACCACGCATACGTACACCTACACGGATTCTGCCACTGGTAAAACCGAAACGGCTACCGAACCCGTGCAAAATGGTAGTGTGCTGTTGGATAACCAAACTGGTGCCATATTGGGATTTGTCGGCGGTGTTAAGAGCGGGATTAACCACATCTACTCAACCCGTTCATCCGGTTCCACCATCAAGCCCATCGCCGTTTATGGACCCGCAATTGAGAATCAGCTAATTGGTTCAGAATCCCAGCTGGCTGACTTCAAAACGAGCTTCACGAACTATTCGGTGAGCGACTTTGGCGGTACGATTGCCAACAAGTTCATGCCCGCCAGCTACGCGCTGGCCCATTCGTACAACATCCCCGCAGTCAACTTATACAGTGCGATCAAAGAGAAGGTCAACGTGGCCAGCTACATTAAGAAGATGGGCATCACCACCTTCACCAAGTCGGACTACTCGAAGCTGGGCTTTGCCCTCGGTGGTTCTGACTACGGGGTCAGCGTGAAGCAGGAGGCCAGTGCCTTCTCCACCTTTGCCAATAACGGACAACACGCCACCGCGTACATGATTAGTAGCATCACGGACCCATCAGGAAGAGCGGTGTACAAACACAAAGGCGGCAACACCAAGGTCTTCAGCAAGAGTACCGCCTACATCATGCAGAAGATGTTGCACGGCGTTGTGAGCTCGGGTACCGGGACGACGGTCAACTACCTGGCTAACTTTGACACCGACAACCTGATTGCCAAAACTGGTACTAGTAACGACGATAAGGACATCTGGTTCATCGGTAGTACACCAGGTCTGACCATGGCTAGTTGGATGGGTTATGACAACAACTATGGTCACTCGTTCTCGCTGGGGTCGAGCCAAAGTACCATTAACGAAACGTACTGGGCCGCCTCAATGAACGCCATTTACCAGCTAATTCCACAACAATTCAAGCTCCACAAGACTCTGAGTCGACCGAGCAACGTGAAATCGGTGAAGGTCAACTCCCTCACCGGCTTGCCGAACGGTACCGGCACGTTTAATGGGAAAACCGTCAAGACCAGTGGTAGCACCGTCACCAGTCTCTACAATGGCTGGACGCCTGACGCGTTTAAGACCGAGTTTGCCATTGGTGGTACCTTCAACAATTACCGCCTGTTCTGGAACTATATGGACGGTGCCAATAACGGGTACGGTAAGACAACGTCGGTCAAAGATGATGACGCCAGCGTGAATACTGACACCACGACTAAGGACCAACAGGATGCTGCCAAGCAGCCGCTGCATCCAGTTCATCCAGCAGTGCGGCGGTCAGCTCCAGCAGCTCCAGCGTACTGTATAGCAGTGCACCCACCTACAGTTCCAGCAGTTCGGCAATCTCATCGTCATACGTCACAAGTTCATCGGTACCGGCAAGTTCATCATCAGCCGTTAGTTCATCGACTGAGGTAACACCGTAGAACCAGAACCAACAGGGCGAGAGTGGACCACAATGCGGTTAGCTCCCGAGCAATAACGTAATAATGCCGATATTCCACAATTCGGGAATATCGGCATTATTGTGTTAGGCACAGGGAGCTGTATTGTGGTCCACTCTTGTAGGCCGCCGTCGATGTTCATCGCTTTCTCGAGACTGCTAGTTGTGACTGGGCCTCACCCTATTGCGTTTTCCCGTGCAAAAAAAACTTCCCCAAAAATGTTGGGGAAGCTTTTTAGCTTACTTGGTTGTCTGCCGTTCCGTAATGTCAAAGCCGAGACGAACGGTAATCTCATCGATACCCTCTTTGTTCATCAGCTTGGTCAGTAGACGCATGGCCACGGCACCAATATCGTAAAGTGGCTGGTCAAGCGACGTCAACTGCGGACGCGTCATCTGGGTCAGCTTGGTGTTGTTGCTAGTGATAATCTGGAAGTCATCAGGCACCCGCACACCGGCATCCAAAGCCGCGTTAAGGACCCCCACTGCCATCTCGTCATCGCTAATCAGTGCTGCGGTGGCACCAGCCTTCTGGATCTGCTTGAAGACAGCCAAACCAGCTTGGTAGCTGTATTCCGTTTCAAAGACGAGGCTCTCGTCATACGCAATGCCTGCACCGTCCAACGCCTGCTTGTAGCCACGCAACCGGTACTGGCCGGAAATCGGTTCACTCAACGGTCCGGTCACCAGCGCAATCTTCTTGTTGCCAGCATCCAGCAACTGCTTCGTGGCGCCCTGAACTGCGGCGACGTAGTCAATATTGACGCTTGCCAACTGCTCGTCAGGATCAACGGACCCGGCCAAAACAACTGGTGTCTTGCTACGGGCAAACTCGGAACGCAGATCATCGCTAATTGACCGGCCCATGTAAATCAAACCATCAACTTGCTTAGCCAACAGGGTGTTGACCACCTGCACTTCTTTTTGGTTGTTTTCATCGGAGTTAGCGAGGATGATGTTGTACTTGTACATTGAAGCCACATCGTCAATCCCACGCGCCAAACTGGAGAAAAACATGTTGGTGACATCCGGGATGATCACCCCCACCGTAGTGGTCTTCTTCGATGCCAGGCCACGCGCAACCGCGTTTGGACGGTAGTCAAGGCGGTCAATGACGTCCAAAACGCGGCGACGGGTGGCCGCCTTCACGTTTGGGTTACCGTTAACAACACGGGATACGGTCGCCATGGACACATTAGCCTCGCGTGCTACGTCATAAATTGTGATTGTCTGTTTCTCCATTGTTTCAAATCGTCCCTTCAAATTACTATATTTATCATGTATTGGATAATGATTTATCCTGTATAAGATAGCAGATTACGGAATCGAATGCAAGCGTTTTACCACTATTTGCACCGCTTTTTTCATGACATTTTCAATAGCATTTAGCGAGGCACCTTCTAATCGTTTACACGAGAGGCGTTTTCATTTAACCGTTTACATTCGCACAACCACCACGTTTGGCATTTTCTCATATGCTATACTGTATGCATACGCCTCATGGCGCCAACCAAAGGAGGAACCCATCCATGAATGAACATTTACAGCAACTCACCCAGTGGCTTCAGGACCAACAACTGGACGTTGCCTACATCAGCAATCCCACCAACATTAGTTACTTTAGCGGCTTCTTTCAGGATCCCGAAGAACGTGTCACGGCACTCTTTGCCTTCCCGGACCGCGACCCATTTTTGTTTACCCCCGCGCTCTCCATCGAAGAGGTGAAGCGTAGCGGCTGGTCGTACGACGTGCACGGCTACCTAGACCACGAGGACCCCTTTGCCCTCATTGGCGACGCAATTCGCGCTCATGCCGGCGAACCGGCCAAGTGGGCCATTGAAAAGGACGACCTGCCCGTTTACCGTTACGACGCCATCCGTCAACAATTTCCCGACGCCACCTTCCCCGCGGACGCATCGCGGTTCATCGAACAAAAGAAGCTCATCAAGTCCGACAGCGAAATTGCCCTCATGGACGCCGCCGGACGCGAGGCCGACGCCGCCTTTGCTGCCGGTTTTGCCGCTCTGCACAGTGGCGTGACGGAACAGGCGGTCGTCGCTGAAATCAACTACGCCATGATGAAACGGGGTGTCATGGAAATGAGTTTTGACACCATTGTCCAGGCGGGGGCCAACGCTGCCAACCCGCACGGTGCCCGGAACTGAACCAAGTGCAGCCAGGTCAGATGGTCCTCTTTGACCTCGGTACCGTCCACCAGGGTTACGACAGCGATGCCACCCGTACCGTCGCGTTCGGCAAAGTCGGCGACCGGGAGCGCGAAATCCACGCGGTTTGTCTGGAAGCTAACTTAGCCGCTATGGAGGCCGCTAAGCCTGGGGTCACCGCCGCGAGCCTCGACAAAATCGCCCGGGACATCATCACCAAGGCCGGCTATGGTGAATACTTCAACCACCGCCTGGGTCACGGCATCGGCACTAGCACCCATGAGTTCCCATCCATCATGGAGGGCAACGACATGGAGCTGCAGCCGGGCATGTGCTTCTCCATTGAACCCGGCATCTACGTTCCTGGCTTCGCCGGTGTCCGCATCGAGGATTGCATCCACATCACGCTGACGGCAACGAACCATTCACCCATACACCAAAGACGTTGCGGGTAATCGAACCGTAATTACCCGGTCATACGTCCTGAAGCGCAAATGTAGCCCCGTAGAGGTCCTCGACAACGAGGAACCTCCACGGGGCTACTATTGTATTTCGGGGGCTGTAAGTCCACGAGAGGGCCGTCACCGACTGTACTAGCCAGCCAGCACAGTCGAACCATCAACCAACTGCTGCGTGTGATCCACAACTTTGTTGGCACCCGCGTCCACCAGCTCCTGGCGGTCACCAAACCCGTAAGTGACGCCCAGTGTTTTCACACCGTTCGCCTGCCCACCCTTGATGTCGGTAAAGCGGTCACCAATCATTACGGAATGCGCTTGACCGGCACGCTGGTTACGCATGGCGTAGGCGAGCACATCCGCCTTCTTCACGCGGGTATGTTCGTCCATCGAGGCGCCATACACCCCGTCGAAGAGCGTACCCAGGTCAAAGTGGTCCACCAATCGGGCCACCATGGCTTCCGGTTTGGACGACGCAACCGCGGTGCGAAAGCCTTGATTGCGGAGCGCTCGCAGCTATCGGTAATACCGGCGTACAAATCGGCCTCAAATATACCGCGGGCCTCGTAGTAGACCCGGTAGCTTTCAATGGCCCGGTCAACGGCGGCCGCATCAAGCTCCGGGTAAAACTGGTTGATACTATATGTGAGGCTGGGACCAATCCAGGTCCGGTACTGCGCGTCCGTCAGTGGCCGCATTTGGCGTTCGTGCACCATGTACTTAATACTATCCACAATGCCACGTTCAGAATCAGCAATTGTTCCGTCAAAGTCAAAGAAGAGTGTTTTATCCGTCACGTACTTGTCCCCATTCCGTTCATCGTACTGTTTATCATAACGCACAAGGAAGCCATCACCCCGGCTCCTAGAGTGAGTCCACGTGACGGCTTCCTTGCTAGACACGCCCTGATGACGCGCCCATAAACTTATGATCAATTATTACTCGTGGTCATCCGCCTTATCAGGAGCATCAGCGGCCGGCTTGTCCGCATCCGGAGCGGGCGCAGCCGTATCCGCTGCCACGTCAGCGGCTTCGGCGTCCCCGGCCGTGGCGGCAGGTTCTTCCGGAGTCGCAACCGCGTCGGGCTCAACATCGTCGTCCGCGTCCTCACCGGCATCCTTAGCCTGACCAAAGGCGCTCTTACCGTCAACGACGATGTCATCAAAATCATCATCGTCATCGTTACCGCCAACGAGCTTGGTCCGGATTGCTGCCGTCGCGTTGGTGAAGGCGGAGATATCACCATCTTCATTCGGTGTAATCTTAGTCTTCAGGCCAGTGACGAACTCCTCAGCGCTAGTCCGGAAGTCCTCCGTGGCATCCTTCGCAAAGTCAAAATAGTCTGCGGCCCGGTCAGACAGTTCGTTTGTACCGGACTTGAGCTTCTTTTTGAGCTCATCAGTTGTTTGTGGTGTTAAGAGGTAAGTTGCGGCCAGCGCACTGGCGCCACCTAAAATGAAACCTAGCAAGAAGTGGTTCTTTTTAGACATTAATGGGACCCCCTATTCCTCGTTGTCATTCTTATTCTTCGACATTGTTTTGCGTAGTACGCTAAAAGCAGACCGGCCGACCTTGAATGCGGCCAGGCCACCAGTAGCCTTCGCGGTCTTGTTAATGCTACCCGTGAGGTCGCGGGCCGCGTTGTTCAGGTCGGATACGCTCTCACCCAGATCACCCATGGCGGTGAATACTGGGTCAATCGTTTTGACCTTCCCGTTGACGTCCTCAAGCAGGTCGTTCGTCTTGACGAGCAACCCTTCGACCTCATTAGTAACGGTACCGAGCTCCCCGTTAATAGTTGCCAACGTTTTGTTCGTTTCGGCGACCGTGTTCTTTAAATCCTTACTAACACTCCCCAAGCTGACACACACAATGAAAATGCCTAAAGCAATAATCAAAAATGCGACTGCCGCAATGATGAGTGCAATTGTACCACCAGTCATGGCTAAACTCCCTTTCGCTGTCATCATTAAGAGGTGACGCTATAATACCACGACCACCAATTAAATACAGAATATCATCAAATGAACACGCATTCAATTTTTTTTGGGGCAGTTTTATTAATTAAATATTTGCTGATTGGTAGTCACAAAGGTGTGGTTCGGCGCGACCAACCGCGTCATCTTTGCTAAAATGAGGGGTGAAAAGCAATCGGGAGGACGTCATGCCATACTTACTCAGCGCCAAAACAACAAGTCAGTCAGTTTCATCGACGGTGACCCAAGCTAACCACTGGTTCAGCAACATTAACTGGGCTAGCATTCAAGCCACCATCATTAATCGTGCCATCCTGATTGTGATTGCCAGCATCCTGTTCTTCATCCTGAACCGGGGTGGCAAGTACCTCATTCGCCGTGTTTTCAGCCATTACGAAAATAGTCAGCTGGCCGGTAGCCGCTTTGCGACCGTCAAGATGCTGGTGCTGAACATCTTTAGCTACGTGGTCATCTTTTTCTACATTTACACCGCTCTGAGTATCCTGGGTATCCCCGTCGGCACGTTACTCGCTGGTGCAGGAATTGTGGGGATTGCTGTCGGTCTCGGTGCGCAGGGCTTCATTAGCGACATCGTGAACGGTTTTTTTCATTATTTTGGAAGGGCAGCTAGACGTTGGCGACAGCGTTCAACTCGGACAAATTAGCGGCTCGGTGCAGGTGGTGGGTCTCCGGACCACACAAGTAGTCAGCGCGGACGGCACGTTGAATTACATTCCTAACCGTAACATCACAATCGTCCGGAACCTCTCACGCAACGCCATGACCGCCATCGTTGATCTCCCCGTTGCCAGTGACACAGACTCGGGTACGATTGAACGAATCGTCAAGAAGGTCAACGCCGAACTGGTGCCCAATGACGAAGACCTGACGAAGGCACCCGAGATAGTGGGCCTGGTACCCTCACAGTGGGGCGGTCTGGTCTACCAGGTACGCGTGACCGCTAAACCCGGCACCCAATCTGCCGTGCGGGCCCGCTTTCTGACTGCATACGTTGATGCGCTACGTGACGCTGGTATTACCGTGCGGACGGCGCCCACCGGCACAAAGCTGCCGTAAACGCCCATTAACAAACGAGTCCCCCAGTTACAGGCAACCCCACTATGCAGAGTGGGTTGGCCGACAACTGGGGGACCCTTTTTTTATTCGACTTTGCCGGTTGCGTGAGCAGTTACTTTCGGCGTTACGTCGTAGTCCTTGCTCAAATCGTGGCAGATGTAGTTCAAGCTCTTCATCCATTCACGCCGGGTCACGATGCCCGTAAACTCTCCCGTGCTAGCCACTACCGGCAGGAACGGATCATTCACCAGCATGTGCATCACGTCCTCCAACGCGTACGGGTTCGCCACCGTCGTCACCTCTGTATCCATAACGTCACGGACACACATGTCGTCCAGTTGTTCAATCTTCAAGCTGTCAAGGCCCAACATGGTTTCAGTCACCATGGGCAACGAAATGAGACCCACGAACTGATCACCATCAAGCACGGGTATGCGCGCGTAGCGAACCTTAGTCAGAACAAGGAACGCGTGGGTCAAAGAGTTATCTGCCTGGACCGTCGCGACCATGGACGCCGGAATAACGTAATGTTCCCGGTTGACCATGAGCATATCCTCAACGGTTTTGTTTAACATCGGAATTCCCCCAAACTATCACCGAATTATTGGGCCGCCGCCCGCAGTTTTAATTGCGTTTTTTTGTAAGCGATTGTTACGTTAATGAGCCGGCGTTTATCACCGACCTCGAGTATTATTGTACCCTGTCTGGAAACGAAACAACAGGGTTGCCCAGAAGCTTCAATGTTTCTTCAGTACCCTGACAGATTCTCCACACTTTCTTCACCATTGCTAGTCGTACATAATTCCGGTAGAATTTTCCCAGTGATGGCTACTGACCTATGGCTCCTAGTGGCGGTCCTGGCGGCGCGGTGGCTTCTGTTGGCGGTTCTGGCCGGTGGGGGGTGCCGTGGGGTACTGCGACTTTGTGGACCGCTCCACGGTGACCGCTGCCAGGGCGAAACCTCCAACCGCAAAAAACGCGGTTTCCGGTGCAACTTAGAGCCTGCCTGCCAAGCCCGGGCAGCCAGTCTCTAAGTTCGTCGCGCTGTACATCGCTGCGCTCTTACAGCGGCAAGCCCCTTGCAGCGGTCACAGTTCCGGGCCCAGTCGTCTCCGCACCCCACGGCACCCCCACCGGCCAGAACCACTCTTGCGAAGAAAATTATGAATGAGTCAGTCAACATTTATCCTCATATCATTACACCAGGCGGCAGTTGTTAACCCTGCTGCTGACGGGATATCGCACAACCCAAAAGTCAGATACCTCAATGCATAAGTTCATGATCACGCAGGCTGATATTGTAGTCCACAAACTCCCCGAAAGCCAGTGGAGGGAAAACATTTGATCAGGAAACGTGATTGCTACGGTAGTATGAGGCCGCATCGGTCGGAACGACGAGCGTAGGCGTGTGGTGGTCGGAATGGTCACCACTGCCACGACATAACGGGAACCCGCGGCTGGTCTTTGGGACGGAGGCGTCGTGCCCGGAGACGTAGTCGCTGCGACCCCAGAGCGCTGTTCGAGCGGAGCGAGTTACAGCGGCAGATTTTAGAGACCGCGATTTTT
>NZ_BBAI01000036.1 GCF_001311175.1 Lacticaseibacillus pantheris DSM 15945 = JCM 12539 = NBRC 106106 | reverse complement strand
ACCATTCCGACCCCACACGCCTACGCTCACCGGTCCGACCGACGCAGCCTCACGCTACTGGAACAACAACACCAACAGACGTGCAACCCTAATCTTAAAATGGATCCGCCATTATACTGGCCGTTTGGTGTTTCCACAAACTCACAATTCATGTAGTACTAGCAGAGTATCACCCTTGGAAATTGACGACCGTTAACCCAAGCGATGAGCTCATTGGCTATTTGGGCGGATGAACTAAGTTAATTTTTTTAAACTAAACGGTTGCTGGAGTTTATTCATAAATGATAGCCGTATGTTACTACCAACGGTTACTATCCGTTTCTATTGATCTACTTCGACTGCAAACACACCTTGATGATGGTTGAGGACGGGCCAATCATTCATACATTAGTTCGCAAGTGTGGTTCTGACCGGTCAAGCCCCTACTTACGGTGACCATGCCGGCAACGCCTGACCCGGTCCGCTAGACGTTCTGAACGGAGCCCGTACCAAACGTAGGTCGATGCCACGACAACGACGAGTGTACTCAACATCTGTCCAACATGTAGCGCCCAAAATCCTGCGGTGAAAATATTCTCGCCATAGTACACACCGATACCAATAGAAATCACTATGCAGATGCCCGCATTTCTCAGCCCAATACGCAATACTTTCATCGGCGTACTCCTCGACCAGGGTTACCCGGTTGTTATTGGTGCCACCATCTTCGTAATCATCTAATCGTTATCAAGGTTTAATCGCGCGGCAGCCGCCTTACTGTCCTCTTCGCCGCGCACCTCGCGCAGTAGCTTCTGCGCGTCTTTGTCCAACTCCAGACCCTCAAGCAAATCTGGACGTCGCAGGTAGGTGCGCCGCAAACTTTCCTTTAGTCGCCACCGGTTGATTAGCTGGTGGTTGCCGTTTTGCAACACTTCCGGCACCGCATCCCGCGGTACTCCGCCGGTCGCGTATATTGTGGATACTCTAGCAAACCATTCTGAAAGCTATCCGTTTCTGGAGAAACCGAATTGCCCAACACACCGGGCAAAAGACGGGCCGTGGCGTCAATCATCGCCATGGAAGCAATCTCGCCGCCAGTCATCACAAAATCACCTAGGGAAAACTCGTCGGTGACCAACGTGCGGATACGCTCATCATAGCCCTCGTAGTGTCCACAAATGAAGACAAGGTGGTCTTCATGAGCCAACTCATCCGCGGCCGCTTGGTTGAACTGCCGGCCTGCCGGGTCAAGCAGAATGACACGCTTGGACCTTGCATCCTGCTCGTTAATTGCGTCCATGGCCTCGAACAGCGGGTCGGGTTTTAGCAGCATCCCCGCCCCGCCACCATACGGCGTATCGTCCACGTGCTGGTGCTTATCATGGGCGTATTGACGAAAGTCGATTAGGTTGAGGTTCAGTAGTCCATCCTCCACGGCTTTGCCAATCAGGGATTGGGTTAACGGGGCAAACATATCAGGAAATAGCGTTAATACATCAATTTGCATCTTCTGGATCCAACCCTTCTGGTACGTCCACCGTCACCTTGTGGTTATCCAAATCTACTTTGAGCATAACCGACCGTAAATACGGCAGTAACAAATCCTGGTGACCCGGACGGTTGACTACCCACACATCGTTGGCTCCCGGACTGAGAATTTCCCGCACCGTACCAAGCGTAGCGCCGGCAGTATCCACCACGTCCAAGCCGATGATATCTTTGTACATAAACTCGTCATCGGCTAAATCAACGTCAGGAGTCCCAGTGGCGCCCAACAAGGCCCCTTTGAACGGCAACACCTGGTTGATGTCCGTGTAACCACGAAAGGTCACGAGTGGTAGGCCCTTGTGCTCACGGGCGCTCGCGATGGTGACCGCGACGGGTGGCGTGGTGAGCACGGTCAGCTTGGCCCCAACGGCGAAACGCTGGTCAGCAAAGTCGGTGTTGGGGACGATTTTCACTTCACCACGGATGCCGTGGGTATTGACAATTTTTTCCTACGTGTAGGATTTCAGGCATAAAAATGTCCTCCTCATGCAAAATACGGAATCAAAAAAGGCCAGGACAACGTCCCGACCCCCACACTATCAGTTTATTGTGTGCCCGTTAGGCATCGACCACGTTCAGTCGCACTCGTTTGGAGTAAGGACTTTTAGCGGCGTACACCACCGTGCGGATGGCACGAATCACCTGGCCGCCGTGACCAATCACGGCACCCACGTCATGTGCATCGACGGTGAGGTCAAACACCATAAACCGTTCTTCTTCACGTCGCGTGATTTGAACCGCATCGGGATTGTGCACCAGCGGCACCACTAAATCACGGATTAACGATTCAATTGTGACCATGATTACTTAGTGTAACGTGCTTCGTGGTACTTCTTCATGATACCCTGAGCGGACAGAAGAGTCCGAACGGTGTCAGAAGGCTGAGCACCCTTTTGCAACCAGTTGAAGACAGAGTCTTCGTCCAGCTTAACGGTAACGGGGTCCGTCAATGGGTTGTAGTAACCAACCTCTTCGATGAACCGGCCATCACGAGGTGAACGGCTGTCGGCAACGACAACACGGTAGAACGGGTTCTTCTTGGAACCCATGCGCTTCAAGCGAATCTTTACAGACATGTGTATATCCTCCTAGTAATTCTTAACAAGCAATAGTTTACCAGACGCGCGGAGAGGTGTAAAGGGGTTTTTCTTTACGGGTAGAGAGCGGAGCCCCGCGTTCAGAAACTGGAGCGTAACTTGCTACGGCGGTGAAGCCCGGGTTTGGCTTCATTGCCGTAGCGGGTTACGCGCAAGTTTCTGCGGGGCGCAGCTCGTTTTAGAGAGCGGAGCAGGCCGTTTTAGAGAGCGGAGCAGGCCGTTTAGAAAGCAGAGTACAAGGGACTCCAACCGAAAGGCCCGTTTTTGGCCTTTTGGTTGGAGTCCCTTGTACGTCGCTTTCTGGCCTGCTCCGCTCGTTTCAATAAGCACGAGTACCGAGAAAGCGTAGTCTCATCAACAACCAAAGTGAATATCGAAGTTCCTTGCCTTTTGCTGCTAGTATCTTATGCGTCGCTTTCTGCCTTGCGTAGCTCGTTTTCATACGCACGAGTAACGCAAGGAACAAAGCCACATTCTCCTTCTACTTAATGTTAATACGCCTGGCCTTTGGGGATTAGCAGCCGTACCCCCGCCTAATCTTGCCCTCGTCCCCAATGCCGCCTATGACTTCCGGTGCTTGATCTTCAACCGCTTCTGCTTACGCTTCTTTTGCTTCTTCACCATAGAGTTCATGGCCATCTTTCCGATGCGCCCGCGGATACCGCCGCCCATCATCTGTTCCATGCCGCCCATGTTGCCCTTACTCATCTTGTTCATCATGTCGCGGGCTTGCTTAAATTGCTTAATCATCCGGTTAACTTCCAGGACCGGGCGTCCCGAACCAGCAGCAATCCGCCGGCGACGTGAAGGGTTCAACAATTCGGGGTTCGTCCGTTCCTTTTCGGTCATTGAGTACACAATGGCTTCATGTGGTCCATGTCTTTGGGGTCCACGTGCATATTTTTAAGTTGCGGATTGTTAGCCATTCCCGGAATCATCTTCATGATGTCCTCGATGCCACCCATGGACTGAACCTGGTCCATTTGATCAATAAAGTCATTGAAATCAAAGGTGTTGGCCTGAATCTTTTCCGCCACCTCGGCCGCTTGCTGCTCGTCAAAGTTCTTCTGCGCTTTGTCAATCAGCGTCAGCATATCGCCCATGCCGAGGATCCGGTTAGCCATGCGGTCGGGGTAGAAGACGTCCAACGCGTCCATCTTTTCGCCCTGCCCGATGAACTTAATTGGCTTACCGGTTACGGAACGAATCGACAGTGCTGCCCCACCACGGGTATCGCCATCCAACTTGGTCAGTACGACCCCGGTAATATCCAGTTGTTCGTTAAATCCCTGGGCAACATCGACCGCGGCCTGACCGGTCATGGCGTCCACCGTCAGCAAAATTTCGTTGGGGTGCGCTATTTCCTTAATGTCTTGCAGTTCTTGCATCAGCTTGGCGTCAATTTGCAAGCGCCCAGCCGTATCAATCAGCACGTAATCGTTGTGGTTAGCGGCCGCCTGGGCCATCCCCTGACGCACAATCTCCCGTGGATCCGTATCGGTACCCATCTCAAAGACGGGCGCGCCCACAGACTCACCAACCACCTGTAACTGCTTAATGGCGGCAGGACGGTAAACGTCGGCGGCAATCAGCAATGGACGCGCGTGCTCATTTTCCTGCAGTACTTAGCCAACTTACCGACCGTGGTCGTTTTCCCGGCCCCTTGTAGCCCGGCCATCATGATGACGGTCGGAATATGCGGTGCTTTGTTGAGGGGTACCGCTTCGGCCCCCATCGTTTTAACTAATTCATCGTTAACAATTTTGACAATTTGTTGAGCGGGCGTCAGGCTATCGAGCACCTCACTGCCGATCGCCTTTTCGCGGACTTCTTTGACAAAGTCCTTAACAACCTTAAAGTTAACGTCGGCTTCTAGTAAGGCTAGCCGAATTTCGCGCATGGCATCACGCACGTCACTTTCAGAAACCTTGCCCTTGCGGCGTAACTTGCTAAAGGCGTTTTGTAATCGCTCCGTTAACCCTTCAAAAGCCATATTAATCCCCTTTTATTCTTCCGCGACACGGTGTTCAACCCGTGCTAACAGTTGTTTAAGTTCATGATCATCATTATAGTGGCTGCGCAAGTACTGACCCAAAGCGTCAACCGCCGCGTTCTGCGCCTCAAAATCAGCGAGCATGTGCAATTGCCGCTCGTATTCTTCCAAAGCGGACGCGCTGCGCCGGATATTGTCGTAAACTGCCTGCCGACTCACACCAAACTCCTCCGCAATTTCGCCGAGGGAGTAGTCGTCACCGTAGTACAGTTCCAAGTATTCTTGCTGCTTGGCCGTCAACAACCCGTGGTAGAAATCAAACAGACTGTTCATCCGGTTAGTTTTAGCTAGCTCCATTATCTCAGCCCCTTTTTGTACTTATACAATTCTACCGACGGTGACCGCGACTTGCAAGCAAGAATGTCCCGACACATTCCTGACGCGCATGACTCACTCCGCAATCAGACCACACGACGATACCAATTAGCCTCGACATGCACATCGGTCGCGGGGCGTAATTTTAGCGTTTAAAAACCGCGCCACCAGTTTAAACTAGTCACGCGGTCAATTTGATTATTAATGGATCAACACGGTCCCGTGCTTTTTCGCCTCATAACGGGCAATCATGGGCATAACAAAGCCTAAGCCAAAGAGTACAAGGACGGAAACCCCATTCATTAGTAATTGGTGGTTAAACGCATGGGTCCCCCACGCCGCTTCCTGCGGCATGAAGCCCATCGTGGCACAAACAAAGGTGAAGAGTAAGCACCACCCGCCCACGACCATCGCGCCAGCTTTGTTCTTAATAAACGTATAGCCAGACCGGAACTTATCCGACTGAGCCGCAATGCCAGGAAGGCGAAGAACACCCAGCAGGTTTTGTACGGTGACACGATGCCGTTCAGGTTCAACAGCCAGTTGAAAATCGTGTTGATGTTGGGCAACGTACTACTCAACAACAACAAGAATAAACACAGACTAGCGGTAAATACGTACGAGTGGATGGGCCGACCCTGACGGTTTTTCTTCAGTAGCCACTGCGGCATGAACCGTGCGGCGGTGTCAGCTGATAGCACCCGGCTAGCGGCATCAATAAGCACAGCCAACTGTGCGAGCATAAACACCAGTTGCGTGCCGGCGAACATGTACATGAACAGGTTACCGACGCCCCATTGTTGGCCTAAATAATGAAAGGCGTAATACGAGCCGTTCATTTTCAGGTCGTTAGGCAGATGGTTCGCGTCGAAGTACACGCCCAACGCCAGGGAACCAAAGATAATGAGGAAACCCGTCATGATGGCAAGAATCCACATGGCTTTAGGAAACTCCTTCTTGGGGTTGCGCACCTGCTGAATGTACGTGGCACCAAGTTCAGCACCTGAAGTCGCGAAGATCAGTAGACCCGTCGTCGAAAAATAATGCGTGGAAAAATGGGGCTTGTACGCACTCAGGTCGAACAGGTTGCTAGCTGGATGGTAACCCTTCGCAATCCCCGCTGCGGCCAGCACGACAAAGAGCACGGCCATCAAGAACATGGCGGCCCCACCAATCAGCGACATGACCTCCATGGAGCGGCTAAAGACGTTTTCCAAAATAATGAAAATCAGGATGACCAGGAAGGTGAAAATGCCGAACCACAATGTGGACATGTGTTTGTCCAACTTGTTGTTACCCAACCACAACCATGAAATTGCGACAATGACCGAATTTGATACATCAATGAGGTATGGTAACGTGCTGGACCAGTACATCCAACTGACCACGTAACCGAGCGTATCGCCGGAAGTGTGGCGCACCCAGGTGCTAAACCGCCCCCATCCTGGGTAAACGTGGTCCCGATTTGCGCCGAGATGAGCGCGTACGGCACGATGTACGCCAACAACAGAAAAATCCAGGAAAAGATGACGGAGAGCCCCTGGTTTTGGAACGGGTAGAGAATGTTTTCAAACCCAATTACGGTAACAAAAACTAACAGTCCGAGCACGGGCCACGCCATATACTTTTGACGTGGCTGCCCTAACATGGGTGCATCTTGCATAATAATATAACCTCGTATTCTTAAAATGCCGACCAACACAATGACATTCGCAAACACGGCGGTTTATTTCGGAAATATCCGTAACTTGTATTCACTTAATTCACCTAAATATGTATTCTAGTGGTTGTACTGAGTTCATCATTACTAGTCAAACTCATTATCGTGGATGACACCTAAAACTAAGCGTACGATAACCGAATTATTATACACGAACAAGTTACGACAGTACATATTTTCTGAAAGGTCCTGATTATTTTATGTATCTCAACGTTGCAATTACCTCTGCGGCCGGCAAAATGGCCCCACAAATTGACGGGGTCGACCTCGATGCCCTGGTGCCAGGAGCAATTGGTGCCGCCGTCATCACGGCCGACGACACCAACGCGTGGCGTCAATTACGCAGTACCGCGTTACCCATCCCCACCTTTGTCTTGGGCGACCCTGCCACGATGGATTCCGGTCAGCTGCGGGTCATCCCCATTGCCAATGCGGACGCGTTAACCCCAGCCGACATCACCGACGCTATAAACGACTACGAGGCCAAGGAAATCCCCGCTTTTTTTTACGGGATCTGCTCGACTTTAGTCACGCCAACCCCACCACCTTTGCTACACCCGGACATCATGCCGGCCATTACGATGACCTCGCTCCGGCAGGTTACCTGTTCCACCAGGCGTACGGCGATACCTTCTTTGCCAGCGACACTAGCGACGTGGTCACGGCCCTCGGCGACATGCTGACCCACGGCGGCACCCCACTAGCCGCTGAGCAGGCCGCCGCCAAACTATTCCATGCGGACAAAACGTACTTCGTAACCAACGGAACGACGGGCAGCAATAACATTGTGGCCAGCGCGGCTTTGCAGCCCGGCGATCTGGTGCTCTTTGACCGGAACAACCATAAGTCGTTTTATAACGGCGCGTTGGTGCTGAATGGCGCCACGCCAGTCTACCTCGACACGCTCCGGACTAGCCAGGGACTGATTGGCCCAGTCGATTTGAGCACCGTGACGACGGATAGCCTCCGCGAGGCGGTACGCAAAGTTGCGCCAGCAAAGGCGGACGCCCCACGTCCATTCCGGTTGGCAGTTCTGGAGCTGGAAACCTTCGACGGCATCGTACCCAACGTGCGCATGCTGCTAGATCAATTCGGTCCCCTATGCGACTACATTGCCTTTGACGCGGCCTGGGGTGGCTACGAGCCATTCATCCCGGCCATGCGGCCAACTGACCCGCTGCAGCTGGATCTTGGGCCAGACGATCCCGGAATTTTCGTCACCCAGTCCGTGCATAAGCAGCAATCTGGTCTGGCACAAACGTCACAAATTCACAAAAAGGACGCGCACATCAAGGGCCAAGACCGGTATATCAGTCACGCTCAGTTTAACCACGCGTACTTAAAACACGTTACTACCAGTTACTCGTACCCCGTCTACGCCTCACTTGCGGTCAACGTGGCGCTCAACGAGAGCGCACACGGACAAGCTGCCTGGCAACGAGCAATCGCCGACGCTCAACAATTCCGCCGCGACCTCACTGATACGCAGCTATTCCGCGCCCTCAATGCGCCTTCAATGCTTCAGGTTCCGGACCAGCAGGCGGTCACAGACCCCGACGTTTGGGCGCTTCATCCCGATGATGAGTGGCACGGCATGAACAAACTTCGTCCTGGTCAGGCTTACCTAGATGCCGGCAAAGTGACGGTGGTACTGCCTAACGGCCATGACCGCGGTGTGTCCGGGTGGGTCCTCGACCGCTACCTCCTCGACCACAACATCGTACCGGAAAAGGCCGACCCGAATTCCGTGCTGTTCCTGGTGACACCCGGTAGTGATCGGCATGATTGGCAACAACTGTTATCAGTACTACGACAGTTCGAGGCAGACTACTTCGCCGACCGGACCGTTGCGGACGTTCTCCCACAGTTAGTCGCCGAAACTGGTGGTCGTTACCTGGGCATGACGCTTCGGGAGCTGGCACAAACATTGTCAGACTACTTCAACGACAACCACCTCGCCGAGCAACAAGCCACCCTATTCCAAAACAGCAATGAACGGTCGGCACCGATGACCGCGGCCACTGCAGACGCGGCGTTTATGCGGGGCAACTTTGACACCATTCCTTTGCGTAATGCAGTTGGGCGTATCGCAGTTGAAGGTGCATTACCCTACCCTCCCGGAATCTTCGTCGTTGTTCCTGGAGAAGCCTGGACGCAGGCGGCCGTTGACTATTTTGACACGCTTTACGGAGCCGTTGCACAATTTCCGGCTTCACGCCAGAGATTCAGGGCGTCACGGTGGCCGCTGATGGCACACCCGTGGTTCACGTCGTTCGGAATTAGCGGCACGGTTTTATCTGCAAGCATTAAAAAAGTTCCGACTGATTCGATTCTCAGTCGGAACTTTTTTTTGATGTTATTCAGCGCTTAAAATACTTCTTGTAGGGTTGAAACAATCAACCAGAGGTTCAGGATGGTCAACACGATGGCGATAAACCATGCAGTGTACTTGACCCAAGCCTTGTTAGCAAACTTCCCCATGATCTTCTTGTCACTCGTAAACAGTACCAGCGGCACGATGGCGAATGGTAGCGCAATACTCAGGAAAACCTGGGAAATGGTTAGCAGTCCTTCGATCTTAGCCTCATTACCGTGGTAGATGAAGGCGAAAATCAGCACTGGCGTAATGGAAAGCAACCGGGTCAGCAGGCGTTGTGCCCACAGTGGCATCTTCAGGTGAATGAAGCCTTCCATGATAATCTGACCGGACAGCGTCCCAGTAATAGTCGAGCTTTGCCCAGAAGACAGCAGGGCAACCGCGAACAACATACTGAGTACTGGGCTGGCAATCGCGCCAACAATTTGCGAATCGTTCAGTGCGTGGAACAAGTCCACGAACCGGCCCAGGTCACTGTTAGTGCCGTAGAACAAAGCCGCACCCAGAATCAGCAGCAAACAGTTAACGACGAAGGCCACGGTCAGCTGAATATTTGAATCCGCCACCGTGAAACGGATGGACTTCGCAACGTGCGCTTCATTCGAGCGGTCAATCTCACGGGTTTGCGAAATTGACGAACCTAGGTACAGGTTATGCGGCATTACGGTTGCGCCGACAATCCCCAATGATAGGTAGAGCATTGAGGAATGCGTGACGATGTCAGGATCCGGGATGAACCCGCGCAGAATTCCGCCAATGCTTGGCTGTGATAGCAAAACTTCATAAAGGAAGACGAACAGGATAACCGCCACCAGGGTGGCAACGATTGCTTCAATCTTCCGGAAACCGAGCTTCATCAGTAACAGCAGAATCAAGACATCCAGCGACGTGATGGCAATACCCACAATCAGCGGAATATTAAACAGCAGCTTGATGGCAATACCAGAACCGATAATTTCAGCCATGTCCGTTGCCATGATGGCCAACTCCGTCACAATCCACAGGAATATTCCCATGCCTTTGGACGTCCGTTCACGGGTCATCTGGCCAAATCCTTACCGGTAACGATGCCCAGCCGTGCCGCCATGGCCTGTAGCAACATGGCAATCAAACTGGAAATCAAGATTACGGTCAGTAGCGTGTACTTGTAACTAGCACCACCGGCAATGGACGTAATCCAGTTACCTGGGTCCATATAACCAACGGCAACTAAAGCGCCAGGTCCGAGATAAGCTAGAAGGGTCTTCCAGTAACCCCCGTCCATCGGTACACTGACGGAACCATTAACCTCGGCTAGGCTCTTTTGCGCACCACTAGTCTCAGTGGCAAAGTGAACGCGACTCTCACTAGTCTTCTTGTGCTGACGTTCTTTGGATTCATTTTTCAAAATGGTTCCCTCTTTTCTATTGGCTTAGAATTGAGTGCCCCGTTTGGGCGATTCATCGGCGCAGCGGCAAGTATTACTACGCCTACCAACGGATAAACATTAATACATCTGGAGAACTTAGGCAACCCTGATTTTTGGTATTTTCGTCGCTTTATGCGACAATACAAGAGTAATTATGAGCTTATGTTACACTTTAATTGTAATTGTAGCCAAACGCCCGACGTTACCGCGCTTTTTTTTGCGACAGATTGTCCGTGGTCTTGTCAGGCAACAACACAAAGGAGGTCGTCTTCATGACCGATTTACGAACCCAACGCACTAACAGACTAATTCAAGCTGCCTTTGTTAAATTAGTCAACCGTTCAGGCTTTGATACCTTAACCGTTACCCAAATTGCAGCCACCGCTTTGATTAATCGCCAGACTTTTTACCGCCATTACACCGATAAGTTTGACCTGGCTGAACGTTTAGCCAGCGAGGCCATTACCGGATTTGACCGGGCTGTATCTGAACGCTTACGCATTGCCGCTGATCCTCGCCACGACCAGGAACAGGTATTACGAGTAGTCAGCGACATCATGAGTACCTACGTTGCAGAGCGCATTGATCTCCTCACCGCGCTGATGACGCTCCGGGGTGACCCGCTGGACTTTCGGGACCGGCTACAGCGACAAATCGAGCACCGCTACCGCCAGTACTTTGCGGATAGCACGCCTGATCAAGAGGACCTCGAAATACAGGCCAGTCTGTTTGCGTCCGTCGCCCTCGGCACGTTAGACTTCATCCTGGCCCACAAACGGGTGCCTGAATCCAGCCGGATGCTGCGTAACGTCCAGCGTATCCTCACTGCGTTTGTCTAGCGTTAAGTTTGTGGTGCGAACACGTGGGTGGGAGTTTACGTGCCCTAAGCCGTGATTGCTACGGTGGTGGTTGACGGCAGCGTTGGTCGGACCGATGAGCTGCGGCTTACGTGGGGCGCCCCAGACACCAACCACGTTTTCCCTAAACTTCGTAAATTGCCGTCACATAATCGTTGGTTCCAACTAGCTGGGTTCGTGCAATGGCCCCGCTCAACCGGAGCCGCCGAACAAAGGCACCAAACATCAAAACAAATAGCGGAGCCCTGTAAAAGGACTCCGCTATTACTATCTCAAGCCTAGTGTTCATCAAAGTAGGTACTTTGCGCCGCACCAATAGTCGCCAACTTCACGTGGGCGTACGTCAATCCACCCTGCAAGTAAATGGTGTACGGCGGTCGAATCGGCCCGTCACCAGAAAACTCAATCGTTGCGCCCTGCACAAACGACCCACCGGCCATAATCACCTCATCCTCGTAGCCCGCCATCCGTTCCGGAATTGGCGTGACAAACGAGTCCACCGGCGAGTTGGCCTGAATTGCCTGCGCAAACCGGATCATGTCCTCGCGATTACCAAAGTTGACCGTCTGCACGATATCGGTGCGTGGCGCATCCCACGTTGGACTGACACTCATCCCCAAGGCCGCAAACAACGCCGCCTCAAAGATGGCCCCTTTGATTGCGTTACCCGTAGTTTGGGGCGCGATAAAGAAACCTTGATACATATCCGGCAGTGCCGACACCGTTGCACCTTCCGCCGCACCCAGACCAGGCACGGTGAACCGATAGCTGACTTTCTCCACTAGGTCAGCGTCACCAACGATATACCACCAGTTTTAGCCATGCCACCACCGGCGTTCTTGAAGAGCGATCCCGCCATCAAGTTAGCACCCACCTGGAGGGGTTCCACAGTTTCCGAAAATTCGCCGTACGCGTTATCAACAAAGACGGTTATGTCGGGTGCCACCGCGCGCACCGCATCAATCATTGCTTTGATTTTGGCCACCGTAAACGACGCGCGGGTAGCGTACCCGCGGGACCGTTGAATCGCCACTACGGTCGTTTTGGGTGTAATCCGCTTCTGAATGGCCGGAATATCCGCTTCACCGCTAGGCAGGAGGTCAACATAGTCAACCCCAATGCCATACTCTTTGGGCGACCCCACGCCGTTACCGGCCATCCCCAGAACCTCCTGCAGGGTATCGTACGGCTTGCCAGTGATGTACACAATCTCGTCACCAGGCCGTACCAACTAAGAGCGAGACGCCAATTGCGTGTGTACCCGAAACAATTTGTGGGCGGACAATAGCATCTTCACCACCCAGGACGTCGGCATAGATACTTTCCAGCACGTCACGGCCCTCATCACTATGCCCGTAACCGGTCGACCCGGTTAAGTAGCTTTCAGCTACGTGGTGTTCCCGGAAACTCCGCAACACCTTGGCCTGATTTTCAATAATTTGTTCATCAATGGCAGCCAACCGTGGTGCGATTTGTGCGTCCACCTGGTCGACTAGTTCAACTAACTTCGGCGCAAACTGATCCCGCCAACTCATTCGTACTACCTCACTTATTTTCGTCTGCATCTTCCTGATTGTCATCAACCGTCTCATCAGCCGGCGGGGCGTCAATCAGGCCTTTGAATAGACCGTACACAAACTTAGTCGGGTCAAAATCGGACAGGTCATCCATGCCTTCGCCAAGACCGACGAGCTTAACTGGCACGTGGAGCTCGTTACGCACGGCGAGCACGATGCCCCCTTTGCCTGAACCATCAAGTTTTGTCAACACAATCCCGGTCATGTCAGTGGTTTTATTGAACTCCTTCGCCTGCGACAAAGCGTTCTGTCCCGTCGTGGCGTCTACCACCAGCAACACTTCCTGGGGAGCATCCGGTAACTCGCGTTGAATGACCCGCTTCATTTTGGCCAACTCCGTCATCAGGTTGACCTTGTTCTGCAAACGTCCGGCCGTGTCCACAATCAGCACGTCAAAGTTTTCGTCTTTCGCTTTGCGCACGGCGTCGTAGACCACCGCCGAGGGGTCACCACCAGCCGGGCCCGCAACAACCGGTACGTCGTCACGTTCACCCCAGACTTGCAGCTGTTCAATCGCCCCCGCGCGGAAGGTGTCCCCCGCCGCCAGCAAGACTGATTTGCCCTGCTGATGGAGGCGGTTGGCTAGCTTACCAATGGTCGTCGTCTTACCGGCCCCGTTGACCCCTACGAACAGGAACACGGTTGGCCCGCTACCCTCGGGTGCAAAGTGAAGGCTGTTATCCTCGTCCACGCCGGCTTCATCATACAAGTCGACGAGCTTCTGCACGATAACCTGCGCGACCAGTTGCGGATCCCGGGCGTTTGTAACTTGACCTCTTCGCGCAACTCATCAGTCAGTCGAACCGCGGTGTCAAAACCCACATCGGCCTCAATCAAAGTGTCCTCAAGGTCGTCAAAAAAAATTCTCATCAACGGTACGAAAGTTAGCAAATAAGGCATTCAGTCGGTCACCAAAACTTTGCCGACTCTTAGTCAACGCCTCGTCGTACTTGGCAGTTTCGGGCTCCTCTTCCTTACCAGAAAAGGCCGCCTTGATCCGGTCAAATAATCCCATTCAATACACCCCTTTAATCATGCATTTACGTTCTGCATCAGCTTCAACGACGGTGCACCATTCCGGCGTCTCCGGGTATCAACTAGCCCGGCTCGCCGTCACTAACAACCGTAGCCGCATCGTCCAGGCTCACCGACACCATTCGGGACACGCCAGATTCCTGCATGGTCACCCCGTACAGGATATCGCTGCCGCCATCGTACCACGGCGATGGGTAATGACAATGAACTGCGTGTTACTGGAATAATGCTTCAGGAAATCACCAAAGCGGTCGACGTTGGCTTCGTCCAGGCTGGCCTCAACCTCATCCAGTACTGAGAACGGCACCGGCCGAACTTTGATAATTGCAAACAACAATGTAATTGCTGTTAACGCCCGTTCCCCACCAGACAGTAGTGATAGACGGGTGTGGTTTTTCCCAGGCGGCTGCGCGATAATTTCGATTCCCGTGGTCAGTAAGTTCTCTGGATCCGTCAGCTGCAGCTCCGCGTGACCCCCGCCAAACATCTGGGGGAAAATTTCCGTGAAAGCCGAGCTGGTGGCCGTAAAGACTTCCTCAAAACGATCCTGCACCTCTTTGTCCAGTTCGCCCATCGTGTTTAGTAGCTGGGCCTTCGCGTCTTCGAGGTCATTTTGCTGCGCGGTCAGGAAATCGTAGCGCTCCTTAACCTCCTGGTACTCGTCAATGGCGCTCAGGTTAACCGGCCCCAACTCGTCCAAACCACGCTTCAACAACTTAATCTGACTTTGCAGTTCGGGAATAGGCACCGCGTCGTCCGGCACGGCGGCAATCGCCGCTTCATAGGACGTCTGGTACTCCTCACTCAGGGTCGTTAGCGCTGCATCCAGGTTCATTTTGAGCCGGTTTAGCTGCACCGACTGAGTTTCACTGGTCGCCATAACCTCTTGGCGCTCAGTGTACGCCGTGGTGATGCTGGCGGAGACCCGACTGAGTTCGGTCCGAGCCGTGGCCTTATCGGCGTTTAAGCGCTCCTGTTGCGCCTGGAGCGCAGCAATGTCCTGCCCTAATTGGGCCAAAGTGGCACTGCGTTCTTCCTTCTCCTGCGCGGTTTCGGTCGCGGTTTTCTCAATCGTGGCAATCCGCTGCGCAAGCTGGTTGCGCTGATCAACCGCCGCAGTCTCACTTTCTTGCCACTGATCAATCTGTGCCGTGGCCGTCTTGGCCGCCTCCTGCTTAACCGCTAGGTCGGTGCGCAATTGCGTTAACCGCTCCTGGTGGTCCGCTGCTTGGCTACTTTGGTCCGCCAAGGCGGCACGGAGGTCAGTCATGTTGCGCTGCAGGTCGTCCAACTTTTGCTGGATGGCCTCGCCTTGCTTGGTGAGGTCAGCCTGCCGCTGCTCCATATCATCCTCTCCCTGAGGAAGGTTGACCTTGAGCGCAGCCGCTTGTTGTTCCAACTGCCCAATCTGCTGGGCGACCAATTGCCCCGACGACCGCGTCGTGTGGGTTTGGTCGCGCAGCTCCGTCAGGCGGTTGCTGTACTCCCGAAGTGTACTGTTGGCGGCAGTGATCCGCTCTTCGAGTTGGGCCAGTTCCGCACGTTCTTGATCTAACTTGGCGGTCATGGCGCCCAACTGCGTGCTCAATCGCTGTGCTTCCTGGTTCCGGGCCAAAGGTGAGGTGCTGCCCTTGTGCTGTGCCCCCCCGGACATGGACCCACCAGCGTTCAAAATATCGCCGTCCAGCGTAACCAAACGGTAACGGTGGTGCAGGCTATTCGCAATCGGCACCGCATTATCGAGTTGTCAACCACGACCAAAGTACCAATCAGGCTGCCCATCACGTTGGCCAGCCCCTGGTCAAAGCCGACCAGATCAATACCAACGCCAATAAAGCCTTTTTGTCCGGTCAACTGCTGGCGAATGCTCTGCGGTAATTCCCGGGGACGGATAATGTCAGCGGGAAGGAACGTGGCCCGTCCGGCGCGCCGTTGCTTTAAGAAGCTAATTGCGCGCTTAGCCGCGGTCTGGTCAGCCGTAACGATGGCTTGCAGGCTACCACCAATGGCCTGATCAAAGGCAACTTGATACCGTTCGGGAATTTTTAGTAACTCCGCAACTGCACCCACCACACCGGGGAGCCCGTCTTTGTTCTTCAACACCGTCCGGACACCCGAATAGAAGCCAGCGTAATCATCGTTCAATTCCTTGAGCGTTTTATAACGCGCGTTGGCCTGCGTATAAGCCGGCTGTGGTCCATCAATTGTTGGTTCAGCTGCTGGTACTCGGCCTGCCCCTGATTCACAGCGGCCTCAGCATCACGGACTTTGGTGGTGGCCTCATCCTGAGCTTTCTGGGCGGCATCGATTTGTTGCTGCACGTCCTTCTGTTGAGCGGTCAACTTGTCCAGCTGGGCCTGAATCTCCGCCAACCGGCTACGCGTGGCTGCTTGCTGGCTATCGGCCAGCTGTGCTTCTTTGCTCAACGCAGATACCGCATTACGGTTGTTGGCCTGTTGCTGCAACGTGTCAATATACTCTTGCTGCGCTGTTTCCAACTGCTCGTTCAACTGTGCCGGCGTGCTGGCCTGCTGTTCCGCGGCGCGAATTTGTGTCCGTAAATCTTTAATGGTATTGGTCAGTTCGGACCGTTCCGCCTTAATGGTCGCCAGGTGGGCGTGCGCATCATCACGGTCGTGTTCAGCTCGCTCCAACCGGTCACGCAGATCGGCAAGGGTTGACGCGGCGTTTTGCACACGCTCGCTACTAACGTTTTCTTCACCGTTCAGGCTTTGCTGCTTCATCGACTTGGCAAGTAACTCATCGTTGACCTGAGCCAGCTGCTGATCAAGTGCCGTTGCGGCCTGGGTGCGGCGGTCAGACTCGGCCTCCAAACCAGCAATCTTATCGTTCAGCTCCTCGATCCGCTGCTTGGTCGCGTGTGCGGCCCGCTCGGTAGCTTGTTGCTGCCCAACCATATCGTGTACCTGACGGGCAAGCAATTGTTGGTGCAAAGTTGCGTATTCCGCCGACTGACGCTGGTACTCACGCGCCATGGAACTTTGCTCGGCTAGGGGCTCCAACCGCACCGACAACTCGTGCACAATGTCGTGGACCCGGTCCAGGTTATCGTCCGTCTCGTCTAGCTGTGCCTGCGCCTTGGCCTTCTGCTGCTTATACTTCAGCACCCCGGCCGCCTCTTCAAAAATACCGCGACGATCCTCCGGTTTGCTGTTGAAAATTGCCTCAACTCGTCCTTGTGAAATGAACGCAAAGGAATCGCGACCCAGTCCACTATCCATGAACAAGGTCACGATATCCTTGAGCCGTACCTGTTTGTTGTTCAGTAAAAATTCACTGTCACCGTTCCGAAACAACCGCCGCGTTACGCTAACCTGCGTCGGTTGTTGATCCAAGTAGCCGTCATCATTGTTGAAAACCATCGTCACTTCGGCACGATTCAACGGTGGCCGAGTATCGGTGCCGGCAAAGATGACGTCGCCCATGCGCTCGCCGCGCAAGCTCTTGGCGCTTTGCTCACCCAGCACCCAACGAATTGCTTCCGTAATGTTGCTTTTACCGCTACCATTGGGGCCAACAACCCCTGTTAGCCCGGGATCAAATTTAATTTGGGTTTTATCCGCAAATGACTTAAAGCCATTTATCGTAAGTTCCTGCAGGTACATCCAGCCACTCCTCGTGTTGCGACCCTACGCTAAATCACTCAGTGCGCGGTGGGCCGCATCTTGTTCCGCGTGCTTTTTACTGGTGCCGGTACCCCGACCCAGCTCCCGACCGTCAGCGGTGACGGACACGGTGAAAACACGCTGATTATTGTCTTCTTCTTGTTCTGACAGCAGCTCGTACTCGATGTTCACATCGCCACCCTGCTGTAAACGTTCCTGAAGTTTAGTTTTAAAATCCCGGGTATCCTCAAATTCCCCAGCATCAATGTGTGGCCAAATAACTTGCTCACAAAAGCGAATCACCGCTTGCGACCCTGGTCCAGGAAAAGTGCACCACAAAAGGCCTCAAACAAGTCTTCCAAGAGGGTGTCGCGGTGACGGGCCCCAGCGTTCTCCTCACCGTTACCGAGGCGAATATACTGGTCAAAATGCGCCTCACGAGAAAAGCTGGCAAAGCTACGTGTTTGAACCGCAGCAGCCCGCATCCGCGTCAACTTACCCTCTGGGACGTGAGGATATTTCTTAAACAGGTACTCCGACACGGTTAATTCCAAGACGGCATCGCCGAGGAATTCCAACCGCTCGTTATTGTGCACCCCTAATTCCCGGTGTTCGTTCGCGTAACTTGAGTGCGTAAACGCCTCCTCAAGCAAATCGACGTTATTAAAATCGATTCCGAAACGACTATGTAACTCACGCGTAAACTCTATCGCGACCATTAGTTGCCTCCTTCAATGCTGTTTCTCATTATACTAAACATCCAGCTTAACTAAAAGGGTTGTCGCTGTTCATGGGTGACCAAATTACGGGCTGAATAGTGGCGGCAAATATAGCGCGGAAGGTGGTTTTGTCTGTGGCGCGTGCTAATTTGGGGGCTACGGAATGAATAGCGGAGATGACGTACTATCCTTGTTACTTCTCAATATTGATACGAGCTACGCAGGCCAGAAAGCGACGTATAAGCTACTAGCACCAAAAGGCCAAGTGCGGACTAGGTCTTGCATTGCAGGTCAATGCTACCCCGCTCCTCCGTTACCTGTGCGCATTAAAACGAGCTGCGCAGGCCAGAAAGCGACGTATAAGCTACTAGCACCAAAAGGCCAAGTGCGGGCCTTTCGGTGCTAGTAACTTATACTCTGCTTTCTAAACGGCCTGCTCCGCTCTCTAAAAAAAACGGGGCCGCCCCTGGCCGCCCCGTATCATTCATACTCATTATTTATCCGACTGGTGCGCGGCGATGTAGTCAACCGCATCCCCGACCGTCTGGATTTGCTCAGCATCCTCATCCGGAATCTCGGCGTTAAAGGTGTCCTCTAACTCCAACACAAATTCCACAATGTCGATAGAATCGGCGTCCAAGTCCCGCTTAAAGTTTAGGTCCCGGGTAATGGTACCCTCCTGTAACTGAAAGTGGTCCTGTAACAACGATGAGATCTGATCAAAAATTTCCTGTTCGCTCACGGTAAGCCTCCTCACTAATTACCGAACCACTATATTCTAAAAAGCCGTCAATGTCCATTACTTTTGCACGACAAATCGCAATTACTCTGCGTCCGGTGCCGCCATCGTGTGTTCCTCAAAGTACTGCACAAACTTCGCAATCGTCTGCTTGTCCACCATATCGGCCACCTGCTTGATCGTGTAATACACCGTCCGCGCATCCGCCGCCCCGTGAGCCTTCACTACCGGCGCCTGCAATCCTAGCAACACCGCGCCACCATAGCGTGATGCGTCAAACTTGTCCGCCACGCCACGAATTTCGTTCCGTAACAATAAACCGCCCAGTTTGCCCTTCACACCGCTGTTCATGATGGTGTCCTTCAACGCGTGCAGCAAAGTGTGTGCCGTGCCTTCCACAGCCTTTAGCGCCGCGTTACCCGTAAAGCCATCGGTCACCACGACGTCCGCAACGCCATCCAATAGACCGGTAGCCTCCACGTTACCAATAAAGTTGAGTCCCGCCGCGTTTGCCAGCAGTTTATGCGCCTCTTGGTGTAACTCGTCACCTTTGTGCTCCTCGGTCCCGTTGTTCAGTAACCCCACGCGTGGGTTATCAATACCACGGACATCCTTGGCGTAAAAATTGCCCATAACCGCATACTGGTAGAGGTGTACCGGACGGTTGTCCGCGTTCGCGCCCACGTCCAGCATTACAAAGCCGTGGTCGTTCGTTGCGGCCGGCAAAGTGGGCATTAACCCTGGACGGTCAATCCCCTTGATGCGACCAACAATGAACAATCCAGCCGCCAGTAATGCGCCGGTGCTGCCCAGGGACAGCAGAGCGTCCGCCTCGCCGTCTTTGACCGCACGGGCCGCCCTGACCATCGACGCGTCCTTCTTCCGGCGAATCGCCTGTACGGGCGCCTCGTTGCCGGAAATTTCCTCTGTGGTGGGCACAAGCGTGATGCGTTCGTCATTCTTAATGAGCGGCCGCACGCGTTGCTCGTCGCCAAATAGCAGGAACTCTAGGCGCGTATCCTCATCCCGTGCCCGCTCCACACCCGCAACAACTACGTCAGGTGCATCATCACCGCCCATGGCGTCAACAGCAATCTTCATGAAAAAGTCCTCCTAATTTAGGCTTTCGGCTTGAGCCAAACGGCCGTTTAAATATCGTGATAATACTGCATTTCCTGGTGTTTCGAGTCCTGGATCATCCGTAAAAATTGTGGAAGCGACTTTGTTCGCCGTATCCAGAATGTTAAAGTCGCCGACCGGATCGCCCAGACGGAAATCTGGCAGGCCCGACTGTTTGGCCCCAAAAATATCGCCCTGCCCCCGTAACTCGAGGTCACGCTGAGCGACTTTGAAGCCATCATTGGTGTCAACCATCGTCTCCATCCGACTGACACCACTGTCACTTTTCGGGTCGGCAATAAGAATGCACGTCGCCTGTTTGCGGCCACGACCCACGCGACCACGCAACTGGTGGAGCTGAGCCAGACCAAAGCGGTCGGCATCGAGAATCATCATCATCGTGGCGTTCGGAACGTCGACCCCAACTTCAATCACGGTAGTCGAAACCAGCACCGCAGTTTGCCCGCTAGCAAAGTCACGCATGATGGCGTCCTTCTCGTCCGGTTCATGCGTCCGTGGAGCAGCGCCACGGCGGCCTTGCTCGCGAACGTCTCCTGCATCTCCGCGTACACCGCCTCAGCATTCTTGAGGTCCACGGCCTCCGACTCCGCAATCAGCGGCGTAATCACAAACGCCTGTCCACCAGCCGCTACGGCCTCCTCGACCATGCGGACCGCGCGACCCTGTTGCTGTTTGTGCAACCAAAGCGTGCGCACGGGTAAGCGGCCGGCCGGCATTTCGTCAATCGTGGATACGTCCATTTCACCATACGCGGTAATCGCAAGCGTACGCGGAATTGGCGTGGCGGTCATCGACAAAACGTCCGGTTTCAACCCCTTGGCACGCAAAACCTCGCGCTGCTTAACCCCGAACCGGTGCTGTTCATCGATAATGGCAAAACCTAGGGCGTTAAAGTCAACACCTTTTTGAATCAACGCGTGCGTACCAATCGCGATGTCCAGGTCACCAGACCGCAACCGTTCCAAAATAACTTTGCGATCAGCGGCCGATGTCGCACCCGTCAGTAGCGCCACGCTAACGTGGACAGGCTCGAATAACTGGCTGAGCTTGGCGAAATGCTGTTCAGCCAGCACCTCCGTTGGCACCATTAGCGCCGCCTGAAAATGTGCGGTAACAGCGGCATACATGCAGATTGCCGCCACGATGGTCTTCCCACTACCAACATCCCCCTGCAGCAGCCGGTTCATGTGTTTGGTACTGAGCATATCCGCGCAAATTTCATTCACCACACGCTTTTGGGCTGCAGTTAATTCAAACGGCAGTGTTTGGATAAACGCGCGGACTTTATGGTTGTCAAAGGGGATGCGCAAGCCGTTGACCTGCGCGGTGTCCCTTTGCTTGATTGCCTGCAACTGCACCTCAAACAAAAAGAACTCGCGAAAAATGGCTGAGCGTCGTGCCGCTGCAGCCTCAGCGGGATTAGCCGGAAAGTGCATCTGGCGCACTAACTCGCGGTCGGTCAATAATTGCAACCGTGTGCGGTACTGTTCGGGCACCACCGACTTAATCTCATCGGCGTAATGTTCGTACGCCACCTTAATCGTGTCCACCAAAAACTTCTGGTGAACCGCCTGACTCAGCGGGTAAATTGCCGCCATTGAGGGAGCATCCTGGTCCTTTGTGGCCACCAGCCGCATGGCGCTGAGCGCATTGCGCCCAACGTTCCACTTACCGTAAATGGCTGCCTCTTGGCCTTGATGAAACCGATCCTTCAACCAGGGCTGGTTAAAAAAAAGGACACGAGAATCACGGTGCGGTCGACCTGTAAACGCACGGTCACGCGCACCTTATGTGGCCCAAAACGAGCAATCACCGGATCCGCCACTACCGTGCCTTTAACCGTCAGCTTTTCACCATCAACGGCCGTTGCCAAATCCCGCTCCTGCAAATCGTCGTACCGAAACGGAAAATAAAAAAAAGCAGGTCGTTGACCGTCACGATACCGAGGTCCGCGAGTGCTTCCACCCTCTTGGGGCCAACACCGGGCAGAACCCCGACCGCATCGCTAAGTGGCATGGTCAACGCCTCCTTTCATGTGCACCATGGTTGGTGCTGGTTTTTGGAGATTTATGGAGCATATTCTCAATGCTGCAAATAGTCTCTAGAATGTGGGTGAGTTTGAGCCCACCACTGTGTTGGAGAATGCTGCAACGGGCCCGATTTACCCGGGCGTTTTAAAACGAGCTGCGCCCCGCAGAAACTTGCGTGTAACA
>NZ_BBAI01000035.1 GCF_001311175.1 Lacticaseibacillus pantheris DSM 15945 = JCM 12539 = NBRC 106106 | reverse complement strand
GATAAGCACGAGTAACGCGGGCGCACGTCACCATTCTCCGATAGTGTTGGGGGCCGCATTGGCCTTTTGGGTGCTAGTAGCTTATACGTGAGTTTCTGCGGGTCGGGGCTCGTTTCAACAAGCAAAGGTAGCACCACAACATTCCCCATCAATTTAACGTCAGCCCACTTTTGCGTTTACCCGGCCATTCCGTCCGGCCCCATCTACGTTATTACACTAATCCGAAATGCCGTAGTCCCCTGAAGATACCGTGGTTCATGTTGGTGGTGGTCACGTACTCTGCAAGTGCCTTGTCCTGATCATTACCGTTACCCATTGCCACGGGGTGGTCAACCATCGACAGCATTTCCAAGTCGTTCAACTCATCCCCAAATGCGTACGTAGGCAGACCAGCCAGTCCCGTCTGGTTGAGGAAGTGTGCGATGCCAGTGCGCTTAGATACGCCCGTCAGCATGGTGTCGAGGCCGCGCGGATTGTTGCGGACCAGACTTAGTTGACCGGCAAAGTGGCGTTGGTACAGCTTGGCTTTGTCAAAGTTAAACGTGAACATAAAATTAACGGGATTGTGCTGGTACCAATGTGGATCAACGTCGGCGGTTAGGTGCAGCAATTGGTAGTTCTCACGGGTAGCGGCGTTCGCGCCACTGAGCGCAAAGCCGGTGTTGTTGTACCACCCGACCACGTCGCCTTGTGCCCGGGCAAAGCTGTCGAATCGTTCAATTAGTGGTACCGGAATGGTTTCGGCATGTAGCTTTTGGCCCCCGTATTGCACGTAGCTTCCATTCGCACTGACGATGGAGTTAATTCCCGTCTGGTCTAACACGTACTGGATTTCAAAGACGTTGCGTCCGGTGGCGACCACGGGCAAGATGTTGTTAGCCCGCAGCCGGGTGATGGCATTACGCGTATCGTCCGCGACCGTTTTGTCATCCCGTAACAACGTACCGTCCAAATCAAAGAATACAACTGCTTGGTACAAAATATTGCCCCCTCAACCTATTAATGACCTTATTTATATAATAAGTCCCGTTTGTGTAAATGACAAAAGGCGGGCTACCAATTTGGCCAACGTACAATGTGGCGAATATCCATGAACCCGGTTGATATCGCGGCCAATCTTCTGCATAATTGGGACGTAGAAGGTACGACTTTTTGAGTTGAATGAATGGCTGGTTTGGGACTGAGGAGCAGTGATTGCGCCCCTTTGATTGAACCAACCACACATAGAACGGAGAAGTGATTATGGCAGAAGAACGGACGTTAATTTTGGTGAAGCCGGATGGTGTCGAAGCTGGGCATATCGGTGAGGTCATTACGCGGCTGGAGCGGCGTCAATACACGATTAGTGCCCTCAAGGTAATTCAGGCAACGCCCGAATTGCTAGCGCAGCATTACGCACCGCACGTAGCAAGCCGTACTACCCGGCGATGCAGTCCTACATGATGGAAAAACCGTTGGTGGCCATTATCGCGAGTGGCGATGATGTGGTCGCGCAATTCCGGCGGATGGCAGGTAACACCAAGCCGGACGAAGCACCAATTGGCACCATTCGCGGCGACTTTGCTCGTAGTTGGGGTCCTGGTCCCATCCGCAACGTGGTGCACAGCTCGGATAGTGAAGAGAGTGCTGACCGCGAGATGCGGATCTGGTTCCCCGAATTATTCTAAGGTTAGAACGGAATTGATGTCTGTACGTGAGGGGGCACACCATGCCAAGTAAGCCGGAATATCGTGACGTTGATGATTATATTGGGCAACAGGTACCAGCAGCCCAGTCACTGTTGGCGCGGATGCGACGGACAATTCACGAACAAGTGCCGGTAGCCACCGAAAGCATTAAGTGGGGGCAACCCTTTTTCACTGCTAACGGGCAGCGGGTAAGTATTGCTGCATACAAGGCGCACGTGAGCTTGTTGCTTAGCCGGGATATTCCGGTGGAGTTGGTCGCGAGGATTAGCGCTGCGGGGTACTCATCCGGGCAAAAGCGGCTCAATATCCGCTTTGACCAGGAGGTGCCCGCTGAATTGCTGATTAAGTTACTGACCATGGAATTTACGGAATCAGATTAATTGGGGCGGTGAGCTGATGACGAAGAACCGTTTGGAGTCATATAGTGACGGTATGTTTTCAATCATCATTACCATTATGGTGTTGGGGTTGATTGTGCCCGCGGGTAGCCAGTGGACGGACCTACTGACGGCGCAACACGTGACGGCACTGGTGGCATACTTAATTAGTTACGTGTTGGTGACGAGCTTTTGGGTCAGTCACCACAATATCATCGCGCAGTTAAGGTCAGTGACACCGATTGACTTGTGGCTCAACGCGCTGGTATTACTACCAATATCGTTGTTGCCGATGTTGACGAGTTGGTTTGATCGCTACCCGCTAGCGGCGGCGCCCAGCATTGCGTACGCGGTGCTCTACATTTTAACGGTCATGGCACTATACACATTAGCTGCCCGTGTTGCAAAGCAAATGCGTGACGGTAAGGCCCGCGACGAGTTTGCGCGGATTAACCAACGACGATTGGTCTTTATCGGTATGGGCGTGGTCGATATTGTTCTGGCTAATTTTTGGCCGCCCATTACGTGGGTCATGGTGGCGGTGATTTCGGGCTCGTGGATTATGGCCTTATTGGCTAGGGCCCACCGGTATAACAAGAATGAGGCAAAAGAGGAGCAAAAATGAAAGTATTTGTAATTGGTGCCACCGGTCGCGTGGGGCAGGATTTAATTGCTGACCTCGTGGACGCAGGACACACGGTGACGGCGGGCGTACACACGCCGGCTAAGTTCAAGCAGACGGATATCGCGACAGCAGTCTCCTTCGATTTAACGGCGGATCCGGCCACCATGGCAGCCACGCTCAAAGGGAACGACGCGGTCTACTTTGTGGCGGGCTCGCGCGGTAAGAGCCTACTCCAGGTTGAGGAATTTGGTGCGATTAAGTCGATGCAGGCGGCTGAGCAAGCGGGCATTAAGCGTTACGTTATGCTGAGCTCGCTGTTCGCGACGCAGCCGGAGCGGTGGGCAGGCATCCCGTCCCTGGACAGCCTCGCCGATTATAACGTGGCTAAGTTTGTGGCGGATAACTGGTTAATTCGTAACACGCAGTTGGACTACACCATTCTGCAGCCCGGCAGTCTGACTGAGGATGAGGCGACCGGCAAAGTCGCGTTGGGTGTGGACGACGGTGGTCGCAACCCGATCCCGGACGTGGCGGCGGTACTCGCGGCCGTGCTCGACCAGAGCAACACCTTTGGTCAGGTCATCACCATGCACTCAGGGAATACGGAAATTGCGGCTGCCGTGAATGATTGGACAGCAGCGCGTTAGCACAGGTCACACAACGCCCGTCCGTGGCGATGCACCTCTACGTGGGGTACTGCTGCGGGCGGGCGTTGTGGTATACGGGGAAATTGAGATGGATTACACTTTCGGGCCTGCCAAGGCCGCACAAATTGACGCCATTATGCACATTGAACAGGCGGGTTTCACGCCAGAGGAAGCCGCGAGTCGGGCGGCCATGACGCAACGTATTGCTGCGTACAGTGACACGTTCATTGTGGCGACCACGACGTCGGGGACGGTTGCTGGTTACGTAGTCGGCCCCGCCTTTAATCAGCGCTATTTGATCGATGAGTTGTATGGCGATAGTCAGCCTAACCGCCCGGCTGATTGTTACCAGACGGTGCTGAGTCTGGCCGTCCACCCGGATTTTCGGGACAGCGGGCTGGGTAGTGCGCTGTTGGAACAGCTGGCGTCCGTGGCGCTTCAGCAAGGGCGGCGGGCCATCACGTTAACGTGCCTGGCGCGGCTGGTGCCCTTTTACGAGCGCAACGGTTTTGCTAACGAGGGCATCGCGGACTCGGCGCACGCTGGTGAGCGGTGGTTCAACATGGTGCGTGAGTTACAGTAAGGATTTGAACTCAGCCGCCATGAGCGGCACTAGCGGGGCAAAGGGGTGGAGCGTTTGCGCCACGGTGGCGGGGTCGTTGCTGGCGGGCACCGGGGTGGCGATGTTGGTCGCCAGTTGCCGCATCCGCAGTCCGTTGATAACCATCCGGATGGCGATGTCCGCCTGCATGGTGTGGTTACCGTAAATGAGTGTCGCTACGGGTTTGTGGTTCCACTCAGCGAAAACGGTGTCCAGTGCGTTTTTCAGCACGGCGGGGTAGCCCCAGTTGTACTGGCCGAACACTAGCACGAATCCGGCGTACTGGTCGATGATTTGTGCAAAGTTGCGGGTGCTGTCCTGGGTGTAATATCCCTCGGCGGGCGGTGTGGGCTCGGCGAGAAACGGTAAGTCAATTGTGGCGAGGTCGATAATTACGGAATCGAGGTCCTGCGTTGCTAATTGGTTTTGTAGCCAGGCGGCAACGGCGGGGGCAACACGTCCCGGGCGGTTAGAACCGCTGATGATGCCAATTTTTTTTATTCGTCATAGATTCCTCCATTATTTTAAAATGTTTGTAGTTAGCATTATTGATTCACGTGAATACAAAATGTAGTATAAACGTTGAACTGAGATTGTCAATATCTATGCACGTGAATTAAAAAGGAGGGGCGTATTTTGATTGATGAAATTCTGGAACGACTCAACCAGTTTATTGCTCAGGATGGTAGTGCGGACGGTGAGAAGCGGTGGGCCGAGCAACAAACGCGTAACCCCAACGTCCGGGCACTAATCCACCGGTTGAGTACGCGCGACATTCTGATTGTGGCGACGGTGGGGCAACATTCAATCCTGCCACAAAAGGAATTACCCGCGCTGGTACATACGTCGCAGGCCACGGCGAGCCGTGCGGTGACCCGGTTAGCGGGTGCGGGTTTGGTCATTCGCGAACGGATGCCCGATAACGCAAAGGAGTGGCAACTCAGACTAACCGCGATGGTACGGAGGTCGCACGGTTAAAGTCATTACTGGACCAGCGGTTACGGGGAGCGGCGGCGGTGGTCGCAAGCCACTACAGTGAAGCGGAGCTGGCCCGGTTTAACGAGATGCTGGGGGAGATTCTACAGCTTTCGGCACACGCCTTTGGGGATGTGCAGTAAAAACATAGCAGTTATATAGAAAACATTTTGGGAGGAGTATGTATGTCTGCATATTCAGTTGATATTACACGGATTATTATCCGTTTAGCGATGGCCACGGTGGTTGCCGGAATTATCGGCTCCAACCGTGAGCATAATAGCCACCCCGCGGGGATGCGGACGCACATTTTGGTGTGTCTAGGAGCGTGCGTGATTGCGATGATCCAGCAGGAAATTGCGGCCCAGGCTATCAACTTTGCCATCCACAATAAGGAAATATTCTCGGTCATTCGGGCCGATCCCGCCCGGCTAATTTGTCAGGTGGTGAGTGGTATTGGTTTCTTGGGCGCCGGCACGATTATCGTGACGCGCCACAATATCTCGGGCCTAACTACGGCCGCGTCCCTTTGGGCGGTGGCCGGCCTCGGGATTGCCATCGGGATGGGCTACTACACGATTGCGGTCATTAGCGCAATTTTCGTCATCGTGGTGCTGGCCTTCCTCAAGCGCGCATTCCGGATTACGCCACCAATTCGCCGACTGGAAGTGAAGTACGTTAATAAGGCGGAGACGCAAAAGTTCGTTAAGGGCTACTTCAGCGAACATAAGGTGAACGTCCTGGCAACCGCGTTTAGCACCGAGCGGACGAACGGCGAAGCGGTGTACAAAAACATCTACCGGATTGAAATTCCGCGGAAGGCGAACTACGTCGACTTGATCGACGACATCTCCGCCAACGACAACATCCGCACCGTCCGCGTCGTCACGCGCTAGTGGTGTGTGTGCAGGCAAAGTGGCGGTGGGATTGCGGCTTACGTGCCCTTCGCCCTAGCTGTGGTTACCGCGGAGCGCCACACAAAAGCCGCAGCTCACCGGTTCGACCAACGCTGCCGGCAAACACTTCGTTAACGGAGCCGAACCCGTGGACGATGGACGATGGCGTGTGGTACACTTAACGCAATAAATGGCGACCAGTGAACCCAGTAGTCGTCACGGAGACCTTCAGAAAGCCGGCGTTTGCTGCGAGCCGGTGCGACCGTGGCGGTGAATTACAATCACTTTGAGTGTCCGTGGTGCAGACCGTTATCACTGCTGAGAGGTACGGCGTAAGGCCGTACAAGCTGGGTGGTACCGCGGCATGTCCGTCCCGTAGCGTGAACAACGCTACGGGGCTTTTTTTAATGTCCGGGCCGCGATTGACCTAGCAACTCTTTGATCCAGCTGGATGAACGGGAACGCCACTTTGCTGTGTGCATTTGGTCGAATTAAACGTAGGGGGAAATAGATATGGCAGATGCGACAACATTATTGATGAACTGGCTTGGCGCGGGGCGCTGAATCAAATGACCGACGAGGACGGTTTACGTGAATTAACCGCCAAGGAACACATCGGCGTTTATTGTGGGACCGACCCCACTGGGGACTCCCTACACGTGGGACACCTCATTCCGTTCATGATCCTCAAGCGGTTCCAGCAGTTTGGCCACCACCCGGTTATCCTAATCGGTGGTGGTACTGGCGCTATCGGGGACCCGTCTGGGCGTAACAGCGAGCGTGTTTTGCAGACGATGGACGTAATTCACGACAACGAGCAGAAGCTGACCGACCAAATGGTCAAGCTCTTCGGGACTGATAATTTCACCATCGTGAATAACTACGACTGGTTGAGCAAAATCTCCCTCCTCGACTTTTTGCGCGACTACGGGAAGCTTTTCACGATTAACAACATGCTCAACAAAGAAGTGGTGGCCAGCCGTCTGGAAAGCGGTATTAGCTACACCGAATTCACTTACCAGATTTTGCAGTCCGTTGACTTCCTGACTTTGTTCCGGAATAACGGCGTGCACCTACAAATTGGTGGGGCCGACCAGTGGGGCAACATCACCGCCGGCATTGACCTGATTCACCGCCTGGAGGGTGCCGATGCCCAGGCGTTTGGGTTGACCAACCCGTTGATGCTCAAGAGTGATGGCACTAAGTTTGGTAAGTCGGCCGGCGGTGCCGTTTGGCTCGACCCGAAGAAGACGTCGCCGTACGAGTTCTACCAGTTCTGGTACAACCAGGATGACGCCGACGTAGAAAAGTTCCTGAAGTTCTTTACCTTCCTGTCCAAGGACGAGATTGCCGAATTGGTGCAGGCAACTAAGGATCACCCCGAAAAACGTGCCGCCCAGCGACGCCTGGCCGAAGAGGTTACGGAGTTCGTACATGGCAAAGCTGCGGTGCAGGAAGCGGAGAACATCTCACGCGCCTTGTTCTCTGGAGACGTGGCCAGCCTGACTGCGACGAAATTGAGCAGGGTTTTGAACGGATGCCAAGTGCCACTGCGCCCGCAACGTCCGCTAACTTAGTTGAATTCTTGGTTGACGTAACGCAAATCGAAAAGTCTCGTCGTCAAGCACGTGAAGATATTAATAACGGGGCCATTTACGTTAACGGTGACCGGGTACAGGACGTCGACTTTACCGTTGATCCGTCTGCCCACTTCGATGGTCGCTTTGTCATTATCCGCCGGGGTAAGCGGAAATACTTCTTGGTTCACATTACGGACTAGTCGCGCAATTGGGCACGAGCTGTCCGTATACGGATGGTGGCCAGAGCAAAGCCGGCACCACCAATTAATGTCGCTACACAAATAGGAGCGGTACGCGAACGGTGCGTACTGCTCCTTTGCTTTGTCATATTCAAATTTTCCTGCATAAACGTCGCGCCTAAGTAATTGGTATGGTTGCCGTGCTACGCTCCATCAGTAAGTGTGAACGGCGAGCGGATTAGCCTTCAAGCCTATCCGCTGCTCTAATTCCTCCTGCTGATGATTAATACTATAGACGAAAAGTATGATGGTTTTGTGGCGATTGGACTAAGAATATATTAACAACAAAGTGCGCCTAATTGTCCTAAAAGCACGTACAAATGTTCGCTTCGCAACCGGTTACTTCCGCGAAATGTTGCAGATGGCAACGAACCGTAATAAGGTTATTGCACGTTCGTAACAGCGTTGTAACACTTTGGGCCTATACTTCATTACAGATTCTTAAAGAAGAAGTTATTAGGGACGGAGTGAACTGGTTTGAAGAAGTCAATTACAATAGCAACAATCGCTGCGGCGTTCCTGCTAGCAACCACTGCTTTTGGGGAAGCATCCAATGTACATGCTGCGGATAGCGCCGAAATCACAGCGAAGAAGTCGAGTAACGCCAAATTACTGGCTGAGGTACAGTCAGCACAGTCAAAGGTAGCTGATCTGGACAACCAAGTTTCGAACAAGACGGTTGCCATCAACGACGCCAACACTAAGATTGCTGATACGACAGCAGCAATCAAGAGTTATGACGGTAAGATTACTACCGCACAGAAGGAATTGGCTGCCCGTAAGGCAACCATGAAGGCTCAGTTGAAGTCCCTGCAGAAGCAGGCTGGCGATTCCGTTACGGGTAACGTATACGCCGACTTCATCCTGAACAGTGATAGCATCTCCGACTTGATCGACCGTGGCCTCACGGTTGGCAAGTTGAGCAAGGCTAACTCAGACGCCATGAACGACGTGAAGAGTGCCGAGGGCAACCTGGCTGCCTTGAAGCAAACGCAGCAAAACAAGAAGGACACGCTGGAAGCCACTAAGACCCAGTTGGTTGCTGACCAGAAGAACCTGTCTTCCTTGAAGGATGACGCCCAGAAGGCTGCCGACAGTTTGAACCAAGAGCTGACTGACAACCAGGACGCGCTGGCTACTTTGGAAGCCGACGCTGCTAAGGCTGGCGAGAAGGCAGCAGCTAAGGCTGTTGCTACCGCAGCTAAGGCTAGCGACACTAGTGCTGCTAAGACCACGACGACTACGGACGCCAAGTCTTCCAGCAACAGTAACAGTTCCAGCGATGCAACTACTACTAACGGCAACTCCGGTAGCTCCAGCAACAATGGTGCCGGTGCTTCATCAACGCCATCTGTTAGTGGCGGTAGCATCATCAGCAACGCGGCCAAGTACATCGGTACTCCATACGTTTGGGGCGGTACTTCACCAGCCGGCTTTGACTGCTCCGGCTTGATTTACTACGCCGCAGCTCAGGCTGGTATCAGCCTGCCACGTACTTCTGAAGCAATGAGCACGTTGGGTACTTACGTCAGCGTTTCTGACCTACAGGCCGGTGACCTAGTATTCTGGGGTGGCGTTGGTTCGGCTTACCACGTAGGTGTGTACGTTGGTAACGGGATGTTCATCCACGCACCTACTGAGGGCCAGTCCGTTAAGTACACGAGCATTAGCGCCTTCCGGCCAAGTTTTGGTCGTCGCCTGTAATTCCTTGTTATAAAAGTAATTAAGAGTTTTCTTCAAACCAGGCAATGGACATGTTGATGTTCGTTGTAGCAAAAATAGCGTCGCGTAACCAACAGTCGGTTATGCAACGCTATTTTTGTGCACAACAGTAATTTGCCATAATGTCCGCAACATTTTTAGGCCGTTCGGTGCCTGTGGTATCATGGTGAGTAAGAAACTCAGGGGGAAATGTCATGATGGCGACGACCAAACGCTTACTAGTAATCACAGGTGCCACGGGGACCGGTAAAACGTCGGTACAGCAATATTTGCATCAGCAGTACGGCATTAACCGGATTATTACCCACACCACCCGGCCGCAACGGCCCGGAGAAGTCGACGGTCGGGATTACTACTTTGAGGATGATGCGAGTTTTGCTGACAACCATTTTATCGAGCACGTACGGTACTCTGGTTACCAGTACGGTTCTTCCTTTGAAGGACTCGACCGTGCCTTTGCTCAGGCGGACGTCGCGTCAATTGTTTTGGATACTGCGGGCGCCATCACCTACCAAGAGCGTGTCCATCAGTACCGTGTTGAAACTATCTTCATGACGATTACGGACCCTCGGTGTTGGCGGAGCGGTTGACGCAGCGGGGCGATGATGCTGCTATGATTGCGCAACGGCTCGCTAGTGATGAGTTTGAACGGGACCTGGCGCTGCCCGATGCGTTAGTTGGCCACGCCGATGTGGTCGACAATGACGATTGGCAGTTGGCACGGGTACAAGTAGACGCGCTGCTGATTGATTGGAGTGTGCAACCCGTTAGTGGTGACCATAACGTTACTGCTTCTTAAGGTGGCAGATCACACAATATTCGTAATTTCAGGTTAAAATAAGGGCTTAGTTGAAGTCGCATCGGTTGGTTACTGATTGCGGCAATTATTGCGGAACCAGTCCCGGGACCAGTGGGCAACGTGGGATTGGCAAAATTATATAGTAGGGGGCATGCAAAATGGCATATCGGACCATTCCGTTGTTATCACCAGCGGCAATTGTTTCAATTATTCTATTAAGTAGTGCGTATAACGTTGTGAACACCATTAACCCGGTTAACCGGCCTAAGAGCTCGTCTGAGCAAAGCAGCCTGTTATCCAGTATTAGTGCGTCCAAATCCTCGTCGGCTGCGGCTAAGTCGGGCTCCAGTGCCACTAGTAGTAACGCTGACAGTAGGGCGTCCTCCAAAAAGGCTAAGTCGGCGTCGGATGATTCGGCCAGTTCAGACAGTGCGAGTCAGGACAGCGCCGCGGGGCAAAGTCACAGTAGTGGCGCTACTAGCGGTGCTAGTTCCGCATCCAGTGAGTCGGCGAACGATGATGCCACCAACAATTCGAGTGCTGCTAGCAGTAACGCAAGCAGCGCGTCCAGTAGTAGCTCCAGCACAGCGGATTCGGCGGCGTCTAGCGGTGCTGCTTCAAGCGCAGCCAGTTCAAACTAACGGGGGGATGAAGAACGTATGCTGACAGCACTAGATATTGTTAACCGTATTTTCGGCTACTTTAACATTCAGGATCGGCCAAAGGGGCGTGTGTTCACCATCATTGCCTTCTTTGCTAACTTTTACTTACTCTACGTGGCCATTGCTAACCTGCGTTATGAAGGGTATCGCATACGCGGAGCCCTCTTTCTCGCGCTCTTTGTAGTCATGCTGTACTTTATTTACCTGAACTTTATGTACTATTTCACCACTAAGAAGGCTCCGGCCGACATTTCGCCTAAGATTGAACGGGCCCTCGGTGGTAGTGCTAAAGCCCGCCAAGAGGCCGCTGAAGCCTTCGTGCAGGACGAGACGCCCACGGTGGGTGTGTTTGATGAGTCGCAACTCTTGCCGACCACGTTGCTTATTGGGTCACGGCAGCAAAAAAAATATTGATCGCCTGGCCAAGCACATGGAGGACAACGGTGTCATGACGCTGGACTACCAGGGAGTGAGTGAACAAATGCTGACGGAGGTTGCCCAAAAGACCGCACAACCAGTGCTAGCAATGGGTACGCCGGTGTTAGTGCCATTCTTTGAGTTGGTACAGCACGGAAAACGTTGGATTATTCGTGGTGGGCTGAACGAACTGGACGCGACGGAACTGGCCGAAGTGGTCACCGTGGGGCTGTCACCAATTGACGATGCGCAGGATAAATTTGACTTGGCCTTGGCGTCAGTAACGCTGTCAGGTGGGCCACAGAAGGAACCGGGCCGTTCGGGTCTTCGGGATGCCTTTGCGAAGTTCACTATTGATGCCAAAGTTGCATACGTAAATCCGAATAAATAATCGACATTATGAGACCTTAGTTTGCTTTCTCCTAATTTTCAATGTAAAATTATTTAATACAAAGAAAACTGGAGGTCTCGGTTATGTCCATGATTGAGTTCAAGCACGTTGAGAAATACTATCCAAACAAGTTCCACGCATTGAAGGACATCAACCTCACCATCGATAAGGGTGAAGTGGTGACGATTATCGGCCCTTCCGGTTCCGGGAAGAGTACGCTTTTACGTACGATTAACGGACTGGAGAGCATTTCCGAAGGGCAACTGCTGGTTAACAACATGGACCTAGCGGACAAGAAGACCGATATCAACCGGTTACGCAAGGACGTAGGGATGGTGTTCCAACACTTTAACCTCTACGCCAACAAGAGCGTGCTGGACAACATCACGCTCGGACCGCGCTTGGTGTTGAAGACCTCCAAGGAAGACGCGGAGGCTGAAGCCCACGAGTTGCTAAAAACGGTCGGGCTCGCTGACAAGGCAGCTAGTTTTCCTAGTATGCTTTCCGGGGGTCAGAAGCAACGAATCGCCATTGCGCGCAGTCTAGCAATGCACCCGAAGGCCATTCTGTTTGACGAACCAACGAGTGCGTTGGACCCAGAAACCATTGGCGACGTGCTGGCAGTTATGCAGCAAATTGCCAACCAGGGCATGACGATGGTTGTGGTGACCCACGAAATGGGCTTTGCCCGGCACGTTGGGGACCGTATCGTGTTCATGCGGACGGCCAGATTCTGGAAGACAGTCGCGACGTGAACGGCTTCTTTGACAATCCACAGGAACCGCGGGCTAAGGAATTTATTAGTAAGATTATTAACCACTAAGGGGGGATCAGCATGCGTAAGCGCATTATGAAGTGGCTGCTCCCCGCGCTACTGGTTTTGCTGACGGTGGGCCTGTCGAGTTGCGGCAAGGACATTTCCAAGCAAAACGTGCTGACCCGCGCTAAGCAGGACAACACAATCGTGTGGGGCGTGAAGGCCGACACCAACCTCTTTGGTTTACTAGACGTGAAGTCTAACCAAATCAAGGGGTTCGATGTAGATATGGCCAAAGCAATTACCAAACATATTCTGGGCAAGAAGGGCAAAGCTGAATTTGTCACCATCACTAGCGATACCCGTATCCCGATGCTGAAGGCGGGGAACATTGACGCCATTGTGGCCACGATGTCCATTACGCCGGATCGGAAAAAGCAGGTCGACTTTTCGAACGTGTACTTCAAAGCCGGTGGGTCGTTACTGGTTAAGAAGGGCAGCAAGATTCACAGCGTGAAGGACCTGACTAAGGGTACGAAGGTGATTGTCACCCAGGGCTCAACGTACGGTGACGAGATTAAGGCGGCTGCACCACAAACACAAGTATTGCAGTTAGCGGATTATGCTTCGGCGTTTACCGCGTTGAAGTCCGGTCAGGCGGACGCTTTGTCCACTGATAACGGTATCCTTTACGGGATGGCAGCGCAGGATCACAGCTACGAGGTTGTTGGTGGTACTTACACCAAGGAACCATACGGGATTGCGGTGAACAAGGGTCAGAAGCCGTTCCGGAACAAGATCAACCAAACTATCAAAGAAATGAAGGCCAACGGGGAATACGCTCATTTGGTCAAGAAGTGGTTTGGCGGTATTCCGGGCTTCAGTTTAAAGGAGGTTGAGTGATATGTTCTCAGTACTCTTTGACAACTGGGGCACGTTAATTAACGGTCTCGGTTATACGGTGTGGTGTAGTATATTGGCCCTCATCGGTAGTTGCGTCATCGGGACTGTCTTTGCTCTGATGGAAATTAGCGCGCACAAAGTTGTTCGCGTTATCGGGCGGGTGTACGTTGAAGTCGTGCGGAACATCCCGTTGCTGGTCATTACCATGTTCTTCTATGTGGTCATCCCCAAGTACGTGATGGCGATTGATGGGTTTACCGCCGGCACGATTGGGCTGACCATTTACACCAGTGCGTTCATCGCCGAAACGGTGCGTGCCGGGATTGAATCGGTGCCAGTCGGCCAGATGGAGGGTGCCCGCAGTAACGGGTTGTCCTACCTGCAGGCGATGACGCACATCATCTTCCCGCAAGCGGTGAAGATTATCATCCACCGCTGGGTAATCAATTCATCAACCTGATCAAGAACTCATCGGTTTTGGCCTTTGTTTCGGGCTTCGACCTGATGTATCAGGGTAAGCTGGTGGCGTCGGCTAACCTGCAGACGTTCAATACGTACCTGGCGGTCGGGTTGCTGTACCTGATTATTACGTTGCCACTATCGTACTTCATGCGCTATCTCGAAAAGCGCTGGCAAACGGCCTAGGGGGGGGTGAACTGATATGGACACATTCGTAAAGGCTTTATCGTGGGTCAACCTCCGCTACTTGTTTGAGGGGTTTGGTATTACCATTGAGGTTTCACTCTGGGCAATTGTGCTCAGCTTCATCGTCGGCTCACTACTAGGTGTGGCGCGCTACGTGAACGTCAAGTATTTTTCCGCCATTGTCGGCTTTGTCATCGATATTATTCGTAACTTGCCGCTAATTTTGATTTTATTCTTCGTATACTTCGGGTTGCCAGGGATTGGTATCCGGGTGGCCGTGGTACCGGCGGCAATCATTGCGTTGAGTATCTTCGAGTCCGCGATGCTGGCCGAAATCATTCGGAGCGGGATCAACGCGGTGCCAAAGGGGCAGATGGAGGCGGCTCGCAGTAACGGGCTCACCTACGTTCAGGCGATGACTCAGGTGATTATGCCGCAAGCGTTCCGTAAAATGATTCCGCCGATTGTGAGTCAATTTATCAGCCTGATTAAGGACACGAGTTTGGCGACCATCATCCTGTTGCCCGAAGCGATGTATCGGGCGGAGATTATTTACGGTCAGAACGTCAACTACATGATTCCGATGTACGTGGCGTTGGCCGTGATCTACTTTGTGATTAATTACTTACTGTCAATTGCTTCGCGGCACCTCGCCAAGCGACTGGCCATCTAACCATCTATAACTGAGCTGGCGCGCGTCTGCAGACGTGGGCCGGCTTTTTTTTCGTTATGGTGGATACGAACCCGCGGGCGGGGTTTGGGGTTGGCGGGCTTACGTGCCCTACGCCCCAAACCCCGCCCGCGGGTTCCCGATACATTGTGTTGGAAACTTTTCTTTCTGCGGGCAGATGCGTGTCAGTACAACCTGTGCCTCAAATTGTACCCCTGCAGATTAAACGGTACTCTGTATAAGCCGCTGAATTAAATTCGTGAGGGCTGCGTTTCAAGCACACTGAATGACAATCCTGTATGGTTCATGTAGCTCTGACGCCGCCGCTGGTATGACATCCACGAAGTGACGGGTGCCGGCAAAGTGGTGGTGGGGTGGAGGCGGCGTGCCCGGAGACGTGGTTGTTACAACAGTAGTGGGAGGCCGCGTCGGTCGGGTTGGTGAGTGGAGGCGTGTGGGTCGGAGCGGTAACCACTGCGGGGGAGACCGCCGTAGGAACATAGTGACGTACGGCGCGACGAATTCTGAGACTGACCGGCGGGCTTCCGGGCAGGCTCAGAATCGCACCGGAAACTCGCATGCACTTGGCGAGTTGGAGGTTTCGCCCTAGCAGTGGATTACCGCGGAGCACCCACGAAAGCCGTAGCTCACCAACCCGGCCAACGCTGCCGTCACCCACTACCGTAGCAATTCACGGCTCAAGGCACGTAAGCCGCAACCCCACCGCCTCTTTGCCTGCACGCAACCACCGACCAACCGCTAAAGTTCAGACCAGCGGCCGATGGCGGAGCCTCGACCTTCCCGTATACTGATGGCATATTAGTCAGGGAGGAAGAACGTTATGAAGAGGTTCATATCCATTATTCTGGGCATCGCCGTAGTGATTGCATTGGTGGGCGTTGGCGCCAAGTTTGCCACGCAAAATAGTAGTAGCCAGCTAGCGGCCACGGTGGATCAGCTCAACCCGTTGGTAGGCAAAGACGTCGCGTACGTGAAAACCACCAATCCCGTCAGCGTCAACGGTTACGGCACTCCCACATACCGGCAAATGGCCGTTGACCGCTATGGCCGCAGCCGTACGTTGGAGTTCGTGGGCGTGAAAGTGCTCAAGCGCGGACGTTACTTGAAGATTGATCACAAAGGCGCTTACGTACAAACATACACCGCGGTCAGCGCGTCGAGCGTACCCGAAGCTGCGCGGAATGAATTACAATAGCTTGGTTAATTAGGGGGCTGACTAGTAGTCACCCTATTTTTTTGACGACAAATTTAGTTAGGGTTGACAAAATCTAACTAACGGTTTAGACTCTTCAAAGTAGTTAGCTGATATAAAAACTAACTAAGTAATTTGTCGATGGTAAACAGCTTACGTAAAGGAGAATTTAGTTATGGCAAACACACCTAATGAAGATTTACTGCAACTATTTGGGCAGCTGTTCATGCAGCGCCGCTTTGTTTGGGCCGCTATTCAGACCCAGCAGCGTCGCGATGGTAACGTTGAGTTACGCGGACCGTTGCGCGTGCTCGTTCTGTTGAAGGATGGGCAGCAGCTGACTAACGCTGATATCGCAGAGCGTTTGGATATCCGCCCTAGCTCAGTGACGGCCCTCGTGAACCGACTGGTCGAAGCCGGCCTGGCTGAACGTAACTCCGCACCCGACGATAAACGCGTGCAGATGATTAGTTTGACCGATAAGGGGCAGCAGGCGCTGGACGACGCGCAGAACACTCGCGCTGAGTTTACTGACAACGCCTTTGCGGCACTTTCCGATGAGGAACGTGCTCAGCTTCAGGCATTACTAGCCAAGTTGGTACCGGACGTTGAGCGACAAGAAGACGAACATCGCGATGATGATCACGATGGCCGCGGCTTTGGGCGTGGCTTCCACGGGGCACACGGACATCATGGACCCCACGGCGATTGGCCGTATGGTGGGGGCCGTCGTCACCCTGGTTTTGATCGGGGCCGGTTCTAAAACTTGTAGATAGAGGTAATTGGTAATGCAACGAATGAGAAGTACCGGAGCGCCACAAAAATTTAGCATGCGTAACTTTCTGGGCCTGATTAGCCGGATCCACCCCAAGTATTGGCAACTGGGCGTGGGCTTAGCATTAGGGCTGGTTGCGACCGTGTTTCAACTGTTGGTGCCCCACTTTGCCCAAACGCTGATTAATCAGCTGGGTCACCACGTCGATACCGTCTTCGTCGTGGGCGTGATTGGACTGTTCGTACTGAGCGCGTTGGTCAGTGCGGGGTCGGGGACTATCCTCGGATTCTTCGGTGAGGACGTGGTCGCAAAGTTGCGGACGTTGATGTGGGACAAAATCCTGCGTCTGCCCGTGGGCTACTACGAGAATACGAAGTCGGGGGAGGTGTCGTCACGATTGGTGAACGACACCACCCAGGTCAAAGACCTGCTGGCGAACTCCGTACCGCAGATGGCAACGTCAATTTTGCAACTGTTCGGCGCGCTGGCTTTCATGCTGGTGATGGACTGGCGGATGACGCTACTCATGTTTGTGGCGGTGCCATTGGTGCTACTGGTCATCATGCCGGTGGCCAACCAGTCACGTAAAATCGCCTTTGGTCGTCAGGATGCACTCGCCGGGTTTAACGGTGAGGCTAACGAAGTCATTGGCGAGGTCCGGCTCGTGAAGTCGTCAACCGCCGAACCAGTAGAGGCTCAGCGCGGACACGCGCGGGTGGACGCCCTGTACCAGTTGGGGTTGAAGGAAGCTATGTATGACTCCATTGCGGGTCCCGTCATGACCATGGTGATGATGGGGATGGTTGTCGGCATGCTGGCGTACGGTGCGAACCGAATTGCGCAGGGAACCATGACGATGGGGACGCTGTTCTCGTTTCTGATGTACCTCGTGCAGATGATTTCACCGTTTACCACTTTGGGGCAGTTCTTCACCTCGTTGGGCAAAGCTAGTGGGTCAACCGCGCGCATTCAGGAGCTCCTGATGGTGCCGGACGAACCTCAGGGTACCGCGGCTTTGGACTCGGTATCTGGACAGACGCTGGCGATGAACGACGTTAACTTCAGCTATGCGGACGGCGAACAGGTGCTTCATGACGTATCATTCGTTGCAGAACCAAACAAAGTAATTGCTTTTGCTGGACCTTCCGGCGGGGGCAAGTCGACCATCTTTGGTCTCATTGAGCGGTATTACACGCCGCAGTCCGGGCGGATCACTCTCGGTGACCATGACGTCAATCAGGTTGACCTCACCGCTTGGCGCCAACAAATCGGTCTGGTGAGTCAGGACGCACCCATTATGGCGGGTACCGTACGCTATAACCTCACGTACGGACTAACGGGCGATTATGACGATGAGCGGTTGTGGCAAGTACTGTTGATGGCGTACGCGGAAGACTTCGTACGGCGGTTGCCCGATGGGTTGGACACCCAGGTGGGTGAACGTGGCGTGAAGCTGTCTGGCGGTCAACGGCAGCGGATTGCCATTGCGCGGGCGTTCCTGCGTGATCCGCAGATCCTGATGCTGGACGAGGCCACGGCCAGTCTGGATTCAGAGTCAGAAATGATGGTGCAGAAGGCGTTAACTAAGCTGATGCACAACCGGACGACGTTGGTCATCGCCCACCGGCTCAGCACCATTGTGAACGCGGACCAGATCTACTTTATCGAGCAGGGCACGGTTAGCGGTCACGGGACCCACGACGAGTTGGTGGCCCACCACGATTTGTACCGTGAATACGTGGAAAACCAGTTTGGTCACGAAGAACAAAGTGCTTAGCGCGGATGGCAAAGGCCCGTCGCATTTCCCTGTTGGGGGATGCGGTGGGTCTTTTATTTCCCGGGAATATCGGTGTCTGGGAGACTACTCAGGATGATCAACCGCGAGCTAGTACACCGGCCGGTCTTCTCCCTGGGTATCCGGGTCGGCCATGCCGATACTGTCGTTGGCGGCAAAGTCGGGATCAGCAACGATTTTGAGCACGACGTCGGCGACACTTTGACGCGAGCCGGACACCCCGACGTACGGTTCGTTGCGCGTGGTGACGGTGTACTTGACTTCGTCACGGTTATTGAGCCACGGGAGGCGCAAAGTAGTGTAAGCCAAATCGGATTCAGCTAGTAGTTGGTCGGACTGTTGAGCGGCGGCGAGGCCGGAGCGAACCTGAGCTAGATTCCAGCGGCCAAACTCACCGGGTACCTCGTTGTAAATACCCAGTATATTGGTGAAGATGATGCGGTGCACATGGTGTGCTTGCATGGCAGTAATCACGTTCTTGGTCATCCGGTTATCGCGATCGTGATCAACTACGGCAACAAAGACCATGTCCTGCCCGGCGACCGCGCGCCCAACCGACGCGGCATCTTCTAGGTCCGTTTCGATGACGGTGACGCGTGGGTTAGACGCCAATGCCGATAAACGTTCTGCACGGCGGAGACCCAAAGTGAGCTCCACGTCGCTAAATTGTGGTTCGTTCAATATCCGTTGCTCAACGATCCGGGCAATTTGACCATTTGCTGCTAGTATCAATAATTTCATGCCGGGTTCCTCCTTATTTGCGGTTAATTCCGAGACTGTCACGGCTGCCTAACTTTGGATCGTGGGCCAGGCGTAAGACCAAATCAGCGATACTGACCCGAGATACATCGTGGCCACCAAAGGCCTCACCTTTGTGCGTGATTTGATAGTCAGTGTCGTTGCCGCTATCGAACCATCCCGGCCGAATAACGGTGTAATTGAGGCCTGACGCCTCGATAATATCGGCTGCCCGGCGGTAAGAGCTGAGCATCGGGTTCGAATCTAGGTTGCCGCTGGCACCAACGGACGCTGGTATCTCGTTATAGATGCCCATCGAACTGATGAACAACAGCCGCTGAACGCCGGCCTCGTCCATGCCATCCACGAGCGCCTGCGCCATGCGGGGCAAGTCGCCGCTCAGAGCAGCAAAGACCACATCTTGGCCAGCGAGGGACTGTTTCAGGATGGCGGGGTCAGTCACACTGCCCGCTATGACATGCTCACGGTCAGCGTTCAGATTGCGTAGCGGTCGGTGTGGCGGGCCATCAACGTGAGGCTGTCGTTGCTATTTTGCAAAAAGTAGTTGCGGGTGACCTGGCCCACCGAGCCTGTTGCCCCAATAATTAATACGTTTGTCATATCAGTATCTCCTTTGTTTTGCTGTCTGGGATTAGGTTAAGTTCTTGTTGCGATATAAACAGTAGGCGCATTGCGTCGTAGTCGTGCAGTTGCGTCAGGACGACTGACCGGCCAAAGCGTAGTTGGTCAAGGAGGCGTATATCGTGTGTCCAGTCCTGCAGGTGTCGAGTCCAACCGGTCACCCGTGAATCAGCGAGGATGTACATCAACTGCTGGGAGTCCGTGCTTGACCAAGGCAGGTGGGCACGGTTGAGTATCATTGTCAGCTTTGCATGAATTAACTCAGGATCAACAATACCGTGTCCGTCTAGGTAGCGGTTAAAGCGGCTCAGTCCGTAGCCGCCGTCCTGCCCGTCGCGGTCCGCACCGAAATCGTGCAGATAGGCGCTGAGTATCATGATGATGGTATCGCGGCGACTGAGTGATTTCAACTGAGCATAATACAACGATAGATACGCTAGCCGTTTAGCGTGTGCGGAACCAAAGTTGTCAACACCGGCATCGAGCGCTTGCCCTAATGTCGCATCCAGCGTCGCAATTAAGCGACTACCGGACGCACCCAACGAACTGGGTGCTAGGCCGATATCTTCGACTGTCAATTGGGGTTCAATGGTGGCGACGATGCTGCAATCGTCCTGGTTATCAGGCGATTCGTGACAAATGAGCAACTTGGCCTGTGGGTGTTGATAGAGGTAGCGTACAATTGGCGCCGAATCGGTTTGCCAATTGAGTAGGAAATCGCCGTCGAGGTTGACTACGGCGTAATAAATGGTGGGTGCAGTCATCATACTCACCTCGAGTGTGCTTAATGGTTGCGGCGCTCTCCCGGCAACACCATGAATATTGCGGCCAACAAGGCTAGAAACAGTAGCCATGCACCGGTCAAAATTGCGTGCTGGAAACCCGGAACAACGCCGCGGAACATGCCTTGTATCGCCACTAAGATTGATAGCCCGATTGAGCCACCGAGCTGGTGCATCACGTTGACTACACCACTAGCCGCCCCCGCGTCCTCACCCAGTGTATGGGCAACACCCGCAGCGGTGAACGGACTCAGCGCCAAGCCTTGGCCGACTCCCAGCATCACCATTGGTAGGGCGATGCCGAGCCAGTAGCCTGTGGCAGGAGTGAAGCGGCTCATCCAAAACATCCCGATAAAGGTCAGCAGGATACCAATAATTAGCAGCCCACCATTGCCGAGCTTCTTGGTCAGGCGTGCAACCTGTAGGGCGACCACAAAGTTGACGACCGTCAGCGGGAAGAACGCGATGCCCGCCATTAGTGGCGTAAAACCTAGCTGACTTTGCATAATCTGCGGCGTGATGAACCAAAATCCCAGCATGGCGCCCATGTAGAGGATATGGCTGATGTTGGCCCCGGTACGCTCCAAATCCGCAAACAAGCGTAGCGGCATGATTGGTTGAGCTGTGTGGGCCTCCTGGGCAATGAAAATCCCTAACAGAATGACGGCGGCGATGAGGGCGTACAGCTGGCCGACTGTACCGACGATGCTGTAGACCAGGGTGATCATGCCGAACAGTGAGGTTAGGGTACCGAGCCAATCCAGTGTGCCTTTGCGGCCGGTATCATTGGGCAGGTGCCGCATGGACAGGTAGAGCATCCAGACGGCGATGGGTACGTTGATGAAGAAACCGATGCGCCAACTCAATAGGCTGGCCAGTAGCCCACCAATGACTAAGCCGACCGATGCACCGATGCCACCCATCGCGCCGTAGTAACCAATGGCCCGGACGCGTTTGCCGCCCGTGTAAGTATCCATCAAGATGGCCAGAGTGGTCGGTGCCAAAATGGCGCTGCCGATACCCTGAAATGCACGGGCAGCGATAATCAGGGTTGCGGACCCAGCGGCACCGACGAGTAGGGATCCTAGGCCGAAGATGATTAGACCAATCTGGAAAACACGCCGGCGGCCGAACAGGTCACCAGCACGCCCACCGACCAGCAGGAAACCGCCAAAAGTCAGTGAGTACGCACTGGATACCCAGGACAGGGTGTTTTGGTCAAGATGCAGGTCCTGCGCGATTTTAACCGTTCCAGTAAAGATGATGGAGTTGTCGAGCAGAATCATGAAATAACTTAATAAGATAACGAGTAGAATCCAGTCAAAGTGTTTTTGCTTTTGCATGTTAATGATGTCTCCCTGAGTTGATGACATCAGTGTAATGGTTAGAGCTGGTGTAAGCGCAAGGAAAATTGCAATTTTTTCAAACGCCGTCATGACGGTGCTGTACGGTCAAAGCCGCCTGGACATTCAGGTAAGATTAAACGGGTGCCCAATGATAGCCTCCACAAACATCGTCGTGGCGCGGGTTATAGCTGGTGTAACTTTTGCTTGCGTTATAGTGGGTGTAAGGTAGTATGATGGTAACAGTTAAACAGAGGGGAAGTATTGCTAATGACGTACACAGTTCAAGAAGTGGCTAAAAAGATGGGGCTGACCACCTACACGGTGCGTTATTATCATGACCACGGGCTGTTGCCCTACGTAAAACGTGATGAAAACAACAACCGCGTCTTTGACGACGTAGACTTGGAATGGGTACACCTCATTACGTGTTTGCGGCAGACAGGGATGCCACTGGAGAGTATCAAACACTACTTTGACCTAGTCATTGCGGGTGAAAGCACGGTGCCGGAGCGGTATCAAATCATGTTGGCACAACAGCAGCGCACGCTAGACGAAATTGCCGAATTAAACCACCACCTGGAGACTATCAACAAGAAGGTGGCGCATTACGCCGACGTGCTGATTAACGCCAAGCCGGACACCTACGAGCCCTCCAACGTTGCAACCGCGGCGGATAACGCCCCCGATACGGTCGCAAAAGTTTAAATATACGCAAACACGCGCCTACCGGTATTTGGTGGGCGCGTGG
>NZ_BBAI01000034.1 GCF_001311175.1 Lacticaseibacillus pantheris DSM 15945 = JCM 12539 = NBRC 106106 | reverse complement strand
AGTACCCCACGAAAGCCGCAACTCACCGGCCCGGCCAACGCTGTCGTCCACTAGCTTCCTTGTTGCTGACAATCAATCGTGCTATACTTTTATTAACAAAATAGGCGATGAGAAAAAGGGTTATCAGCCGTCGCGACAGCGAATCCGGGACCGTGTAAGCCGGAACGTGTGGGCTGATAATTGGCGTTTTTGAGCCACTAACTAAAGAGCATCGACGTGTTCACGCCGGTGAAATAGGGTGGAACCGCGCGCAAGCGTCCCTATGCCGTTATTAGGCATAGGGACGCTTTTTGTCTCGTACCAATACCATAAAGGAGTGCAACATGGTTAACAAGATGAACGTTCAAGAAATGATTCAGACCCTCCAGGCCTTCTGGGGATCCAAAGGCTGCATGCTTATGCAGTCCTACGACGTGGAAAAGGGTGCCGGCACGATGAGTCCGTACACCTTCCTGCGCGCAATTGGACCGGAACCGTGGAACGCGGCATACGTGGAGCCATCCCGGCGTCCTGCCGATGGCCGTTACGGTGAGAATCCGAACCGTTTATTCCAACACCACCAATTTCAGGTGGTGATGAAGCCATCCCCAGAAAAAAATCCAGGAATACTACCTGGACTCGCTGCGGGCGTTGAATATCGATCCACTGGAACACGATATCCGCTTTGTTGAAGATAACTGGGAGAACCCATCCATGGGTTGTGCCGGTGTTGGTTGGGAAGTATGGCTTGACGGCATGGAAGTGAGCCAATTTACCTACTTCCAAGTTGTTGGTGGCCTCGAAGTTTCACCCGTAACTAGCGAAATCACTTACGGGGTGGAACGATTAGCATCATACATTCAGGACGTAAAGTCCGTCTTTGACCTCGAATGGGGTGACGGCGTGAAGTACGGCGATATCTTCAAGGAACCTGAATACGAGCACTCCAAGTACGCCTTTGAGGAAAGCAACCAGGACATGCTGCTGGACTTCTTCAACGCCTACGAAAAGGAAGCCTGGCGCCTAATGGACCTCGGTTTGGTGCACCCGGCTTACGACTACATTCTTAAGTGTAGCCACACCTTCAACTTGCTGGATGCCCGCGGGGCCGTATCCGTCACCGAGCGTGCCGGCTACCTGAGTCGGATTCGAAAGATGGCGCATAAGGTCGCCCGCGCCTTTGTTGCCGAACGGAAGAAGCTTGGTTTCCCGTTGCTCGACCACGCGGATGCAGAAACTACGGAGGCAAAGTAACTCATGCAATACTTACTGGAAATTGGTTTGGAAGACATGCCCGCACACGTCGTTACGCCTAGCTTGCGTCAACTTGCGGACAAAACCGCTGCGTTCTTGAAGGACCAGCAACTCGACTTTGACGATATTAAGAAATACGCGACGCCGCGGCGGCTCGCATTGTTGATTGACGGTCTTGCCGCAAAGCAAGCGGACCGGGCAGAGGATTTGCGTGGTCCGGCTAAGAAAATTGCCCAGGATGCGGATGGCAACTGGAGTAAGGCGGCTATCGGCTTCACACGCGGCCAGGGCATGTCGGTTGACGACATTGAGTTCAAAGAGGTGAAGGGGACCGAGTACGTTTTCCTCCACAAAGAGGTCGCGGGTAAAGGTGCGGCTGAGATCCTTCCTGGTCTGGTTGATGTCATTAAGAGTTTGACGTTCCCCACACGGATGAAGTGGGCCCAGTACGACTTTGAATTCATTCGTCCAATTCATTGGATTGTGAGTTTGCTGGACGACCAGGTCGTTCCGATGCAGATTCTGGATGTCCAGGCAGGGCGCGAAACCCAGGGACACCGCTTCTTGGGCCACGCTGTCGAACTGCAGACCGCCAATGATTACGTGAAAGCTCTACGGGGTCAGCAAGTTCTGGTCGATCCGGCTGAGCGCAAGGCCATCATTACCGACCAAATTAACGCCATTGCATCCCAAAATAATTGGCAAGTAGACCTGGATAAGGACCTCTTGGAGGAAGTTAATAACCTGGTTGAGTTCCCCACCGCCTTTGCGGGTAGTTTCGACGCCAAGTACCTCGACATTCCCGAGATTGTGTTGATTACGTCCATGAAGGATAACCAGCGGTACTTCTACGCGCGGGACCAAAATGGACGCATGGTGAACGCGTTTATCGGGGTGCGCAACGGTAACGGTGAGCACATGGACAACGTCATTGCTGGTAACGAGAAGGTGCTGACGGCCCGGCTGGAGGATGCGGCATTCTTCTACAACGAGGATCAGCAGCATAGTATTACCGACTACGTTGCACGCCTGAGCAACGTCAGTTTCCACGATAAGCTCGGTTCTTTAGCGGACAAGATGGCCCGGGTCCAGACCATCGCGAGTGTTCTGGCAAAGCATTTTGCACTCGACACGCAGGGCACGGAAGATCTGCAGCGCGCTGCTGGCATCTACAAGTTTGACTTGGTCACCGGCATGGTGGGCGAATTTGCGGAGCTCCAGGGAACGATGGCGGCTCACTACGCGCAATTAGCAGGTGAGAATGAGGCAGTTGTCGCAGCGTTGGGTGAGCAGTACATGCCTATTTCCGCTGAAGGTGCGTTGCCGGCCAGTGAGGTGGGCACTTTGCTGGCCATGGCGGACAAACTGGACACGTTAATGAGTTTCTTCTCGGTCGACATGATTCCGAGCGGGAGCAACGACCCCTACGCGTTGCGGCGGCAGGCATACGGTATTGTGCGGATGCTGGCGACGCACAAGCAGACGTTGCCGTTACGACAGTTGCAAGGCGAATTGATTAAGCAACTGGAGGAAGCAGGCCAGACGAATGGTCGGGATTACAGACACAACGTGGACGCGCTAGACGAATTCTTCCAGGACCGTATTAAGCAATTAATGCAAAGCAACCATGTAAGTCATGACGTGGTGGACGCGGTTACGGCAACGGCGGACCCGGATGTGAGTGCCGAAATTTCAGCAGCGGAAGTATTGACGCGGGCGGCCAAAGCGGACGAATTCAAGGAACACTTGGAGGCGTTGACCCGAGTTGTACGGATTACCAGCAAGAACCCGGCAACGGGTGATGTGGATCCACAACTGTTTGAAAACGATAGTGAGCAGCAGTTACACAGCGCGGTGGAGCAGTTGGCGGACTTTGACGGTCGGACGACGGCGGCAAACTTTGAACGGCTGACGGCGTTGACGCCGATCATTAATGCATACTTTGATGAAACGATGATTATGGCGGACGACGAGCGGGTACGGGACAACCGGCTACGCGAGTTGAACCGACTGGCACAGTGGATTACGTTGTTTGGGGATTTGACGAGGGTGAGGAAGTAGAGAGAGCGGAGCAGGCCGTTTAGAAAGCAGAGTATAAGCATTTACGGACGGGAAGCCCGCACTTGGCTTCATGTTCGTGACTGCTTATACGTCGCTTTCTGGCCTGCGCAGCTCGTTTCAATAAGCACAGATAACGGGGGAGCGTTGTATCATTTACCAACCAATGTATCGCCGAAAGGCCCGCACTTGGCCTTTTGGCGATAGTTGCTTATACGTCGCTTTCTGGCCTGCGCAACCCGTTTCAACACCTGACAGTAACGCGGGAACGTACTAGCAGTCACCCACAAGCTAACTAAGAACGCACTTGGCCTTTTGGTTTGAGTACCTTATGCGTCGCTTTCTGCCTTGCGCAACCCGTTTCGACACCCATGCGCAACACGGCTACACCGCGGCAACTCGCCAGCATACCAGTAAGAAACGCCCGTCCCATCCCAACAAAAAGTTAAACTACGTCGCGTTATCGCTTATCATTGCTACCGCTTGCGTTTTCAAAACATTCGCGCTACAATATAATTTGCTATTTTTGTACCCACGAATGGATTGACGAACGGAAATGGGGGTGATGGTGTTGGCCAAAATGATTCCCGAAGCGACGATTGATCAAGTGCAAAACGCGGTCAACATCGTCGATTATGTTGGTCAGTTTGTACAGCTGAAGAAACAGGGTCAAAACATGTTTGGCCTGTGTCCCTTCCATGATGAGAACACACCATCGTTTTCGGTCAACGAGGAGAAGCAGATTTTTCACTGCTTTTCTTGTGGCCGGGGCGGTAGCGTGTTCAAATTCGTGATGGATCTTGATGGGGTGTCTTTCCCCGAGGCTGTGGCCAAGGTTGCAGAATTTGGTCACGTTGACGTGCAGATCAACACGACGGTCAACCAACCCCGTGAATCTGCCACTGCTACTAGGCAGAAGGAGATTCTGGCACAAGTACAGAAGCTGTTTAACCACCTGCTGGTGAACACGGCGCAGGGGGAACCCGCACTGGATTACCTGCACGGACGGCAGATGACCGATGAGACGATTGAGCACTTTGGTATTGGGTTTGCACCCAGCGATGACCAAATGTTGCGCAAATATCTCACCAAAGAAGGCGTTAGTTACGAGGAACAGCGCGCGTCCGGCTTGTTTGTGGATCGGGATGGCGGCGAATTAGCCACGCGTTTTACCAACCGGGTAATGTTCCCACTCCGTAATGAACGTGGGCAAACAATCGGCTTTTCTGGTCGGGTGCTCGGCAAGCAGGATGGCGTAGCTAAGTATTTAAACAGTCCCGAAACCGAGCTGTTCAACAAACGCGATACGCTCTTCAACCTGGACCAGGCCAAAGCGGCGATTAACCCCGACAAACGCTTCTACCTCTTTGAAGGGTTCATGGATGTGATTACCGCCTACGAGGCCGGTGTCCAAACAGGGATTGCCTCAATGGGTACCAGTTTGACCCGTGAACAAATCGGGATTATCGACCGGGTGGCAAATGAAGTCGTAATTAGTTATGACGGTGATATGCCCGGCAAAAGGCCGCCGACCGGGCGTTAGGCATGTTGCAAAATGCCCGTGACTTGCGGTATTCCGTATGCTTGCTACCGGACGGAATGGATCCCGATGAGTTTATCAAAAGTCGCGGTGCCGACGCCTTCAAGCAGCAACTGCAACACGTATTAACACCAATTGCCTTTCGCATCATGTTCCTCGCTAACGGCGTGGACATGACCAACGATCATGACAAAATTGCATACGTCGACGCAGCGCTGGCGGAGATTGCCCGCGAGACTGAGGCCGTACCACGGTCGCTATACCTGGATCAACTAGCAGAGCGTTCGGGTGTGCCCCGCGATGCTTTGGCACAGCAGTTGGCTAGTACTCAGGTCGCTCCCGCACCGGCCTTGGGGGCGGACAACCCATTTGGTGCCTGGGACGATAACGACATGCCGCCAGAACCAACGGGTGGCTGGTCCGACGTGCCACCCGCAGATCCTGCCGGCCAGCCGCAGACCTTTGCGAAACCGCAAACGGTACGCATATCCCGCTTTGAAAAAGCTGAACGTGCGCTACTTTACTACATGTTGACGGATTCCGAAACCGCCAACTTGATGGGCGCCGAGGCGGTGCACTTTCCCCACGATCTGTACCAAACCATCGCACAACAGTGGCAGGATTACCGTGCGGATGGGCATGATGATATCAGCGGATTTACCACCCGCCTCAGCGATGAGGAGGGCCAAACGGTCGCCGCGCTACTTTCCACCCCATGGCCACCCGTCAATGATGAGACCACCGATGGGCTGCTGAAAGTCCTAGGGGGTTCCGACCTGCGCCAGCAACTCGGAACCGTTAAGGAACAGTTGCAGCAGGCCCAGCGCCTTGGTGACCAAGAGGGCCAAACCCGGTTGGCAAACCAATATTTTGAGTTAATGCGCCAGTTAAAGGCATAATCACGATTACAAACGGAGGAATGTACATGGCAACTACTAAGAAGACCACGAACACTAAGTACGATGCAGCCGTCGCAGCACTGCTCAAGGAAGCAAAGCAATCCAAGCAGGTGACCGACGCGGAGCTGGCCGAAAAGTTGGTTAAGCCGTTCGCACTGCAGAGTGATGCCGTGGACGAACTGATGCAAAAGTTCGAAGACTCTGGAATTAGTATCGTTGATGATAAGGGTGAACCAGCGGAACGTGCGCTGAAGAGCCAAAAGAACGTGGTCTCCAAAAAAAGAACTGAGTGACATGTCCGCGCCCAGTGGGGTTAAGATTAACGACCCCGTGCGGATGTACCTCAAGGAAATTGGGCGGGTTAACCTGTTAACGGCCCAAGAAGAAGTGGATCTCGCACTTAAAATCGAGCAGGGTGACCAGGTTGCTAAGCAACGTTTGGCCGAAGCAACTTACGGTTGGTGGTCTCCATTGCCAAACGCTACGTTGGCCGGGGCATGCAGTTTCTGGACTTGATCCAGGAAGGTAACATGGGCCTCATGAAGGCGGTCGAGAAGTTCGATTACCGCAAAGGGTTCAAGTTCTCCACCTACGCCACGTGGTGGATTCGTCAGGCCATCACGCGTGCAATCGCTGACCAAGCCCGGACTATCCGTATCCCCGTCCACATGGTGGAAACAATCAACAAGCTGATTCGGATTCAGCGGCAATTGCTCCAAGATTTAGGTCGCGAACCTATTCCGGAAGAAATTGGTGCGGAAATGGATATCCCTACCGAGAAGGTCCGGGAAATTCTGAAGATTGCTCAAGAACCTGTTTCCCTGGAAACACCAATTGGTGAAGAGGACGACTCCCACTTAGGCGACTTCATTGAAGACCAGGATGCAACTAGCCCCGAGGACCACGCTAGTTACCAGATGCTGAAGGAACAGTTGGAGAACGTCCTTGATACCCTGACGGAACGGGAAGAGAACGTGCTTCGTCTCCGGTTTGGTCTGGATGACGGCCGTACCCGGACGCTGGAAGAAGTGGGTAAGGTATTTGGCGTTACCCGTGAACGGATTCGTCAAATCGAAGCTAAAGCGTTGCGTAAGCTGCGCCACCCGAGTCGCTCCAAGCAGTTGAAGGACTTCTTGGAATAGATCTCGTCAGTCAACTAAGACCGGTCCTGGTGACCGGTCTTTTTTTTGCGGGATTATCGCCGGCACAACGTAATTACTTTGCACAAGTGGTGCCGGTCTGCCCAAAGGTGACACCTGAAACAGGACTATCCCATGTGGATACTGTATAATAAAAGCATTAATGGAGAGGGGATCCACCATGGAAATAACGTTACGACCATTAACTCACGACCAGTTAGGGGCTTTCTGGCAGGTAGCATTTAGCGACCCACACGCAGAATGGACCAAGTGGAACGGGCCTTATTTTCACGAGGAAACCCCGACTCGGCGGGAGTTTCTCGAAGACATCGGTGTCAATGAGTTTCAGGACAACCCAACCCGCCAGGTCATTTGGTTAGACGACAAAATGATTGGCATGGTCTCCGCCTACTTTGATGACGGTGCACTGTTACGGTGGTTGGATGTCGGTATCACCATTTACGATGAACGTATGTGGCACCAGGGCATTGGCACGGCGGCTTTGCGCCTGTGGATCACACACATGTTCAAAGTCATCAACTTACCGCATATCGGGCTCACGACCTGGTCGGGTAACGAACGGATGATGCGTCTGGCTGAAAAATTAGGCTTAAAGATGGAGGCGCGCGTTCGTCAGGTTCGTTACTGGCAGGGGCAGTACTGGGACTCAATTCGTTATGGCGTTTTGCGTGACGAATGGTTTACCCAGTATCCCGACACGGACGAGTAAACCAACAATCTCCTGCGCGTAGTGTATACTGGTTATATCCAGTAGCATAGGCGGAGGAGATTTTTTTTGACTAGTAATCAGGTACATTTGAGTAAACGTTTGGCTGCGATTGCAGCGTACATAGATTCCGATTCCCGCGTTGCTGATATCGGTACGGATCACGCCCTGCTGCCAATTGCACTCATCCAAGAGCAACGGGCAAGTTTTGTGGTTGCCAGTGATATTGGTGCCGGGCCGGTCGGGATTGCCCGGGATAACGTTGCGCAACACGGATTAACTGGCACCCAGATTGAGGTAAGGCAGGGAGATGGCTTGGCCGGGATTAGACTGAACGATGGTATCGACACTGTGGTCATTGCCGGCATGGGTGGGGAATTAATCGCCCGTATTCTCACCGCGGGGCAAAGTCACTTAGACGGCACCGAAACGCTGATTCTGAGCCCCCACCGCGACGAATACCTAGTGCGTCAATGGTTGGTCGACCATCAGTGTGCCATTTTGGGTGAAACCATCCTCACCGACGAGGGCCACACGTACGAAATCATCGAGGTGGGACAGTCACAGCCGGCAGTAGGTTACGACGCAGCCGATATTTTATGTGGTCCATTCTTGCGGCGTGAACGTAACGCTACATTTATTGACAAATGGACGCGGAGAGAACGAAAATTGCAGCATATCATTGATAGTATGAGTGCCGCCAAACACCCCGTAACTGAACAACTGGAGGCTGCCCGCCAGGAACTCCAAATCATCCGGGAGGTATTGGCATGACTTCAGCACAAACAATTATCGATCGGTTTGAACAAGCGGCACCACTAGACCTGGCATTACCAGGCGATCCCAGTGGCTGGCAAATTGGTGATCCGCAGGTAGAAGTAACGGGCGTATTCGTCACGCTGGACGTACGGCCCGAGACGGTTGCGGCCGCGGTCGCACAGAAATGTAATTTCATGCTGGCGCACCATCCGGCGGTCTTTCATGCGCCCCAAAACCTCAACTTTGAAGACCCGCAGGTAGCCATGTATGGTGATATCATTCGGCATGGCATCACGGTGTATGGCGCCCACACAAGCCTCGACAACGCGCATCCAGGCATGAATGATTGGTTGGCAACCGCACTGGGACTCACCAACGTGGGCCCGTTGAAGGTACCGGGAGAACTCGACGGCATGGGTCGGATCGGCAACCTCGATACCCCGGTGCCCCTGAGCGACTTTGTTCAGCAAAGCAAAGCCGCGTTGCAGGTCGAACACGCACGCCTGATTGCGCGTGACCAACAACGCTTGGTCCGAAGGGTCGCGGTACTCGGTGGCGGCGGCAGTTCCGTGTATGCGGCTGCTCAGGTGGCTGGGGCTGACGTCCTGGTCACCGGCGACGTAACCTACCACACGGGGCACGATATTCTGGCCCGTGACTTTGCCGTCCTTGATGCCGGCCACCATATTGAACGGATTATGGTGCCACAGGTTGCGTCGTGGTTGCGCGACTGGTCGGCCACAGACGGCTGGGGCATCAAGGTAGTTACCAATACTATTAGCACCGATCCCTTTACGTTTGTTTAACGGCACAGTGTGATTAAACCGGCATACCGGTTTGGTCACACTTTTTTTTGCATTTTAAATACGGAAAGGGTTGCATCCGTAAGTTTTAGTGATATCATTTAGATATCATCAAAAAAGGCGAGGTGAGATGGGTGAGTGCCGACAAGAAAAAATTTTTGCTCCGCATTGATCAACAATTATACGATCAAATTGCCACGGCCGCTGATAATGCGGGCAATAGTGTTAACGCCTATATAGAGCAAGCACTAACGCGCGCATTACATCAACCCAGCTTTGAACAACGCCAAGTTGTGGGTCAAACAGTGGCGGCCAATGATATCGTTGCTGATAGCGGGTTAGTATTAGCCCACGGTATCTATTACCGGTACATCACGACTGATAACGCCCCGATTGCTCCGGGACATGATTACGCAATCGTCGCCGCAACCGGCAATATATTAACGTTACAGGTGATTTAGAGGGTCGAAATGGAGGATATTATGCTGGGAATTAAAATTGTGCGCCAAAACAACCAAGGGTTAGTCGAAACGTTAGGACGTTACCGCAGGAGCGTCACCCCGGGATTACACTTTTACTTGCCATTGTTCCAACGCGTGAGGACAGTTAGTCTGGCCATGGAGCCACTAGCGCTGCCTAACTACTCCATCATCACGAAGGACAACGCCGATGTGACCGCCAGCCTCACGCTGAACTTTCACATTACCGACGCAGTCAAGTACCAGTATGAAAACACTGATTCGGTCGAGTCGATGTCACAATTAGTTCGTGGTCACCTCCGTGATATCATTGGCCGGATGGATTTAAACCAGGCCCTGGGGTCGACGGCCGAAATCAACCGCGAACTGACTTTGGCCATCGGCGACCTCACCAACACGTACGGTATCAACGTTGATCGCATCAATATCGACGAACTCACACCCTCATCTGCCATCCAGGCAGCCATGGACAAGCAACTGACGGCCGACCGCGAACGCGTCGCGGCCATTGCCAAAGCCGAAGGGGAGGCCAAGTCCATTGAACTGACAACTAAGGCCAAAAATGATGCCCTGATGGCGACGGCGCGGGCGGAGGCCGACGCCACCAAGACACGGGCTGATGCCGAACGTTACCGTATCGATACAGTACAGCAGGGGCTAAGCGCGGCCGACGAAAAGTACTTCCAGAATCAGGCCATTAACGCGTACGCTGACCTCGCAAAATCACCGGCAAACATGGTGGTGGTGCCGGCGGACACCGCGAGCGACCTGGGCAAAGTCCCCGTCATTGGCAAACTATTGAACAAGGATTAGTTAACGTTGATATGAGTACACAAAACGACCGGTATTCCTAAGTTAGGGAATACCGGTCGTTTTACGTTAGTGCTCGGGAGCTAACCGCATTGTGGTCCAATCTTTTTTTTACGTACACACATTATTATTTGAGTAATGGCGCAATCCAGTTCGTCCACGCCCAACTAATCGGCATGACGAACACCATGGCCGGAATCATATCGGCCGTCGGGAACATCTTGACCTGCACCATCCGGAAACCAGTTGCCAGCATCAGGAAACCACCTGCAGCTTTGAAGTCGGCAATCATTACGGGGGTAGTTAGTGGGAAAACGTAGCCCGCGATGAGGTAAAGAATGAAGAGCACGATGAATTGCGGCACGGCAATCACGGAAACCACGGCGCCGAGGTTAGTGGCAAAAATTGCCGCCGTGAAGAAGTCCAAGATGGCCTTAGAAATCAGGATGGAGGCATCCCCAGTCATCCCTTCAGTCAGCGCACCGTAAATACCGGTACCGCTGGCACAGAACAGCACGATGATGGTCACCACGCTGGCCATGAATTCCTCCTGGGACATCTCTCCGTTTTCGCTACCGTGAATGAACTTAGAAATACCGCGCTGCATGAGCCCAGCACCTTTGTTCACACCATCACCAAAGTGGATGATTAACCCAAAGCCAGTCCCGATAATCAGGGCAAAGATGACTGCGGGCATGTTCTTCATGGGCGCAATGGCGTAAATCCCCATGCCCATCGAACAGGCACCGAAAATCATGTTGATCTGTTTCTTGAAGTTCTCGGACATGTACTTGCCCGCAATGGTACCAAAAATACCGCCAATTAAAACTGACAGCGCGTCGATAATTACACCAATTGGCATAACTCGAAGCCTCCTTTTGTCTGATTGTTAGCACACTGGTGGGGAGGAACGCCCGCACTGTCGAACAGCACATCGTTTCAGGGCTCGGCCCACCGGCACGCATATTAATTAAGTAGTGCGGAACGGGGGATGAAACCTCCCGTAACAACGTTACATAGTCTACAATGCGGACTGGTTGGGAAACAATTCAGTTTTGTGTTAAAGTTATTCGCAAATGGAATACCACACTAATTGGCGTAATAATGAATTTTCAGCAGTACATAATTAATTGGAAATGAGGTCGTTCATGGACATTCGTAAATTACGGACCTTTGTTAACCTGGCCCACACGTTGAACTATACGGAAACAGCCGCCGCCCTGTTTACCACCCAAGCGACGGTCTCCAAACATATTATTTCAATGGAAAAAGAACTCGAAACGCAACTATTCATTCGGGCTCACCGCACCATTGCACTCACGCCCGCTGGCAACACGGTGCTGAAATATGCCCGGGAAATTTTGACTAGCTATGACGAAATGGCACGCCAACTTAGCACCGACCGGAACACGGCCAACCAAACGCTCACAATTCGTGCTATTCCATCGGTTTCCAACTACCGGGCGCTGGGATTGATTACTGAATTTCAGCGTGCCAATCCGGACATCGAACTACACTTTACCGAGGGTGAAAGTTACGCGCTATTGCCATCATTGGATGACGGCCACAGTGATATCGTCTTTATGCGCACCTTTGTGGAGCACCAAACAGAGTACGACATGATCACGGGTGAGGTGGATCGCTTTGTGGCGGTGGTCCCGGACACCAGCACTTTGGCCCACCAGTCTCATATCAACGTAAGCCAGTTACGCGGCCAGAATTTTTTAATGTTGGGCAAAGAAACGAACCTGTTTGAACCCATCATGCGCATGGCGCGCGCCGCCGACTTTACCCCCACCATTACGTACGAGGGACAGCGCATTGACCTGGTACTGCAACTCGTCAATAAGGGCATGGGGGTATCCATCATGATGGAAAAGACTGTGCGCACCGATGACTATCCCCATATCGTCAAAATCCCTCTCGATACGGACGTTTCCAGCCATCTAGCGTTTGTCCGGCGCCATGAAGGTCCGCACACGCAGGCGAGCGACCGTTTCTGGCGTTACGCGCAGGCGCACCGTGACAGTTACGCCGAGTGATGCCGGTGTGCGCTGAAGCATCCACCGTGTATTCCAAAGTGGAATTTGCGTACCGACAAGTTGAATTGCTTTGCCGTATCCGTGGACCGATAATAATCCTTGCAAACAACAAACATTCCATTTTGGAGGCAGAGTAGTATGACTACAAAAAAGTATGATTTGCGGTCAGCCATCGAAGAATTGAAGGCCATGCCGGGTCAGTACCTGGAATCCAACAAGGAAATCGATCCTGAAGCGCAATTAGCCGGTGTCTACCGTTACGTTGGTGCTGGCGGTACCGTTCAGCGCCCAACTAAGGAAGGCCCAGCCATGATGTTTAACAACGTCAAGGGCTTCCCGAACTCCCGAGTTTTGATTGGTGTCTTGGCCAGTCGTCGCCGCGTGGGTGCCTTGATGCACCAGGACTGGCACAACCTCGGTCACGTACTGAACGAAGCGGTGAAGACACCCATCCAGCCCGTTACGGTTGGCAAAGAAGATGCCCCAGCCCAAGAGGTTGTGCATTTGGCCACTGATGCCGACTTTGACATCCGGACTTTGCTCGCAGCGCCTACCAACACACCGGACGACGCTGGCCCATACATTACCATGGGTGTTGTGCGGGGTTCATCACCGGATGGCTCACAGCACGACGTCACTATTCACCGGATGGTTCTGGAAGACAAGGACACCATCGGTATGTACATCATGCCTGGTGGCCGCCACATCGGTGCCTTCCTGAAGGAATACGAGGCCAAGAACGAACCAATGCCAATTACTATTTCCATTGGTTTGGACCCCATCGTACCGATTGCCACGACGTTCGAGCCGCCGACAACCCCACTTGGTTACGACGAATTGTCCATTGCTGGTTCATTGCGGCAGCATGCCGTTGAGCTGGTTGATGGCGTCGCAGTGCATGAAAAGGGGATTGCCCGGGCTGAATGGATTATCGAAGCCGAAATCATGCCGAACACTTCCATGCAGGAAGACATCAACACGAACACCGGCTTTGCCATGCCAGAATTCCCTGGCTACAACGGCCAAGCTAACTCAGCCGTCCACGTTGTCAAGATTAAGGCCGTTACCCACCGGAAGGATAACCCCATCGTCCAAACCACGATTGGGCCATCCGAGGAACACGTTTCCATGGCCGGCATCCCGACCGAGGCTTCCATCCTCAACCTGGTGGATAACGCTATTCCCGGTGTCGTCACCAACGTTTACAACCCGCCAGCTGGTGGTGGTAAGCTAATGACCATCATGCAGATTCACAAGGGCAGCAACAATGATGACGGTATTCAACGCCAGGCTGCGTTGCTCGCATTCTCCGCCTTCAAGGAACTGAAGACTGTCATCCTGGTTGACGAGGACGTTGACATCTTTGACTGGAACGACGTTATGTGGACCATCAACACGCGCTTCCAAGCCGATATGGACATCCAGGTACTGACCGGTTTACGGAACCACCCATTGGATCCTTCCGAGCGCCCAGAGTATGACCCTAAGTCAATCCGGACGCGGGGGATGAGTTCCAAGCTAGTGCTTGATGGGACGTACCCACACGACATGAAGGACCAGTTCCAGCGTGCTCCGTTCATGGACGTTAAGAACTGGGAAGACTGGACCAAGGAATAATTTAACTAGTCGGTTGCACCAAATTGTCATTTCACACACAATATTGATCATAGTGGGTGCCCGTAATGGGACCAGCGAAAATCAGGTTGTGTTACGGAAGCTATTGCACTATCCATACCAGGGTGGCGGCGGTAGCTTCTTTGTACATATTTGCAGGCTGCAAATCTGCGGCCCGTATTGATACATACACCCATCGCATTGTGCCGGGTGGTTAAAAAAACACTGGGTTGTGTTACCGTCACCACGTTGCCGGCCACACGTCCCCGCAAAGAGGGTAATTAGGATGAAAAAAATTGTTATTGGTGTATCGGGTGCCTCGGGGACCATCTACGCGTTGTCGTTGCTTGCGGCTTTGCACGCAAATCCGGACGTAGAAACCCACCTGGTAATGAGCAAGTGGGCGCGGGAAAACCTCTCGGTCGAAGCGACGGGTTACACGATGGCCGATGTCGAAAAGTTGGCCGATTATACCTACAACCCGAACGATATGGGAGCAAGTATTGCTAGTGGGAGCTTCATGCACGACGGTATGGTAATTGTGCCTGCAAGCATGAAAACCATGGCGGCGGTGGCGACCGGCCTCGGCGATAACCTGATTGCGCGGGCAGCTGACGTCACGCTCAAGGAGTGCCGTCAACTGATCATGGTGCCGCGTGAATCGCCGTTCAACCAAATCCACCTGGAGAACATGCTCAAATTAAGCCGCATGGGAGTAGAGATTATTCCGCCAATTCCCGCATTCTACAACCGGCCCCGTACCATCGATGACATCATCAACCACAACACGATGAAGTTGCTGGATCACCTGCACATTCGCAACGATGCGGGTGACCGGTGGCAGGGCTTGGCGGCCGCTAAGCAAGCGGCCCGGAAGGAGGCGGAGGCTCATGACTAAGGTTGGCGAGAGCATCACATTCAGTGTGACGATGGAGGACTACACCATCTACGCGGTGGTTGAACGGCAAAGCCAGGACTTGCTCATCCAGCTCATTGGCGGTGACGTATGGCATTACGGCGTCGTCACCGCCGTCAGCAAGGATACGGAGCCCCAAGACATTAACATGCCGAGCCGCCCGGGGCACGTTCACCAGGAGCGCGTTTTGACACACGCCTTGGCGAGCGTAATTCGGCCTGTACTGCAAAGTAACGCGTTCATCGTTAGCGGGATGCATGTCAATAGCATCACCACCGCACAGATGCGTGTCGCGACCAAGATGGCGCGAACGCTGGGCGAGGAAATCCGCGACTGGGTTGTGGCGCACCCGGCGGCCAAACTCGTCGAAACGTTCGCTCCCAGTCACCACCGTAATGTCGGGGAGTAACGGTGGCTGGTAGTAGTTTGGCGGCGGTTGCGGACGCCACCCGCTCGGCCTACACCACCACCAAACTACTACCAACGTGAGTCCGCCTGACTCATAGTGAATGACAAACAATCTTTGCAGACAGCAAGATCCCGAGATTTTACTTAACAGTCATGGGCGTTAGGTCAATCTAATAACGTAGTGTGCAACATTACTCACAGAATATTTCACTCGATTGATGTTAACTTGGGTTGTGTTTTGATTTATTATTCTGTCGCAATGAATCATTTATAAATAATCTAGTCGTCTAGGTATCACGTGAATCGATGTTATTCCATAAAACACGTGTACAACACGTTGGTGGTAATGGGGTGATAGTGTAGGGTAGCCGGAACGGCGTGAGCGTGAGGCTCGTAGCTCCGGTCGCGATTGTCACCCGTTTACCCGGAGCTATCGCCCCATTACCACCAGCCACTAAGCCACCCAACCGCACAAAAAAAAGAGCAGATCAATTCTGCTCTTTTTTGCTACCACATAGATTACCGCCCAGAATTATTGTCAACACGCTTCTTGCTGGGGACCTCTTGGTAGCCCTCCCGATAATTAACGTACAGGGCCAGGGCAAAGAGGTAGTCGGACAGACGGTTCACGTACGTCATGATGGCATCTGGCTGCGGACTCGCCTTGTGCAAGGTCACCAGCTGGCGCTCTGCGCGGCGGGCGAGGGTGCGGGCGTACTGCAGCCCAGCGCCGGCCGGACTACCACCCGGTAGAATGAATTCCTTCAAACGTGGCGTGGTCGCCATGATGTCGTCAATCCGTTCCTCCAGGCGAGTGGTTAGCTCCGCCCCAATCCGATGACTGCGCGGTACGGCGATGTCCGACTGCAACTGGTATAGTTCACGCTGACGGTCAGCCAGCTCATCGGCTAATCCAGCCGTACCGGCTGTCAGGGCCGCAATAACAACGCCGATCCAGCTTTGCAATTCATCGAACGCACCCAGCGTTTCAATCTGGCGTCGTCCTTATCCACCATCTGGCCCGTGACCTGTTTTGTCTGACCATGATCGCCCACCTTAGTGTAAATTTTTACCATCAATAATTCCTTTCCAAACCACGTAATAAGCACCTAGCCAACACTATAGCTGCGGGTCAACCGCAAAGTTGAGTGGGGAATCGTCCGTGCTGTCGCTCAACAAGCCCATTGATAATGCACGCCATGATTCCGCAGACAGTTGTGCGCGTTCTGCGTTACTTTGATTGGCAAACGCGACTAACGCATCTGCATCTTGAAGCTGCTTTGCCTGAGCATCGCTCGCGTGCAGGTGCGCTAATAACCGCGCCGCGACGTCCTCCTGCGTTTTCACCATGCGGGGGCTGAACCGTTGCCAGTGTGCATCAACCAGCACTCCGGCCAACTTATATTGCCAGTAAGCCGAATTGAGGTTGGCCGGCAACCCACCGCGCTGGTAATCAGCCGGCGTCGTGTCTGCACCAGCGTAAAACGGTACGTACTGGCTCTCAGCGGCAACTCCCATCGCCAGCCAGTGAATGTTGGCTACAGCGGCGGGCAAGTCCGAGCGCATCTGCAACACGTGGCTCTCCTGTGTTTTGGCGAGACTGATGGGCCGGTAACGGTGGGCGTTAGCGGGGTCTGGAATCCGGGCCGCCGGGTCAAAGGGGGTGTCCTGAAAATGTGCCGACAGTACGGCCGTAGCATCAGCGACCCGTAATGGTCGGTCCGCCCGCATGATAAACGGCTGGTCAAAACTTTCTGGATCCGCAACAATACTACTTTGCGTGAGTAGGCGGTGACCGTCCCAAACGCGCGGATTATTGTACATGCGGTCCTGGCTAGTATGGGTGCCGAAGATTTGCCGCCAGTTAAATGGCGTGCCGGGTTGCCAAAGCTGGTTAGTTTGCGCAAAGTCGATGAGGGTGGGGTCCAGCATAAAGTCGTCGCTGTCAGGATCGACAACCTCAATGCTGAGCTGGTTAGACGCCACGGCGTAGGCATCATCCGGAATGCGCTGGGCTAACCAGTGATGGCCAGTCGCAATTTCCATGTACCAGGCCTCCTGGTTGTCCGCAAAGAGGATGCCGTTAGCCTCACCGGTTCCGTACTGCTCAACGAGGGCACCCAGCCGCTGAACGCCAGCACGCGCCGAATCAACGTACGGCAACACAATTGTCACCATGGCCTCCTCGTTGATGCCATGCTCGGTGAACGGATCGTAGCTTAAGACCAGGGGGTTGGCGTACGCACTCTCGGTCGCACTCATCGCCACACCCGCATCATTGATCCCGTCCTCCTCAAAGAGGCCGTACTGATCAGTCCATTCGGGCGTGGCCGTGTACTGACGTGCCGAGTCCGGCAGCGGGATCACCACGCCAGTTTCGGCTGACGTAAAGGTGGTTGGTTGCGCGGCAGTTTGGCTGGATGCACAACGAAGTGCTTTGGCCATGACGCCTTTGAGTCTTCGTTGCGACCAATCATGACGGAGCCATCCGCAGTGGCTTTGCGGCCGATTAAAATACTGGTACACGATGAGCGTGGTTGAATCATTGGGAGTACCTCCGAATTAGTTTCTTGATTGGCATTAATTATAGCGCATTTTTGCTGAGTTCTGGGAAAAGGTAAAGACGTTGCGCTAACAGTCGCCAAGCCGCGACCTCTTTAGTATAATGGTAGCTGACGTTGGTACGGCACGCATACTTGGCGTGCCGTACCCGCAAATAAATTGGGGTCAACATGACCCCCGCGGAGGAATTAACAATGCCATTAGTACATATTGAACTGGTTGCCGGTCGGAGTCAGGAACAACTGAAGCAGATGGTTAAGGACGTAACGGACGCTATCGTTAAGAATACTGGTGCTCCGGCTGAACACGTGCACGTGGTGCTCAACGAAATGGCCAAGGACCGTTATGCGGTGGGTGGCGTACTGAAGTCCGACGAACAGTAGACGCATGGAATATTGGGCCCGTTTGCGCGCAATCGTGGCACGTTATCCCCAAATCACCGCGCTACAGCAACAATGGCAGGCATGCCAGGCAGCACGCGACGCTATTCAACGTCACGAATTGCCCGCGGATAACTTGCCGCGACTAGGTTGAGTGCCGACCAATGGTTATTCCGTCACGCAAACGAGGCACGTGATTTGCGTGCAGCCAGCCACATGCTGGAACACTTTCGCTGGTATATCGCCTACCACTTTGGCGTGTGGGCGATGATTACCGCCGACCTCATGGACACGTGGGTCGCCACCTTTCCGGGTTACCGCTACCTTGAAGTGGGTGCGGGTAACGGGCTCATTAGCTTTGGGCTCCGGGAGCGTGGGGCCAGCGTCATTTGTACCGATACGTTGAGCTGGACCGGGGAGAACGCCACGGGGCGTGCACCCTGGACGGAGGTCCTGCCAATGGGTGCCAGCGCAGCGGTGTGGGAGTATGGTAACCAAGTCGATGCAATTATTATGTCGTGGATGCCCGACAAGGATCCCAACGACGCGGCACTCCTGCAACAAGTCCGGACTTACTTCCCACACCTACAGATTTTCTGCATCGGTGAACGTAACGGACTCACCAATAGTGAACTATTCTGGACGATGGCACATCGCCGCCCGGATCGACGCTTGTTGCGTTGAACCGACATCACCGCCAATTTGACGGAGTGAACGATAAGATTTATCTAGTATCGTAAGCATTATTTTTATTGATAGGGGGGCGTGGTCTTGCTAAGACACACCGTGGTTAACGTACTACTAATATTGCTTGCCATTGGTGCCGGCCTGATATGGAGTCTACGCGACCAATCAGAGTACGCAGACATCTTGGATCATGGTGGGCTGTCCGCTACGGCCAGAGTCTACCCGACCAAGAGCACCAAGCGCATTAGTGATGTCGTCGCGGCATTAGCCAATGATGATACAGTTGATGACCTTCAGGTACAGTTTGGGGTGAACAAAACCACTTCGTATATTTACGAAAAGGGGAGTGTGCAAAAACTGCCGCTGGATTCCGGACAGTTTTTCAGCGCGGCCGACTATAATTCAACCATTCCGGTGGCTGTTGTTGGCCGCACCGCCGCGGAAAACCTGTACGTTGGGAGTAACCAAAAATACCTCCAGGTGAACGGGCAATACCTATCCGTGATTGGTGTTACCGGGAGCGATGCGAGTCCGCGACTCAACAACCATATTTTCATCAACGCGTCCGCGCAGGGTACCACCTACAACCCCGAACTAAAACACGTGGAGGTTTTGGCGGATACGGACGACTGGACGACGGTTAATTCGACCCTAAAACGAATCCTGGGTGCACACTCGTACAAGCACCTCGCCAACGCCAAAACCCAGGTCAACAGTACTCGTGATAAGCACTTAGGCGCATTCTTTACCTACTTAATCTTACTGGCAATTGGTTTGGTTATCGTGGCGGCGATTAACGTTTGGCTGACTCCTGCAATCAAAGTGGCGGGGGTGGACCGACCACTGCGAAACCACTACATCTTTAGCATGGCGGGCAGCTACCTCCCTGGTGCTATTATTGCAATCGCTATCGGCACTGGTATTGCGTGGTGGCGACTCTACATCACTAACCATGTGCGCTTGGTCGGCAGTGCTATCGTCATGCTAGCAATCTTTATCGTGGCGAACCAACTATTAATGTTCTGGCAATTGAGACGAAAGGAACGTTCGCGTGAAATTACCTGATGGCTTTGCAGATAAATATCGACGTCTTTTAGGGGCGGAGGCGGACGGTTTCCTCGCCACCTTTGATGAACCGGCGACATCCGGTTTTCGCGTAAACCCGTTACGGCCGGACCCGACTGACGTTAACTTAAGCCTGAGCGAGCCCATTCCGTATTCAGAATGGGGCTATTACGGCAAAGTTGATGGTAACGCCGTTGACCACGTCAGCGGGTACGTCTACAGTCAGGAACCGAGTGCGCAGATGGTGGGGGCAGTGGCATCTCCCCAGCCCGGCATGCGAGTGCTAGACTTATGTGCGGCTCCAGGGGGCAAATCCACGCACCTGGCGAGTGCAATGCGCGGTCAAGGCTTGCTGGTCAGCAACGAAATCAACGCTGGTCGGGCCCGGGTCCTGAGCAGTAACCTCGAGCGGTTTGGGGTGGCCAACGCCATTGTCACTAACAACGATCCGGACACGTTAGCAAAGGCGTGGCCCGAGACGTTTGACATGATTTTGGTTGACGCACCGTGTTCGGGCGAAGGAATGTTCCGGAAGGACCACGATGCCGTCCAATACTGGACGCCGACGTACAATGACGAGTGTGCTGCCCGCCAACGCGATATCGTCGCGGCAGCATTCAAAATGTTGGCTCCCGGCGGCACGTTAGTCTATTCCACCTGCACCTTTGCACCCGAAGAGGATGAACAAATTGTGGCTTGGCTCCTCGACAACACCGATCTGGCAGTCGTGCCGCTTGACCACGCTGGGGTTCTAGCACCCGCACGGCCAGAGTGGGCTGATGGTAATCCGGCAATTGCTGGTGCTGGCCGTCTTTGGCCACAAAGTCATCGTGGTGAGGGGCACTTTGTTGCTCGGCTCCAGCGTCCAGGAAAGTTGCCAGAACACGTGCCCGGTCGTAACCGCCTGCAGACGCCCACCGCTGAGCAGCGGACGCTGTGGTCGGATTTTGCAGACTACACGCTCGTGGCAGACGCTGTGACCGGCGACCTAGCCGTCTTTGGCGACTACCTGTACGCTATGCCGCACGATTTACCCCGCCTCAAAGGGGTACGTGTCACGCATCCTGGGTTACAGTTAGGCGAGTTTAAGAAGCGGCGGTTCGTCCAAGTCATAGCTTGGCGACGGCGCTGCCACCGGCTAGTTTCCATACAACCGTTGAGTTAACGGACGCAGAATTCGGACGTTATCGCCATGGCGAAACGGTGCGGCGCCCAGATATCGATGGCCGCCACTTTGCTTTGATTACTAACCAGGGTAAGGGTTTTGCCTTGGGCCACCTGGTGAACGGTACCGTTAAAAACTTGGTACCCAAGGGGCTGCGGGTTTAACCCACGTCAAAAAGGCACCCAGCGTTAATGTACATCTCAATAAGGGATGTTCACTAACGCTGGGTGCCTTTTACTTGCTCATCTTTTAGGGCATGGTCAGCCCGCGCTGTTCAATGTAGTTACGCAAAGTCGGACTCAACACCACGGGCACCGTCCGCAACTCGGTTAGATTACGCGCGCCCAGTAACGCCATGATGCCCCGGACCTCCGTTAGCAGTTGCTGGAGACGAGTGACCGTCGTGTCCAAATCACCACGCGTGAGCCAGTGTAGCACCAGTCCCGCGATCCCCACGACCTGCGCACCCAAGCGAAGCGCCACCACCACATCGAGTGCCGAGCGTATTCCGCCGGTTGCCCACAACTGCAGGGTGTCGGCATCATCGCTTTGGGCCTCTAACAGCGACTCGACGGTGGTTTGACCAAACGTAAACAAGTCGGTAAAGTCACCAGCATGTTGCTGATGGCTCCGCACGTTTTCAATTTGGGCAAAGTCGGTACCGCCCCGACCGCCAACGTCGACAAAAGGAACGCCCAGGCGGCTGAGTCGAGCAAAGTCATCGCTGCGCATGCCGGCGCCAACTTCTTTGACAATCACCGGCACGGACACTGCAGCCTGAATCCGTGCAATGTTGTTGATCCAATAAAACTCGCGGCCACCCTCTGGCATGACCAATTCCTGCACGGCGTTGAGGTGTACCTCCAGCATGTTCGCCCCCAAAGCGTTCACTGCCTGCTGCGCAACCGCCGGACTTTTATCCGCGCCCACGTTAGCAATCACTATTCCGTCCGGGTTGGCTGCACGCAATGGGGTAAAGGTGGCCGCTTGATCCGGTTCGGACGCTAGAATGGATTCACTGCACTCGCCACCGCCAACCCGGTACGGGCAGCTATTGTGCCCAGTTCCGCGTTAATCTTACCGGTGGCGGGGGAGCCACCAGTCATGGCGTTAATCAACACCGGCCATTGCCACTGTTGCCCGGCAATATTTTGGCGAATGTCAACGTCATCTACCGCCAATTCGGGTAGTGCCGGACGGATGAAGCGTACGTCGCCAAACCCAGCGGTGGCATGTTCTTGAAAGAATTTTTCGGCTAGGAACACGTGCTCGTCCTTGCGGTGTGATTGTACAGATTGCATTTTGCTTACCTCATTATTCCGTGGTGTCAATTACGCTGGCTGCCGGTCCCGGCGCACACACGACCAGTTCGTTATCGAGTTGCGCGTGCAGCGCGGCAACCACCGCGTCAACATGCGTGGCGTCAGTTAATACTTTGACGTTCGGCCCCGCGTCCATGGTGGCGTAAGCGGGCAGTCCCGCGTCCCGAACCGCCCGGACGGCCGCCCACGCGGTAAGGGTCGCCGGTGCAAAGTAGGTGAAGGGGGGCTCGGCAGCCATGTTAGCACCGTGCATCATCATGGCACTACGCTCAGTGAACTGGCCGATTTGCTCCATATCACCCTGGGCCAGTGCGGCCACCATCGCTGGGGCGTCGTGTTCAGCGTGGCAGCAAAGACGGGGAAGTACGGCGAGGTCGCTACCGTTCGGGCCATACCGTCGCGGGACGACACGTCCTTCTGACGGTCGTCAATTAGGATGGCGACCATGCGCAAAGACAGCGATGGCGCGGTTGGTACGGGCTCGGCAAAACTACTATCGTCGTCGTGACCCTTATGCCAAATAGCGGTGCCACCAAAAATCGACCGCGTGGCCGAACCAGACCCGCGACGGGCGAGGCGGGATAGTTCGCGGGGTGATAGCTCGGCACCGGCAGCCCGGGTTGCAGCGAGTGCCAGCGCCGCAAAGGCGGA
>NZ_BBAI01000033.1 GCF_001311175.1 Lacticaseibacillus pantheris DSM 15945 = JCM 12539 = NBRC 106106 | reverse complement strand
TACGCTCAATCTCAATTATCTGCCGCCGTACGTCACTGCGTTCCTACGGCGCTCCGGGGTCGCAGCAACCACGTCTCCGGACACGACGCCTCCACCCCAAACCACGCCCGCGGGTTCCCGATAGGTAGTGGCAGTGATTACCACTCCGACCCCACACGCCTCCGCTCACCGGTCCGACCGACGCTGTCGGCGGCCACTACTGCCGCAATCCACGGAGCGGTTCACAAAGCCGCAACCCCACCTCCACTTTGCCTGCACAAACCCTGCAGCGCAGTGTTGACACCCCAACCGTGGTGCCGTATTATCATTCCGTTGGTGTTGGGTGAGCATGGACTCACCTAGCGAAGTGCTGGGTTGGCGACGTAAAGGAGGTGCGGGTATGCGGTGGTTAGAAACGGATTGGCAAAGTCGGCGCGCCCGGACCATACTGTTGGTGGTGGCCATCGTACTGGTGCTGATTCTCGGTATTCGTTACTGGGACGAGCTCACAGACCTTTGGCGCTCTGCGCGGCATTACAAGGTATGGCTGCTAGCCATGCGCTCACTTGGGCCCATCGACCTCTTCATCTTTGCCTTGCTCCTCGTCATCGTGAACAACATCCCCGGTGTACCCATCGCCGTGCTCGCGTTCTTCGCCGGCGTGTGTTTCGGCCACTGGCGGGGGTTCCTCGTCGACGCCGTGGGGATGAGCTGCGGTAACATGCTGCAATACTACCTCTTCGGCCGGGTGCAAAGGCGTCGACAACCGCCCGATACCTGGCTGTACCGGCTACTGACTAGCGCCCGCTGGCCCGAGTTGGGGCTGGCCGTGGGCTACGCGGTGCCCATGATTCCGACGATGCTCGTTAACGTGGCAGCCAACGAGGTGGTTATTTCGCGGCGGCGCTACGTCGCGTCTTGTATTGTTGGTTCCAGCGCCATCGCGTTCGTCTACGCCTTTGGTGGTGATCTGGTTACAAGCGGGCAGTGGCCCGTAATCGTGACCGTACTCGTGGTTGCCATTATTGCGGCGGCCTTCGCCTGGGCAATCACCCGCGTTCGCCGACGTGACAGTAGTAATTCTAGATAGAATATGTGTAATTGCCGTCCTGATTTTCTGAGGGATGGCTTTTTTTTGACTAATTTTTATTTCCGACTTGACCGCCAATTAATTTCGTTGTATTCTCTTTTACGTCAGGTGAGTGAGTGATTACTCACCGAAAGAATTTGAGGAGGCAATGGCATGGCAGACGTGATTACATTGCAAGGATTAACAAAGCGGTTTGGGCAGCAAACCGTGCTCAACGGTGTTGACCTGGACCTACAATCAGGCGAAATTTTGGGGCTCATTGGCCCCTCTGGTGCGGGTAAGTCAACGGTCATCAAGACGACTTTGGGTATGGAATTCGCCGATAGCGGTAGCGCCAAAGTATACGGCGCGGAGATGCCTAACCGCGTCCTGCTCGGGCAAATCGGTTACATGGCCCAGTCCGACGCCTTGTACACCACACTGACTGGCCGTGAGAACCTCGAGTTCTTCGCGGTGATGAAGGGGCTACCCAAGGATACGCTTGGCGCTGAGATCGACCGGGTGGCGCAGGTGGTAGACCTTACCGGTGACCTCGGCAAGCGCGTCTCGGGCTACTCCGGTGGGATGATGCGGCGCCTGTCCTTAGCAATTGCCTTACTGCATTCACCCCGGCTACTCGTTCTCGACGAGCCCACCGTCGGGATTGACCCGGCTCTGCGCATCCGCATTTGGGAAGAGCTGCGGCGGGCCGTCCAGGCGGGCAGTAGCGTCCTCATCACGACGCACGTGATGGATGAGGCGGAGAAGTGTGACCGCGTGGCGTTGCTGCTGGGTGGCAAAGTCATGGCGTTTGACGCCCCGGCCAAACTTGAGGCGGACTACAACGTGGACACGATCGAGGAAGTATTTTTGAAGGCGGAAGGTGAACTCTAATGCGGCGAATAATTGAGTTAATGAAGCGAATTGCCAAGGAACTGGTGCGGGATCCCCGAACCCTTGCACTTGTCTTTGTGGCGCCAGTGCTGGTGATGTGGTTGATGAGTGTCGTGTTCTCCGTCAATTCCACGACGCACGTCGATGTGGCCACGGTCGGGGTGCAAAGTAGCCTCCGCACGCAGCTTAATGACGTCAAGCACGTTAGCACGCACCGGTACGCCACCACGCATTCCGCCAAGGCGGCACTAAAGTCTGGCAAAGTGGACGCCATCGTTAAGGAACGCGATAATCGCTTTGACATCACCTACGCCAATACGGATTCCACCAAAACGAGCGTAACCAAGATGGCCTTCCAGAGCAGCATGACCAGCACGACGCTCAAACAACTCAGTGAGCAGGTCACCAAGCTGGCAATGGCCAACGCGACTTTGCAGGCGAAGATGCAGGCCCAGGCCGCTGCCCAGCAGGGTGCAGCCGGGAGTACGTCGGCGAGTGCTACACCGACCAAGAAGACGGCTACCAAAGCGGTCAAGGTGCACAACCACTACGTGTACGGTGACAGCAACACCAACTACTTTGACAAAATCATGCCCATCATGATGGCGTTCTTCGTCTTTCTGTTCGTCTTCCTGGTGTCCGGTATGGCCCTCCTCAAGGAACGGTCCACGGGCACACTTGACCGGGTGCTGGCCACCCCTGTGCGGCGGAGCGAGATTGTGCTTGGCTACCTGGGAACGTACGGAATTCTGGCGCTCCTGCAAACAATCGTGATTGTGATTACGACCGTCTGGTTGTTGAACGTCGAGATTGTGGGCAGCCTCGTCAACGTAGTGCTGGTGAACGTGTTAGTCTCGTTCGTGGCGTTGGCCGCCGGCATCTTCCTATCCACGTTGGCAGCATCCGAATTTCAAATGATGCAGTTTATTCCCATCGTGATAGTGCCGCAGATTTTTCTGTCGGGTCTGATCCCACTGGATTCCCTACCAAAGTGGCTGGACTACGTGAGCTACATTTTCCCGTTGCGTTACGCGGCGGACGCGCAAAATGCTATCATCTTTAACGGGGATGGTTTGGGCAGCATCTGGCTCGACCTGGTCATCCTGGTAATTTTCGTGGTGGTGCTGGCCGCACTGAACGTGGTGGGCCTCAAACGTTACCGTAAAGTTTAATTATATATGTGGTAATTACAAACCGGCCGGCGGGGAATGTTGGTCGGTTTGTGGTGATGAGAAGGTAGAGAGATAGGAGTAATGGCAATGGAAGAGTCGACGGATAACGTCTTTGTTGATTACCGGGCGTGGTTAGGTGAACAAACGATGCCACCGGGCAAGCGCAAAGCCTTACTGGCGGGCCTGGAAGTGTTTGCCGCCAACGGGTACGACGGGGCGAGCACGCAGCAGATAGCGGATGCTGCCGGCATTAGTCAGGCAACCATCTTTAAGTACTTCAAAACAAAGCGGGAGTTGCTGCTGGCAATTCTCGAGCCGATTGTGAACAATATGTTTGGGCTGTACCAGGCGAGCTTTATCGCGGGTATTCCTGCAGGCGATGACCTGCAAGCAATCGTAAATTATATTGTGACCGACCGGCTGCACTTTTTGCAGGTGAACGCTGACGCCGTCATTATTTTGTTGACGCAGGTGCTAACAAAAGCCGACTTGCGGCAGCAGGGTCTCAGCAAACTAATGAACCCCAACCAGGATAACGGTGCGGCGATACGGGGCGTGCAGATTATGCAGCACCTGCAGGCGACGGGCAAGGTTCGTCCCGAGATGACAGCCGCCGATATTGTCAGGACGATTATCGGTCAGTTAGGTGTGTACTTCTTACAGCGCTACCTTGTCAGCCCCGACGTACCAGTGGACACGATGCGGGATATAAACGTGCTGGAGACAACTATTTACAATGGTCTAGCTGTGCATCCAGAATCTGCAGGTCTGGATGCATAAAGTCGGTGCGAGTGAGTAACTGGTCACTTTATTTACTGGCGGTGCCCTCACTCACCGTTGATGGTGTTAAAATTACCTTACAGATTGACCGAAATGAATACCAGCGGTGGGACGAAGGTCGCACCGCTGGTTGCAGTTTGTGGCCGTCTTGTGTTATACCGCTGTATAGTTCAACCGTGTGGTTCTGGACCGCACAACTTGGCGCAAGCCAAGATTCCGTACGCTGTGGCATCACGGCGCACCACTTTTAGATGAGGTGACATTGAGATGAGTGAACAAGTTCAGCGTGACGCCAAGAAGACGCCGCAGGACTACGCGAAGGAACCAGTTGCGTCGGTCTATAACGACTTTGGTACTAGCGCTGCGGGCCTAACCAGTGACGAGGCTGCTAAGCGGCTTCGTCAGTATGGTCCCAACGAGATACAGAAGAGCAAAAAGCAATCTCAGCTAAAAGCCTTCCTGAAAAACTTTACTAGCCTGATGGCCTGGCTACTCTGGGTGGGCGGTATTATCGCCGTAGTAGCTGGCATGATGGAGCTAGGGATTGCCATTTGGGCAGTCAACATCATTAATGGTGTGTTCAGTTTCTGGCAGGAACACGCCGCGCAAAAGGCAACGGATTCGCTGATGAAAATGTTGCGACGTACGTGAACGTGCATCGGGACGGTCAACTGACGCAGATTGAGACCACCGAGCTGGTGCCCGGCGACGTCTTTGATTTGCAGGCCGGCGACGCCGTTTCGGCGGACGCATGCTGATTCAGGCTAGCTCCATGCAGGTTGACCAGTCGGCTTTGACTGGTGAGTCCGTGCCCGAAAGCAAGAGTGTGGACTACGACCCTGGTGAAGGCCAGTTCGCCGAGGCTAACCTGATCTATGAAGGCACCAACGTGGGCGCCGGGACCGGGACCGCGGTGGCGCTGGCCACGGGGATGACGACCGAGTTTGGTAAGATTGCCCAGTTGACCCAGCAACAGACGCACCAGGACAGCCCGCTAACGCTGGAGCTGAACCGGCTGACGCGGCAACTGTCAATCATCGCGATTGGTATTGGGATTCTCTTCTTTGTCCTGGCCATCTTTGTGGTTAAATATCCGGTGGCCAAGTCGTTCATCTTTGCGCTGGGGATGATCGTGGCGTTTATTCCTGAAGGACTGCTACCAACGGTAACGCTGTCGCTCGCGCAGGGTGTGCAGCGGATGGCGAAGAAACACGCGCTGGTCAAGGACTTGAACTCGGTGGAAACACTGGGGGAGACGACGGTGATTTGTTCCGATAAGACCGGGACGCTGACCCAAAACCAGATGACGGTTAACCATATTTGGCTGCCGTTCCGCGAATACGGCGTGAAGGGGACGGGCTACGTCGCCAACGGTAAGATTCTCCGCCGTGGGCACCACGTACACCTGGAAGACGAACCTGAACTCAAGACATTATTAGAGATTTCTGCAATTGACAACGATACCCGTGTTCAGCAGGGTAATGATCCCAAAGAAGCTCCCAAGTTGCTGGGGACGCCGACCGAGGCCGCGATGATTATCATGGCCGAAAAGGGTGGCGTTAATGCCGACGAGCTGAACAAGCAGATGCCGCGGGTCAAGGAACTGACCTTTGACTCCGTGCGGAAGCGCATGTCGACTTTGAACAAATTGCCCGATGGCGGTTTGCGCATTAACGTCAAGGGTTCGCTGGGTGATATGTTGTCCCAGTGCTCTGATGTGTTGGACAAAGGTGAAACGGTTCGGCCAATCACGGATGCCGATAAGAAGGCAGCCATAAAGGCGGAACAGGATTATGCCGAGTCCGGTTTGCGGACGTTGGCCGTGGCTTACCGGGACATCCCGGCGGATCAGGTACCGGCAAACCTTGACGACTTAACGGTTGATACGTGCGAGTCCAACCTGATTCTGGTCGGACAGGCCGCAATGGCAGACCCCGCCCGTCCGGAAATCTTCCAGGCGGTTAAGGAATGTCACGACGCGTCCATCCGTATCATCATGGTGACGGGGGACAGCCCGGTGGTTGCCCGTAACGTCGCTGCCCAGATTGGGATTGTGTCGAGCAACCAGGCCCGCGTCATTACGGGGACTGAGTTGGCGGACATGAGCAAAGACGATTTGAAGGCCGCGTTCAAGGAAGAATTAATCTTTGCGCGTGTGGCTCCAGAACAGAAGTATAAAATTGTGTCCACGTTGCAAGAGATGGGCGAGATTGTGGCCTCAACTGGTGATGGGGTCAACGATGCTCCAGCCTGAAGAAAGCCAACATTGGTGTGGCCATGGGGGTTACGGGTACCGATGTTGCCAAAGACGCGGCGGATATGGTGCTCACCGATGATAACTTTGCGTCGATTGTGGCCGCGATTGAAGAAGGCCGCACCGTCTACAGCAATATTCAGAAGTTCCTGACCTACATTCTGAACTCCAACGTGGGTGAAGCGATTCCGTCCGTCCTGTTCCTGTTAAGCCGCGGGTTGATTCCGTTGCCGCTAACCGTTATGCAGATTCTGACCATTGACCTGGGAACGGATATGATCCCGGCTTTGGGGTTAGGTGCTGAGCGGGCAGAACCGGGCATTATGAAGGAACCGCCGCGTGCACAGACGTCGCACTTACTGACGAAGAACGTCCTATGGCGCGCGTTTGCTTGGTATGGGATGATTGGCGCCGTGGTTTCTGCAGGTGGTTACTTCTTTGTGAACTACCTGAACGGCTGGCCGAGCGTGGCGTTGGCAGCGGATGGCACCAAGGGCTACATCACGGCGACGACGATGACGCTGGCGTGCGTGATCTTCGTGCAGATGGCCAACGTTATGAACTGTCGGACGCGCAATGCGTCGGTCTTCAGCATTGGGCTGTGGAAGAACTTCAAGATTAACGTCGGGATTGTGGTTGAATTCCTGATTTTGATTGCGTTGATGCACGCACCGATTCTACAGGATGTGTTCCAGACTGGGCCGCTACACTGGCAAGAATGGGTCTTCCTAGTCTGCATCCCGTTGCCAGTCTTCTTCATTGAGGAATTACGTAAGAAGATTGTGCGCGGGCGGCAGCCGTCGACGCAGGTGGAATGATCGCCCCGCAATAAAGAAAAGAATAAGTGCTTCTACGCTGACGCAAAGTCGTGGCGCAGGGGCACTTTTTTTGTCTGGAAGAATTGTAGTCGCACCGGAAACCGGCGGGGCTTGCCGGTTGGAGGTTTCGCCCTAGCAGCGGTCATTGTGGAGCAGTTCACCAAGCCGTAGCATCACCACCACTTCGCGGCCCCGGGCCCCAACCCGCCAACGTTATATTTTTGCCCACAAATGATGTGTCCTCAACGCCGGTAAGTAGTATAATGGGGTAGAACATCTATTCACATGCTAATCGATCCGGGTTTATATATGTATCCGGGACTAGCGGCCATGCCTACCGCGGCTTTGCTGCTGAATCGATAGGTTGGTGAATTAAGCAAGGGGGCGGGCACATGCAACTAGGTAGGGTGCGCTGGTATGATCCCGGTCTGGGTCGGGGTATCATTGATGCGGATGATGGCAAAGTTGTTTTTTTTACCGTATCACGCCATTGATGGCACCGACATTGACCGTTTCCTTCTCGATGAGGACGAACGGATTGAATTTGATGCCGAAGAGGGCGAATTCGGCTTTGACGGCATTACCGGTCAGTATCGTGCGACACGCGTGCGGCCGCTTGAATAAATAGTTATGGGGTAGGGTGTATTGAAAAAGTCACAGCAATGGGCGATCATTGGCGCGGCCGCAGTGGTTGCCATCGTGGTCGTCATCGCGGGTATCATGTGGATTAACCACGCGACGGCGCCCGCCAGTTCGACCGCGACTGCCACAAAGTCTTCGCAGGTTCAAAAGGGCGCTGGTAAGCAGGCAACTGCTGCCGACAAACAGCGACTGCAAAAGGAACGTGCGGCTGACCCCGTCTTTGAGAAGTACGAACGTTACGGGCTGACCTATGCGGAGACGCAGTACGCGCGCAACATGCCGATTTCGATGGTCGGCGACTCACTTACCGTCGGCAGCGAGTACGGGTTCAAAGAAATCTTTCCCAAGATTAACCTGGACGCGCAGGTGGGTCGGCAGGCTACCGCTGGCCCAGCCATTTTGTCAGCATGGGCGGATCAAGGGCAACTGGCGCACACCGTGATTGTCGAACTGGGTACAAACGGCCGCATCACGGCCGATTTGGTCGCCCAGATTGAGCAGATTTGTGGTGCCAAACGCCGGATTTTCTGGGTTGGCGTGAATGCCGTTGGTCGTGAGTGGGAGAGTGACGACAACGCACTGATGCGCAAAATGGCCCGCAAGTATAGCAACCTGACCTTTGTGAACTGGTACGCTGAGTCCCAGTCACATGAGGATTGGTTCAACGATGACGCGGTGCACCCAAACGCAAAGGGGCAGAAATACTTCTTCACCTTTGTGGCTAAATCGGTCCTTAAGCCAACCGTCGCAGCGCAAAAGTAACAGTGACCGAACATAAAACAAGGCGCAAGGCTGCTACCATCATCAAGGGTGGTAACGACTTTGCGCCTATTTTGTTGGGACGATTAATTATGCCGTGCGGTGATTTTGTGTGGCCGTGCTGCCTGTATTGTCGCTTTGACAGTTGCGGATATCTTGCGCCAGCTCGACCCAGTCATGGGGCGTCGGCGTATTAGGCCAGATGACCTGCGTCATTTTGAGGTTGGGTGCTTTGAAGTCGGAAACGTAAATGTCGGTTTCTGGCCGGAGTGCGTGCTTAACGCGGATAACGTTTCCGCCAAAGGTGTTCATAACGGTCAGTACGTACTGGTTGAAGCGGGCGTCTTCGGAAAAATCAACGCAGATATTGACCGGTCGGGTGTTGGTGCCCGCCTGGCTTACATCAATGAGCGCGGTAACGTAACTGAAGTAGAGGTTAACCCGTGCGCTGTCGGTGAGAATGATTTCTGGGTGGCGCTCAATTTGTTCAATGAACGTATTGGCCAAGTTATTGAATACTGGGTACAGTTGCATGAAGAATTGTCGTAGCTCTTCGTTATCCCGTTGTGCGGCGGCAGGCATGAAGCTGGTCAGTTGACGATGGACTTGGGTGAGCCGGCGTGTTAACAGCTTGGTTGCCACGGGTGAGAGCTGATAGCATCGTTCCGCCGCACCAGTTGCAGGAACTCGTTGGTGAGCAAGCCGGCTACTGGCAGGATGACATCCGTTGAGGTGTTGGTACAAGGAATGTATTTTTGGGCAATCAAAAAATTGCAGTAATAATTTAACTCTGCTTCGTTGACGTTCGCACCCAACTGACGCAGCTGGATACGGAGTTTGTCGAATGGAGCCATGGTTAAAGTGGGATAAATCTTGGACGTCATGATGCCCTGATTTTGTTGCCGCAACAGCCAAACGCCCGTAAAAATATTGAGCCGCGTTAGTTGAGTGGGCAGGAGTGGCCCATCGATAAACTGTTGCACGCAGTTCGTGATGGCCGCGGTCTGCTCCGCAATTTCCGGGAAGGGGTCGCAGACGCCGTGGTACTCGTCGTAATACAGTTGGAGGAGGTACAAACGAATGGCGGCCTCGTCGTAGTAATTACCGGCGTGACCCATGTTGTGCCCCCACCGTTGCCGTAAGGCCCGGGTGGCCCGGGCAAAGGTGCCGTGGACGATGTAGCGGCGTTCAATGAAGCTGGTAATCGTTTCGCGTTGATCATAGAAGTGGTAGTAATTGAACGCGTTAAAGGCCACCGACTGCTCGAGCAACTGAACCGTCATCCGCTTCAGTACGTTGCCATTCAGGCCGACTGCTGCCAGGAACCATCGTCACGCTTTTCGATTTGGGCGTCACTCATGTTAGCGAGAATCATGTTCATATAATCCAGGTTGGTATTGACCTGGTAGGGTGTGAGGTGCATTTCCTCCGCCAGCGCTTTATGTAACAAGTTGTGGTGCCGGTTAGTATTAAGCCGTTCAAGTATTTCTAGACAAAGTCGATCATGTTTATCGAACAGGTATGCGTACGCAACCATACGCCCAACCCCCCTTGTAACTCCATTTGTATAATCATCATCGCTCTCCAAGCGAATAATTAATGTAATTTTAACGCAAAAATGTATAAGTGTCCAAATAAGTGGTTATTAACAGCGTTAATTTCCTAGTTGTTCTGAGGCCTGGGTTGGGGAAGTAATCCACGTTAGTGGTTGGCGGCAGCGTAGGTCGGGTCGCTGAGCTGCGGCTTTCGTGGGGTACTCCATGGTAACCACTGCTAGGGCGAAGGTGGGTGGGTACGAACACGCGGGTGGGTTTTGGGGTTGCGGCTTACGTGTCCTACGCCCCAAACCCCGCCCGCGGGTTCACGCCACCCATTAGTAGTAGCTACCATTCCAATCCCACACGTCTGCACTCACCGCATGACCGAAGCGGCCGCACGCTACCGTAATAAATACGTTTACAGGAATGGCGCCTCCGTCCCAAAGCCCATCCGTAGATTGCCTATATGGAGTGTTCTTTGGTACCGGGATTCTGTTTCCCGCACTCATATGTATTCAGCTAAACTATTTATCACTAGGAGTTTCGCTGTTCCAGTTAGTAAGCGGTATGTTGTTGCGTGAGTGTATTCCGTCACATGAGTTTAAGCTGGTAGCTGTCTCTTCAACGTAACGGTGAACATCCACCACGCCAGTACGACCAGCCACTAGCAGCAATCACCGTGGAGCGTTCCACAAAGTCGCAGTACCCCACGGCACCCGCACCGGACATAACCGCCACTTGACAATGGTGCAATTATTTTCAAAATGATAACGCTATCGCAAACTAGTGTATTTAAGCTATAATTAATTGATACAGAAATTTTCGTGACGTCGGCCGTGGTCAGTGTGACCCCGAGACGTTACCGAAGGGGGATAGCAGCGATGACGGTTAAAATGATTGCGGTCGACATTAACGATACGCTCCTTAACTCGCAGGGACAGATGACGGACACCACCGCGATTACCCTCCAGCAGGCCACTAATCGTGGGGTGAAAGTGGTGCTCACCACTAGCCGCCCCCTCTTTGGGATTAGCGAATACTTAGGTGAATTAAACCTGCGCGGTGACACGCAGTACGCAATTACCTACAACGGGGCGTTACTGCAGACACTGACGGGGCGGGTATTGAAGGGCCATACCATGCGTCGGGATGATATCGAAACGGTGGCGAAATTTGGGGCGGAACACGACGTCCACTTCCACTTTTTGGATGAGCAGGGGCATAACTACGTGACGGACAGTTACATTAACCCGTACACCGTGCGGCAGGCGGCGGCCGATCACGCCGGTATTCACCACGTGTCTTTGGATAGCATTCGACCGGACTTCCACGCGGCCAAAATTGTGCTGGCGGGCAGCCCCGCAACGATTAGTCGGGTCCAGATGGACTGCATCAACCAGCTGGGGTCACGGTACTACATCGTGCGGCCCCGACCATACTTTATTGAAATCATGAGCCAAACGGCTAATAAGGGGACGGCCTTGGCTGACTTGAGTGCCTACCTGAACATCGCAATGGATGAGGTGATGGCCATTGGGGACGAGCTGAACGACCTGCCGATGCTAGCGAGTGCAGGTATCCCCGTTGCTATGGGTAATGCGCGCCGTGCCCTGAAGAAGAACGCCACCTTTGTGACTAGCGATAACGACCATAACGGTGTGGCGCGAGCCGTGCGTAAATACGTGCTGGGTGTATAATGCGCTCAACGGTAGTTTATTTGGAACAGTACGGGGGTGCCAGATGCGCAATGTGCGGGCAGGGTTGATTAAAACCGTCATTATTTTCATACTGCTGGCGCTGATCTACTGGTGCCATTGGGGCCAAGTAGTGAACGGCGCGTTGATTGCCTTGGCCGTGGTGATTGTTTGGGTGCCCAATCGGTGGCTGGGTGGCCAGTGAAATAGCAAAGTGGCCTGGTCACAATTAGCGGCTGCGGAAAAACGGCGAACATCGGTGCCGGCCGCTTCTGACCGATTGGAGTTATGGTGAGAAGCCCGCCTACAAACGTGGACCCCAATGCGGTTCCCTGTGCCTAACGTAATAATGCCGATATTCCCGCACTTAGGAATATCGGCATTATTACGTTAGGCACAGGGAGCTAACCGCATCGGGGTCCACTCTCACTATTTATATCGTTTAATTAATGCTAGTCCTTGTTACGAATGACGTCACGCAATTCGTTGATGAATTCGATTGGGTGGCGGGTCGCACGGGATACGTACTTGATGTTCAGTAGGTCATGTGTGGACAGGTTGTGGGAAATGGAATTCTTCCCGTAGGTCCCAGTCCCCAGCGTAAGGGATGGGGTAAGGCCGTTGAACAGGCCACCAATCCCACCGAGAGAACCTGGCGTGTTAATTAGAATCCGGCAAGATGGCATCTGGTCGCCAAAGCGGCGGATGACGTCCTCGTCAGTGGTGTGGAGTACGGCCGTGTGGCCCAGACCGCCGTAGTTGAGGATCCCCAAGCAGAGCTGGAAAGCCGCCTCCTGGGTGTTAGCCACGTACATTGACAGTACGGGTGACAGCTTTTCGCCAGACAGCGGGTAGTTTACGCCAATGCCGTCCAGCTTGCCAATCAAGAGTTGCGTTCCGGCGGGCACCTTGATGCCAGCCATGGCCGCAATCTTCTCGGCTGACTGACCAGCTACCGGGCCGCGCACGGTGTGTCGCTGTGGGTCAATGACGGCGTCGGCGAGTTTGTCGACCTCGTTATCGGGTACAAAGTAGGCGTGCTGCTTCTCGAACTCGGCTTTGACTTCATCCAGAATGTCGCGGTCGACCACCAGGCTGTTCTCGCTGGCACAAATCATCCCGTTGTCGAACGTTTTGCTCATCATGATGTCGGCCACCGCTGCCTTTACGTCGGCAGTGTGCTCAATGTAAGCGGGGGCGTTACCTGGGCCGACCCCGAGTGCTGGCTTACCGGTGGAATATGCGGCTTTGACCATGCCCGGGCCACCAGTGGCGAGCACGATGGCCACACCGGGTGGTTCATCAACGCGTTGGACGCGGCGATGCTTGGTTCAGCAATCCAGCCGACCAGTCCCTTAGGCGCACCGGCAGCTTCGGCCGCGTTCGCATGAGTCGAGCAGTCGCAATCCCACATTCCAAAGCCTGTGGGTGCAAACTGAAGATGATGGCGTTGCGCGTCTTGAGGGCCAACAAAATTTTGAAAATAACGGTTGAGGTCGGGTTAGTCACCGGCGTAACCCCAGCGATGACGCCCAGCGGTTCTGCCACTTCGGTGACCTTCTTGCCGGGGTCGTCGGCGATGACACCAACGGTCTTGTCGTCCTTGATGGCCTTCCAGATGTACTGTGAAGCGTAAATATTCTTGATGGCTTTGTCTTCGGACTTGCCCCGGCCAGTTTCGCGGAACGCTAACTCACCGAGTTCCTTGGCGTGGGCCGCCGCGGTTTGAACCATTGCCTCACAGATTGAATCAACCTGCTCCTGACTAAAATGTTGGTACTCGTTAAATGCGGCCTGGGCAGTTGCCACGAGGTCGTTGATGCTTGCTTCTACGTCGGATGTTTCCTGTTGTTCCATAGTTGCTTGCGCCATATCCATCTTCCTTTGCATGCGAATGAGTTTAAACACCTAATCTAATTACCATAATAGTCCTGCAAACGGTCCTTGTAAATGATGTGAGTAAACTTCACAATTGCACTAGTGGCGGGACAAAAACCGCCCACCACCGGCAATTATTCTTCTCATGTTTGATTCAGAAAACCGTTTACATTACGGACTGCTTTTTGCAAAATCAGCGGCTGGTGAATGTGCGCATTGGCCGGCCTAGTGTTAGTTGGTGCTGGCGTTATTAATCACATCAATGAGGTGTGCATGGTAGAATAACGTTACGAACGAATTTTAGGGGGTAGCAAAGATGGTGGTTGTAATATCAGATGTAGTGGCGGCCGAAGTAGTAAGCGCGGCGGGTACTCCAGCGTTACGGGTGTCCGTAGTGCTGAATGATGGTACTACTGGTAACGCAACGGTGGCGACACCGGGGCGCCATGCTGGTGGCCCGGGAGTGGGCTTACTCGATGGTGGCGACCGGCTACACGGTTTAGGCGTACTCAAAGCCGTCAACCATGTGAACACGACTTTGCACGACGAACTGCGCGGACAATCGCCGTTTAACCAACAGTTGCGCGACGTAGCGATTGCGGACGCGGATGGCACGGATGACTGGCATCGACTCGGCGTGAACGCCACGTTTGCTACGTCGCTCGCCGTTGCACGCGCCGCCGCTAACTTTGAAGGCGTGCCGCTGTACCGTTACCTCGGTGGGGTTGTGGCGACTGCACCACGGCCGGCCGTACCGCTCGCACGTGACGGCGCCGACTTTGATGCGCTGTATAGCGTGGCGGCAGATGACGGGCGTATGGACGTGGCCGTGGAGAAAGTTATGAACGACCAGCTATCCGCGCCAGACGGTGGGCCTAACGCGCACCTGGAGGATTTGGTTGCCACCGTTCGGGCTCGCCGCACCGATGTTGGGTTAGCCGTTACCGGCGCGACGGCGGTACCCGCGGGGGTGCAAACCATCGCCCAGGTTGCCGCTCCACTGGCGACGTACGGGACGGTTACCGCCGCGCTCGTGGCGCTACGTGATGGGCAGTCACTGTTGCAACACGCCGCGGCCGATGTCGATCCGTACGCGGCGGACTTGGCGGCGGCAGTGCGCTGCCCAACGCTGATTGTGCCGTCACGGGGTGGGAGCCAGGCACACATTGTTAATCGCCTACTGACGATTGGCCGTGAGATGGACGCTGACGTGTAGAAGAATAATGGTGCAAAAAAAAGGACTAGCGGTGCACTCGCCCACGGAGGGTGCACCGCTAGTCCTTTTGGCGTCGCGGCCTTAGCTGATGGCGTTATTAACGTACTTCTTCAATTCGGCACCGGACTTGCCGTCGCTGAGGCCCACAATCAGCTTGATGCGCGCCTTTTGGCCGTTCAGTCCCTGGCAAAAAAATGATGCCCATCTTTTCGAGCTCCACGCCGCCGCTTCGTAATCGTAAAAGCCCTCAGCAACGCCGTTGAAACAGCGAGAAACCAGGACGATCGGCACGCCGCGGTCAATCAGGCGTTGTAGGCCGGGCAAAGTTGCTGGTGGGAGGTTGCCCGCACCGAGTGCTTCGATGACCAGGCCGTTGGTGTTGTCCGGCAATGCGTCAAACAGGTCGGAGTCCATCCCCGCGTACGCCTTCAACAAGAAAACGTTTGGCACCACGGCGTCGATGAGGCAGGATTCCTGGTTAATCAACTCCTGGAAGAAACGGGCGCCGTCTTTGGTGACCAGACCGATGGGCCCAAAGGTGGGGGTACGGAACGTAGCGACGTTCGTGGTGTGGGTTTTGGTCACAAAGCGGGCGGTGTGAATTTCGTCGTTCATCACCACCAGGCAGCCTTTGTTCCTCGATTCGGGGCTGGCCGCGGTTCGGATGGCCGTGATGAAGTTGTACAGGCCGTCACTACCGATCTCGTTGCTAGAGCGCATGGCCCCAGTCACGACGACGGGAACCGTGCTGTCCAGGGTGAGGTCGAGGAAGTAGGCGGTTTCCTCCAAAGTGTCGGTGCCGTGGGTCACCACCACGCCGTCAATGCCATCCGCTTCCGCGCGGCGGATCCGTTGGGCCAATTCCAGCATGCGTGCGGGTGTCATGTGCGGGGATGGCAGGTTGAAAATTTCCTCCGCCGTGACGTTGACGTCGGTGCCGAGCTGGTCGGTCTGGCCCATGAGCGGATTTTCCGCGCTGGGCGCCACGTCGCCAGCGGCGTTGGCGGTCATCGAGATGGTGCCGCCCGTGTGTAGTACGAGGATGTCAGTCATTTTTTTTGTGCTCCTTTGTTAGCGAAAATATGTCCGTCTGTTAGTGTATGCCGAAACTCGGGTAAGATAAACCGTTAGTTGGGTGGATAACGGGTTATCTTGCTGGTTTTAGTGGCCGGAGTGCTGCAACTTTGTGGACGACTCCACGGCCACCGGCCACTCGGTCTACACCACCAGGCCAGCACGGATAACGCAGCAGATTGTCCGTTGCTTTGCCGTACACTATCCAGGCGGACTAGCATACCAATTGTTAAATTTGGTTAGTGCGGGTTAACGCCATTCCGTCCATGTCATAATAGATGAAACAACCAGAGACGAGGGCAACCAATTGAAGCAAGTCAAGATAATTATGGCGGCGGCCGTGGTGGTACTAGTAATGGCGCTGGGCGTGTGGGGCTTTACCAGCCTGAGCCGCCAAACGCAGCGGGCGACCGAACAGCGGCAAGCACGTACCGTTACTTCGAAACAGATACTGAACGCAAAGCAGACGTTCTGGGATAGTCAGGCAAATGTGACGGCCCAGTCCAGCAGTAAGGGGGTGCTGTCCCACTACAAGTACGCCAAATCCGAGTCCGTTGTCGCGACTCCGTGGATCTTCCATAAGGGTCAGCTGGGTGGGTACACGCGGATCGGGTATACCGAGTTAAAAGCCCGGTTACGGCAACTCAGTTCGGGCAGTACCACCAAGACCCACTTTGCGACCATCAAGCAGTTGAACCGCGCGCTTGCGCAGGCCAAGGCCGGTCTGACCATCAAAAAGTATAGTGAGCTACTATATTATCGGAACGGCACGGTGAGTGTCCAAAGTACGGGTTTTATCGCGCGGGGCAACCACCTGTACGCGCTGTCGATGACGTACGGTTCCAGTAGCGATGAGCTGGGCGATGTTGATGTGGCGCAGATTTATACCCGCAAGGAATATCAGGCTCCCCGCAGGCATCTGAGTCAGGCGCAGATTGCTGGCTATTGGTCGGCTAGCAATTATGATGCGGTGCAGGTCCAGGACGGTCAGCTGTTCAGCGTCAATTCGACCAGTAGTATGACTAGTGCCAGCCGTTTTAACGTTCAGGATCTAGCCGAGATTTCCACGCAGAAGTTGTACGCAAGCAATTATGCGACGCGGGTGGCCGAAGCAATGACGGTGGGATACACCATACCGCAGGCGACCTCACTGGTGGCGAACGATATTGAGTACACATACTTGTTCCTGTCCGCTAACAAAATGGTGCGGATTAAGGGTAATGCGGTCACCACGTTCACTAAGTCGCAAACCAGTGGGACTGCTGCAAAGATGCCCCCCGCGATTAAGGCGGTCTTTGCCGCGGCCGACAAGCAGAAACAGGGTGAATACGCCGATTCAGTGTCGTCGTTGAGTGACGGTACGTACGAGGTAGTCTTTGTCCACACGCTCGATACCTTTACGGAAACTAACTACATGGACCAGCGGGATTACCAGCAGGCGACCATCCACGATGGCCAGGTCACGTTCAAAGAAATGTAGCTACTATTGGCTGGTCGTACTGGCGTGGCGGTTCCGGTTGAGCGGCTGGGCCCCGCGACCGGCTACGTGCCTCACGCTCACGCCCGTGCCGGGCTACCGCGAATTGCCGTAGCCCGAGCAAAACCCACTCGGTCTAGCCAATTTGATTCTGTAAATCGTAACTGCCAGTAAGTGCTTGCGCACCAACTGGCAGTAACTCTAACAGAACTACGGGCATGCAGCCGTCGCGGGGACCAGCCGCTCAACCTCCACCACCACGCCAGTACGACCAACGGTAGATGTTAACCGTTCGGGCGGGTAAATGTAGAACTTTGTAATCAAGGTGAGTGATTTTGTCGTGAGCTAACTTTCTTGCGTTTGTGGACGGTCAATTTCCTCCTGTAGGTACACGAAATTGTGACAGTAGCGTGAGGCTGCGTCGGTCGGACCGGTGAGCGGAGGCGTGTGGGGTCGGAATGGTAACCGCTGCCAGGGGGTGCCGCCGTAGGAACGTAGTGACGTACGGCGCGACGAATTCCAAGACCGGCCGGTGGTTTCCCGGACGGGCTTGGAATCGCGGCGGAAACACGCCCGTACTTGGCGGGTTGGAGCTTCGTCCTAGCAGTGGTTACCATGGAGCGCCCCACGAAAGCCGCAGCTCACCGGTCCGACCTACGCTGCCGCCTCAATCCAACAAGCACAAAGTAAAAGCCGAGCGGTGTGCCGCTCGGCTGTATACATACACGATTATTGTCCCCGGTGCGTCCGCCAGTAATGTAGCAGGACGGCGGCGATGAAGATGACGCCCACCGCCAGCGGAATCCGCGTATCCGGGTTAATCGCCATGAAGATGACGACAACGGCCAGGAATGCCAGTGTGAGGTAGTTGCTCCACGGCGAAAATGGCATCCGGAATTGGTCCTCACCCTGCAGCACGGGGTGTTGCTTACGGAATTGAATCTGACTCAGCAGGATGACAATCCAGGGGATGAGTCCGGGTAACACACTGGAGCTGTACACAATCACAAAGAGGTTCTTGGTACCCGGCCACAGTAGCGGCACTACAAAATTAAGAATGACGCCAATCCCAATCCCCGCCGCAATGGTGACCACCGGCCAGAACGGAACCCCGTGCCGGTTCAGCTTGGTGAAATGCTGCGGCAACTGCTTGGTTTCCGCCAACGTGTAGCCCATGCGGCTAGCACTATAGATGCCGGAGTTGGCACCAGACAGTGCGGCGGTGATGACAACAAAGTTAATGATGGTGGCCGCGGCCGCGATGCCGACTTTGGCAAAGGTTTCAACGAAAGGTGAACCGATGGTACCCAGTTTGTCCCAAGGGTACACGGTGACGATGACAAAAATCGCTCCCACGTAGAAGATGAGGATACGGCCCACCGTGGATTGAATTGACTTCACGATGGTCGGGCGGGGGTCCTCCGCCTCGCCGGCCGTAATTCCCAGTAACTCAACACCCTGGTAGGACGCGACGACAATTGATAGGGCAAAGACAAAGCCGCTGAGGCCACCGGTGAAGAAGCCGCCGTGGGACCAGAGGTTGCTGACGCCGAGCGCGTGGCCGCCGTTACCAAGGCCGAAGAAGATGAGCCCCAGGCCGGCGACAATCATGAGGATAATCGTGACCACTTTGACCATCGCAAACCAGAACTCAAGCTCGCCGAACGCTTTAACGGAAATGAGGTTGGCAATCGTCAGCATTAGCAACGCCACAAGGCCGGGAATCCACTGCGGCAAGCCAGGCCACCAGTATTCGAAATAGCTACCAATCGCGATCATCTCGGACATACCGACGACGAGAAACTGGAAAATATTGGCCCAGGCCGTGAGGTAGCCAAATACGGGGTGCAGGTATTCGGAGGCAAAGGAGGCGAAGCTCCCGGTGACGGGGTGGGCGTAGAGCATCTCGCCGAGAGCACGCATAATGAAGTATAGAAAAAGTCCCGCCAGCGCGTAGGCCAACATGACGCTGGGGCCAGTCCACTGGATGGTGGATGCGGACCCCATGAAGAGGCCGACGCCGATGGTGCCGCCAAGCGCGATCATTTGCATGTGACGAGAACTCAATTTGCGTTGCATGGTTTCGAAACCCCTATTCTTTGTATGGTTTGATGCACAATAGTTTGTAGTTTAACACTAATGGCATACACTTGTCTTTAATGCTTATACAATGGTGTTGATGATTAGCGAGGGTGATGCTTTGCCCTCCATAATTGTAGTCATAAGCGCAATCTTTGTTGTTGAAAAACTACAAAAGTGTTTCATTACGTCCATTTAGTACCAGTATTCTTTGAATCATGTTAACCTTGTTGGTGAGGACCAATTCTTGAGGAGGTAGTACCCGTGCCAATGTTGGGTCAGAAAAAAAACATCGCCAAATTGCCCGCGCATGGCTGATTACGATTTGTGTCGTTATCGCGATCGTTGCGGTTGGTAGCGTGGGCGCGTACGCCATCGGTGCCCAGAGGGCCGAGGCTACTGCCAGCGCCGTGAAGAAATCCAGTCAGTCCAGTGCTAAGAGCTCCTCTTCAACGACAAAAACGAAGAAGACGACGGTTAAAACCGTCGACTACACTAAGCCGTCAGAGAGCAAGGCTTATCCGGATGTAAATAAGTATCCCAACCTGTGGATTCGGGTTTCCACCGAGAAGCAACGCACATACATCATGAATGGTGATAAGGTGCTGTATACGATGTACTGTTCAACGGGGATGACGAACAGCACGGATACCGCAACGCCACACGGAACATACTACGTTCAGGCGGAGCGGGGTGAGACCTTCTATAACGCCCAAGAAGAGGAAGGGGCCAACTACTACACTTCGTGGTCAGGCCACGGTAGTCTCCTGTTTCACACGGTGCCCATCGACGTTAACGGTAACTATATTAAATCCGAGGCTGCCAAGCTGGGCAAGAAGGGCGGCGCCTCGCATGGTTGCGTGCGTTTGACCATTCCGGACGCCAAGTGGATTTACACCAACATTAAGTACAACACGAAAGTGGTAATTGACTAACAAGCACGTTATAATGTTTGATTAGGATTGTACGGCACGTTCGTGACCAAGCAGCTTTCCCGACCGGATGGAGAATCCGGTGGGGGAAACTGCTTTTATATAGGCTAATTATCGCCGCCGGTCAGTGTGCCCTAGTAAATAATTGATGATACTCAGTACGCTGAACCAATAGGAGGAACTCATTGCTCACAGTTAATAACGTTAGTATGACCTTTACCGACCGGACGTTGTATACGGACGTCAACCTGAAGTTTACGCCGGGCAACTGTTACGGCATCATCGGTGCCAACGGTGCCGGCAAGTCAACTTTTCTGAAAATTTTGGAGGGCAAGTTAGCACCCACCACCGGGAGTGTGACGCTGGATCCGCACGAACGGATGAGTAGCCTGCAGCAGGACCACTTTGCCTTTGATGACCAGACCGTGATGAACACGGTGATGCAGGGACACAAGCGCCTGTTCGAGGTGATGGAGCTAAAGACGCGCTGTACGCCAAGCCGGACTTCTCGGAAGAAGACGGCCTGAAAGCGGCTGAGCTGGAAGGCGAGTTCGCCGAAATGGACGGCTGGAACGCGGAGAGCGACGCCAGCCAGTTGTTGCAGCAGCTGGGGATTCCTGAAGAGCAGCACCAGACCATGATGGGTGATTTGCCCGAAAGCGACAAAGTGAAGGTGTTGTTGGGTCAGGCCCTCTTTGGTCAGCCCGACGTGCTCCTGCTTGACGAACCGACGAACGGTTTGGACACTCAGACGATTAGTTGGCTGGAGGACTTTTTGGCCGATTACCAGAACACCGTCCTGATTGTCAGCCATGACCGACACTTCCTGAACGCCGTATGTACGATGATGTGTGACGTCGATTACGGCAAGATCGAACTATACGTGGGGAACTACGATTTCTGGCGTCAAAGTTCGGAATTGGCTCAGCAACTGAAGTCCAACGCGAACGCGAAGAAGGAGGAGCAGATTAAGCAGCTCCAGGAATTCGTGGCGCGGTTCTCGGCTAACGCCAGCAAGTCGAAGCAGGCGACTGCGCGGAAGAAGCAGCTGGACAAAATTACGCTGGATGACATCAAGCCTAGCAGCCGCAAGTATCCGTACGTGAAGTTTACCCAGCAGCGTGAGATTGGTAACGATTTGTTGCAGGTGCGCGGCCTGGCTTTGACGGTTGATGGACAGCCGGCGATTAGTAACGCTAGCTTCATCCTGCACCCCGGTGAAAAGACGGCGATCATCAGTCGGAGCGACGTGACGGCGACCCAACTGCTACAGATGTTGGCGGGGGCGGTGCAGCCGGACGCTGGTGAAGTGGCGTGGGGTGTGACGACGGTGCGTGGTTACATGCCAAAGGATTTGAACAGCGTCTTTGAAGACGACACGCTGAGTATTTTGGACTGGTTACGGCAGTACGCGCCGAAGGATCAGCAGGACAACACGTTCTTGCGGGGATTCCTGGGCCGGATGTTGTTTTCGGGCGACGACGTGTTGAAGCCGATTAACGTGCTTTCGGGTGGGGAAAAGGTGCGGAGTATTCTGTCGAAGTTGATGCTGACGGAACCGAACGTGCTGATTATGGACGACCCGACCAACCACTTGGATTTGGAGTCGATTCAGTCGTTAAACGACGCGCTAGTGGCCTTCCCGGGTTCGGTTATCTTTACGAGTCATGACCACGAGTTCATTGAGACGATTGCGGACCACATTATTGAGGTGGGACCACTCGGGGTGGTTGACCGTGCGGACACGACGTATGATGAGTTCTTGGAGCACCCGGTGGTGAAGGAACAGGCGCAGAATATTTACGGATAATGTAAAAAAAATTATATAAATGATATATAATGGGCGTATGCGGGAGTGTGCGCTTTTTTTTGCGTGGAGAGTAGCGCTTTAGCGCGTACTCAGCGCCACTCGGAGGCAGTGCGGAGCACCGCCGAGAGACTGCAGTGTATACTGATTTGTCCGCAGACAGATCGAGAGCAGTGGTGTTTCAAGAGGTGCATTTGTCTGCTATCGTCGAAGTATCTGTACTTGGCCTTTTGGTTAGAGTTGCTTATGCGTCGCCTTCTGGCCAGCGCAGCTCGTTTTAATACCAGAAACAAGCGGCGGAGCACCGCCGAGAGACTGCAGTGTGTACTGATTTGTCCGCAGACAGATCGAGAGCAGTGGTGTTTCAAGAGGTGCATTTGTCTGCTATCGTCGAAGTATCTGTACTTGGACTTTTGGTGATAGTACCTTAATACGTCGCTTTCTGGCCTGCGGAGCTCGTATCAATAAGCACAGATAGCGGGAAAGCGCTGTAGCTTCCCACAGCAAGTGAGAGGAATAGCTCACAACCATACAGAGCTGATTTCAACGTTGCTCAAGGCTTTGTCAGCGTTACCCAACTGAACGGCTTTTGACCACGATACCCGCCAATATTACCCGAAATGCACGAATGAGGTGGTCATATCTGTCCGCCTAATGTTATGCTATTTGATGAGGAACCGTTTGTTTTCATCCGGTGTTTTCCTTTTTCAGTCAACAATATTTCAATTTCTATAACTGGAGTCGGTGGGGTGACCGACTGAACCTTGGGGGTGTTAATCAATGATGGGAGCTGAATTTCGCCGGTTACGACGGCGTGAGGGCGCATCGTTGAAGGATGTGGCTGGCGGCGTGGTGTCGCTGGGCGCTCTATCGAAGTTTGAAAGTGGTACGGCTGACGTGCCCATTAATAAGTTGTGCGTCATGTTGGACCGTATGGGTGTGAGCTTACAGGAGTTTGTCAGCGGCTTTGACCCGTTGGTTGGTAATAGCAATAGCCTCATGCCCACGGTGAACAAGTTGAGTGCCAACGTGATGTGCCCGGACTTAAAGTCCTAGTGATGATGGCCCAGGAACGGTACGTGCGGCGGTGGACGCCCATCGACTTTCAGCAACTGGTGATCGCCGCAGGGGCGTACTTTGCGTTAACGCAGGACAACTTGTTGAGCACGGAGCAGGAACAGACCCTGTCCACCTGGTTTAGCCCCCAGGTGCGGTGGACGGAGGCGAACGTGGTTGCTTTTCGTTATGGTTGCGTACTGTTATCACCACTGGTTTGTTACCAAGTGGCAACCCGTTTGTTTGGTAAGGTGCACGCCGTATACTCGGTTAACCACTCGCTTAGTACCGCCGCCTGGGAAGCCGTGTTGAGCGCGGA
>NZ_BBAI01000032.1 GCF_001311175.1 Lacticaseibacillus pantheris DSM 15945 = JCM 12539 = NBRC 106106 | reverse complement strand
GGTCCCCGCGACCGGCTACGTGCCTCACGCTCACGCTCACGCCCGTGCCGGGCTACCGCGAATTGCCGTAGCCCGAGCAAAACCCGCTCGGTCTAGCCAATTTGATTCTGTACGTCGATCTGCTCTAGGGCTGGCCTTGCCAGACCGGCGAGTTAACTCCCAGTAAGACGCTAAAGCGTCAACTGGAAGTAAACCTACAGAACTACGGGCATGCAGCCGTCGCGGGGACCAGCCGCTCAACCTCCACCACCACGCCAGTACGACCAACGGTGGATGTTCACTGTTCAAGTCCCAGTCGGCTCCAAAAACCACGGTACCCCCGACCGGTCAGAGCCGCGCTTGCGAACGGATTTATGGATAATTTGGTCAATTACCACTATCATATCAGTACGTCCGGTGATAGATATTAACTACATGTTAGCAGGATATCTCATAACCTCCAATTCATGCTGTGGTTGGGATTTAGACGTTTGACGAGTAAATGTTCAATTGACAGTTCTGAATAACTCTGATAAATTTGTCCCATCGGAAGCAATGGAGGAAAATCACATGTTTAAATTACGTATGCACATCCTCAGTTCATCATCACGGTCTACCACCGCATTTGTGTAGACTGTCTTTTGAGCTTCCCGAACGGTCTCGCAGGTGCTAACCACACTTACTGTGAGACCGCGATATACGATATAACCGTAAATTCGCGTCCCTCACAGAATGGCTGTGGGGGACTTTTTGTAGAGAGCGGAGCCCCGCGGGTAGAAACTGGAGCGTAACCTGCTACGGCGGTGAAGCCCGGGCTTGGCTTCATTGCCGTAGCAGGTTACGCGCAAGTTTCTGCGGGGCGCAGCTCGTTTTCGAAGCAGAGAGCGGAGCAGGCCGTTTAGAAAGCAGAGTATAAGGTACTATCGCCGAAAGGCCCGTACTTGGCCTTTTGGTGATAGTACCTTATACGTCGCTTTCTGGCCTGCGCAGCTCGTTTTCATACGCACGAGTAACACGGGAGCACCTCCGGGACATTGTCGTGGTTACTGTTTTGTCCGTAGCCAGAACGAGAACAGTTGCGTGTCAAGCGACATGGATTACTATAATTGCGGCTGCAGTTAAGCCCATTTTTGGCCTTTTGGTGTTAGTAGCTTATGCGTCGCTTTCTGCGTAGCGCGTTTCCCGTCCAACTCTCCGCCCCAAACCCCATCCCAGGCCTCAAACCTATTTCCCCGCCACTAACGCACACACCCCCAAAGGAGGTAGCATCATGCCTACATACAACTTTGCCGCCGGTCCGGCCGTCATGCCGGAACCGGTTATCAACCAGATTCAGCGCGAACTGCCATCACTCGGTGGTTCCGGAATGAGCATCACGGAAATTTCTCACCGTTCGGCTGCATTCACCGACATTATTGAGCGCGCGGAGGCCGATTTGCGGGCGCTGATGGATATTCCCGACGATTACGCCGTTCTGTGGATGCAGGGCGGCGGCACCGGTCAGTTTGCCGCCGCACCTTTGAACCTCGCCACCACGCACCAGCGCATTGCGTTGCTCGACAGCGGTCACTGGGCGGTGCGGGCCGGCGACGAAGCGACCAGTCTGGGGTTCAAAGTGGACGTGGTTGGCAGTACCAAAGCTGACCATTACCACACACTCCCGGAGTTGGCACACCCATTAACCGCCGGCACGTACGATTACCTCCACATCACCACGAACAATACAATCGAGGGCACGGCGTTCCATCAGTTACCCGCGACAAACGGAACCACGTTGGTGGGGGACATGTCGTCCAACATTCTTGCCGAACGGTATAACGTCCGCGACTTTGGCCTCATCTTTGCGGGAGCACAGAAGAACTTGGGCCCCGCCGGCGTAACGATTGTTATCGTTCGGCGCGACCTGGTTCACCAAGTGTCGCACTTGCCCAGCATGTTGAATTACCAGTTGTTTATGGACAAGCATTCTTTGTATAACACCCCGCCAGTTTTCGCAATCTACGCGTGCGGGTTGGTGCTGCAGTGGCTGCGCGAGCAGGGCGGCGTGGACGAAATGGAGCGGCGCAACCGGGAAAAGTCGGGCCGACTATACGACTTTCTGGATGAATCAAAGTTGTTTTACAACCCAGTTACCTCCAACGCGCGATCCCTCACCAACGTACCGTTTATGACGGGCGACGCGGATTTGGATGCGCAAGTCATTGCGGCCTGCCAGGCGGCGGGTTTGATGAACCTGAAGGGCCACCGAAGCGTGGGCGGCCTGCGCGCCAGTTTGTACAACGCGCTACCACTAGCGGCAGTGGACGCGTTGATCGATTGCTTATACCACTTTGAAAAGGATCACGCGTAGACGCGTACAGGAGGACTGATTATGTTTCAAGTAAAGACATTTAACGCCATTGCACAGGTGGGACTCGATTCGTTTACTAACAATTACGCGGTCAACCAGACGGACGCCGCGGACGCGTACCTGATCCGGTCGGTGGACTTACACGGCGCGACTTTGCCCGCTGCTTTGAAGGTCATTGCGCGTGCCGGCGCGGGATTCAACAACATTCCGTTGGATTTGGCGACGGCGAACGGTACCGCGGTGTTCAACACCCCCGGCAGCAATGCCAACGCGGTTAAGGAGCTGGTCATCACGATGCTGGTGGCGGCGGCCCGCAACGTCTTTGCGGCAGCGGAGTACGCCGGCCACAATAGCGGCGCCGACATTTCGACGCGGACGGAGCACGACAAAACTAAGTTCAACGGCACCGAGTTGATGGGCAAAACGTTGGCAGTCATTGGCGTGGGGCACGTGGGGGCGTTGGTTGCCCACGCGGCCAGCGATATGGGGATGAAGGTGGTGGGTTACGACCCGTACCTGTCGGCGGACGACGCCTGGCATATTCCCACGAGCACCGTACGGGCACGGACGTTGGCGGTGGCGCTGGCGAACGCGGACTACGTGACGGTGCACGTACCGAAAAACGAGGAAACCACGGGGATGATTAGCACGGCAGAGCTGGCGATGATGCGGCCGGACAGCGTCCTCCTCAACTTTGCCCGGGGTGGCATCGTGGACAACAAAGCCGTGGTGCACGCGTTGGACGAGGGCCGGCTGCGACAGTACCTGACCGATTTTGGCGACGACGTGATCCTGGGGCGCGATGATGTGGTGGTGACGCCACATATTGGTGGCTCGACGCTCGAGGCGGAGGCGAACGGCGCGGTGCAGGGGGCGCAGACCATCATGAGCTTCCTGGAGACGGGGAACGTGAACCACAGTGTGAACCTGCCGACGTTGCAGGTGCCGTTCACGACGCAGTACCGGTTGACGCTGATGCACCAAAACAAGCCGAACATGGTTGGGCAGATTGCGACCATGTTGGCGCAGCGGGGAATTAACATTGAGGGCATGAGCAACGCGGCAAGGGACGACGTGGCGTACAGTATTATTGACGTTAACCAGTTCACTGGGGCGCAGGACGCGGAGCTGCTGGGGAAGTTAAAGCAGATTGACGCGGTGTACCGGGTGCGGTTGTTGCGGCGGCCGGAGCCACAGGTAATTTAGCGGGCGGCCATTGACAAGCAAAATGCGCTTGTGTAGTATCGTAAATAACTTATTAATTAAATAGCTATTGGGTCGGTCCGTCGTCGGGCGGTCGGCTTAGGCACTCACCTCACAATCGTAGGCACGGCGCATGGCGCTGGAAGGTTGTGGGGTGGGTGCTTTTTGTTAGAGAGCGGAGCAGGCCGTTTAGAAAGCAGAGCATAAGTTACTGCCACCGAAAGGCCCGCACTTGGCCTTTTGGTGGCAGTAGCTTATGCGTCGCTTTCTGGCCTGCGCAGCTCGTTTCCATACGCACGGGTAACGCGGGAGCGCTGTACCGTCTAGCCGTTAAAGTAGCGGTGAAGCCCGGGCTTGGCTTCATTGCCGTAGCGGGTTACGCGCAAGTTTCTGCGGGGCGCAGCTCGTTTCCATACGCACGAGTAACGCGGGAGCGCTGTAGCACTTACCACTCTGAGTAGCGATAAAACCCGATTGCCGTAGCAAGTTGCCCTAAAGTTTCCGCAAGGCCACACCCCGCCCGCCGCCACAACACACCAATACCCAATAGCGTGGGAGGTACACATAATGTTGTCAGTCTACTTAAGGGGGATGCTCATCAGCATCGCACTCGTTAGTTCTATCGGTATGCAAAACTTATTCGTGTTCAATAGCGCCATGAGCAACCGCCTCCCTCGGGCGCTGCTCATTGCAGTCTTTGTGTGGATTGCCGACACTACTTTGACCGTGGTGGCCTTCCTGGGGATGGGCGCCATCATTACCCACTACCAGTGGCTGAAACTGGTCATTCTGCTGGTGGGTGGCTTAGTGGTGGTATGGATGGGCTGGGGGATTTTACGCAGCGCAAATGCCACCACCATTGGTAATGATGACGCGGTGATGCCACTCAAAGAGGCGTTCACGGGTGCGTGGGTCGTCGCCTTTGCCAACCCGCAGGCGATTATCGACACCAGCGTTTCCTTTGGCGCGATGCGGAGTACGCTCACCAATAGCGAGGTGTTGCCGTTCTTGCTGGGCATTCTTTCCAGCACGGTTTTGTGGTTCTTCGGCATTACGTTAGTGATTGGCACACTAAAAAAACCGCCTACCACGGCGGTTTCTACTTTGGGTCAACATCATTTCCGGCGCCATCGTCATGATTTATGGTGCGACGCTGGTGGGCAAAGCGGTCATGATGATTATTTAGGTAACCCTAGTGACGTTCCGCTACCAGATGTTACTTTGTTTCTGCCTGCCTCAATTTGTGCATTAGAACCCACTCCAGGAATTAGGCGTGTCAACGTACTTGAGCAAGTCCAATAGTTCGGCGGGCACTTTATTATGGTGTTCCAACGCGTAAAGTGACACTGTCGGTTGGAATTTGCGCCGGTCATCGTAAAATTTCTGGTTGTCAGCGGCCGCGGCGTCCACTTTGCGTAACAAGGCGACCAGGTGTTGGTCGGCCGCAATGTCGGGGTCGTTCAACGCCGTCGACACCAGCTGACTAATGTGTTGATAGTAATCTGTGTCTTTGGGCATGGCTGTGCCTTCCTTCTATGGGGTCTAGTAACCCCAGTGGATTTGACTCAGTTGACCCAGTTCGTCGACTAGTGCGTTGGCAGTGTCCGATAGTGTCACACTATTATCCTGGATGGACTTGCCGACGTCTACGTTCATGCGGCTGAGGATAAACGGTACGGACTGTTTTTGTTGGGTGAGCTCTTCGCGGTACCCATCCAGTTTCGATAATAGCGCGTCGGACTGGTTCACTTCCGGGCAATCAATCAACTTATTAATGATTTCAATGGCCTGCTGACGGCGGTCGTTGCCACCGCTAAACCATTTTACTTTGGACGATGTGTTTTTAACTGACTTCATAATATGTACCTCCCAGTTTGATTGCAGGACTAATTGATTGAGCCTCAGTGGTAAACAGCTAATATTTGGCACCATCCGGTAGCAGGTGTTGCGTTACAGGTTGGGGATGCCGGACATGAACTTGTTGGCAATATCTTCGGCTAGCCCCTCCATGTCAAAGAGGGTAGTCCGTTGCTCTAGCGTCAGTTGGTAGTTGTCCGCACTCATTTTAGTCCTGATGATGTGACTAATTGGTTTTACTTGTGGTGCAACATTGGCGCCCTGAATTTTCTTGTCGGCGGTACGAGCTACGGTCTGTTTGATGGTGGCCACGATTTGTTTGGAGTCGGAGTCATTTTGTTGTTCAAATAGGTGTTGCAGTTCCAACATTTTCGCAATGAGTTTTTGTTTTGCTTCCATTTCTATGCCTTCTTTGTGGGTTAAGGAACAAAGTTTCTAAAACTGACTTTTATCGCCGTACGCCGTTTTGTAGGAACCGTTCAGGCCGGCGCTTTGGCCTAACTGGCTCAGTTGAGAAATTACCTCATCCTGGGCTTGTGTATAGGCAATTTTTTTCGGTATAGCCGGTAAAGCGGAGATAGTTAGCCAGATGGTTAGCCGTCACTTCCGGACTCTTGCGGTCTAGGTGCCGGTAAGCCTTAAGCAACGATTCGCGAATTTCGATAGTTTTGCTGTCACCGTCCGTTGCCAGTTGGTTGTATAAATCATCAATCAGATGCGCGACTTTTTCACGCTGTACGTTCTTTTGATCCATGAAATTAACCTCCATGATGCAGTGTTAGATGGAACTTTAATTATGAATATTATATTGATGATGTTTACAAGGACAGTATACATCTAGTGCGAGATTGTCTGCGACAAATTAACGCCATGATTTAGGCATATTGGTGTAATTGATGTACGGTTAATTGAATGTGAAATTTAAGCGTAATTGACGTCACTTTACCTATGTGGTAAAGTGGAAGCGTGAGGTAGAGAGCATGGAATACTTTGGCGAAACGGTTAAGCTAACTAAAGTTTTAAATGATGCTAGATTGCGAGTTAAAAAAATTTGGCAGCGATCACTCTAAACGAATTGGTCAGCGACTTTCCGAGTTTGAAAGTGCGAGTACCCTTGACGATATTTCCAGATTACCACCGGCCCGCCTGCATCCACTACATGGAAATTATGATAATCATTTTGCGGTCGACGTTGGACCCAATTGGAGAATGATTATTGAGGGTTATGATCGCTTTGATGAACTGACAACGAAGCCGGCTGACGCGGTAACTATAGTCATCGTTAAAATTGAAGATTATCACTAAGGAGGGGTATTTATTATGCTAAATCGAAACAACAAAATTTCCCCGACAGATATTGGCGATTTTTCCGCAGCCGACACCATTGAGGAAACGCTCGCCTTCCAGAACATTGAGCATGCGGACTTTGCAAAACGAATCGGCGTTTCGGAGAAACATCTTTCGCAAGTCCTACACCGAAAAGCGTTTATTTCTCCAACCGTAGCGTTATCCATTGAGAAGGTTACGGGTATTCCGGCGCGTATGTTGTTAACGTTGGACGTTCAGTACCGTCTAGCGCATACTGACAAACCGACTCGGAGCAGTAAGCCAGATGATCAGAAATATTTGAAGCAGTACGATTGGGCCACCGCGTAGCGCCGATATTGATAGGATGGCTACGTAACGCAAAAATAATGCAAAAGGGGCGTGTACGTCCGGGATACTTTCCCGGGTGTACACGCCCTTTCAATGTACCAATTAAGAACAGCGTAAGCTCAATATCTATATTCAGCCTTCAATCATTCCAACTCGTCAATCGCCACGCGAATCGTCGCGATATCGGTCGGGGACGTCCGGCAACAGCCGCCAATGATTGCGGCCCCGGCGGTCACCCATTCAGGGACGAGGTCGGTGAAACTTGCCGCGTGCGGGTTCGTTACCCAGGTTTTGGAGCTGGGATTGTACGTATCACCGTTATTCGGGTACACGATCAGCGGCTTTTCGGTGGCCCGCCGCAGGACGCGGAGAGCGGGGGCAATCATGGTCATATCGGTGCAGTTAACCCCCACAGCCTCAATTTGTGGATTGTCGTTCAGTGCTGCCGCCGCCCGCGCCAGTGGTGTGCCATCGGCGAGGTGGTGAGCGTCGCTGATACTAAATGATACCCAAGCGGTGAGGTCAGGAAATTCCTGCCCCAGCAGTTCCACGAGGGCAGTCACCTCATCGTTGTTAGGCTGGGTTTCAAAGGCAAAGAGGTCCACGCCAGCGGCCGCCAATGCCCGCATCCGCATCAGGTGAAAGTCGTGGTACTGGACGGGACTTAACTGGTACTTACCTGTGTACTCACTGCCATCAGCGAGAAACGCACCGTACGGGCCCACGCTTCCCGCTACGAGGCGCTCCTGACTACGGGTGGCGGAATCGCGGGCTACCTGGCGAGTGCCACGGCTTCCGTGATGATTTTGCTGCTAACTTGATGGTCGATGCCCTGCTGCGCAAAGCCTTGCGGGGTCGCCTGGTACGTGTTGGTGGTCGCAATGTCGGCCCCCGCCGCGAAGTAATCAGCGTGGACGGCCTGCACGGCGTCGGGGTCGGAGGTCAAAGCGAGTGCGGACCAGAGACTGTTGTTGGTGTCCACACCGCGACGGTCAAGTTCCGTACCCATGGCGCCATCATTGACCAGGTAGTGGCGTTGGTTAAGTAGATTAGTTAATGGATTCTGCATAGATGCCTGCCTTATTTGAGCGCTGTTCATAATTGAGTTCCGCCATGCAGAAGGTGCCGTGTAAGCAATCCAAAGTATCAGGCAAAACCCGCCTGCCACTCTGTATCACTTACACTCTACCTTCTAACCGCATGGCTCCGCTCTGTTTTTTTATTCGAGCTCCTCAAACCTGAAAGCTATACGTAACTCAGTTTGTCCCAAAGACCAAGTGCGGGTCTTTCGGCCAAACTAAGTTCCGCTCCGCTTTCAACCCGGTTTGTTCCGCTCTGTTTTTACTTGCCCCTCCCACCCCCAAAGTGAGATAGTGATTCACAAGCGTATTAATGATATTGTAGCACGCCGACGGACACCTGAAAATTTTATCCGGGGCAATAGCACCGCTTCCGGACGTCCTGGGGCGATTTGGCGTGTTGAACATAACTATGGGGGTATTACTTTGGCAGCACAACGCGAAACTTTACAACGCAAAATGGAATCGCGCCACCTATTGATGATTTCACTGGGCGGGGTGATTGGTACGGGGCTATTCCTCAGCTCCGGCTACACCATCCACCAGGCCGGGCCGATTGGGACCATCCTGGCATACGGCATTGGCGCGGTAGTGGTCTACCTGGTCATGCTGTGCCTCGGCGAGCTGGCCGTGGCTATGCCTGAGACTGGCTCATTCCACGTGTACGCCGACCGGTTTATCGGGCCGGGTACGGGGTTCACGGTCGCCATCCTCTACTGGTTGACGTGGACCGTCGCGCTAGGATCGGAGTTCACCGCAGCCGGGTTGATGATGCAAAAGTGGTTCCCGGGGTCGCCCACGTGGGTCTGGAGCTTGCTGTTTATGGTGGTAATCGTCGTTTCCAACGCGCTGTCCGTCCGCTTCTTTGCCGAAACTGAATTCTGGTTCTCCAGTATCAAAGTGGTGGCGATTGTTGTGTTTATCCTGCTCGGCGCACTGGCAATCGTGGGTGTCATCCATCTGGACGGTTACCAACACGCCCCGTTATTACACAACCTCACTAAGGATGGCTGGTTTCCTACCGGATTCAAAGGCGTATTCACGACGATGTTAACCGTCAACTTTGCCTTCTCTGGCACCGAACTCATCGGGGTGACTGCCGGTGAGACCAAGGATCCGGCGCACAACATTCCGCAAGCTATTCGCACCACGCTCATGCGGCTGGTGATTTTCTTTATTGGCAGTATTTTTGTGATGGCGGCCCTGATTCCGTGGCAGGACGCGGGGGTCAACCAAAGTCCGTTCGTCCTGGTCTTCAACCGCATGGGTTTACCGTTTGCCGGCGACCTGATGAACTTCGTGGTGCTGACTGCCATCCTGTCCGCCGCTAACTCGGGACTCTACGCCTCAACGCGGATGCTGTGGTCGTTGGCCCATGAGGGGACGATTAGCCGCCGCTTTGCCCAGACCAGCCGCCGTGGCGTACCGCTGCTTGCTCTAGCCGTCAGCATGGTGGGCGGCATCCTCGCGCTAGCGTCCAGCGTGGTGGCGGCCGGCACCGTTTACCTCGTGTTGGTTTCCATTTCCGGGCTGGCCGTCGTGATTGTGTGGATGGCGATTGCGTTGTCAGAAATTAACTTCCGGCGGCAATGGTTGGCGCAAGGGCACACGGATAGCGAACTCAAATTCCGCACGCCAGGTTTCCCGGTGGTGCCATGGGCTGCACTGATTATGAGCCTGCTGTCGTGCGTCCTGATTGTCTTTGACCCCAACCAACGGAGTAGCCTGCTGTACATGTTGCCGTTTATCGCGCTGTGTTACGGCTTTTACTACGGCCGGGCAGCGTGGCGGCGACGTCGCGAAAGCGTTTCTAAGCCTTAAATTAAAAAAAAGATTGTAAAATGTGTTGACAAAGCTGTCGCTCACTAATAAACTAGCCGTATTGAATTAGCAAAGCAAAGGAGAACATTGCCATGATTATTAAAAACACTACAGCATCCATACTTCGTCTTCTTTTGCGTTGCTAGCCTTGTTGTTGAAGTAAGGACCCGGTTGCGATTTCTAATCGCTAATTGAGTCCTTGTTCACTTTGGCAATGGGGCTCATCCGGTAAGTTAACGGCGGACCCTGTTGCAGCAGTTGCTGCAAGCGGGGCCCGCCGTTTTTGGTTGGGTGGGCACATAAGTACCAGGTAGTCAGGCACCACACATAATTTGGGGAACCACATAGGTTAAAGGAGACCGGGAAAATGAAGAAGACTTTCAAACGTATCGCAATGGGCTTTGCCGCCGCAGCTATGGTGGCCGTGATGGCAGGGTGTTCCAGTTCAGCTAAGGCAAAGGGTAACAACGCCAGTGGCAACACCATCAAAATCGGGGTTAACATGGAGCTCTCTGGTTCCGTTGCGGGCTATGGTGAGCAACAGAAGAAGGGGATTGAGCTCGCCGTTGATAAGATCAACAAGGCCGGCGGTATCAAAGTTGACGGTAAGAAGATGAAGGTGAAGGCCGTCTATCGCGACAACAAGTCGTCTACGACCGGGTCCGCTTCCGTAGCCGCCCAGCTGGTCAACAACGATAAGGTAGTCGCAGTCGTTGGGCCCGCAACCACGAACGACTCAACAGCAGCTATCCCCAACGTCACCAAGGCTTCCGTAGCGATGGTTACACCATCAGCTACTGACGCGGGCTACACGATGCAAAAGAGCGGCAAGGTTCAGCCGTACGCATTCCGGGCATGTTTCACTAACGACTACCAGGCTGGTGCCGCTGCCCGCTTTGCCTACACAACCCTCAAATCACGCCGAGTAGCTATCCTGGCTGATAACTCGAGTGACTATGGTACCGGGCTGGCCAAGGCATTCAAGTCCAACTTTAAGGGCAACATTGTTTCCACCCAGTACTTCCAGGAAGGCGACAAGGACTTTAACGCCACGCTGACCAGCCTGAAGGGCAAGAAGTTTGACGCTATCTACGCACCTGGCTACTACTCTGAAATTGGTCTGATCGTTAAGCAGGCGCGTCAGATGGGTATCACGGCACCAATCATCGGTTCCGATGGTATGGGTGACCCAGCCCTGGCAAAGATTGCTGGTAGCAGCAACGCCACTAACGTATACTACAGCACGCCATTCTCCACGAAGTCCGCGGACACGAACAGCACGGTTAAGACGTTCATGTCCGACTACCAGAAGAAGTTTAACGCTGAAGCACCAACGTTCTCCGCGCTGTCTTACGACTCCGTATACATGGTCAAGGCCGCAATCGAAAAGGCCAACTCCACGAACTCGGCTGACATTGCCAAGGCGATGGGTAAGATCAAGAACATGAACGGTGTTACCGGGAAGATGAGTGTTGATAGCAAGCACAACCCAGAAAAGACCGTTTCAATTGAACAAATGACTGACGGCAAGATTGTGAAGGCTACTCAGTTAAGTAACATGGGCCGCTAATGACCCAGCGCATTAACAGTCCAGGGCGGGCGCTTCCTAGTGAAGTGACGGCCCGGGACTGTTTGTGCGTCGCAGGGTGTGACCACCCGCAACGTGCGTAACGGTAGGTTGCGGGGCCACCCGTTGTCAATTTACAGGAGGTCGGCTTGTGCATACAATCATGCAACAACTAATCAACGGCATCTCGCTTGGCAGTATTTACGCACTGCTGGCGTTAGGCTACACGATGGTCTATGGGATCATCAAGCTTCTGAACTTTGCGCATGGTGATGTGTACATGCTCGGGGCATTTTGGGGCTACTTTGTCATTAATTACTGGCACTTCAACTTTATCTTTGCGCTCATCTCGACCATGGCGATTACCGCGCTGGTGGGCGTCATCATCGAGTTTCTGGCCTACCGCCCACTTCGCCACGCACCACGAGTGGCCGCGCTCATCACGGCAATTGGGGTGTCCTACTTTCTGGAAAACGGGATGTCGTACCTCTACGGTGCGAGTGCCCGCAGTTTTCCGCAGGTCATCAAGCAACATAATTACCACGTGGCCGGCATCAGCATTTCTAACATCCAGATCATCATTCTGGGTACGGCCATTTTCCTGATGGTGGCCCTGCAGTTTGTCATTAAGCAGACCAAGATGGGCAAAGCCATGCGGGCAGTGGCCAACGACCCGGATGCTGCCCAGCTGGTGGGGATTAACCCCAACCACGTGATCTCCTTCACCTTTGCCATCGGCTCCGCGCTCGCGGGTGCTGGTGGGGTGCTCATCGGGCTGTATTACAACTCTATCGACCCGCTGATGGGGATGACGCCCGGCATTAAGGCGTTCGTTGCGGCCGTTGTCGGTGGCATTGGTTCCATTCCGGGCGCGTCAATCGGGGGCTTCCTGATTGGTATCCTCGAGACGGCGACGCAGGCTGTGGGGCTCTCCGCGTACAAAGACGCGGCGGTGTACGTGGTCCTGATCATCATCCTGCTGGTACTGCCATCCGGGATTTTCGGCAAGAACAAGAAGGAAAAGGTCTAGGTGAACGCTATGCAAAGAAATATCAAGGCAAATGCAATTTGGTTATTAATCATGATCGCCGGCTTTGCAATCATCGATGCGTGTGAGTTCGCCGGCCTGATCAACACCTTCATCGAAAACGCGTTGGTGACCATCGGTATTAACGTGATTCTTGCAAGTGGCCTCAACCTCATCATTGGGTTTACCGGCCAGTTTAGCTTGGGTCACGCCGGGTTCATGGCCATTGGCGCGTACGCTACGGGGATTTTGACCGAGTACGCGACGACCGCGTGGGCTTCTGGTTGTCTGTAGTTCTCGGTATCGTGATTGCGGTGATTGCCGCTATCATCATCGGGGTACCGACGCTGCGTCTGCGTGGTGACTACCTGGCAATTGCGACCATGGGTGCATCGGAAATCATCCGCGTGGTGATTAATAACCTCAAAATCACGAATGGTCCGTCCGGGATTTTCAACATTCCGATGTACGCTACCTGGCCGGTTGTGTATGTCGTCATGTGTATCGTCCTCATTATGACCGTCAACTTCATTCACGCTCGTTCCGGTCGCGCCGTCATTTCGGTGCGGGAGGACGAAATTGCGTCGGAGGCGGTGGGCCTGAACACGACAAAGTGGAAGCTGTCCACCTTCGTCTTTGGTGCCGCAACCGCCGCAGTAGCCGGCTCGCTCCACGCCAGCTACATTCAGACGATTGCCCCCAGCGACTTTGGTATCATGAACACCATTGCCATCCTGATTATTGTGGTGTTAGGTGGAATTGGTAGTATGACCGGGACCGTCGTGGCCGCCGTGGTGCTCGGCGTGATTGACACCGTGCTCCAGAACTTCGGGACCCTGCGGATGGTCATTTACGCACTAGCGCTGATCCTGCTGATGGTCTTCAAGCCGTCCGGTCTGTTGGGCCGGCACGAGCTGTCGTTCCGGTGGGTCGGTAAAAAAACGTAAGGTGGGGGGAACAGAATGAGTACAATTCTAGAGTTACAACACGTCAGCGAAGTCTTTGGCGGCCTCACCGCCGTGGACGACGTCTCGTTCGAAGTTGAACGGGGCTCGCTGGTTGCCCTCATCGGCCCGAACGGTGCGGGTAAGACCACGCTGTTCAACGCGATTACCAGCGTGGTCCCGCCCACCAGCGGTCGCGTACTCCTGCACACGGAGCAGGGGACGGTTGAGCTGAACAAAAAGGCGGCGTACCAGGTCGCCAAGTTGGGGTTGTCACGCACCTTCCAAAACATTCGCCTGTTTGCGGATATGAGCGTGCGTGATAACGTGGCGGTGGCCATGACCAGTAGCTACCGTGAAAGTTTCGTGGCGACGATGTTACGCCTGCCGTCCTTTTATAAGAAGGAAGCCGCCGTACGCGAACGGGCCGACCAGTTGCTGGCCGACTTTGACCTCACACCGTACGCGGACACGGAGGCGGGCAACTTGCCGTATGGTGAGCAAAGGCGCGTGGAAATTGTGCGCGCGCTGGCGACGTCGCCGCAAGTGATTTTCCTGGATGAACCCGCTGCGGGGATGAACCCTGAAGAAACCGCGGACCTGATGCGTTTGATTCGCAAACTCCAGTCGGACTACCACGTGACGGTGGTGCTAATTGAGCACGATATGTCGCTGGTAATGAATCTGGCCCAGCGCATCTTCGTGCTGGATCACGGCAAGCTAATTGCGGACGGAACGCCGGACGAAATTAAGGCCAATGAGGAAGTGGTTAGTGCGTACCTAGGGGGTGGCGTTCATGCTTAAAGTCGAGCACTTGGTCGTTAACTATGGTGCCATCAAGGCGGTCAAGGACGTCAGCTTCGAGGTGCACACGGGCGAAATTGTGACGCTCATCGGGGCAAACGGTGCGGGTAAAAGCACCATCCTGAAAACTATCTCGGGTATTATGCGCGCCAAAGCCGGAACGGTAACCTACGAGGACAAGGTGATCAACCTATCGAGCGCGTCACGAATCGTCCAGTTGGGTATTTCACAGGTGCCGGAAGGCCGGCACGTCTTTGAGGGCCTCAGCGTCCTGGAAAACCTGCAACTGGGTGCGTTTACCCAGCCACGCGGGGCGGATATCTCCGCGTCTTTGGAAGAAGTCTTCACGCGCTTCCCGGTGCTGGCGGAACGGCGTAAGCAGGATGCGGCGACGCTATCCGGTGGTGAACAACAAATGTTGGCCATGGGTCGCGCGCTGATGGCGAAGCCCAAGCTGTTGTTGTTGGACGAACCGTCGATGGGGCTATCGCCCATCTACATTCAGAAGGTGTTCGACATCATCAAGACCATCCACGAGCAGGGGACGACCGTGTTGCTGATCGAACAGAACGCGACGCAGGCGTTGAGCATTGCCGACCGAGCGTACGTCTTGGCGAGCGGCGAAGTCAAAATGACTGGCACCGGCGCCGAACTCCTCGCCGACGCTCAGGTCCAGGCCGCGTACCTGGGTGGGTGAGGGGCCAATGTAGTGGTTGCCGGCAGCGTTGGTCGGGCTGGCGAGCTGCGGCTTACGTGGGGCGAACTCGCGGGCGGACTTGGGGACTGCGGCTTACGTACTCCGCCGTAGGTTGCTACACCCGCACGCTCCGGACGTTCCGTCCTCCCGCGAATTCTGGAGACAAAGGAAACCACTTTGTCTCCAGAATTTGCCGCTGTAACTCGCTTTGCTCGAACAGCGCTCTGGGGTCGTAGCAACTACGTCTCCGGGTACGACGCCTCCGTCCCCAAGCCCGCCCGCGGGTTCCCGTCATATCGATGGGTTCAATACCATTATGGTTGCACCTCGGTCTGTCAGCCTGATTATTGCGGGCGTGCTGTCTATATATGTAAGATCAACAAACCCGTCCGGGTAATCCTGGACGGGTTTGTTTATTCTAATGTGGTCCATATACCCGCGGTCGGTAGAGCGGGCATCATCACAATATTGTACTAACTCTGTTTGCCATCGCGGTACAGGTTGGGGAGGTCGGCCAAAAATTGCTTGCGGACCTTGTCCGTGGTTAGATTTACTTCACCAAAATGAATCCAGTTGGTTTTGCTGGGGTCGATACCAAGATCGGCAATGGTTCGATTAATCAAATTGCCCTGGATTGGGTCGCCCGCTTGCTGCTGAAGGTAATCCTTTGGGACCGTGGAGGTAGTAATCACGGTTGCTTTGTTGATGTACGTCAACAGACCGCGCCATTCCGGTGATTCCACGTATGCGAAGCCCCTTAACATCACTTTGTCAAAGAAACCCTTGAGCTCGGCGGGGATGTTGTACCACCAAATTGGGGTGATGACAATTAGCTCGTTGGAGCGTTCAATCATCCGCTGATAATCTTTGACCAGTTGGTAAGGTGTCTCGCCGCGACTGAACAGACGCAGCTCCTCAGCGGAATAACGGGGGTCAAAGCCATCTTGATAGAGGTCGATTACTTGATAATCTTGACCCTCAGATTCAAAGTAATCGGTCAAGCGTGTCAAAATAGCATGGTTGAAACTACCAGAATACGGATGGGTATACACGATTGTTTTCATTTTGTCCGCACGTCCTTTCGTTATTGGTTTCAGCATATGTTATGCTGAACGACAGAACAAGTACGGTAATTAAGGTGCGGTACTAACCCAAAGGAGAGTGTGATGGCTGATATTGATTACATCACGGAAAACCGGTTGGAAGATACGGGCTTTGCCTATACGCTGCGACTGATTGGCGGCAAGTATAAGATGCAGTTGCTCTACGCGTTGGCGTTGAACCACGGTCCGATTCGCTACAACGCACTCAAGCGACTGCTGGCCCCAATTTCGTTTAAGACGCTCACCAACACTTTGCGAGAGCTTGAGAATGACGGTTTGGTCATACGTAAGGAATATCCGCAGGTGCCGCCAAAGGTCGAGTACTCGTTGTCAGCGCGCGGCGAGTCGCTCGTTCCGGTTATGGATGATATTTGTAGTTGGGGAGAGAGGCAGGCTGTTGTCCACAAAAAAAGCAACTGTGATTGCGGGTGATTTGATGTAGCATGTGGACCTGCGAGCGGTGTCGGGGGCTCCCACCTACGTGCCTTCCGTCAGTAGAGCATAACTAGAACATTTCCAAGCAGTAAAAACATGCAGGTGTATTCGATGATTAAAAATCAGTAGAATTATCGCCAGATGAATGATTTCTACAGTAGCGTGAGACCGCGTCGGTCGGGCTGGTGAGCGTAGGCGTGTGGGGTCGGAATGGTAACCACTGCCGGGGTGTAACGCCGTAGGAACGTAGTGACGTACGGCGCGACGAGTTCCAAGACCGGCCGGTGGGTTTCCGGACGGGCTTGGAATCGCACCGGAAACTCACCTGGCTTGGTGAGTTGGAGGTTTCGCCCTAGCAGTGGATTACCATGGAGCACCCCACGGAAGCCGTAGCTCACCAACCCGGCCAACGCTGTCGTGAACACCTACCGTAGCAATCACGGCGGAAGGCACGTAAGCCGCAACCCCCAACGCCGCCCGCAGGTTCCGAACCCCCACCCTCACCTTCACCCGATATAGTCAACCATGTGACTTTATTTTTTTTTGTTAATTGCATTATCATAATAGCACTAGGGTGGTAACGGTTACATCATCCTGCTGAAATCTGTTGTTATTTATCAATTGGGGTGCCCACGCTCCTTTGCAGTGCACCTACGAGAGGGGTAAGTCATTATGACGTCAATTGAACGTGATGTGCAGTACGACGAGCGTCTAGATTTGCGTACCGACCTGTATCCAGCGACTACCACTGAGCAGCGGGGGACCGTCCTCCTAATTCACGGCGGCGGCTGGTTCCGGGGCGATAAGAGCAAAGAGACCAAGGCAGCCTCGATCTTCGCGGACGCTGGCTACCAAGTGGTGGTGCCCAACTTCCGCCTCGCACCGGATTACCTGTATCCCGCGCCGCTGGTGGACATGGATAGCTTGGTTACCTGGCTACGGCAAAGTGGCCGCATTGATGACCACGTGGCCGTTGTGGGCGCCTCCAGCGGTGGTAACATGTCCGTTGAGGTGGGCCTGAAGTATGGCTGGCCGGCCGTCTCCCTTTCCGGCATCATCAACATCGAGGAGTGGCTGGCTGCGCACCCCGACGTTGTGGGCACCCTGGCTCACCAGCGCCCGCTGACGCTGACTCCACGGCTATTGATCAGGATGGGGCCGACGATGAATTCTACAAGGGCTTTGTCGAGCAATACTTTGGTGCTGCTAAGGAGTACCACCTCGGCACGCCGTACCACCACGTGACGGCCAAAGCTGGCCCCATGTATCTGGCTAACTCGCTAAATGAGTTCGTGCCGAATGACGGGGTGCTCCAACTAGAAGCTGCTTTGGTAGCCCAGCAGATTCCCGTCACCACACGCTTCTTGCCGGGAATGCGCCATGGCGAAGCGTACCTGGATGACGTGGAGAAAGACGTGCTGAACTTCATCGCTACCTGGATTTAACTTACGGCGCTAAAATACGACCCTGACTGCCCACGTAGGTGCGTCAGGGTCGTTGTTGTATTAAGGCACTTATTTGAGCCGGTTAACCATCCTGGCAGTGTATTCAGTCCGTTCGGGATGCCAGATCCGCTGGTTGAGGTCCAGCGTCGCCCACGATAATGTGTAAGGTTGGGCTACATGCTGGAATAATTATTCTCGGCGGGTTACGCTTATGGTCTAGGGACTTAGCACCTGGTGTACGTGATCACGGCGCTGAAAAAAACTGACTAAAAATAACGTTAAGAGGTTAATGAATTGGTAGCTTATAAAACGGGTTTAATGCGGCCGGCAGATTTAAAGACGGTGATTGAAGGGTCCGGGCTCAACCGGCGGACGGATGATGAACACCGGCTGACGGGGATGATTGAAAACGCGGACGTGCTCATCAGCGCTTGGGATGGGCAGCGGCCCGTCGCCTTTGTCCGTGTGCTGACGGATTATGCCGATGTAATTTATATCGCTGACCTGGCGGTGGTGGCGGACTATGAGCGGCAGGGGATTGGACGGCACCTCATTGGCCTGGTGACCGAGGCCGTGGGTGCCGACAAGAACGTGGTTTTGGTCGCGTCACCATCCGCTGCAGATTATTACACGCACCTTGGTTTCACGCGTAACGATCGGGGCTATGTGCGGCCCGGGAAGGCCGAGTAACCGGGCTTTTAAGCCGCCGTACCTTTGCGTGGTTAAGTAATCCGTGGCACCAGTACGAATAAATTGATGAGGGAGTTGAACAAATATGCACGTTGCAATTATCGGCGCCGGCCCCCGCGGCCTGGTGGAGTTACAGCGATTAGTTGAATGGCAGCGCCAGACAAAGCGGTTTGAGCGCCTGCAGGTGACCGTGATTGATCCGTACGGAGTTGGCGGCCGCGTTTGGCAAATAGACCAACCGCACGCGCTGCTGATGAACACCAACCCCAATAACGTAACGTTGTTTGCCGACCATACGGACCAGATTACCGGTCCCATTGTGACGGGTCCGGACTTGTACGATTGGACGCAGCGTGATGCCCGCGACTTTATCGTCGAGCACGCGCCCGCGCAGAGTGCGGCGTTATTGGCTGAAATCGCGAGATTCGGCCGAACGGCTTTGCTTCTCGCAGTCTCTACGGCGCATACGCCGCGTGGTTCTACGCGTACGTGCTGAAGTCGTTGCCCGACAGCGTTACGGTGCGTCTCGTTCAGGAAGAGGTGCGCGCGGTTACGCCCCAGGACGGACAGTACGTAGTGGCGACGGCCGGGCCGACGCTGCTGGCTGACAAAGTGGTGATGTCACTCGGCCACACCGAGGACGAGTTGTCACCCGAACAGCACGAACTGGCGCGGTTTGCCCAGGAGTACGGCTTACATTACGTGACGCCGACGCACCCGCAGGAATATGACTTTACGGCCATCAAGGCACATGCGACCGTTATTTTGCGCGGCCTTGGCCTCAATTTCTTTGACGCCGTCACGTTACTCACGCAGGGACGTGGTGGGCGGTACTTCCGCGGCGATGACGGGTTGCTACAGTATCAGCCATCAGGACGCGAACCGCAAATCGTGGCGGGCTCCCGCCGCGGCTTTCCGTTACGGGCCAAGGGTGTGTACACGACTGCGGAGAGTGACTTTGTCGGTCAGTTTGTGAACATGGACTGGATCAACAGTTTTACGGAGCCAGGTTCGTTGAGCGGCAAGGAGCTGTTACAGCGCGTTCAACGAGAAATAGAGTACGCGTACTACCAGGTGCTACTACCAGAACGGTATCCTGATGCCGATGCGGCCGCGCTCCTGGCTAACTTTGCGGAAACTGGTCGGTCAGATCACCTAATTGAGGTGGCGAACGTCCGGCCGGAGGACCAGTTCAACTTTGACGAACAACTGAATCCGGAAAAGAAGTACCCGTACAGTGATCAGCGGGACGTCATGCTTGCCTACCTCACGGATGACGTGCGGACGGCGCAGCGCGGCACCAAAGAGGGACCAACGGCCGCTGCGTTGGAAGTGCTCCGGGATATTCGGAACGATATCCGTGCCATTGTTGAGCGGCGGCTACTCAGCGGTGACGATTATTACCACTACATTTTGAGTACGTTCAAACGGGCCGACGGGTACTTGGCGGTCGGACCGCCGGACACCCGTATTGAGGAGTTACGCGCGCTAGTCCAGGCGGGCGTTGTCACTATTTTGGGCCCCGAGATGGCGGTCAGTTTCGACACGCAAGCCGGACGGTTCAAACGTGGTCCAAAACCTACCCGCAAACACAGTACTTTGCGGATTGCCTAGTTGAGGCGCGGCTCCCCGCCATTAACGCGGAAACCACGATCAATCCGCTCATCCGCTCCCTCTTTGACCAGCAGTTGGCGCATCCCCAAGCAATCGACGTTGAGGGTGACGCCAAAAAGACGGGGGCCGTAGCGATTGATCCGGTCCGCTCGCAATTACGTCCCGGGACGGTGGCGAGTCAGGGCATCTTCTTCTGGGGCGTACCCACGGAGAGAGAGAACTGGTTTACGACGACCAGCCCCCACCCGGATTTACCGGACACCGTCATTAAGGGCGCTGACCGGATTACGGCGCAGATATTTGGGACGGTGGAGTAGGTTTTGTCGATTCCTCTCTTCAGTTATAGAGGGTGCAGCCGCGAGAAACTCACCCCCAAATTGAAATTTTTTTGGAGGATTGTGACAGAAGCCTTTAGCACACGAACGATACATCGTGGTCGCGCGCCAAAAGGTAGCTTACTAATATACAAGACGGCGTCAGTGGAAATCCCGAACTTAGGATTTACACTGATGCATCTTGTATATCGGGAGCTAACCGCCTTTTGGCACAGTCCTCAACACCACATGCAAATGGCGAACACTGTTACCCCGTGATGGGGCGAGCAGTGTTCGCCATTTGTGGTTAGGTTAGGGTTGTTGCGGCCGCTTTATGCCGGTGCTGGAGCTGGCTTAGGGTCTGGATGCTGGTCGTGTCCCTCATCCTTACTGTCTTTGCGTTCCTTATCGGACTTCTGCTGGGCAATTTCTTCCTTGGTCAGCATGTCCTTTACCGTCATCTCCACGCCCGTCACCGTCAGGCCCGTCATCTGCTTGACGTTCTTCGCGATGGCGGTGGTCAGTTTGTCAAAGATGGATGGGGCGTTTTCGCCATAGTGGAGCACGGCGTCGAGCGATACCGTGACCGTCTGGTTGTCGTCCATGTTTACGTCCACGCCCTTAGTAGGGTCGGTGACCTTGCGGAAGAAGCCGGTCATGTTAGCAACCATTCCGCCTTCAAGCGAGTACACGCCTGCAACTTCGCTGGCGGTAATGCCGACAATTTTGGCCACTACGGCATCGTCAAATTTCAGTTCCTGGTCTACTTTGGTTGTTGTATCTTTCATTGTATCCATAATTGGGTCATCCTTTCGTGTTAGCGGTTTTGCTGCTGCCATTCGCGTTTGGTGAGCACGTCCTTCACGTTCATGTTGAGGGCGACCACCTGGAGGCCGGTCATTTGTTTAATGCGCGCACTCACACGCTCGCAAAGTTGGTGAAAGAGGGCCTGCGCGTCGCGGTCAAATTCTAGCAGTACATCGACGTCAATCGCCACCTGCTGCTCGCCCACGTCTACTTTGATGCCCTTGCCCGTGTTGTCGCCCTTGGTGAAAGTGTCGGCGATGGTATCCATCACGTTGCCGTCCATCCCCAAGATACCGTCAACTTCGTGCGCACAGAGCGCCGTGATTTTAGTGATGACCTGGTCGTCAAACGTGAGGCGACTATTGGCCATCAAGTCGTTGGTTGTGGTTTCCATATGCATCGCTACCTTTCCTTGTCGAACAGGTTCTTACCGGCAGTTAACCATTGCGCAATTGCGGGCCAGTTGGGGACTAGGTAGCGGGCCACGAGTAGGCCCACAATGCCGCCAAGGAGGGCGAGTAAGAGTCCACCAAAGCCGAATTGTAACCAAACAATGATTGCGGCACAGCCGGTGAGGCCGCCAACTATTTCTTTGCTCATATTGCCTCCTCCGGGTTAAACCACCCGTACCGCGCCCTTCTGTTGCTGGCTGGCCGGCTCGAGGTGTACGTTGACCCGTTTCACGGGGACGCCGAGGCTGGCCGTGACCGCGTCTTTGGCCGTCTGCTCAATATCGGTGGCTAACGTGGTGAGACCGTCACGCTGAATGGATGTTGCGTTCACCTGCATGCGGGTCACCTGACGCCGGCGCATGGTCACGCTGACGTCCACTTGGCCCACGGGATGTTGGGCGACAATGGCTTTGGTCACCGTGTTTTCGACGGCGCGGCGGTCTAAAGTCAGTTCACCCGATGGCGTTTGTAATGCCAGCCGACTGGTGGTGGACCGCCGCAAAATTGCGACTAACAACATAATCACAAAGACCGCGGCGGTCACACCAGTTAGGGCCAAAAGCGTCGGCTGTAGCCACTGGGATTGGTCCTGGTAGTAAGTCATGGCTTCCGGGACGGGCCAGAGTAGTAATGCAAAGGCGGCCGCGTCGAGTAGACCCACAATTGCAACAATGCCAAGAAACAACTTTGTTAATGGGCGCATAGGTTCGTCCCCCTACGTACGGGAGCGACTGCGCATGCCACCGATAATTAGTGACACGATGAAGACCACGATAATCGCCCCGATAATGGCTGGAAAGATGGCCATGTCGGCAACGTGTGGTCCCCAGTCGCCCAGCAGGCGGGTACCCAGCCAGGCCCCGGCGAGCCCACCGATAATGTTACCGACCCAGCCCAACGGCATGTCCCGGCCCACTATCGCCTGACCAATAACGCCAATGATGGCTCCGACAATAAGCATCCAAATGAAACTAAGCATGTTAATCATCCTTTCGTGTGTTGGTCTGTGTCTCCCCTAATTCAAGCTTAACAAGGTGAATTATCGAAAAGCAACAGTAATCTTAATGTTGTGCATAAGTTATATTATGATAATTTGCATTTATCGACCGCAACAAAATCGAACGGTAGAATAACAGTGCGTTGATACCGGTAAAGCGCTATCATTGAGTTGTAGATAAGTGGCAAAAGGGGGCCCAAATTATGGCTGACATTTATTTGGCAATTGACGTGGGTGGTACGAATATTAAGTACGGGTTGATTGATCGTGCTGGCAACTTGATGGAAAAGCACACGACGCCGACGCCGCGCAAAAGTTTTGACGATTTTATCGAGACGGTGAACCAAATTATTGATCGGTACGCGTCGCGGTTAAAGGGTGTCGCCTTCAGCGTACCGGGAACCGTAGTGCACCCACAAGAACTGGTCATTGGCGGTGGAATGGTACCGTTTTTGGACCAAAAGGAATTGCCACAGTACGTGCACGTTCCGGATGGCGTGCCGCTGGCGGTTGAGAATGACGGTAAGTCGGCCGCACTAGCCGAAATGTGGCTGGGCAACTTACACGGGGTGGTCAACGGTGCGGCCATCGTGCTTGGTACCGCAATTGGTGGCGGGTTAATTATTAACCGGCATTTGTATACGGGCTCACACTTCCAGGCGGGTGAGTTTAGCTTTATGTCGGATAGTCATGACTTTAGCGAGCAAAGTCTGCTCGGATTTCACGCTGGCTCGGCGGTCGGCATGGTGGAACGGGTCTCAGCGGCTTTGGGCCTGCCAACGAGAAATGATGGGCGTGCGGTGTTCGAGCAGATTAACGGTGGCAACCCGGATGCGCTGCGTATTTTCCGGGACTTTTGTCGGGAAGTGGCGTTGCTGATTGTGAACGTGCAGTCGGTGGTTGATATGGAGCGGTTTGTCATCGGTGGTGGCATTTCGGCGCAACTGATTGTGATTACGGAAATTAACGCGGCGTACCAGCAGGCGCGACGCGAGATGCCGCTGCTGGACCGAACTTTGGTGCAACCGGAAATCTTAGCGGGCAAATTCCAAAATGACGCGAATATGTATGGGGCGTTGTACAATTTGCTGATGAAGGTTAACGGTGAAGATGAGGAAACCCAGTGGGGTGTGCACCGGTAGAGCATGATGGCCGATGGTCGGCGGTTCTGGCCGGTGGCGGTGCCGCGGGGTACTACGACTTTGTGGACCGCTCCACGGTGACCGCTGCTCGTGGCTGGTCGTACTGGCGCGGTGGCTCCGGTTGAGCGGCC
>NZ_BBAI01000031.1 GCF_001311175.1 Lacticaseibacillus pantheris DSM 15945 = JCM 12539 = NBRC 106106 | reverse complement strand
CACCGGGTGTCGCCGCGTTTCGTGGGCATCCGCGGCGACGACGTGACGCGCGAGCAGCTAGCCGCACTGGGTATTAGCGGCAGGGTGCAAAGGGGCCGCGGACGCGTCACCGTCCTGACGGGCCCCGTCACCGACAGCGCGGTTGCACAGTGGCGGCAGGTCTTGACGACGGTACCGGGCCTCGAACTCATCCACATCTTGCCGGTACTTTAGGGTGTTTGTGCAGGCAAAGCGGTGGTGGGGTTGCGGCTTTCGTGCCCTATGCTGAGGATTGCTACGGTAGTGGGTGACGGCCGCGCCGGTCGTTGGTGAGTTACGGCTTTCGTGGGCGCTCCGCGGTAATCCACCACTCCGGCCCACACGCCTTAAATCACCAACCCGTCCGACGCGGCCTCACGCTACTATAGCAACCACGCCTTCGAAGCGCTGTTTATGTTCTACAGGTTATGATTATAGTCGAGTGTATTTTAGTGAATTTAGGCGAGAAGTCGATAACCCGTTGGGGCAACCGCCCCAAACCGGTGGGCCCTACCTCTTGCATCTTGAAAGGGAAATAATAGATGCCAAAAAGATATCATGTAGCATTCGGTGTTTACGGTATCATTGGAGATGAGAACGGATTAGTCGTAATCAAGAAAAATGGTGGGCCATATATAAATAGATATGACCTACCCGGGGGTAGTCTTGCGGATGGAGAGTCTTTGTTTAAGGCTATTTCCCGGGAAATATACGAAGAAACGGGTTTGTCGACATCGAGAACAGAGCAAGTAGGAACAACTTCATTTAAATATCCTTGGGCTTATGAAAAATGGGCATTCAATCAGCATATCTGCGTTTTTTTACAGAGTTCACAAGTCTGCAGGGGCTATAGAGCCCGTCGCCCCTCAGTTCATTGGCCAAGACTCCCTAGGTGCCGCGAAGATCCCTTTAGAAAATTTAACGATTAAAAATTCATCGCCCTTAGTTCTCAAAGCAAAAGAGTACTTACTTGCTCACGAAAGTTTTGATGTAAAAGACACTATCTATGAGAATTGGGAAGTATTGTCTAGCCCAATATTTTGATTCGGCAATAGGTCATTTTTCTCGTGGAAGTGATGACACTCAAAACTTTGTAATATAAACACCTTCTACATTAAAGATTCATAGGTGGATAATCACGATAAACGCAAACGGAGAGGTTCGTATTTGCTGAGTATTTTGCTTGACGGATATTTTTGTGGTTCGTCCACCCAATCATTTTATAGCCGCCATCCAGACAATCCCCGCACTAGCAATCTTTCGTAGTGCTTTGGGTTAGTGACGCTCAATCCCGCTGGAGGCTTTTCCGTCGCTGATAACCTGCAGATTGCACTCCTGTTGCTCCAGCTTGCTGATCTGGTTGATGAGGCTAAAGCCAACCGACGTGCTAAACCACATTCACTCTGGCGTTATAGCCACAGTAGCAGGAGCCCACGTCGGTCGGACCGGTGAGCGGAGGCGTGTGGGGTAGGAGCGGTAACCACTGCTGTTACGTATCGGGAACCGCGGGCGGGGTTTGGGGTGGAGGCGTCGTGCCCGGAGACGTGGTTGCTGCGACCCCGGAGCGCTGTTCGTTTACTTCCGGTTGGTGCTTTAGCACCTTAACTGGGAGTTAATTCGCCGGTCTGGCAGAGCCAGCCCTAGGAGCGTAGCGAATTACAGCGGCAAATCCTGGAGACAAAGTGGTTTTCTTTGGCTTCGTGGAAGCCCGGCACGGGCTAAAGCGTGCGGGTGTAGCAATCACGGCGCAGGCACGTAAGCCGCAACCCCAAACCCCGCCCGCGGGTTCGCCCCACACAATTTCAGGACAAAGCAAAGACCCACAGCCAATCGGTTGTGGGTCTTCGTATACACATGGTTAGATGATGCTACCGGGCCTCACCATTCGCGGTCCCGCGCTTGGGGTGCACGGAACCAATGGAGTTACGGAGCCCGATGAAGATGCCGCGTAACCCGGCCGCCGCCAGCGCCACGCCGGCAATCATGACGATGGCACGAACGGGTAGACTGCCCAATACACCCGCAACCTGGGCCAGCGCCACCGCGCCGGTCATCAGGATGAGGCCGCCGAACAACCCGACGCCGCCCTTCCATTCCTGCTTTGCGCCCGCGTCCAACATGTACGTGTGGTACTGCTCGACCGCAGTCGCATTCGAGCGCGTCGTGACCTTTGCCCGCTCGTCTTGCGAGTAGATGACGTGGTAGAACATTTCCCGCGACACTTGCATAGTGACCACGCGTTCCGCACGCGGCGCTGCAACCGTCGGCGTCTGCGTGAGCCGCAAAGTCACGTTGTAATGGGCGTCAGCATCGGTCCGTTCAAAGAAGTAGCGCGAACCCCGAATGCGGCGCAACATGTAGCCGTGTGCACCCTGACGCGCCAAGAAGGCCTCCTCGTGCGCCACGTTATTTCTCATAAAGTGATATTTCAGCATAGTCTTTATCCCTTCTTTGCGTCCCGTACTAACGGATAAACCGCGCCCAACAGACCGGCGTCGTTGCGTAACCCCGCCGGCTTCACCTGACCCAGCACCCGGTCCTTCACGCCGTTAAGCGCCTTGTGCCGTGCCAGGCATTCATCAACCATTGCGTGCAGGTCAACCATAAATTGATCATTGGCACTAATACCACCGCCAATCAGGATCACTTCGGGGTCAAAGTTGCCGAAGAGGTTCAGTACCATGGTGGACACATCCATCAAGAAGTCCCGGTAAATCGGCGCCGCGATACGGTCATCTTCGTGTGCGAGTGCTAAGATGTCCCGCGCGTCGGATACGTACGTTGCGTTGGGAAACGCCAACTTCAACGACGCGTTGTACCGCCGCACCAGCCCCGAAACCACCGAGGCGTGGTAGTTCAGCGAGGCGGCTTCCAGGTCCTGCGTCAGGTCGACATCATGGATGATGTTCCACCCAACTTCGCCGGCCATGCCATGGGCTCCGCGGAACACCACACCGTTAATCACGATGCCCATGCCAATACCCGTACCCAAAACCAGGCAAACATAGTTCTGCACACCCTGCGCGTTGCCGAGCCAGCGTTCCGCAATTGCTGCGGCGTTGGCGTCATTTTCCACGTGGGTCGGCAGCCCCGTCATTTCCTGTAGCGTCTGGGCAAAGTTAAATTCAAAGAAACTGTCGATCGCACCGCCAGTAATCATGTAGCCATCAGCCCGCACGATTCCCGGCGCGGAGACACCGATTGCGTCCACCGTATAACTATTCTGATAATGGTGGACCGCCTTCACCAGACCGTCCAGGTTCTCCTGGCGCGTATTGTACGTCATGAACGAGCCCCGTTCCACTACTTTGCCCTGTTCATCAACCAGTCCGTGTTTAATGGAGGTCCCACCAACATCAAAGCTAATAAAGTACCGCATCCCGCGCCCCCTACTACGACTCAACTAATCTGTGACCGGAACTCCGGCCAACTTCTTGTACAAATCTACAATCTCACCAGCCAGATCCCGAAACGTGATTGCCGTCATCAGGTGGTCCTGCGAGTGCACCGTGAGCAAACCCACGTGCACGTGGTTACCTTGGGCCTCCTGTGTCAGCATCCCCGTCTGAGCGTCATGGGCCTTCCCCAGCGCCACGTTAGCCTCTTCCAGCTTAGCGTCTGCGTCATCAAAGTCGCCGGCCTTTGCGGAAGCAATGGCCTCAAAGGCGAGGCTCTTGCGTTACCGCCGTTTACGATGAGCCCATGATGGCTTCAAGGTCTTGTTCTTGTTCTTGTTCTTCAGCCATTCTGCACGTTCCTTTCCAATCTGGCTTTTAACCGCGGGGCTTCGCTCTGGTTATTCCTTTATCCCCTTCAACGCCGTCTCCAGTACACCTTTGCCGTTCATCATGCCGTAATCCTTCATGTCGATGACCTCGACCGGGATGTCCAGCCTGTCCTGTAGCTTCTTAAACATGTACCGCACTTGTGGTCCCAGCATCAAAATGTTGGGATTCTTCTCGTCCATCTTCTGGTCAATCTGGTCAGCGGAAGTGGCAAAAATCTCCACGTCCTCGCCCGCATCAGCCGCAGCCTTCTGCATCTTGGCAACCAGTAGACTCGTGGACATGCCCGCGTTGCATGCTAGCATAATTGTTTTTTTCAGCCATAATTATTGCACCTCGTATAGTGTCAAAGTATCCCTAATATTCCGGCTTAACGTCGCTCAGGTCCTCACCGTTAGTGGCAATCACGTGGCGGAACCAATAGAACGAATCCTTCTTGGAACGCTTGAGTGTCCCCTCACCGGCATCGTTTTTATCAACATAGATAAAGCCGTAACGCTTATCCATCTGGCCCGTCCCCGCAGAGACCAAGTCGATGAACCCCCATGGCGTGTACCCCATCAGGTCCACCCCATCAACCTCCACGGCCAACTTCATCTGCTCAATGTGCTGGCGGAGATAATCAACCCGGTAATCGTCGTGCACGTGGCCATCAGCGTCAATCTTATCGATGGCACCAAAGCCGTTCTCGACGATAAACTGCGGCAAGTGGAACCGGTCGTTAAACCAGTTCATAGCGTACCGCAAGCCCTGCGGATCAATCTGCCATCCCATTCCGAAGCCTCAACAGTGGGGTTGCGCACGATGTCTTTGCTTTCCTCATACTTGTAGGAGTCCGGCTCGTCGTCCTTGGCCTTAACCGCGTTGGACATGTAGTACGAAAAGCCGATGTAATCCACTTTGCCCGCTGCCAGCACGTCACGGTCCGCCAACGTAATGTCGAGATCAAAGCCCGCATCCGCCTGGTACTGCGTCAACCATGCCGGGTAGGCACCGTTGGCTTGCACGTCGGCGAACCAATAACGCGTCTGCATCGCCCGCTCGGCCTTGAAAATGTCCCGGGGGTTGGGCGAGGCCGGATAGAGTGGCACCATAGCAATCATGGCCCCAATCTGAAAATCAGGGTTGATCTGGTGACCAATCTGGACGGCCAACGCACTCGCAACCACCTCGTAATGAGCGGCCTGGTACATCGTGCGTTCCGCGTCCTCACCGGGTTCTACCTTCACACCAGAGTTGGTGAATAGCGCGAACGCTGCATCAGTATTTGCCTGGTTGTTAATCTCGTTGAACGTCATCCAGTACTTCACTTTGTCCTTGTACCGCTTAAACACGACGGTCGCAAAGTGGACGAAGAAATCAATTACCTTGCGGCTCCGCCACCCGCCGTACTCGGTAACTAGGTGGTACGGCATTTCAAAGTGAGACAGCGTAATCACCGGCTCAATCCCGTACTTGTGGAGCTCGTCGAACAGGTCGTCGTAGAACTGGAGCCCCGCTTCATTCGGTTCGTCCTCGTCACCATTCGGAAAAATCCGCGTCCAGGCGATGGAGGTCCGGAACGCTTTCAGCCCTAGGTCCGCGAACAACTTCACGTCGTCCTTGTAGTGGTGGTAGAAATCAATTGCCTCATGGTTAGGATAATTCTGACCCGGCAACACACCGTCAGTAATTTGCCGTTCGACCCCGTTGGCACCCGCAGTCATGACGTCAGCCACGCTCACACCTTTGCCGCCGTCTTGCCAGCCGCCTTCAAGTTGATGGGCAGCGACCGCGCCACCCCAGAGGAAATCTTTGCGTAACTTTGTCATATCAACGCTCCATTCTGTGTAAATACAAACCGCGGCCAAAGCCGACCCGCCATTGCGACGCGGTCACACCTTTGGTCACGGCCTAAACGAACTATCTTAATTAACTATTTGGATGCCTGAGCCGCTTCTTCTTCCGCCAGGTTATCCTGTTCTTCTTTGTACAACTGGTTGTCGTACTTACGGATGAACGGCAGGTAGGTAAAGAAGGTCATGGCCAACATCAATGCTTGCCATAGAGCTGTCCGCCAGCCACCAACAAGGAAACCAGAGAAGATTGGCGGCGTGGTCCACGGTACGTAAACCCCGTTGAATAGTGGTAACAGACCAATCTTGATGGCCAGGTACGTAAGCCCCATGGACAACGTTGGCGTCAGGATGAACGGAATAGCCATCACTGGGTTCAGCACTAACGGAACACCAAACAGAATTGGTTCGTTAATGTTGAACAACGCCGGAGCAATTTCCAACTTACCTAAACTCTTAATCTGTTCGGACTTAGCAAACCACAGCATGTATACAACCAGCCCAATGGTAATCCCGGCACCAGTGACGGTACCGAACTGGTCCAGCAGTGCCTGGGTGAAGATGTGACCACCGTGGCTCAGGGACAGGTTACCGGAAGCAAAGAGCTTGGCGTTGTCAGTCCCGTTCGACAGCAGGATGGCCGTCATGATCCCAGAAACGATGGATGAACCGTGGACACCGAAGAACCAGAGGAACGAAATCAGAATTGGTACAATCAGCGCACCACCGAACGAATCGGTAATCCCTTGCAGTGGCGTCTGAATTACGTTGTAGATCCATGCCAACATGGACGTGTGACCAAAGTGGTCAAAGGCCATGTAGACCAGCATCCAGAAGGTAACCAATGCGGCCGCTGGAATCAAGGCAACAAAGGAGTTCGCCACGTTAGCTGGTACCTGTTCAGGCAACTTGATGGTGATATTGTTCTTCACGAACCAAGAATAAATCCAACCGGTGACCAAACCGATGATGATGGCGGCAATCATACCTTTACCAGCCAACCAACTCGTGTCGATAAACCCGGTCAGGTGACGCACGTTCTTCACCAGCACTTTGCCGGCGGGGTTAGTAATTGGCGTGGTGGGCTGCAATACGACCAGAAAACTGATTAAACCGGTAATCCCGGCTGGTAATGCCGCGATACCTTCATTGCGTGCCCACTCGTACGCAATCCCGGTGACGGCGATAATTGCCATGAGGTTAAAGGAAAAGTTCGTTGCCTGGTTGAAGTATGGTACCAAGCCGGTACTATTCATCCAGTTGGCCCAGGATACGATTGGTAAGGACGATAGGATCAGGAAGACGGAACCAATGATGATGAAGGGAATGGTGTAAATCATCCCGTTCTTCAAAGCGGTAATAATCTTACTGTCCGTGAACCGCATGACCTTAGGCAATACTTTGTCATTAATAAAGTCATTCATAGAATTCACCTACATTATATTTTGCACCCGCGGCACGGTGTTTCCGTACCGTTGCGACTCGAACGCCTGCTGGTGCTCACCGCACCACGGGCGTTACCCAGAAATAAATTAACTACGTTGGTAGTGATAATTGCTGACAACCTTGGCCAAGGATGTTGTGATTCCCTATCACAAAGATAATTGTATGCGCTTGCGGTTTTGATGTATACGGTTTCACGAACACAAAAAAAACACGTTCACCGCTTTATAACATGTAACAAAAATGGAACCTGTCACATTGGTCCACACCAAATCCGCATTAGAGGCCGGCACATCAACGTCTAGCTACGGTCATTCAAAGTGCCTACAGCAAAACGGACCGCCAGCGCGTGACGGCTGACGGTCCGTATATGTTCGCTTTGTTCGTTTGTTTAACTAACCATTATCCCGCTCATCGTCCAAACGGTGCGCAATCATCTCGATGAGGTAGACAATGGGAATCTGTGTCGTGAGGTTGAGTGAGCCGTGTTTCAGTTCCGGCATGTAGTAACTGATTGTGAGGTCGCTCATTTTGGCCAGCGTGGACCGATCGTGTTGGTAACCGCGATGATTTTGGCCCCTTCCGGCTGCACACGGCTCACAAACTCAATCACCTCCGCGGTTTCGCCAGATACTGAGAGCACCACTACCACCGTGCCTTTGGGAAACGGCGTCCCACCAGTAAACGGCTGGAACGGGTCCGGTACGGGCAGCGCCAGCTTGCCGGCGTTCGACCAGAAGCGTGCGCCATATTGACTTAAGGACGCCCCGGTCCCGATGCCAAAGAACAGGACCATGGGGGCTGCGTCGATCAGCGTCATTGCCTGATCGATGAGTTTGCCGAAGTCCGTGGAGTTCACCTTGGAGAAAAAGTCGGCCAACGGCACCGTGATGTCGTAACTATCGTTGCTCTCAGTCTGTTGCTGGTTGCGCCGGTGTTGCTTGAGCGCGAACCGCAACTCCGCGTACCCATCGTAGCCCATCTTGTTCGCAAAGCGGAGGATGGTCGTGGTGCTAACGTGCGCGTGGTCGGCCAGTTCGCGGATGGTCATGGATTCGACCGCCCGCGAATGCTTATTCACATAGTTATAAATCACCGTTTCTAGGTCATTGAGCGATTGCAACTTACTGTACGGAAACATCTGACCCACCATCCCCTACTTGTATTATTAGCTATTCGTTACCAGGATAATTATCAGTCATCACAATGTAATTCATATTTCAGTCTACCAATGATTGCTGCATCTGGAAACCGCTACCATGCTTACTCAACCCACTATTACCTGATTGCACACCGACTTTGTGCATTTTAGGTTATTTATACCTTTACAGTAAGCGCTTACGGCCGTAGTATGTGGTAGAAAGAAGGCGATACTATGTACATCTTCCACCCCATTGCGGCCGATCCCATCGTGGTTAACCGGATCATTGACCGCTGGCGTTTACGCCAATGGGTGCCCGTGAACTACAGTTACGGCTGGTGGCACCTACAACGTTCAAGTAACCCCGAAGCCGAGCTGGGCGACTTTGTACTCACGCCGACAACTCCTGACGCCATTATTCTCTCGCCTCAACTAGCCTGGCAACGGCATGAACAACCGGACCAGGTAGACAGCAACGATGCACCGCAGCAACTCAAAAGCTTCAACAGTCAGTTACAGTCTGCTTGGTCTAGCTACGCCCGGCGTCAAACTCTTCGCGGTGGTCTAGCGGTCATTATCGCCTTTGTGGCCCTCACCATTGGGTTTAGTACCCTGGCACGTTGGGGGGCGGCCGTTCAGATTGCAATGACAATGCTCACCATCGTTGGCTTTCTGTTGCTAATTGGTGGACTGTGGGCCTTGTTGCGTGCCTACTATAATGGTGCCGTGGTCGCTACTTGGCCGGAAAATGCAAACCGCGCGAATAGTAACGGGTACATCCGCTACTACATCATTGTCGATCGCAGCAAGCTCCCCGGTCTGACTGTCGCCGCCATTAACGCACAGATTGAGTCTGCAAGCGATCAAATCGGTCACGTCCGTCTTATTAGCGCTGATCATAAACGGGTCTACGCCGGGGTATACGGGGCCCGCGCCAACGAGAACGACATCCAGGCCGCCCTCGCGCAGCGTCTGGGCAAGCCGGAAGCCGTCCGCGTAACTGCATCTTACATCTATTACTAACTTTGCGTACCAAAAGGGGACTTCATTGGGGCCAGCTTTTTACGGCCCGAATGGAGTTTTTCTGTGCCCGATGGCTCACAACAACGTATCCCTAGCGACTTTGCTTACGGCTCAACAACCAGTACACGCACGCCGTGATGGCCATTGCCACAAACGTCGCGCCCAGGTGCTCAGCCACCGTGGGAATCCGCCGGCAAGCAAAGTAAGCCAATACACCCAACGCCCAGGATCCCAGCGCCCGCCAGTTAACGCCGTGCCAATACCAGTACTTACCCCCGGTGACGTTCATGGCCGGGGCGTCGTATTGCCGGTGCCGCAAAATAAAGAAGTCCACCAAGAAGACGGCAATTTCCGGCCCCAGGAACATGCCAATCATGTCCAGAAAGGCCGTGAACGCATCCAGAAACGTCGCGAAGAACAGCGGTACAAACGACACCAGCGTCGCGACAATCGTCACCAGCCACAGCGCTGGTCGCAACGATATGCGGTGCCACATGTTCGTCACGGCTGACCCCGCAGCCATGAGGTTGACCGCGTTCGCCGTGGTACTGGTAATCACGATGACCAGCAGCGCCAGCACGCCGAGCCCCAGCTTGGTGGCAATCGTCGAGGGATCCGAATCGTTCGGGTCAAAGTGGTTCATGGTGATGGCCGTCGCAATGGTGGCCACCAACCCAATAAACGCAAACCAGAACAGACCCACGTTCGCCCCGATGAATGACCACGTGGTTGCGGCGTGGGGCTTGTCGGTAAACCGGGAAAAGTCGGCGGCCGCCGTCACCCACGCGAGGTTAAACGCCGCCAACACGTCAATGGCCGCGCCCGCGCTCAGTCGTAAATGTCCGGCCGGACGCCACTGCATAATTTCCGTTAGCGACACGTGCTGGAAAACCACGATGGATTCCCAAACCACGAACACCATCACCAGCACAATGCCGACCCGCTCAATCATCCGGACCGAACGTTCACCAAGCGCAATAGAAGCCATATGTAATAACGACATCACGATAATGCCCACTACCAGACCGCGGTGCCCACCCGGAGTGCCATAGGCCGGCCACCCGAGTAGGTCGTGCAGAATGGTAGCAATTGAAATGGCGGCAATAAAGGTGTTCGCAGCCGCCCACCCGATGAACTGCACCACGTTAATGACGGACGGAATGAGCGACCCGCGGAGGCCGAACGCCGGCCGGGTGAGGGCCATGGCCGGCAGTCCGGTGCGGTAACCCATGTAGCTAGCCAGAGCCAGCAATACGTACGAAAGCACCCCGCAAACGATGAGCGCGGTGGAAGCCGTCAGCATCCCCGCCGCGGCAATCACCCCACCAATGTACCAAGTACCATTATTGGCGTTTGCCCCAATCCACGTGGCACACATATCCCAGTTCGTCATCTGGCGGGCATCCGGCTCTACCGGCCGTACGTGCCCCAGTTCGTTGCGCATATTAACCTCTACTTTCCTTTCAACGTGCAAAGGGGCTGTGACAACTGTCGCGGCCCCTTTGCTGCACCAATGCTATTCATCTAGTTGCGCGGCGGCCTCACTACCCAAGCGCAACGCAATCCGGATCATATCGTCCAGCGTGGACTGCCGTGCGTCCGGGCTCATGTGCTCGTCGCGCGGAATGTGGTCCGACACCGTCATCATGGCTAGCGCCTGACGATGGTAGTGGGCCGCGGCCAGATACAGCCCCGGCGTTTCCATCTCGGCCGCCAAAACGCCATAGTCGGCCAATTTTTGCTTGTCCATCTCGTCGTTATAGAACCGGTCCTCGCCCAGCGTATTGCCCACACGCACCCGATAACCCGCGTCCTGCGCCAATTCTTCGGCGCGCCGGAGCAACGCAAAATCGGCACAGGGCGCGAAGGTGATTCCGGGTCCAAAGGTGTTCGCGATAATCGAACTATCGGTCGACGCTGCCTGGGATAAAACAATATCCCTCAACTGGATATCGTCGGCCAGGCCCCCCGCCGTGCCGGTCCTAATTAGCACCTGGGCACCAAAGTCGCGCATGAGCTCCGTGGCGTAGATGGTCATCGACGGAATGCCCATCCCGGTTGCCTGGATTGACAGCCTTTGCCCTTGGTACGTACCCGTGTAGCCGTACGCCGCACGCACAACGTTGTACTGCGTGACGTCCGTCAAGAAATTCGTCGCCATGTACTCCGCCCGCAACGGATCGCCCGGCAGTAAAACCACGGGTGCCACGCTCCCCTTAGCGGCATCAATATGAATACTCATCTATACCACCCCGCGTAATTACTTCTTGTGGTCCTCGCGCTCACGCTGAATCCGCCGGCGCCGATTCGTTACCGCCAGGTCAATCCCGGCAATAATTACCAGGTAGGTCACCACGCATAACCACCACATAAGTGAATACCTGGTGTACGCCTTTTCCAGCACAAAGGCGAAAACCACCGTCATTAGGACAAGAAATATCGATAAGTTGGACGTGCCCAACCCGTATTTATGGTCACGCATGGCCAAAACCTCCTCGCAACTGCATACTCAATCTCGCTACTAGCATATCAGACCACCACCCGTTTTGGTAGGGGTGGTGGGGTGAACGGTTTGGCCCCGGCTCCAGCAGCGGAACGGTTTGGGCGTTAATCAAGGCTCCGGCGCAGGGGCGGTTTGGATGACCAGCCTGCTAACCGCACGCTCCGGCCGTTCCGGCCTCCCACGAATTTAGTAGCCCGGGAAGACCCGTCCCGGTCTACTAAATTTGCCGCCCTACGTCACTACGTTCCTAGGGCGCTCCGGGCCGGCAGCGTCATCCAAACCACCCCCGCCGCCTACACCTTAATTAACGCCCAAACCAAACATTTATTGATCCCCCACATACCATGCAGCACTAGATAACAAATATCGAGTCCTACTCTGTGCGATACGAACGTAAGCATCATATCTCGAGCTTATCCAAAAACGACATCCCAAACGTTCCGTTCTCAACCCCAAAGTTATCGAGTATCGTCACACCCAAATCACTAAAGGGTTGCCGAATCCCGAGTTCTAACTGCTGCGGTTCATCGTGCGGCTTTGCACTGACCAAGCTTGGTGAATAAGCTAAAAGCGGCACCAACTCGCGGGTGTGGTCCGTCCCGCGGAACGTGGGGTCGTTGCCGTGGTCCGCCGTGATAATCAGCAGGTCTTTGTCCCCCAGCATCGGCAACAGCGTCCCCAAATCCTGGTCAAACTCCTCCAGCGCCTGGGCTGCCCCCGCCGGATTGCGCCGATGACCGTACATCGCGTCTAAATCCACCAGGTTGGTGAAAATAAAACCCTGCCGGCCCGACTGTACTACCCGCATCGTCTGCACCATCCCATCATGATTGCTGGTCGTGTGCACGCCATCATCCAGTCCTTGCCCAGAGAAAATATCGTTAATTTTGCCCACGCCGTAAGTCGGTATACCGGCTGCCTGTATCCGGTCCAAATCGGTTGGCGCCGTGGGCTTTAACGTATAATCGCGCCGGTCGCTCGTGCGCGTAAAATCATCCGCCGACCGGTACGTGTACGGGCGCGCAATCACCCGCCCAATACGGTAGGGTGCGTCCACCGTCAGCCCACGCACGTACTCGCAAATACGGTACAACTCAGCCAAAGGAATCACGTCAACGTTCGCCGCAATCTGTAGCACGGAGTCGCCCGAAGTGTACACAATCAGCGCCCCCGTCCGCAACTGCTCGTCGCCGTAATCATGAATGACGTCCGTCCCCGAATAGGGGCGGTTCACAATCACTGGACGGTCCGCAAAGTCAGCAATCTGCTTGATCAGTGCGTCAGGAAAACCATCCGGAAAGTAGCCGAGGGGTTCCATGACGGGCAACCCCATCATCTCCCAGTGACCGTCCATCGAGTCCTTACCCGCAGATATTTCCGCCATCCGGCCAAAGGCTGCGCGCGGGGCTACCACCGGTTTCAGTCCCACCATTTCGTCATCTTGACGAATATTACCGATACCCAGACTTTGTAGGTGCGGCAACCGCCAGTCTGCGCCCATAAAGCCGCGATGTGACCCAAAGTGTCAGCGCCCACATCGTTAAATTGCGCGCTATCCGCCGCCTGGCCAATGCCTAGTGAATCCACAACAATCGTAATTACACGGTTAAACTTAGTCATCGAATTCAACTTCCCCTCGTTGTCGTCGCCCGAATTAGTTAAGTTCAGTATAGCGTGTCTGCGTGAGCCAAAGCCAGGACCTGATCGAACAAATTTGTCCCGTTCAATGACCACTTGGAACATACAAAAGGAGCCAGCACCATTTGTACGTGCTGGCTCCATCGTTTAGTTCGCGTCAGGCCCCGAAGTTAGGGTCCACGTCATTGTGCTTGTATAGTGGCCCACCACGCTCGTGGTGACTTGCCCACTGACAGTAATGCCGATACTTGCTGGTCGAGACGGCCAGTAGTGCTATTAACCGGTTGATTGCTCATCACGGTGGTATCCGTATTGTTGTCCGGAATGGTCCCACCGATTACGGGGTTACCAGAACTATCTATCCAGTACAGTAACACCTTTGCAGTGCCACCGCCCGCACTCAGCTGACCCGCCGCAGTTTTGAACGGTGTCATGGCGACGCTCAACTGATAGTCCTGCCCGGCTGGGGACCGAGTATCACTCAAGCCGATATTGCCATCACTGTCTGATAACATCCACTTGTTAAAAATATCGGGGTTCGTGAAGTCCGTGGTGCTACCATCAAAGTCACCGTTAATTAACGACTGCACGGTTGGATCTGTCATTTCGTCTAACGGCTTGCCGTCTTGGGCAACCCGGAAGTTAAACGAAGGCACCTCACGCAACGCCAAGCCGCCCGCGTTAACTGTCAACGTGACGGGGTTACTCGTCACCTTAGTGGTACCATCCGCCATCGTCACAACCACGCGGTACTGTTGCTTGTCGTTATCCATGGTCAGACTCGGCGTGGTGTACGTCGCGCCAGTGGCTCCGCCCACGTCCGTCCAGTTCGTGGATCCGGCCGCGGCCGTCTGCCACTGGTAGGTCCACTTAGTGCCACTCGGGGCGTTAGGTGCAGTCAAAGTAGCGGTGGAGCCCACGGCCAATGGGGATGGCTGGGCTAGACGGGCAACCGTGACTGGTTGGGTAGTTTTGAATTGCTTGGTCACGTATAAAGTGTTGCCAATCAAGTTAACCATACCAGTTTTCCCGGTAGTATTAGCCGTCAACTTCCCGTTTGCATCAACACTAGCTAGCGATGGGTCACTGCTGCTCCAAGTAGTCTGCGCGCCCAAGTCCTCGCCGCTCATACCGGTAACCTTACCCTGCGCCTGATTCATCCCGTTGGGCACGTTACTGCCGCTGAAAACCAGCTGCGGTGTCACGGCCCCTTTCACCAAGGAATCAATGGTCGTCAATGTGGCCGTGCCCGTGGCATCCTTCTGAATCATGGTGTCACCTTGGTACACATCCATCGTGGCGGTAATCTGCGCACCAAACATAGCCATCGTGACCGACGGAATCGTAAAGCTGGAACTATCACCGTTTTGGGTGAGACCCGCTCCCTTCCAGCGGACGTTCTTCGCGGTTAAACCATCCGGCAACTGAACGGTAAACGTTGCGTCGTTGCCCACAAAGGCCGATTGGTCGGCGATATCACCGATGTACAGCGTCTTCGTGTCGGTCGTATACGTCTTCGCCGCGGTCCCCGCACTAGTTGCCGGTACCGTCACGCTAAACGCACCACTCGTAGTTCCCACGCCGGTCGCCGTAAAGGTGGTACCGGCCCAGGAGCGTGCTTGCAGATGGGGTAGTAGTCTTGAGGCCGAGCGTAAATCCATTAGTCGTGACACTCGGTGTGGCCGTGGCGCTGCCGCCGCGGAACACTACGGCCGGAGTATAACTCATCGTCGGTTTATAATCTTTGGGGAGCACAAGCATTGGAAAGACGGAAGTGTAGTAGTTACCCGCAAACAATCCCGACTCATGCACCATCACCTGAAAATACACCCAGGTTGGTTGGCTCACAGTCGGTGCCGTGAGTTCATATCCAATCACGTCATTTTGGCCTTGAATTCCGCTCGGAGTACCAAAGTTAACCGCGACGTTTGATTGTTTTGAGTTAGCCGGATCATTGGTTGCGGAAGTTGGCGAAGTGCTAACTGCCCCGTCACCGACCTTCAGGTACGTTGTGTACGTTACGGAAGTGGTGGGATTAGGTTTGGAGAAGCTCGTTTTCACCGTTACCTTGTTACCACTCTCCAAGTACGCATACTTCTGGGCCGTAGTTGGTGTTGCGGAATAATCATTCCAGTTCAAAGCCGTGCGAAAGCCCGTTGTTAACCCACCACCAGCCGTCGACGGTGTCTGCATCCCCGCCGGCACCGCCGTTGGCACCGTGATGTTACTAGTGGTATCCGCGCTAGTCCGCAGAGGAACCACGGTCAGTAGCACGAGCGTGACCCCGAGCAACAACCACGTTCCAAACCGCCGCCAATTAAGCTTCTGCTGCATCCCGGTCACCCCTCCTTCTACGTAAACCTACCAGTAACCATATCTCGATCGCCACAATAATGAGCAACCACCCCACCACGTTCAGCTGGGCTTCGCTGGTTTGGGGCAACATGCCGTGGCGCTGCGGGCTGGCCGACTGCTCGGAGCCACGACGCAGACCAATACCACCAGTCTGGGCCAGCCGTTCCAAAGGTGTCAGCTGCTGGTGCGGCCGGTCACCCGTCCCGTGGTGCCCATTGTCAACACCAGAACCTGAGGACTGGCTAGGCAGCACCACAACCTGACCGGTAGACGTTGCCGCCGCCACCGGACTCGGTATAACTATTAATATGGCGAGTAATCCGATACCGAGCACTACCCAGAGGCTCCGTAAGACGCTTACTTTGCGCATGGCACTCAGTCCTTTTCTGTGTCATCCTTCCGCCGCTTCAACAATAAAATTAGTAAAACTAAGATAATCAAAACCAACACGCCGATAACGACCCAGAGCCATGGGAAGTGACTTTCAGGCTTCAGGTTGGTCTGCTTGTTGACCTTGGCCGCTTGCTTGCCGGTAATGGTGAAATTACGCTTGAATTGCCAGTGCCACTGGTGCGCCGTGGCGGTTAGCGTCAAAGTATACGTCCCGGCGCTCAGGGCTTTCTTGCTGTAAACACCGTAATCAAAGTGGGAGTTTGGGGCCATACTCATGTTGGTCTCAGTCCGCTTGATCAGCACCTTTGACTGGCCCTTACGCGTCACCTTTGCGACCATTTTCATGGAACCAAAGAGGCGCGGCTGATTATTTTGTACACTGGCAATGACGGCCGCCTGGTTACTTTGTACGCCCGGGCGGACACCCAGCAGCTTCAGGTCAGGTGCGTACTCCTTATCGCTGGTGCGCGCCATTACGCCGATGACCATGGCAAACTTGTTCACGACGGTCACGCCCGTCCCACCTTGCTTATAGCCGGCTAAATCACGGGCATAAATCGCGCCCAGCAACTGTCCACGAATGCCATCGCTAGGCACCTTGAGCTTGAAGGACACGCGGCTCGCATGGTGCGGCTGCAAATTAATGGTCGTGCCCTTATCCATCAGGTCGCTCAGGCGGTACTGCGCCGAAGTGTCGGTGGGAAGCCCGGGAACGTAACTCAACTGCCCCGAGTTACTGGTGCCCGCCGTCGTGGGGGTCACCCGAATGCGCTTGGTTTTGCCGGTCAGGTTAGTGACGGTAACTGCCAGGGTTTCTTCCTGACCAGGTTTCAGCATTAAGTTAAAATAGCCATCATCGGTGCCCACCTGACTATCGGTTAGCACGGGGGCAATGGTAAAGCTTGCCCCACTTGCCGCGTGCGCTGATTGCGTTCCTACCGCCAGAACAGCCATCACAACCATCACCAAGCCTGCCAACCACCAACGTAATTTCTTCATCTGCTTACCCTCGACGTTCAACTTCAATTTGTTTATCGCTTGATTCTATCCACCTAAATTGTAACAGGTTGAATGGTGTGGTTATAGTCTCACGGCCGGGTTCGCCGTGGAAACTTGCGCGTAACCCACTACGGCAATGAAGACAAGGGCGGACCTCATCACATTAGTTGGATAATGCTACACCGCTCCCGCGTTACTCGTGCGTATGGAAACGGGTTGCGCAAGGCAGAAAGCGACGCATAAGCAACTTGAACCAAAAGGCCAAGTGCGGGCCTTTCGGTCCAAGTTACTTATACTCTGCTTTCTAAACGCCTTGCTCCACCCTCTAAAAAGGCCAACGACTCCCGTCGCTGGCCAATGTTTCTTCATTCGTTAGTTAGCACTTGGCGCAGCGCTCAGCGTCCACGTAATTGGTGCACGGTACGTACCTGCCGTTGCTCTTGGGTTTGCCGCCGTTACCAGCGTTGCACCGTTAGCCTTGACGTCGGCTGTGTTCACCCCGGCACCATTACCAGCAGTAGCACCCCAAACCTGCGTGTCACTACCAGATAAACTGTTCGTGCTCAATGCACTGTTTGCATCACTACTTGTACCAATGGTTGCACCATCAGCAGTGAAACTCAAGCTCGTCACGTTCATCACCGAACTGTCGGAGTCATTCGTGAAGGCGCCCGCGTTCGCAGACAACGTCCAACCGGCGTTGGAACCACGGTAATCAGTGACCTTCATCTGGTTCTGTAGCTGACCATCCTTGGCGTTATCCAACTGCGTCACGCTACTATCCTTATAGTTCAGAGTTGTACCGTTAACTAAGTCCTCAACATTCGTCTCGCCAAAGTTCATGTCCGGAACCCGGTCTAACGTCAAGTTACCAGCGGTTGCCGTAAACTGTGCGGTTGATGTAGCCGTCCCCGACTTATCTGTCGTAGTCACGATTCCCAGATCAGATACTTCAGCTGCGTGCGTCGTTAATTTTGGCGTTACGGCCAAGCCGAGGGCAAACGCACCAACAATCATCCATTTAGTCCACTTCATAGTCATAATCTCCCTTTTAAATATACTGTCGATATACTAATCTCTTCTATAAAGATAATTTTATCACATTTGTACAAAAAGCCAACACTTTTAGGCTTATACACGAAAATTTGTCCATAAATAAATGATTTTCTCACCAAGTGACACTTGCAACGACGGTATTACTAATCAATCCATCAGCCGCACCCACTAGTTACCGTTGACACCGTACTAGCAAGAACAAAAAAAGCACAAAAAAAACACTCGACGTTGTCCATACAGCGTCGAGTGTTACGTAACACAACTCACCAATGCTAGTAAGTAATCGTTAATATCTGTTCCTGTTCACCCAGGTCGTTATCGCCAACTCGAATCATAAAGTTGGGCAGGACTGACCCCCGCAACTCGTTAATGAGGTCAGCCAAGGCGCGTTCAGTCATGGTTGCACCCGTCTGCCCTGGGAACAGCTTCAACCGCGCGTAGAAAGTGTCCTGATCGACATTAATCTCACGGTCAGGATTTCCGCGCCATAGAATCAGGCCCACTACACGCTGCGCCCGTGACGTTAACGCCAAAAACTGCGGATCATTAATCATGTTTGCACCCCCACATTGCTACAAAGTATCAGCTACACACTCCGCCGCCGGAAGCTCAGGTACGCAATCAATCCCAGCACTACCGTATAACCCAGCGAGCAGTATATCATTACCGGTGTGCTCAACATGGTCATCTTTGCAAAATTCGGCGACTGTACCTGCGCCGATAGCATCAACATCGTGAACGGATTCCACTTCACCCACTCGTGCTGGGCAATCAGTAACATCAAGAACGAACCCGTCAGGCTAGCAACAAAGTAACCAATAATCCCGGTCACAATGGCCGCCGCGTTACTCTTGAACAGTGTGGCCAGCAACAACACCAAGCTCATGAGCAAAATGGTGGTCAACATGTCGGCTCCCAGGCTTTGGGCATAGTATTCAATGAGGGTCCGTCCACCCGTCATCTTAGCATCCAACGCCACTTTGGGGAATAACCCGAACTTCAGCGCCCAAGTGACCGCGTTGCTCAATACTTCCATTAATACGAGCCCAATCAGTAGCGTGATTATCTTGCTGACGAAGACCTGGCTGCGATAATAGCGGCGGTACAACAGTTGCTTAATGGTGCCGTACTGAAATTCCATGGCGATAATGCTGGCGGTCATGGCAATTGCAAAGAATACAATCAGCTCCCCGCCGACAAACTGTTCGTTCACCAGGCTGGTTGCACTGAAAAGGTCCGGCAACTTCAATGTCGCAACGGCAAATCCAATCTGCATTAGCACCATGATGACCATGGCGACCCACGTCCCAGTCTTGTGGAATAACTTGTATAGTTCCTGCCTAATGAGCATTAGCATCGCGTGCACCCCCCTTACCAGCGTTGACCATGTCTAAGAATGAGCTCTCCAGGTCGTGTTGCACGTGTGCAATGTCGTCCACGTGAATGTTTGACATCACCAACACCCGTAAAACGTCGTTCAGGTCCTCGTGGTTGACCAGCACGCCTTGCGGGCTCTCCATGATGGGGATGCTAGCGTTGCCCAAAGCCTGCTTGGTAACCTGGTCATCACTGGTCCGGATTAGGTAAACTTCCGCCCCGCGATTTACCATAGCCGTCATGCTCGTTTGCTCCACGATTAGGCCCTTATTCAGGATAAGGACGTCATCCGCAACTTTTTCCAGCTCACTTAAAATATGGCTGGAAATCAGGAAGCTGGTGCCAGCGTCTGCCTTAGCCCGGATAAGATCCCGGAGCTTTTGACTGCCGCCGGGTCCAAACCGTTCATCGGTTCATCCAGAATGACTAGTGCGGGTTCGTTCAGCAACGCCTGCGCCACGCCCAGTTTTTGCTTCATCCCCAGCGAATAGCGTTTAGCCTTGCTGTTAATGTACTTCTCCATGCCCATATCGTGGACAACGGCATCCACGCGCTTCTGCTTGTCGGGGCCCTGCGCAAAGAGCTGCAGGTGCTGCTTCCCCGTCAGGAAGGGATAAATACCTGGATACTCAATCAACGCGCCTACTTGACCCAATGCCTGGTGGCTCGTGATACCCACAGACTGGCCGCCAATCGTCACCTGGCCGCGGTCGTACGGAATCAGTCCCAGAATAATTTTCATAATGGTACTCTTACCAGCACCATTGGGTCCAACCAGCCCCACAACGTGGCCTGGTTCGACGGTAAAGCTCACCTTACGGAGCACTTGGTGACTACCAAAGGATTTATGTAAACCGTCTACGGTTAGAATTGCTGCCATCAACAGAACCTCTTTCCCATTTACTGGTGGCTACCCATCGTTGCAGGCCGCCACGACCCAGAAATTAAAAAAAAGGCCCACCGAAAACATCGGCAGGCTTATGCACGCAACCGTGGTTACCCACGGCCGATTCCATGGACTCCACAATCCAGAGGGAAAACCAGCGCCCACGAATCCGGTGGGTGAAACGTGCTGGCCGTTTTTCTTTCACACATAGTGTGTTACTCGACTCATCGCATAACCCCATTTTACAGCAAAGCCGCAGTTGGGACAAGCACCAACGCCAATGACGATAACAAGTCCAGAAAGCGCCAGACGTTAGCGGGCACGGCGGGGGTAGCGTCGGGTGAGGTCGCCAAATAGCTGGGCTAACATAAACCCTACCGCAATGGAACCCGCAACCGTAATCACCCGGGCAAGGTACCCAATACCGGCGTCCGTATGGCCCAAAACGAACATGCGGACGGCCTCGTACGCGGTGCCCCCGGGCACTAACGGGACCAATCCCGGAATCGTAAACACAATCACCGGCATCTTGCGCCAACGTGCAAAGATAATCGCACAAATCCCAATGGCAAAGGCCCCCAACAGGTTGGCCAGCACAATCGAGCAGCCGAGTTTGAATAGCACCCAGTAAACCATCCACCCGACGGCGCCCGACCAGCCGCCCAGGTTCAGCGCACGGCGCGGGACGTTAATAATAAAAGCAAAGGCCACCGTACCCAGATACGCAAAAACGCACTGAATGACGGCCTGCACGTAAATATTCATGCGTAGTCCCCCCTAAAAATACGGTAGCACTAAGGCAATACCAAAGCCGATGGCACAGGCTGTCAGTATGGCTCCATCCCCCGGGTAATCCCCGTCAGCAAATGCCCCGCCAGCATGTCACGAATTGAATTCGTAATTGCCACTCCGGGAACCATGGGCATGGCCGCCCCAATGAGGATGTTGTCCGGACTGAGACCCCAGCCCACTTTGCATGCCGCTAAAGTCACCAGGGCTAGCGCCAGCGCTCCGGCGAGTTCCGCCACAAACCGAATGTTGGTGAGGCGGTTAATGTACGTGGACACCAGAAAACCCACGATACCAGCAACCGCTGCTGTGGGGATGTCGAACCAGTCGTACTGCTGGGTGAAAACAATCATCATGGTAGCGCTCAGCACTCCGGCACCAATAATTTGAAGCCACATGGGGAAGAACGGTACGTGCAACGCGAGCGCACGCAGATGTTGGTGCAGTTCGGCCAGTGACAACTCCCCCGCCGCAAATTCCCGCGAGAGCTGGTTGACTCGGCTCACCTTTTCCAGGTCGATTTCCCGTTGGTGAATCTGACGCACCTGCACATACTGCTCGTTGTTCAGTCCCGCTACGATACCGGTGGGCGTGGTGAACAAAGCCACGCCGCGCACACCCGCATTATCGGTGATACGCGCCATCGTGTCGTCCACGCGGTACATTTCACTGCCACCCTCAATCATGATGCGCCCCGCCAACAGGCACGTATCTAGCAACTCAGCCTTATCGACACTCGTCATCCGTACTCACCCCACTCACTCCCGAGTAATTCCATCACTTTATATTAACCTAGTCGACGCGGTGCGGAAAGCATTAGTATGTCGGTGGTTCATTTGTAACGGCGATTGCGGCGTTCCCCAAGAAAAGGTTAATCGTTCGAGATCGTCCTAATCGACTAACCAACGACGCCCTGCACAACAGAACCCGCTGCCACCCATTACGGGCCCACAGCGGGTTGTGTTCGTCCTATTGTTGATCGTGCCATTCAGCAATCTTGCGTTCAAAGTAGCGCCGGAGCTTGTCCTTAGGGAACGCCCCCGTCACCTTTTCCACCGCTTTGCCGTCCTGAAACACAATCATCGTGGGAATCGACTGCACGTGGTACTGCTCGGCCAAGCGTTTATCGTCATCCACGTTCTGCTTGATGACGGTCAGCCCGTCCAGCTCCTGCTCCAGGTCGGCCAACATGGGACTCAAAATTTTACACGGTCCACACCACGGCGCCCATAGGTCCAACACCACCGTCCCCGACTGCGTCAACGTATCAATATTCTCAAAAGTAACTGTTTGTGGCATTACGTCTTCCCCCGTGCACACCAACCAACCGGTGTTTATCCGCCGTGATTGTCCTTAATCCTTACAATTCTAAAGTAAGATGAAATATAACGCAACCAATAGCCTGCTTGCCATGCTTGCGGTTGTAAGCGGTTACTAAAACTGCTATGGTGGGACTAACTTAAACGTTAAGGGAGACGATGATATATGTATCGAGCGGTAGTCTTTTTTTGACCTGGACGGAACGTTGTACGCGGATGACAAAACTTTGCCCGCGTGCAATTTATCGGCCATCAAGCGGTTGCGGGCAAACGGGGTGTTGCCCGTCATCACCACAGGGCGCGACCTGTGGGAAATCGACACACTGATGGCCGTCACCAAAATTAGCACCATTGTGGCGGGGAACGGGGCAACAGTGCGGTTCAACAACCGCACCGTGGGGCAGCACTACATCCCCGCTACTACCGTCACGCGTATCACTGCGGCAACACGACGCGATCGGATCACGACAGCTTACTACAATGAGCACCACGCAGTCTTATCGGGTACGGACGACTTAACCCAGGCGAATTACGCTGACGTCCAACAGGCGGTACCGGTGGTCAACCCCGACTTTGACCCCGCCACTCCGGTAACACGGATGCTGTTGTTCATCGGTAACGATGAGGCCGGGAACCGCGTCAAATCCGCATATCAGCAAGAATTCCCGGAGATGGCGTTCTACCGTGACTCACCGTACGACGTCGATACCATTAGCAAAGACACTTCCAAGGCCAGCGGTATTGCAGAGCTGCTTGAGCAACCCGACCTCCACGGTGTGCCCACTTACGCCTTTGGGGATGCAGACAACGACCTCCCACTACTAGCCGCGGTTGACCACCCCGTGGCCATGCAAAACGGCACCCACAAGGCCCGGCATTCGGCCGAATTTGTGACGGCCGACAACATGCACAAAGGTATCCCTAAAGGGCTCCGGCATTTTGGCCTCATCTAACGGGTAGCAAGACCCGCACGATAAGACTATAATTGTGCCAATTAATAGTAAGGGGTGTGCAACTATGACAACAAACGTGACGATTGGTCACAGTAACGTGGTAACGGGGCCGCTGGGTCTAGGCACCAACAAGGTCGGCGGGCACAACCTATTTGCCCACCTGAATGATGACGATGGCCGCGCGGTCGTCCGCGCCGCTTTGAATAACGGCATCACCACTTTGGATACCGCCTATATGTATGGCGTTGGACGGTCGGAGGAACTCATCGGAGAGGTGCTGCGTGACTACCATCGTGACGAGGTAGTGATTGCCGACAAAGCAGCGCAGGATCCAGACAACGATTTACGGCCCAACAACCGGCCGGAGTTCCTCGTTGAAGCGGTTGACCAGGCGCTACAGCGGTTGGGTACCGACTACATCGACATTTTCTACATTCACTTTCCTGACGCGGACACGCCGAAATATGAAGCGGTCGGGGCGCTGCAGCAACTGAAGGAAGCCGGTAAGATTCGCGCTATCGGCGTATCGAACTTCTCGATTGAGCAGGTACGCGAGGCGAACCAGGACGGTTACGTTGACGTGGTAGAGGACGCTTACAGCTTGGTCCAGCGGGAAGCGGAGGAGCAGTTGTTCCCATACTTGCAGGACCAGGGCATCAGCTTTGTGCCGTATTACCCGCTGGCTTCCGGGGTTCTGACCGGAAAGTACACCGGCAACGAGCATTTTGGTCCCGACGACTGGCAGTCGCACAACCGCAACTTTAAGGCTGACCGTTTCCGGGCGATTACGGCAGGGATGGCCAAAGTACGTGCGATTGCGGACGATCATCACGTCACACCGAGCCAACTAGTTCTGGCGTGGTACATTAAGAACCCGGCGGTGGCGGTAGTAATCCCGGGTGCCCGCAAAGCGGAGCAGGTGAAACAGAACGCCGTTTCTTTGGACGTTAAGCTCAATGACTTCGAATACCAAGCAATCGACCGGATCTTCAACGACTTACCTTAATAGATAATAATCAACTGGCCACCCTTAACGGTGACCAGTTTTTAATTGACCGTGAAAATCAGCCACAAAAAGGAACCAGTCAAATGACTGATTCCTTTAAC
>NZ_BBAI01000030.1 GCF_001311175.1 Lacticaseibacillus pantheris DSM 15945 = JCM 12539 = NBRC 106106 | reverse complement strand
GAGCAGCGGTCACCGTGGAGCGGTCCACAAAGTCGCAGCACCTCACAGCACCCGCACCGGCCAGATCCGCCACTCTGAAGACCACATGTTTAGTTCTAACCAAAAACGAGGAAGCGCGCCGCAGCCATTAGACTCCCCGTCTAACTGCTACAACACGCTTCCTTGTTGTTAGTACCAATAAATTACTGGGTCAATACCTTGCTCAGGAAGTCCTTAGTCCGGTCTTCCTTTGGGTGGGTAAAGATATCATCAGGCGCACCCTTTTCGACGATTTGACCACCGTCCATGAACCAGACCTGATCGGCCACCTCACGGGCAAAACCCATTTCGTGCGTCACCACAATCATGGTCATCCCCGACTGTGCTAAGTCCTGCATAACTTTCAGCACTTCGCCAACCATTTCGGGGTCCAGCGCACTGGTGGGTTCGTCGAACAACATCACGTCCGGCTTCATCGCCAACGCCCGGGCGATGGCGACACGTTGCTGCTGCCCACCAGACAGGCTGGCTGGATAGGCATCGGCCTTATCACCCAGTCCCACTTGCTCCAATAGCTGCTTGGCCAGTTCCTGCGCCTGACCATCGTCCATACCCTTGACCTTTTTGGGGGCCAAAGTAATATTGTCAAGCACCGTCATGTTGGGGAAGAGGTTAAACTGCTGGAACACCATCCCCATCTTTTCACGCACCTTGTCGAGCTCCTTCTCAGATAGCCCCACTAGGTTAGTGCCCTCAAACATGATTTCACCTGAGGTTGGGTTGTTCAGACAGTTGAGGCTACGGAGAAAGGTACTCTTCCCACCACCGGAAGCACCGATTACCACGATAACGTCGCCCTGATGTACGGTTTCGTTAATCCCGGTCAAAACCTCGTTGTCACCGAAGGACTTCTTTAGGTCCTTAATTTCAATCAACGCTTTACTATCCTTCATGCTTCATCTTCCCTTCAAAGTGGTTGAGGATCTTGGACAACGTGAACGTCATGATGAAGTAGAGCACCATGGCAACGGCAATTGGTGCCACACCTTTGTACGTATCTGTCTGCACAACCTTCAATTGGTAAATCAGGTCCGTGACCCCAATAATCGAAACGATGGAACTTTCCTTAATCAGGGAAACAAATTCGTTACCCAAAGCTGGCCAGATGTTCTTCAACGCCTGGGGCAAAACCACGCTCTGCATGGTTTCACGCTGCGACAGGCCCAATGAACGTGCTGCCTCAGTTTGACCGACCGGAATACTATTAATACCACTCCGGAATATTTCAGCAACGTAGGCCGATGAGTTGATAGCCACTGCGATAATCCCAGAAACCAGGGCGGGAATGCTGACAACCATCCCAATCCCGAAGTACACGAACATCACTTGAATCATCAACGGTGTGCCCCGAATAAATTCGATGTACGCAACCGCAATACCGTGCAGAACCTTGCTCTTCGACAGGCGCATGAGGGCAAAGATGATCCCGCCCAGTACACCAAAGACAACCGCAACGAGCGAAATAAAGATGGTGTACCAAACACCCTTACCGAAGACCTTCCAGTATGCCAGCATGCTGGTGTTCTTAGTGTTGGTCTTCATGTAGGTGGCAGCGGTCTTCAGGTACCCGTCAGTCAGGTTACCCTTGTTGATTTTGTCGATCGTCTTGTTGACCTTGTTCACTAAGGCGTCGGAGCCCTTAGCAAACCCAATGGCCGTACCCTGCATGTCACTACCCAAATCAAAGTGACCATCAATGGACGTCAATGAAGCATCGTTAGCCGCGTAGGCATCGGCTACGGGCTTTTCCAAAACGACAGCGTCAACTTTGTGGCTCTTCAGGTCCAGCAACAGGTCAGTAGTCTTGGCCAAACCGGTCACCTGGCTGTTTTTAATCTGCTTCTTGGCCAAGGTTTGCTGCAAACTACCAGTTTGGGCGCCCACCTTTTTGCCAGTCAGTGAACTCTTGCCCTTAGCGTACAACTTAGCGTCGGCCTTGTTGACGATAATGTTTTGCCCACCTTGTAGTAGACCTTGCTGAAGTCAACGTGCTTGGCACGCTCAGAAGTTGGGGACATCCCAGAAATCACCATGTCCACCTTGCCGGTTTCAAGGGCCACGAGTAGTTGATCAAAGTCCATTTGCTTAACCTTGAGTTTGACGCCCAGGTCCTGCGCAATGCGCTTACCAACTTCAACGTCCATCCCCACCACCTTGTTCTTGGACAAAAATTCGTACGGTGGGTAATCGGGACTAGTCCCCATCACAATGTAGCCTTTGTCCTCAACCTTCTGGAGGCTGGTATCAGTCGCCGCATGGACACTATGACCACCAGTCAAGCCCACTACGGTGATAATGCTAATAATGAGTGCCAAAAGCACGTGTGTTAACTTCTTCATCGGTCGTTCCTCCGTTTCTATGTTGATTACTATACATACAAATTGATATTTATGCAAGAAATGCAAGCGATTTTTTTGCAATAAAATTCAATTTTCTTTACGGCGCGTGCATGGTATAATACGCCCAGATACCGAAAGGAGGCCGTTGCAATGGGTTTAAAGGTTAACCGTCAGAACGATATGGACAAACTATTCGACAAGTTTGCCAGTTTACCCGACGTGGATTTGGGTACTGATACCATTGACAGTAAGAAAAAGGCCGAAGAGGCAGCACGTAAGCGCGCCTATGAGCAGATAGACCGTAAACAGTCGCAAAAAAAAGGACGACAAGGACTAATACAGCATATAAAAAAAAGGGGTAGTCGAAAGTGCGACTACCCCTTTTTTGTATACTTGAATGAATATTATCAGTAAATATACACTTAAATATGCATTATTAGTGATGACTGGAATGCGGATACCGCTTTTTCAGCTCCGCAATGTTCTGTTTAGCGACGTCATCGAAGTCAATGTTGGCCCACAATGCCACCTGGCTGAGGTACCACAATACGTCCCCCAGCTCGTGCTCAAGCTGTTCATTATCCAGGTCGGCACCCTGGAATGTATACTTCTTAATCAGCTCAATGACGGAACCCGTACCACTCGCCAAGCCTAAGGACAGGTTCGTCAAAACGTGCTCGTTACCCTCGAGCGTTCGGTTTGCCAACTGTTGATATTCATTAAAGTCCACGATGATTTCCCCCCGTTGCGTGCTGATCAATCCATTCCCAAACTGCATCCTGACCAACTTTGTTAGTCGCAGAAAACGGCACCCAGTCATCACCTGGTTGCAGCCCTAACCCTTTGCGGTGAATGGATTCGCTCTTATTCCACTGGCTCTTCTTCACCTTATCAATCTTAGTGCCAACAACCAACACGGGTACCTCATAGTAGCGCAAATACTCATACATAGAGATATCCAAATCGGTTGGTTCGTGCCGCGCATCGACTAGCTGTACCACCCCGCCAAGCTGCTGGCGTGTTTGTAGGTACTCCTCGATCATTGCGGCAAACTCGGCCCGCGCCTTTTTGCTCACCTTTGCGTACCCAAATCCCGGTACGTCGACAAAGTATAGCTCCTGGTTCAGCAGGTAGAAGTTCAATGTTTGGGTCTTCCCCGGTGTACTGGACGTGCGGGCCATTTTGTTACGCTGTAGCAACGTGTTAATGAGCGAACTCTTGCCCACGTTACTACGCCCGACAAAGGCCACCTCGCCCAGGTTGGTATCGGGATATTGTGCGGGGGACACCGCACTGATGGTTAATTCCACATCGTTTACTTGCATGTGGCACCTCACTCTCTTTGACTGATAATAGTGTAGCATAATCACAGAGCGTAGTCCCGCGGTTAGAAGCCAGAACGTAAGGACAACCGACTGTTAAGCCCGCACTTGGCTTAATTGCTGGTTGCCCTTACGTGGCGGCTTTTACGGGGCGTTCATAAATTAGGCTCATGCTACTCACGCCTATCAACCCATACTGCAGGCCACCATCAGTCCCCAGCAACTTTCCCACCGCCGCCGGCTTAACCGCTCGCCGGACCGTATCAAACGGTAGCCACACCAAGTTGGTACCCTCTGGCAGATCGACCGATTGCATATCCAAATTATTCAGGTGGTCAAATTGTTGCTGCGTAATCTTGGTCAGCATTAACATCATTATTTGGTGGGCCTGCACGCCCTCCTCAACCGGCCAGAAATTTTCCGTAATACCCACCATCTGCAAGTCGAGATGGTCTAGTTGAAGTTCTTCACGCATCTCACGGGCACCAGCTTCTAACCCCGACTCACCAAATTTAACGGCTCCTCCTGGGATTAGTAACCCGCTGGTCCCATCCTGCAGCTGCGCCTGCTTGACCAGGACGTCCTGACCATGAACTAACAATACGGCCGCACGCACACTAAACCACTTGTCCTTAGCAATCAGAAAACGTAAATCGTTCTGTTCCTGCATACCAAAGTCCCCCCGCATTTTATGTAAAAAGAGGACGCCGTCGCCCGTTTCCGGTTTGACTGACGTCCCCTGATACGCGTTGATCACCACGCGATGATTATGAAGCTTCCTTATCACGCAGTACGAGCTCGGGTTTCCCCTTGCCAGTAACGGCGGCCTTGTTGATGACCGCCTTCTGCACGTCGGTCCGGCTAGGTAGGTCAAACATAATGTCCTGCATCACTGATTCCATGATTGACCGTAGTCCACGGGCACCAGTATCACGTTCAATTGCCTCGTGGGCAATCGCACGTAACGCTGCCGGCGTGAATTCCAAATCAATTCCGTCCAGGGACATCAACTTGGTGTACTGCTTAACCAGTGCGTTCTTAGGTTCGGTGAGAATCCGCACCAGATCGCTTTCGGTCAGTTTTTCCAAAGCCGCAAGAATTGGAATTCGCCCAATAAATTCAGGAATAATCCCAAAACTCATGAGGTCTTCAGGAATAATCTGCTGCATGAGGCTCTCGCTTTCATCCAGCTGTGGGTGCTTCGAGTCAGTACCGAAACCAATCGTCTTCTCACCCAGACGGTTTTTAACGATACTTTCAATACCGTCGAAGGCCCCCCCGACGATAAAGAGGATGTTGGTGGTATCAATCTGGATTAGTTCCTGCTGCGGGTGCTTACGACCACCCTGCGGCGGTACACTCGCTACCGTACCTTCAAGAATCTTCAGCAGCGCCTGCTGCACACCCTCACCAGAAACATCCCGTGTGATCGATACATTTTCGCTCTTCTTTGCAATCTTGTCGATTTCATCGATATAGATAATACCCTTTTGGGCACGGTCCACATCAAAGTCGGCATTCTGCAGCAACTTGAGCAAAATATTCTCGACGTCTTCGCCAACATAACCAGCTTCAGTAAGTGTGGTTGCATCAGCAATCGCGAATGGCACCTTGAGAATGCGCGCCAAACTTTGCGCCAAGAAGGTCTTCCCACTACCAGTTGGTCCAATCAGAGCAATGTTACTCTTCTGCAACTCAGTTTCGTCCTCAGTGGACACCGCGTTCTGATTGATCCGCTTGTAGTGATTATAAACGGCCACGGCCAGAGCGCGCTTGGCGGCGTCCTGTCCAATGACATAATTGTTTAGCACCTGCAGAATTTCCATTGGCTTAGGTACTTCCGTCAGGTTCTGCATGGATTCATCACGAAATTCATCATCAATAATTTGTTTGCAAAGATCAATACACTCGTTACAAATGTAGACGCCGGGGCCGGCGACAATCTTCTTTACCTCGTCCTGCGACTTCCCACAAAATGAGCAGGTTACAGGTCCGTTGGTCTCAACGTTATCAAACATTTAGCATTCAACCCCTTCTTGAACCCATCATACCAGAAAAACGAAGGGATGACCCGGATTTAAACCTGGTCATCCCTTTTTTTACCCCCAGGGGGCATCTATGCGCTATGCACACAGTTGTGTTGATGGTTCAAAACTACTTAGCGGAATCAGTTTGGTCGTCGTTGGAATCGTCGTCCTTCTTGGCCGCTTTTTCTTCAACCGCGTTATCAGTAATAACTTTGATTGCCTTCTTAACGGCGATGTCATGAGTCAGCATATCGTCAGTCAGTGCCCGACGAACAGCATCCTTCTCCATCCCGTAATCGTTAGCAAGGTCAGCAACTTCGGCGTCAATTTCGTCCTCAGTAGCCTTAATACCTTCAGCGTCCACGATTGCTTCTAAGACCAGGTTAGTCTTGACGCGAGTCTCGGCATCCTGGTTGAACTGCTTGCGCAAGTCAGCCTCGGAAGTACCAGTCAACTGGTAGTACATGTCAGGGTTAATCCCCTGACGCTGCATGTTGCCCAGGAACTGCTGCATCTGGTTGTCAATGTCCGACTTAACCATGGCGTCCGGAATTTCTTCAACAGTGGCGTTGTCCACGGCACCCTTGATGGCAGCTTCTTCAATAGCGGATTCTGCTGCGTCTTCCTTCTGCTTCTTCAGGTCAGCCTTAATCTTGTCCTTCAACTCATCCAAAGTTTCGACGCTGTCATCAACGTCCTTGGCAAAGTCGTCGTCCAGTTCAGGCATTTCCTTAACCTTAACCTCGTGAACGGTAACGGCAAATTCTGCATCCTTGCCGGCCAGATCAGAAGCTTGGTATTCCTTAGGGAACGTCACCTTAACGGTTACTTCATCACCGGTCTTGTGGCCAACGAGCTGGTCCTCAAAGCCTGGGATAAAGGCACCTGAACCAAGTTCAAGGCTGTGGTTCTTGGCGGAGCCGCCATCGAATTCCTTGCCATCAACGGTACCAACGTAGTCGATGACGACGGTATCGCCTTCCTTGGCTGCATCTTCGGTGACAACCAATTCGGCCTGCTGCTCGCGCTTCTTGTCGAGCTCCTTGTTCACGTCAGCCACGTAAACGCGCTTGTTCTGCTTAGGCACGCTAATACCCTTGTAGTCGCCAAGCTTAACGTCCGGCTTAACCGTAACGGTAGCCTTGATGGACCAAGGCTTGCCCTCATCCATGCTCTCAACGGACAGCTCTGGCTGATCCACTGGGTCAATTCCAGCTTCATCAACGGCGTGTTCGTAGGCGTCTGGCAGTAAGATGTTCAGTGCGTCTTCGTACAATGCGCCCTCACCGTACATCTGGTCAAAGATGACGCGAGGTACCTTACCCTTACGGAAACCAGGAACAGTTAAACTCTTGCGTACCTTAACGAAGGCCTTATCGAGCCCCTGCTTGATTTCATCCTGTGCGATATCAAAAGTCAATTCGCCAGTTACGGCGCCTTGCTTAGTCCATTCTGCGGTCATGCTAATCCTCCGACTTTAGTATTTTCAGCATCCATACGTGCTGAATACTGCTATACATACCGTATTATCTTACCTGAAACCAGTATGGTTGTAAAACAATTTTCAATAATAATAAAAAAAAAGACGCCCGGAGGCATCTTTTTCTTTGTCCTAATTAACGAATTAATTAGTCCATGATTTCCGTAACAACACCGGCACCAACGGTACGGCCACCTTCACGAACGGTGAACTTAGTACCAAGTTCAATGGCAACAGGTGCAATCAGGTCAACTTCGAAAGTGACACGGTCACCAGGCATAACCATCTCAACGCCGTCTGGCAATTCGATGACACCGGTAACATCAGTCGTGTGGAAGTAGAACTGAGGACGGTAGTTGGAGAAGAATGGCGTGTGACGGCCACCTTCGTCCTTTGTCAAGATGTAGACTTCACCCTTGAACTTGTTGTGAACCTGGATCGAACCTGGCTTAGCCAGAACCTGTCCACGTTCAACCTGGTCGCGGTTAACACCACGAAGCAGGACACCAACGTTATCGCCGGCTTCACCAAGGTCCAGAGTCTTACGGAACATTTCCAGACCCGTAACGGTGGACTTCAGAACGTCTTCCTTCAGACCAACGATTTCAACTTCATCGCCGACCTTAACCTGCCCACGGTCGATACGACCGGAAGCAACAGTACCACGACCAGTGATAGTGAAGACGTCTTCAACAGGCATCAAGAAAGGCTTGTCGTTTTCACGAACAGGGGTTGGGATGTATTCGTCAACCGTGTCCATGAGTTCCATGATAACCTTTTCCTGCTCTGGGTCGCCTTCAAGAGCCTTGAGGGCAGAACCACGGAGGACAGGAATGTCATCCCCAGGGAAATCGTATTCGGACAAGAGTTCCCGAACTTCCATTTCAACCAGGTCAACCAGTTCTGGGTCGTCAACAAGGTCAGTCTTGTTCAAGAAGACAACGATGTGTTCAACACCAACCTGGCGAGCAAGCAGGATGTGTTCACGCGTCTGTGGCATAGGGCCATCAGTTGCGGCAACAACCAAGATTGCACCGTCCATCTGGGCGGCACCAGTGATCATGTTCTTAACGTAGTCAGCGTGCCCTGGTGCATCGATGTGGGCGTAGTGACGCTTTTCCGTTTCGTATTCAACGTGGGCAGTGTTGATGGTAATCCCACGTTCCTTTTCTTCTGGTGCAGCGTCGATACTTGCGTAATCTTGCGCCTTTGCCAGACCCTTTTCGCTAAGCACCTTAGTGATAGCAGCGGTTAAAGTGGTCTTACCGTGGTCAACGTGACCAATAGTCCCAATGTTAACGTGGGGCTTGGTACGTTCATAATGTTCTTTTTCAGCCATGAAAAAACGAACCTCCTGAATTATTTGTAAGAAACCAGGACAGAACGCCTATCCCGTGAATTCTTTACGTTTAAGTGTACTACATATAGCGGGAAACGCAAACCCGTTTCACTGGAATTTAATTTCCGAAAGTGATTATATCGAGTTTTCCGACTCATGTAAACCATTAATTGCTTTTTATTCTCGCTATTAACATAAATTAGTTATCCAAATTGGTCCCAACATCACTTAATTCCTGTGCTTTTGCAGTGAGCCAATCAATGAGCTCGCGATATGGCGACTCACGCTGTGGATCCACCGCGGTCGCAGCAAACTCGTCGACATCCTGGATAAATTCGTCGACTGCTGGGTACAAGAAACCCAGCAACACAAAAAAATGTTGGTACCAGCATTTGGACTAATTCTTCCCGCTCAGGTAACTTATCAACAATTGCACCCAAGACCGCCTGGCTGGTGTCATCATCCCCAGGCATTACTAGACTGGTCGTATCAACCGTGATCACACGGTCATACACCCGCACCTTGATCACCGTGGCTGGTGTGGCCATTAAAGACCACGTCACCAACGAACTACGGACCGCGGGATGTACGTCGGGATCTACCAGGGCCACGGCTAGTGAGTCGTCAACATCCACATAGGGAAGCTTGCTCAGTTCCGTGGTCACAAACTGTTCCTGTTCCACGAGGTTCATGCCACCAAGGTTGCGCAGGTGCCGCTTACTGGCTTTAATTGCGGACCCGTGTTCGTTGACGTACCGCTCCATAACTTCGGCCATCACGTTAATCGACGCGGTGGTTTCGGTGTCGTCCTCAGTCATGTTGATCACATACGAACCCAGCGGAAAATCAGGGACCCCTGCCGCAATCTTGATGAGTAACTGCCGTCCGTCGGCACTGCTGGCGATGTCGTCTACTACATCTTGAATCACCGCGTTAGCCTCATCAGCCTCGCCAAGTTCTATATATGCAGTCGCTAAAGCCTGGTCGTCATTTGGAGTCACATCATCGGGGTATGACTGCTCCAGTTGCTCTAGCTGACTCACAGCGCGGTGAAAATCGCCGTCATTAAAGGCCTGTAATCCGAGCTCGCGGAGCTGCTTAGCTGACTGCGGAAAGTTAACTACGTTGCCCATAGTATTCACTCCTTCACGACAAGGTTATTGCCGCTTGGCGCTGTTCTGGTTCACTTCCATGATGACCGGCAAAATAACCGGCCGACGCTTAGTCTGGTCAAAGAGGTACCGGGAAAGCTTGTCCCGCACGTCCTGCTTCAGGTCGCCCCAATCAAACTTCTTGTCATCCAAGTTGTGTTGAATCGTGTCTTTGACAATTTGTCCACATTCGGCCAATAAATCTTTGCTGGTCTTAATGTACACAAAGCCCCGACTTTGAATCTTAGGCCGGGCAACGACGCGCTTTTTGCGCCGATCAATCGTCACTACGGCAATCAAGATGCCATCTTCAGACAACATTTTCCGGTCGCGGAGCACAATATTGCCAATATCGCCCACACCAATACCATCAATCATGGTGTTACCAGCGGGTACAGTACCGGAAATGTTCATCTTACCCTTGTCGTAACTAATAATGTCGCCGACTTTGGGAATAAAGATGTTCTCAAACGGTACCCCAATTTCGTGGAGCGCTTCCGCGTGTGCCGATAGGTTACGGTACTCGCCCTGAACCGGAATTAAGTTCTCGGCGTGCATGATATTTTGCATCAACTGCAAGTCAGTCCGCGTACCGTGGCCCGAAACGTGGAACTTGTCCGTAACGGTCTTCACGTCGCCGCCTGCACGGTAAATCGAGTCCTTGGTCCGAGCAACCGCGGTTTCCATTGCGTGTGACGGAGTAGTCACGATGTACACCAAATCGCCCTCGTTAATGTGTACGAGGCGGTGGCGTGACGTAGCCATCCGGTCCAAAGACTTGAGCGGTTCGCCCATCTTGCCGGTTTCCAGCACAACGGTCTCTTCTGGCTTGAGCTGCTTCAATTCCTTCGTTGTTGCCAGAATTTCGCCGTTGGGTAAGTGCAGGTAGTCCATCTTGATGGCCGTCTGCACAATCTTCTGGACGTCCCGGCCAGTCAGTACCACACGCCGGTTAGTTGCGGCTGCTGCGTTGAGCACTTGCTGAATCCGCATAATGTTGCTGGCAACGGCGGCGACAATAATTCGCCCCTCGTGGTACTTGAAGTCCTCAGCAATGGTGTCCGCAATCTCACGCTCGCTGGCAATCTGGTATGGTGACTCAGCGTTAGCCGAATCGGATAACAAAGCTAGCACCCGTTTACTCCCGATTTGCGCCAAACGCTGGTAATCCGTTTGGTACATGGGGGCTGCACTTTGGTCAAACTTAAAGTCGCCCGTGTAGACCACTTGGCCTTCAGGTGTGTCGATATCAATCCCCAAAGAGCCCGGGATGGAGTGGGTTGTCTTAAAGAAGCTAACGGACACATCACCAAAATCAATCACCGACTTATCGTCAATGACGTGGTAATCCTTGAACTTCTTTGTCCGCGGGTGCTGGCCCATGAAAATCTGGGCGATGGCAATGGTCAATTCACTACCAAAGACGGGCACCTGGTGCTCGGACAGGAAATACGGCAACGCCCCCACTGCATCGGCATGACCGTGCGTGAGGAAGATACCTGCCACTTTGTCAATATTATCTTCCAAATACGTCAAGTCGGGAATGACGATGTCAATCCCCAACAAATCATTATCCGGGTATTTCAACCCAAAATCGCATACAAAAATTTGGTCGTCTACTTCGACGGCGTACATGTTCTTACCATTCTCACGTACACCCCCGAGTGCGACTACGTTAATCTTAGTCATTACTTCACCTCAGAGATTTTTCTAGGCTACCGGTATGGTAACCAATCCGTACACAAAAGCACTTATTGCCAGTCTACCACATCTCAATGTAAATAAATAATGGGCCAGACCATACTTGCTACGGATTAGTGGTAGTGACGGCCACAGACAGGGACTAGTGCCACACGTACGACGCGGTTAAACAACAATCATCCGTGCCGCGTGACATTAGTCACCCTCACCGCAAAAATTCGCGACCCACAAAAAAAGCCGCGACCCAAGGCCGTGACTTTTTAATGAAACAAATTTTAGTGACGCAGACCCAAGCTCTTGATCAGCTCGCGGTAACGAACAACGTCCTTGTTCCGCAGGTAAGCCAACAGGTTACGACGTTGACCAATCTTCTTCAACAGACCAACGTATGAGTGGTGGTCCTTCTTGTGTACGGACAAGTGGTCGTTCAAGGCCAGGATGTCAGCCGTCAATACGGCAATCTGCACTTCTGGTGAACCAGTGTCACCATCGTGACGTGCATACTGCTTAATAATTTCGTTCTTACGAGTTTGTGAAATAGCCATCGTTATTTCCACCTTTACTTAATGTTATTGCCACTAACTGAGTAGGACGCCGGTGGGCCGCCGAACCAAGTTAGGGTTCGCAATACAGCTGTTAATTCTACCCAACCCCCACCCGATTTGCAAGTTTTTACGGAATTAACGTGTAAACGTTGCAACCTTGACGGCTTTTGGGTATAATTTATTCCTGTTGAAACTAGGAGTTTGCAACTAACCAAATATAGCACCCGGAGGTGAATCAAATGCCACAGATTAAGTCCGCAAAGAAGCGCGTCATTACTCAAGAAAGTGCACGTCAGCGTAACGCAGCTCAGCGTAGCGCCCTTCGTACCACGATCAAGAAGTTTAAGACGGCTAAGGCTACCGGCGCCGATGACAGTCAGGAACTGTTCCAGGCTGCTACCCGGGCCATCGACATGGCTAAGAGCAAGGGCCTCATCCACGCTAACAAAGCAGCGCGTGACAAGTCCCGTCTTGCAGCTATTAACAACAAGTAATCAATACTTACTTAAAAAAAAGGCGTCGCCCAATTGACTTGGGCGGCGCTTTTTTTTCGTTACATCCCAGTGGCGTAAGGTCCGAAATAATTACTGCCGTGCATACCGTTTACCGTTGCCAGCAAATTGTAGCACGAATAATTCAAACCCTAGCTCCTTGTCAACCGTCCCCCGCTTCATGGCCGTCTCGGTCCTGACCAGCATATCATAAGCCGTAGTCAAGTCATCGTGGTCGAGTTGGCGGACCGACCGCCATGCGAGCTTAACACGATACGGGTGTACTTTCAGCGCATCCGCCGCTGCCCCCTGAGTGTACCCACGACTATTAAAAATCTGCACCTGAATTAGTAAACGAAATTGCGATTCCAACAGACTAATGAGTCTCAACGGCTCTTCCTGCTGCTGCAGTAGCTCACGGTATTGGCGTAGCGCTGAGGCCACATTACGTTGCATCACCGCACTCACCATGTCAAAGACACTGTCCGTTAGCTGTCGCGGAACCAACTGTTCCACGGCGTCAGCATCCACCGACCCCGTATTGTGGGCGTACATACTGAGTTTAGGCAAAGCCGCGACCATGGCTGAATAATCCGATTGCGTCCGGGCAATCAGAGCATCCAGCCACCGTCCGTGATGCTGACCTGCTGTTGCGCCAAATCCGCACGAATCGTGCGCCGGGCGTCCGCCTCACTTAACGGCTTGGTTTCAACTAACGTGGCCGCCTTTTTGAGGGCTTTCACCACCCGTTTACGTGCATCTAACTTCGGGTAAGGCGCCATAAACACCAGCACCGTAGTGGTTGCGGGCTGTTGTAAGTAATCTACTAGATCGTTAATCGCAGATTCCTGTTTGGTCACGCTCCCACTGCCCGTTAAAAAGTCTGGATTATCCAACACAATCTCACGGTAATCACCGAAAAAGGGCAGCTCATCCACTTCGTTCATAATGGTGTCTAGGTCCGTCTCACGTAAGTCGTAACGTGAATAATTCATTGTCTGTTGATCTGCTGGCACAATTGCGCGTAACGCCGCTAAGGCTCGCTGATTAAGGGCCGTCTCGGTCCCCGTCACTAGGTACACCGGGCCCACCTGGCCAGAACTAATACTTTGCGTTAGTTTATCTACGTTCATTTATTCCTCACCGTATCCGTGTTAATTGCACTGCCACTCACTAACAATTTAATGCAGAAACGTGTGCACGCTGTGACTTTGCCCCGACGAGTCAACCCAAATCATCCCCGTTTGGCTCGTGACCAAAAACGGTATGCCTAGATTGTTAAAAGTGGCGACCGTCTCCGCATGGGGATGGCCGTATCGATTATTCACTCCTGCTGATGCCAACCCCAACTGCGGGTGTATGGCAGCAATAAACGCGGGGTTTGACGAAGTTTTAGAGCCATGGTGCCCCACCTTCAAAAAAATCGACCGCTAAATTTTGCGGTTGTAGTTGCTCGGTTTCAACCTGTTGGTCAGCATCGCCCGTTAGCAACCAATTGCTATCACCAATCTTACCATAGAGTACCACCGAGTTACTGTTGGTATCTTCCGTCTCGTGGTTGGGCGCCACCACGTCTAACCGTAACGGTCCCACTTTCAATCGGCTGCCAGCCATAACTGTCCGTATGCGCGGCCGGCCAGCAACCTGTGCGCCAGTAATGAGTTTAGCCCCAGCTGCAGTCGGGTAGTCACTATTTGCCGTACAGCGATGCCTTTGGTAATCACCGCGGCATCCCCCACGTGGTCAGCATCAGGATGGGTTAACACCAACATGTCCAGGTGGGTAATCCCCCGGGCCGCCAAATAATTCAGCGTGACCCGCTTTGCCGGTGGGCTACTAGTCTCCCCAAACGCGCGCCCGCCAGTATCAATCAGGACCGTAGCTTGTTTCCACGGAGCCTCAATCAGAATCGAATCGCCCTGCCCCACATCAATAATCGTCACCCGCCATTGTGGATGGATATTCACCCACATGTACATAATGAGCGTGACTAATATCGGTGTAAGCCAGCGGCGCCGGACGACGGCCCGTAAAATCAACCACAATAGCATTAGACCTGCCACCCAAGGTAAGGCAGCAAAATGCCAGTACCCCGGCAACTGACCTAACCAAATTAGTCCAGATTCAAATCTAGTCAACATCACGTTGCACGCCGGCCACAACGGGCATCCCGGCCAACACACGGCCACAATCAATACTGGCATGAGCACACGTTCAAAGACGGGCATCAAAACGCAGTTAAAGGCGAAAGTTAACGGGTGTACCCCGTACATTGCCACCAGTAGTGGTGGCATACTTACTCCGGCCATCGTTAACGCACTCCGCCAGCGGCCACGCATTGGTTGCACAACTAAAAAGAAGGTCAATAGATAAGTGAGTTGTCCACCGAGCGTCGTTAGTACACGTGGCTGCCACAATAAGTTGACCGCTAACACCGCGCAAAAAAACATCCAACGTTGTTAAGTGCCACGACCACCGATCATTCAGCACCTGCAAGAAGCGCATCCAGACGGACCGCACAATCCCCGCACCGGGCGGAATAATGACCAGTAGCGTTGGTAACAATACTAGCAGACTCCAATCAACCACTCGCGGGGAACGCGCAACCGGTCGGTCAACCAATACAACATGCCGACCAAGGCAAAGATGTGTAACCCGGAGACGGAAAAAAAAGGTGGATAATGCCTAACCGGCTGAAAACATCACGCATATCTGTCATCTGACCGTCCATCAAGCCCAGTATCAACGCGCGGGCATAAGTGTTCATCTTATTGGGTAGCCGATCCATACGCATTAATAGCCGGTTACGGACGCCATACAACCAGTCCACCACGCTCTTACTGTTCCGAACAGCCACCCGTAATTTCTGGCCGGGAAACCGGTAAGCCTGGTGGTACTGTGCCCACGCAAAGTCACGATAATCAAACTCGTACAAGTTACGGGGCCCGGTAATTCGTTCGGCCGGCTCCGAGCAGGTTACGGTGAGTGGGCGCGTGGCATTGTCAATTTTGCGCCCAGCCTCATCGTCTACCGTGCCCCCACCAGTGACGTATATCCCATTACTACTTTGCCCGCTAAAGTTATAGTAATGATCGCTGCCAGCCCGCCAACTAGTGGCTGGACAACAATCACACCATTCGGAACCGTGGGATTACGTGTCCTCATGCTTCGACACCGCCGCTCACTAATCCAAGAACACAACCTAATACGAGCCACCGCCAGCCTAAACGCCACCCCCGCCAAACGGCTACTAACAAAATAATGACGCCTAGCCAGAGCGGTCCCAGCCACAATAACTGGCAACCAATTAGTGGAACCACTACCACCACCGCCCGCTGATTCAAGGTGCACTCCCCACCATCAAGTGTGGTTCTAGGTCGGCAAAAATTTTGTCACCAATTCCGCTAATGTCCTTTAATTCATCAACGGATTTGAACCCACCATGTTGGTCACGGTAGTCAATAATATCCTGCGCCCGCTTGGGACCCACTCCGGAAATCGTTTGTAAATCGGCCAAAGTAGCGGCGTTGAGGTCAATTTGTTTGCCCACCGCATCAGCGTTAGTGGAACCGCCATTTCCGCTACCACTCACAACCGCAACGTCGCCAGTGGTACTAACCGCCTGTTCACCCTTGGCGGGAATACTTAGATTTTCTTGGTCACGGGCATAGCGCGCGAGGTTGACCTGACGTGAATCCGCGTCGTCCGTCAACCCACCCGCTGCCTGAACCACGTCGGCCCACCGGGTAGTCGTCCGCACGTGGTACAACCCGGGGTGGCGGACAGCACCCGAAATGTACACGTATCCTGCTGAACCAGTACTAGTACTGGCCGGGTTGATATACCGCTACTTGAATGATTACTCGAAGTGGTGGTCAAACTCACAGAAGCCTGTACCGGTTTGGCGGCCTGTGTGTGACCAACCAGTTGCGCCCAAGCCCAGACGCCGAAAACCAAGATGGCTAATACACCCATCGCCGCGTACTGCCAATAATCACGTAGTAGTTGCCAAATTTTGCCCATGCTGTGCCCCCCTTGCATTAACATTTCGCAAGGAGCATGGGTTTGACTACACGGCGGGCCAAATTAATCTAACATTTTGACCAGGCCCCTACACAGACTACCCGTCACCGTACTGCGCACTACTGCAATAAAAAAAAGTCGCTCCCAACTGCTCCACGTCACAGTGGCTAAACAAGCTGGGGACGACCACAAAGTTATTTATGTGTGCGCAAGTAACTGATGGCCTGTTGGAGCTCCGCACGGGTACTATTCGCATCTTGGTACCAATTTTTTTTAGCGGCCCGGCGTGCCACCACGTAATTGTTAACGTAATGTGGATCCTCACGCAGCATGGCTCGCGTCGCGGGAACATCCGGCGCAAAGAAAATGGTTGCACCAGCCTTAGCGGCAGCTGACACCTTTTTATCGATGCCACCAATCGCTCCCACTTTGCCCTGCTCGTCTATCGTGCCGGTTCCCGCCACGATGCGCCCATTCCTTAAGTTATCACCGGTCACCTGCTGGTAGGTTTCCAAAGCAAAGATTAGGCCGGCGCTGGGCCCACCAATATCACCCGCATCAATGCGCACGTGGGGGGTACTCGTCACCGCGGTACGGTCGGTTAGGGTAATACCAATTCCCGCCCGGTGAGTTTGCGTTAACCGCACCAGTTTAACCGTCACGTTATGCTGCCGTCCACGGTGTGTGTAGGTTACTCGCACGCGCTCACCCACTTTGAGCCGGGCAATTGCCGCCGTGTAGCCGGATGCCCGCTGGTATTGTTGACCATTAATTTTGGTGATGACGTCGCCTGGACGCACGTGACCCTTCAACGGGGAGTTCCGTAATAATGACATTACGTAAATCCCTCGGGAATGTACCTTCACTGGCCGCCGCGCTGCACGCATTGCGGCCACAACCGCTGCGTTGGCGGCGCTCTTGATGTAGTAGCGTTGCAGGGCGTTATACTCAGCCGTCGTTGCATTGCCCATCAAGTCGGACTTGCTGTCAACCTCAGCAAAAGGTTGCCAGTGAGCCCACAGTAATATAGCGGGTGTAGCCGGGCCAATGATCGAGACGGTCATTAACCGGTAGCTGCCGGGTTGCCGGTCTTTTTTTCCCCGCAACGTGGACGAACTTACTCGTGACGCTGGCTGACCCTGGGACCTCAACGTACTTACCCGTAGGCACAAATAAAAAGGCGGCCACCACCAGAGTGATAACCACCAGGGTTGTAATGAGTGTGCGTCGACGTCCATTACGCTTTTTCGTCACTGCACACTCCCCCCTAACTTGTCCCGCAAGGCCGCCGCAACGTTTGCGGGTACCATGGTGCTCACATCCCCACCAAACGACGCGACCTCCTTAATAATAGAGGAGGAAATGGCGGCGTAATCCGCTTTGGCGGGTAACAATACCGTTTGAATATCCGGGGCCAAGCGGGCATTGACGGCCGCAATGTCGTTCTCATAGCTAAAATCCTGTACGTTCCGTAACCCCCGCACGATGAACTGTGCGTGGAGCTGGCGGGCAAAGTCAACCGTCAGAGCCGCCGGTTGAGCGACCACACTCACGTTGGCTAATTGTGCGACGGCCGTCTGAATCAACGCGGTCTTTTCGTCCGCACTAAACAGTGGGCGCTTACTAGTATTAGTCATGACGGCGACCACCACCCGGTCAAACATTGTGCTCGCGCGCCGTACGGTATCCAAATGCCCGTTGGTAAACGGGTCAAAACTACCAGGGAAAATGGCCACTTTGTCCGTCATGCATCCTCAGTCCTTTCCAAGACCAAAACCTGAGCGACTTTGTAGGTCTGTAACCGGTGAATACGGTACCCGGCTATTTGCTCGGGGTACTGCACGTCCGTCCCCGTTTCCACCGCCACGGTGGCTCCAGGAACTAACAAATTCAGCTCAACAAAGCTAGCTAGTTCGGCCAACACCCGTTGCTGGGCGTACGGTGGGTCCATCATCACCAAGTCGAATTGGCGGTGATCGGCACTCAGCGCGGCACACGCTGCCTGAACGGAACGCTTCACCACCGTAAACCGGTCCTGCGCGTTAAGCAGGGCGACGTTTTGTTTAATCGTTTTGACGGCCTGGTAAGCCGAGTCGACCAAAGTGGCGTGAGCCATCCCCCGAGAAACGGCCTCAATCCCCAGGCCGCCCGTGCCAGCGTACAGGTCAAGGGCCTGACCGCCGTCAAAGTAGGGCCCAATCATATTGAAGATTGATTCCTTGACTTTGTCAGCAGTGGGCCGCGTCGTATCACCCGGCACCATGTTCAACCGCCGGCCGCGAAACTCGCCACTAACGACCCTCATGCTGTGTCTCCTCTTCGTATCCGTGCTCATTCGGGGGGAACTCGTCCTCGTACCGACGGGCATTGGGATCACCAAGCTCGCCACTAAAAGTCAAGTCCAATTCTGGTCGGTGCGAGACCTCGGCATCCTTCACAAACCGTAAGTGCTTCAGCTTGTCGACCGTTGCTTCGGCCTCGTTACCATCGACGTACAACAGGGCGTACTTTAATTTTTTTTAGTGGTGTACATCACCGTCCCGTAACGACGCAATTGTCGCACTTGACGCATTGAGTACAACCATACGGCAACACCCTGCCGATCCTTCACTGTCAACATAAAATCATTCCTCTAAAAATTCATCGTTATTGTGCCTGCAGTTTTGCTAATAACTGCCCCGAGGCAACCGTGTCACCACCGTTAACGTACACGTGACTGACCGTACCGTCAACTTGGGCGTGCACCACCGTTTCCATCTTCATGGCCTCCGAGACGAAGAGTTCATCACCAGCTGACACCTGGTCGCCAGCATGAACCTTCACCTCGAGAATGCGGCCACCCATTGGCGCCGCAACTTGGTGGTCATCTGCAGGATCAGCAAACTGCACGCTACCCGCAGTATGACCAACGGAATCATCCCGCACCATAATTTGCCGTTTCTGACCGTTCACCGTAAAGTATAGCATCCGCTGTCCGGCTGCGTCGGGATCACCAACAGTGTCTAGCCGCACCACGTAGGTACGCCCGGGTGCAACCGTGACGGCAGTTTGCTGACCCACGTGGAGTCCTTGGAAGAACACCGGTGTGTCCAGAGCGGTTACGGGGCCAAATTCATCCTGACGGTGACGATAATCCGCGTACACATCCGGATACAAAATTGCGCTCAGAATTTGTTGCTGCGTGGGGTGTGCCACCCCATCCTGCTGTAACTGCTGTGCCACCGCGTCAAAGTCAACCGGTGGCAACACCTCGCCCGGACGCTGTGCCAGTGGCTGTTCGCCGTGGAGCACAATCCGTTGCAGGTCCTTGGGGAAGCCAAATGGCGGCTGACCCAACTCACCACGGAAGAAGGATACCACGGACTCAGGAAAGTCGATGTGTTCGCCATCCCGTATCACGTCGGCCGGCGTCAGACCCTGCTGCAACATAAACAGTGCCATGTCACCCACAACTTTGGAACTAGGGGTCACCTTAATGAGGTCGCCGAACATATCGTTGACCTGTTCGTACATATCCATCACGGTGTTGAAGTCGTCAATCCCCATGCTCTTCGCCTGCTGCTGCAGGTTCGAGTATTGCCCACCAGGCATCTCGACCTGGTACACGCGGGTCAACGGACCACTAACATGGTTCGCAAAGTTGTTGTAGTACGGCCGCACATCCCTAAAGTAATCGTCGATGAGCTCAGCGTCTTTGATGTTCAAATCTGGCTGGCGGTCATTACCGGCCAACGCGTAGTACAGACTCTCCATGCTGGGCTGGCTGGTCGTTCCCGCTACCGCTGACTGAGCAACATCAACCACGTCCACCCCGGCCTTAGCAGCGGCCACATAAGTTGCCACCCCGTTGCCGGTAGTGTCATGGGTGTGTAGGTGAATCGGCAGGTCCACCGCGTCTTTGAGTGCACTCACCAACACGTTAGCGGCTCCGGGCGTGAGTAGCGCCGCCATGTCCTTCACGGCGATGATATCGGCCCCGGTGTTCGCCAATTCTTTGGCCAAATCAACGTAGTACTTCAAATCATACTGAGGGTGCACCGAGCTCAAAATATCGCCAGTGTAGCAGATGGTCGCTTCGGCAATTTTGCCCGTATCCTTGACGGCCTCAATGCTTGGCTGTAATTGTGGGAGCCAGTTTAAGCTGTCAAAGATACGGAAGACGTCGATACCAGTTTTAGCGGCTTCAGCAATGAACCCCTTGATAACGTTATCCGGGTAGTTTTTGTAACCCACCGCGTTACTGCCACGGAACAGCATCTGTAGTAACGTGTGCGGTAACGCCTTACGCAACGCCGCCAAACGGGCCCACGGATCCTCATCCAGGAAGCGGTAGGCAACATCGAAGGTCGCCCCACCCCACATTTCGGCCGAAAACAGGTTGGGGAGTGCCCGACCATAGTCTGGAGCCACCCGCAGCATGTCCGCCGTTCGCATCCGCGTCGCAAACAATGACTGGTGCGCATCACGGAAAGAAGTGTCGGTCATCAAAAGTCGCGGTTCATCACGCAGCCACTTGGCGACGGCACCCGCACCCTGGTCATGCAGCATTGCCACCAGGTCCGGTTGACTGGCCGACTGCTCGTCAACGTGTGCCCGGTACTGTAGCTTAGCGTAGTTGTGCTGGGGCTTGTGTTCCTGCCCAGGGAAGCCGTTAACCGTAATTTTACCGACATAACTCAACACTTGGTTAGAGACATGCCGGGGAGTATCAAAGTCGAACAACTCGGGCGACTCATCGATAAAATTGGTGGTTGCGCTCCCGCTTGTAAACGTCGGGTGCGTGATTACCTGCTCCAAAAACGGTAAGTTCGTCTTTACGCCAATAATTTTGAATTCGCGCAATACGCGCAGCATCTTGGCGCAGGCACTCTTGAAGTTGTACCCTGCTACGCTTACTTTTACCAGTAAGGAATCAAAGTAGGGCGTGATTTCAGCCCCCGCATACGCGTTACCACCATCTAGCCGCACGCCTAACCCACCCGGAGACCGGTAGGTGAGAATCGTACCGGTATCGGGCATGAAGCCGTTTTGTGCATCCTCAGTAGTGATTCGGCATTGAATCGCCGCACCGCGGAACGTCAGCTGATCCTGTTGGGGCCAACCAACATCGGTGAAAAGGTCCGCCCCTGCGGCCACCTGCAGCTGTGCCTGGACAATGTCCAAACCCGTAATGGCCTCGGTGACGGTGTGTTCAACCTGGATGCGCGGATTAACTTCAATGAAATAAAACTTATCGCCTTCCACCAGGAACTCAATGGTACCGGCATTTTCGTAGTGCATCGCGGCCATAAAGTGAGCCGCAGCCGCACAAATACGGTTGCGTAAGTCCTGTGGCAAACCAACAGCCGGCGCAATTTCAACAACTTTCTGGTTACGCCGCTGCACGGAACAATCCCGTTCAAACAGGTGTAGTAAATGACCGTGGCTATCACCCACAACCTGAACTTCAATATGTTTGGCGTTCTGGAGGTACCGTTCAACGTACATCCGATCGTCACCAAAACTAGTGCGCGCCTCGGAAGCCGCTACCGGGTAGACCTTGCTCAATTCATCATCGGAATGGACAATGCGCATTCCCTTACCGCCACCACCGCTAGCAGACTTCAGCATCAGCGGGAAGCCGTGTTTATCCGCAAACGCCTGGATTTCGGCAAAGTCGTGGGTCGGTTCGGGCGTACCAGGGATGACCGTGAGACCGTGCGCAACTGCTGCGGCTTTCGCCGCAACTTTGTCACCAAAAGTCTCCAGTAATGCGGTTTGCGGACCCACAAACGTTAATCCTGCCGCCCGGACTTTGCGGGCAAACTCGGCGTTCTCGCTCAGCAACCCGTAACCGGGATGAATGGCATCGGCACCGGACTGTTGAGCAATACGAATAATATCATCCATGTCCAAGTAGGCGGCGACGGCTTCACGCCCCTCTCCTACCTGGTAACTCTCGTCGGCCTTGAACCGGTGCAAGGACAGGCTATCCTCCGCAGCGTATATGCCCACGGTGCGTAACCCCAGTTCTTCACACGCACGGAAAATGCGAATGGCAATTTCCCCGCGGTTGGCCACCAACACCTTTTGCATCGTCGTTCCTCCTCAAAATATGTACGTGTTACCCACCAAGGGGCAACACAGTGACTACTTCACATCTAACCGCCCGTCAGCGCCAATTCCGGCTGCCCGATCGCGGCGCTCAGTCGCACTCACGTTCAGGACAATACCAATGGCCACCGACAGAATCATGAAACTGGAACCACCATAACTAACAAAGGGCAACGTCACACCCGTGATGGGCAGAACACCCAAAACACCACCCACGTTAAACGTGGTTTGAATGAACAACATCGTCGCAATCCCGTACATGAGCAACGCCTTGTACGTGGAATGCGCGCGAATCCCAACCAGCATGGTCCGCCAGACCAGGAAGAAAATCATGCCCACCACCACAATGCCGCCAAGAATACCCAGCTCTTCCGTGATGACTGACAGGATAAAATCGGTATACGGCTCAGGCAGGTACCCTAACTTGATGGTGCCGTTACCCAGGCCCACACCAAACAGGCCACCATGATTAATGGCGTACATCGAGTTGACCAGCTGTTTACCCTCAACTTTTTGCATGGCAAAGGGGTGCAGGACGGCGAGCAGCCGCCGCCCTTGGTAGTGACTCGACAGCAAACCCTGAAATTTGTTGACCAGCAGGTAATAACCACCACCCGCCAGTAGCCCGCCGACCGTCAAGAAGCCCAATCCCGTTTGCCACCTTAACCCACTAGCAAAAACCATGACGATAATGATTGACGCCAAAATAGCTGCCCCACCAGTATCTGGTTGTAAGAAAACGAGAATCAGGATAACAACCACCATGCCCAAAGGCGCGCGCAAAACCCGGGCCGAATCAATCAGTGACCGGGGGTTCAAGTTTACCTCCCGTCGCGTCAACATGTGTGCCAAATAGAGCACGATCAGTAACTTACCAATTTCTGACGGTTGAATGTTGATTGGACCAACAGGAATCCATGAACTCGCCCCGTTAATAGCAGTGGACGGGTTAACCCGCCCCTTAACGAGTAGGTACATGAGTAGGGCGATGGTAATCACCATCCCGCCACCTAGGAACCACGGTCGGCGGAGTACCCCTATTCGTAACATAAAGGTGACCGTGCAGAGTGCAAAGCCCACCAAGACAAACGCCATTTGTCGCCACATGTACGCAGTAGTACTGAGGTCGAACTGCATGTGAATATAATCACCGCTAGCAGAATACACCATGATGATACTGAATAAGCTCAGCACCACGTAGGGCGCCAGCACGTATAAATCTATGTAAGCACGTTTTGGACCCAAAACCTGGTCTCCTTTTTTTAACCATAATATTAAACACAATTATAGCATACGTACCCACAGTCGGTAGCGCCGCCGCACTACCCCCAAAGCAACTCAACACGACTATTTGGCAACGACATTCCGGTTATTGTTGCAGATAGGACAAGGATTTGTTGACCTCAACCTTTGTGCCGTCAAACTTCTGTTTTATCCAGCGCTGAATGGCCGGCTCGTGGTACAACTTAACTAATTTTTTATAGGTAGCGTTGTCCTTTTGTGCTTTGGTTGTCGCCAAATGTTGATGTTCTGCTTGGTCGAGGCGTTGGCCCGTTCGTGGTAGATTGAATCCTTCAGGACGTTCATCTTTGCCTCAAGCGCAATGGTGTTCGAAATCAACACGGCGTCAAAGTCGTCCAAATACCGCGCGGCTGAGTCCTCGTTGATTGCCTTGATGACGAGTTGTTTCGGGTTACTCGTGATATCCCGGACGGTGCCAAAGGTATTGAACCCCTTTTTCAGTTTGATTAACCCGGCCCGTTGCAACAACAATAGGTCCCGAGCACCATTAGCAGGATTGCTGGAAATTGCCACCGTCGCCCGCTGCGGTAACGACTTCACGTTGTGATATTTGTGTGAGTAGATTCCCACAGGCTCAAGGTAAGTCGTACCCAGTGCCGCCACCTTTTTCCCGTGGGTTTCCTGATTGTAGGCTTTGAAGTAGGCGTACGATTGGAATGCATTCACATCAATATCACCGTTGGCGGTCTCGTCATTCAGTTGCTTACCGATGCTAACTTCCTTAACGTCCAACTTGAGCCCCAATTTTTTTGGCCTGAGGCGTGGTGGCAATATGTTTCCACGTTTGGTAATCAGAGCCAATACCACCTACCGTTACGGTGGTCAATTGACTGGCCTTACCGGAGTGACCTTGCCCGCACGCCGACAGGGTCACAACGCAACCTAGTGCTAACAAACACAATAGTCCCTTACGTATTTCTCTGAACATAATCAGTCCTCCTTATTTGTACCAGAATAACTTGAAGCGTAAAAAAAATCCCCCTGATGATTGCATCAATCATGCGATTATCAGGGGGACGAATTAAATTCGTGGTACCACCCACCATTTACGGCCGGAGCCGCCTCAACGGCACACCTAGACTGTGTACCCACAAAATATCGGTTGTATCCGGGTGGATCACTTACGCTGACCACCTGCTATTTGGGACCCATCTA
>NZ_BBAI01000029.1 GCF_001311175.1 Lacticaseibacillus pantheris DSM 15945 = JCM 12539 = NBRC 106106 | reverse complement strand
ATTTTTCGGGCTCAAAGAATCGCGAGAGGCCGGAACGGCCGGAGCGTGCGGGTGTAGCAATCACGGCGTAGGACACGTAAGCCGCAACCCCAAACCCCGCCCGCGTGTTCGTGACCACAAATTGTCGGATTCGCCCAACCACACAAAAGCCGCAACTCCGAAGAGTTACGGCTACGTAGTGGTTTAGTAATGGTACAGGAGATTATGCCTGGTACCGGGATTCCCCGTTCAGGTAGGTCTCGGACAGCGTCATGTCTGGGTTCAGCACCAAGAAGTCGGCGTCGCGCCCTGGCAGAATGCTCCCACACTTGTCGTTGATGCGGCTGGACTTAGCGGCCGTGTACGAAGCCATCATAACGGCTTCTTCAGGCGTTGCGCCGTTCCAGTCAACCACGTTCTTGATGGCGTCCTTCAACTGGAGAATCGAACCAGCCAGGTGGTTGTCACTCTTCAGGCGGGCAGTACCCTCGCCGACCGTAACGGGGAATTCACCCAGAACGTAGTCGCCGTCTGGCATCAAGCCCGCACGCATGCAGTCCGTAATCAAAGCAACGTGCTCTGGCGTCTTCTCACGAATCAAGGAGGTCGCCACTTCTGGACGGATGTGGTGACCGTCACAGATTAGTTCATCGTCGACCACGTTCATGAACATTGCGGCGCCAACCATCCCCGGTTCGCGGTGCGTCAAACCACTCATCCCGTTGAACGTGTGGGTGAAGGACGTTGCCCCAGCCTCAACACAGTCACGTGCCTGTTCAAAGGTGGCACTGGAGTGGCCCAGCGAAACTACTTTGCCCGTGCTGCTAACGTATTCAGTGAACTTAACCGCACCATCGCGTTCTGGTGCCAAGGCAATCTTCTGTAACATGCCCTTGGCGCTTTCCTGCCACTGCTTAAATTCATCAATGGATGGGTCGCGGAAGTACTTCGGGTTCTGCGCACCTTTGTGTTCCGTCGTGAAGAATGGGCCTTCAAAGTGGATACCCTGAATCTTAGCGCCCGTTTCGGAGCCGGCGTGGTCCCCGATGGTCTTGCAGACGTCGTTCAACTGTTCAAAGCTGGCCGTCAGCGTCGTTGGCAACCAGGAAGTAACCCCAGTCCGCAGCAGACCCTCGGACATTTCGTTCAGGCCTTCCCAGTCGTTGTCCATTACGTCATGATCCAGCAAACCATGAATGTGGGTGTCGACCAAACCTGGAGCAATCCATTGGCCGTCGTAATCAACAACCTTGCCCTTTGGTGCTGGGTGTCAGTCGGAATGAATTCCCCAAACTTACCGTCATCAGTCACCTCAAGGTAACCACCGTTTTCGGTCGTGTTCTTCAAAAAGAATTTTGCAGCGTGAATATAGTAGCTCATGAAATAATTCTCCTATCCTCGTTTTGTCGACACCAGCCAACTGCTAGCGCTTACTAGCGTTTTACACCATCCAGTGTATCACGCTGTGGTCTAGACCACAACTGGTTGGTACCAATTAACCTAGTTAACCCCGACTCATAGCAAAACCCCGTAGTCATCGACCCGGGGCTGCCTTGATTAGTTACCGGTAGTGCCGGCAATTACGTCGTTGATGTGGACCACACCGGCTTTGCCATCATCAACCAAGTTTGGCGCCATGTCGATCATCGCCCCGTTGATGAAGCTGATGACCATGGGCAGGTTCATCCCGGCGTACAGGTCAATGTTCTGGCCTTCCATAATCATGCGGGAGACCACGTTGGCCGGAGTACCGCCCATCAGGTCAGCCAGCACGGTAAAATCGTCCAGACCGGCAATCGTATCGTTAAACTTCTTCTGGAAGTCTTCTGGGCCCTCGTTCGGCAACAGTGGTACCGCCAAAATGTCGTCTTGCGGACCCATGATGAGTTCCGCGCTCTTCTTTAACTCCACGCAGAAACTGCCGTGGCTAATCAAGATTAATTTGGTCATGAAAATTCACCTTTCCTATCCTTCAATCAAAGTCGTGCATTAGCCCTTGGCAATCACACCAAGTGCGGAGAGTACAACGGACACAATCAGCACGATGAAGATTGCCCGCGTTGAGGTCATGTGTTTCTTACCCAGCAGCCAGTAGATGGCACCAACAATAACGGCTGGTAACAGCTTGGGCAAGATCATGTCCAGGTTGTTTTGCAGGTCCAGTGGCACCGACCCAATCTTTGGTGCCCAAGCGATCTTGACGTTGATCATCGTGGCCACCAGGGCCCCAACCATGAACACACCCATCAGAGTAGCAGCATCAGTCAAAGCTGACAACTGGCTCTGCATGTTGGTAACCAGGGACACACCTTGACGGTACGCAATCCGCAGTTGCTTCCAACGGAATACGTTGACTGCCATCTGCGCAATCACCCAGATGAGGATACCGGTCGGGTTACCCTTGCTGGCCATGTTGGCCGCAATGGCACCAAAGATGGCCGGAATCAACGCGGCGAAAATTGAGTCCCCGATGGCGGCGAAGGAGCCCATTAAACCAGTCTTCAGACCGGTAACGGTTTCTTCACCCTTAATACCCTCTTTTTCTTCGACGGCCAGGTCAATACCAGTAATGATGGTGTTGAAGAAGTTGGACGTGTTGAAGAACTGGGTGTGGGTCTTCATCATCTTCTTGAGTTCTGGTGTGTCATCACCATAAATCTTCCGCAACTGCGGCAGAATGGTGTACAGGTACCCAGAGCCCTGCATCCGTTCGTAGTTCCAACCCAGCTGGAAGCCGAAGAGGCTACGACGGTTGATTTGCTTGAAGTCTTTGTCAGTTAATTTGTAATTAGAGTTCGTCATCAGTGATCTCCCCCTCGTCTGCAGAACTGTCTTGCTTGACGGCTGCCTTAGTACCACCGTCGCTACTGCCACCACCATTATTGTTGGCTGCACTCTGCTTGTAGCTGATAGCTGCCAGAGCGAAACCAATCAGCGCAATTGCCAGCATGGACAGACCGTTGAAGGACGTAGTGAACGCCTTGGTTGCGGTAGCCAGACCAGTACCCAGCGTCTGAATGTCGGTGAAGGTAACGGTGAACAGGGTGGTGATGATGAAGCCCAAAATCAGGTATGGGAAGTGCTTCTTAACCGGCAGGTACCGGAGCAGGATAGCAAACCCAACGGCTGGCAGGATGGCACCGGCAACGGTCAGACCATCACCCAGCCACTTCCAACTGCCGTTCAGGACGGCAACAACTTTGGTAACCAGGCCACCACCAAACGTGAGGGCCAAGCCAACGGGAATCATACGGGACAGCGCCCATGGCAGGGCACCGGCCAGGAAGTAACGCTCAATCCCTTTGTAGTCCATCTCGTCGACCTTCTTGTCGATCCGGTGGGCAAAGAAGGTGTTGGTGAACCGGGCCAAGATGTCAGTTTCAATCATCAGACTGGCAACGGGCACGGCCAGCGCGGCAACGGCTGCTTCTGGCTTCATCCCCGTGCTAATCGAGAACGCGGTTGCCAGGATGGTACCGGAGTTGGCGTCAATCTTGGACGCACCACCGAAGGTACCAACACCCAGCACGGTCAGCTGCATGGAACCACCGATAATCAAACCGGCCTTCATGTCACCCATCACAATACCAGCAAAGAGACCGGCAAAAACGGGCGCACTCAGTGAGGAATAGATCTGCAATTCATCGAGGATTTGGTACCCCGCATATAAAGTTAATAGTGCAATCTGCCACCAAGCTATTGCCATTATGCTTCTCCTCCTAACCCTTTCTTGAGCAGGCTCATAAAGTCTTGCGACTCATCACCTGGAACCATCTGTGCGGTCAACTTAACGCCCTTGGACTGTAGTTCCTTGAAATCAGCTACGTCACTGTCCAAAACGTTAATTGATTAGTAATGTGTTTAGTATCATCGGTCTGGGACATGTTACCAATGTTGATGCTGTCGATACCCACACCTTTGTTAATCAAAGCTAACAATGGCGCGGGGCCCTTTGCCACGATGAATACTCGCTGTGAATCATACTTGTGGTTCAAGATGTGATCTGCTGCCGTGTCGACGTCCAGGACGGACAGGCGCACACCCGCTGGGGTAGCCATCCGTAAACCACTCTTCTCAATCTGACTCTGGGAGACCTTATCATCAACCACCATGATGCGGGTAGCCTGTAACTTGGTCGTCCATAGGTTAGCGACTTGGCCGTGTACCAAACGGCCATCAATCCGCGTTGCAATAATTGCCATGAAGTTCCTCCTCCTCTACTGCTGAAACCGTGCCAAACAACTTTGCGGAACCCACCAATGCTCCCCGCCATACGCCTTTAATTAACTGCTACTACCCAGATACAAGCACCAGTCTGAAGCGTTTGGCTGCCGCGCGCGATGACGGTTCCGGTGTCACCACACATTTTGCCGTTAATCAATCTGACGCCCTAGGCAACGTTACCGTAATGAATACTAGTCAACTACTAATCAGCACCGACTCTGGTGCAGGACGAACAATGGCATAAACATTTGTACCTAACCCGTACCAGCACCTTGTGGCGCATCAAGGGTCTTAACAAAATATTCTGCACTAGCGTAGGTGCGTGTAGTTCGTCGTAGCCATTACGAGCAACGTTGCCATTGGGGGCCTCACCTCCTTAACGGATCTGAATCTACCTACTACTTGGTGTAATCGTGAATGATCACGCCCTTGACCACGCGGTTAACGGTCCCTGTTGGGGATGGCGTGTCGGGCTTGTTGCCAATCTTAACGGAGCTGAGTAGTGCTAGCGTCTGCGCAAACATGACGTCTGGCAGCGCCTGGTAGGCTTCGGGCAGCTGTGGGTCGCCGTTAGCAAAGATGAAGCTGTCACCGGAAAAGTCGTTGTCCTGACTCGTACCGATAGCAACGACCCGCTTGGCGATTTCGTCACCCTTAATTTCTTCCATGACGTCCACATCGTACTGCCGTGTGTACGCATTGTTGCTCAGGAAGTCGAACACCAGGGTGTGGTCGTTAACGAACGACTTTGGTCCGTGACGGAAGCCCATCGAGGTATCAAAGATGGTGGCCAGTTTACCCGCCGTCAGCTCCAACACTTTGAGCTGGGCCTCACGCGTTAGCCCCCCGAGACTGCCGGAACCAAGGTAAGCAATCCGGTCGAAATCCTCATCAACCAGGTTCTGGATGAAGTCTTCGCGTTCAACCACTTCCCGGCCCATCTTGGTGATGGTATCGACGTAGCCGGCCTTTGTGGCTGCGTCCGCCTGGTCGAATACCAGCAAAGCCGTTAGGGCCATGCAGGAGAAGCTACCAGTCATGGCAAAGCCCTTATCGTTCGAACCGGCCGGCTGCAGGAGGACCAAGTTCTTAGCCTCGCCCTCAGCGTGCTGTGCAAGGTTGCCGTCGGGAGCACAGGTAATGGTGAGCTGGTGCAGGTTGGTCACAATCTGCTCGGCTAGAGCCACGGCCTGAACTGACTCAGGCGAGTTACCACTACGAGCAAAGGAAACCAGTACGGTGGGCGTGTCTGCTTCAAGGAAATCGTACGGTGCGGACACGATATCCGTGGTGGCGATGGACTCAAAACGGAAATGCGCCCGGTCGCCGTGGGCATTGAGGTATGGCGTGACCGTATCACCGGTATACGCACTGGTACCCGCACCCGTGAAGATGACGCGGACCAACTGGCCGTTCGCAGCCGTCACCACTTTGTCCAGAAATGCGGCTACCTGGTCTGCCTGTTGCTGGTAGTTAGCCAGGGCTTCCTGCCATAAATCTGGCTGCTGCTTGATTTCCTTAGTGGTAATCTGTGCACCTAACTGGGTTAATTCTTCTGTTGACTTGCCAAACATGCTGCTCCTCCTCGAATATTACTAATTATTTTGCGTCCGCACCGGGTGGTGACGAACGGTGTAAACAAATTGATCGGCGCGCCCAACGCTCAGCGTGTACTCAATCACCTCACGATTGAGGCTAATTGATGTCCGTTTGATGTTGAGGCTGGGTGAACCCAATGGTACCCCGAGTAACTCCGCGTCTTTGTCCGGCATCAAGCTGGCATAAAAGGACTCAGACGCATTAATTACCGGCGAGCCGTAGCGGTCACGCAAAGTGGCGTAGAGGCTGGTGCGCTCGATTTCCGCGGCGGATAACCGCGGGAACCGGTCAGCCGGCATGAACGTCCGTTCCACCATGAGTGGCACGCCATCAGCCAGCCGCACCCGTTTCATCTTGTACGTCGGCGTGCCCACGTCAACGCCAAGGTGCTCGCTTAAGTACTCGGTAGCTGGTTGCTCGTGGAGGTAAACAATTTCCGAACGCGGATGCCGACCCAAAGCCGTCATTTCCTCGGTGAAACTATACATCCCCGCCAAGTCGGTCGACTCGCTGGTATCGTTCGCCACGAACGTGCCCCGTCCGCGTCGGCGGTAAACCAGCCCCATCATCTCCAGCTTGGAAAGCGCCGAGCGTACGGTATTACGGCTAACCCGGTACTGATCGGCGATTTCGCGTTCACCAGGAAGCCGCTCATGGGGCGACATGCGCGTCCTAATCTGTTTTTGTAGTGCCTGTACTAACTGCTCATGTAACGGTTGTTCACTTAGCGTCACCGACACCACCTCCAAATATTGGTACCAACCAGTAAGATTGTAACCGCTAGCAATACCGTTGTCAAACGCTTTCAATAAATTGGTTGGTACCAGCGGCAACATTAGCCATTGGTATATACCGCAATATCCGTCACAATTATTGTGTATTAAAAAAACTCTTTATTAACTAGACTCACCATACCGTTGCCAATATTGAATTGCCATCATCTTGGTTAGCTAAGCTGACACGGATTCTAAGATTTTGATATGTAAACGTTTTACACGTCTCTTATTGGTCTAGCCCGGCATCCTTTCGCGGGGTAAGGTCAGCTTATGCACATAGAAAAGGAGCCATTACGCATTAACGTAACGGCTCCACATCAACAATGCTATTCAATTACGCGTTACTTTGACCCAACTTGGCTGCTTCCTGGTTGGTAACCACAATGTCACTAGGCCATTCCGCATCAACGCCGCGCACGCGCTGTGACGCCTCCTCACCTTTGCCGGTAATCAGCACGATATCGTTAGGTTGACTGTCGGCGATGGCCGCGTGGATGGCCGCACGCCGATCGAGCACTTTGTGGACCACAACGCGGTCGTGGTCAATCTGCTCGTCAACCTGGTCCACAATTGCGGCCGGATCCTCAAATTCAGGGTCATCCGTAGTCAGGTAAACGTCGGTGGCGTGTTCGTTGAGCGCCCGGGCAAAGTCAGCGCGTAAGTCGACCCCTTTGCCGCCTGGCGCACCCAATACCACCCGTAAACGCGCCGGTTGGTACTCACTGTGCATGTACCCCAGCAGCGTATGCAGGCTCGCATAACTATGGGCGTCATCAACAAAGACGTGCCCGTGGTTCGGTACAGTGACGGACTCCATCCGGCCAGGTACCGCCACGTTGGCGATTCCCGCCGCGGCTTTGGTTGCGTCAATACCGGTCAGCCCCGCGCCAATGATGGCCGCGGTTGCGTTGCTAACGTTGAAGTCACCCACCAGGCCCAGCTGGTACTGACCGCCAATATTGAGCTCCACGGCTTTATCAGTCACCGGCACCAACCTAAATTTGCTGATTTCCAGGTCGGCTTCCACCTGTTCGTAGCGGAAATCAATGGGTAGGTCGGGATCCTGCGGCTGGAAGTCGGTGCTGGCAAACAGGTAAATACTGTCCGCGTAGGTCGTGGTCCGGGCGGCCGCGTAAACCGCATCGAAGTGATCAGTTTCCGCGTTAATGACCACGCGCCGTGAGTTAACTAGCAGTTGCACCTTGTTGTGCAGGTAGTTAGCAAAGTTGGGGTGCTCACTCGGGCCGATATGGTTGGGCGTAATGTTCAGGAAGAACCCGATATCGTAGGTCAAACCAAACACACGGTTGCGCAGGTACGCCTGGCTGGAAACCTCCATAACCAGGTGCGTCATGCCGTTGTTAACTGCCTCACGCATATCGTGAAACAGGTCCATACTCTCCGGCGTGGACAAATCGGACTTAAACCGCTGGTCTGGGTTCGGTCCGACAATCCGGTCAATGGTGGAGAACAGCGCAACGTGATGCGGGTGTGCCGCCTCCAAGATGCCACGGGTAAAGTAGGCCGCGGTGGTCTTGCCCTTGGTGCCCGTATAGGCAATCACTTCTAGATCGTCCTGCGGGAAGTCGTAGAACGCCGCACTAAGGATGGCCATGGCTTCGTGATATTTACCACAATCAGGGCGTTCAGACCGTTACCCTCAACGTAGGGTTTTTCCGCAACGTAAGTAGTAGCACCGCTATCCTTCGCCATTGATAGGTAGATAGGACGGAATTTATCACCCTTACAGAAGAACAGGGTCGGCCCTTCCACTTTGCGCGAATCATAGGAAATGCCCGTCATTTCAACATTCACGTCACTTTGGACCGCACTACTTTTGAGCAGGTGATGTTCTTTCAATAGCAAAATACATGCTGTTAGTGAAATTGCCATAGTCTTCTCCTATCTATTCGAGACAAGTTTGTCTAGATTATAGCATACCCGGAGTTAACCGCACCGCTACAAGTTTGACAACGTATTCACCATTGGGCGCAGCGACCGTGCAACTATCCCCGACGTGGTGGTGTAGGATGGCCTGTCCCAGGGGGGATGCACTGGTAAGGTTGTTTGGAGCAAAGTCAGCCTCGGCGGGGCCAACAAGCTGGTAAGTTTCCGGTTCCTCATCATCGTCAAACAATAGCTCGACGGTCTTGCCCAAAGTAGCTTCATCATCGTCCACGGGTGTGACGACCTCGCCGTAACGAGTTTGCTTATCCATGTAGCGCATCTGGCTTTCCAGGTGGCGCAGCTCGCGCTTTGATTCGGTGTACTCGGCGTTCTCGGAGCGGTCACCCAAAGCGGCAGCTGCCGCAACGCGCGCAATCAGTGCGGGGCGGGCCGCCTTGAGCCGTTCAATTTCTGTGTGTAGGTGGTGCATTCCATTCGGCGTAATGTCGAAGTAGTCCATTCTGTATCTACCTTTCCCTTATTAGTACGTCGATTGTGCAACAAGCTACGACTGGTGGCAAGTCCTTACTAGCAAATCTTAATGTTCCCGTGGGTTGTGGTTTCGAGTGGCGGTTCTGGCCGGTGGGGGTGCCGTGGGGTACTGCGACTTGGTGGACCGCTCCACGGTGACCGCTGCTAGTGGCTGATCGTACTGGCGTAGTGGCTCCGGTTGAGCGGCCGTTCCCCCCGACCGGTGCTGAGAGCCTCACGCTTTGTGTACGCCTAGCCACAGGTGGCGGTTCTGGCCGGCGGGGGTGCTGCGGGGTACTGCGACTTGGTGGACCGCTCCACGGTGACCGCTGCTAGGGCGAAACCTCCAACCGCAAAAACCGCGGTTTCCGGTGCGACTTAGAGCCTGCCTGCCAAGAGCGGGCAGCCAGTCTCTAAGTTCGTCGCGCTGTACATCGCTACGCTCTTACAGCGGCAAGCCCCTAACAGCGGTCACCGTTCCGGGTCCAGTCGTCTCCGTACCCCACAGCACCCCCACCGGCCAGAACCACACTTGCGTATTGACCACGCTCCTAGCAAGAACATCGAATTCAGAAGTGTTGGTTCTACACATGTCAAGCGAACTAAAGCCTTAACGGAAGTACAAGAATGTTCATCCAAGCTATAAAGTCCGCCAATGTACCTCAACCATCCATTTTGATTAGCTGTAACTTCGGAGTCGATGGTTTGCTAAACTCATACCTCGTACCGACAGGCCGCGGCAGAGACGGGGCTGAATGGTAACCCTGCCACTATATAACGGAAACCTCGGGTAGTAGCTGGGGGGCATCGTGCCCTTGGCCATGACTTACACAGTAGCGTGCGGCCGCGTCGGCCGGCCCGGTGAGCGGAGGCGTGTGGGGTCGGAATGGTAACCACTGCCGGGGTGTAACGCCGTAGGAACGCAGTGACGTACGGCGCGACGAGTTTCGAGACCAGCCGGTGGGCCTCCGGATGGGCTCGAAATCGCACCGGAAACTCACCCGGTTTTGGTGAGTTGGAGGTTTCGCCCTAGCAGTGGATTACCATGGAGCACCCCACGTATGCCGCAGCTCACCGGGCCGGCCTACGCTGCCGTCAACCACTACTGTAGCAATCACGGCGTAGGGCACGTAAGCCGCAGCCCCAAACCCCACCCGCGTGTTCGTACCCACCAACCGCTACTACGGCGAAACAAAAGCGCCCCAGGACACGAGTCCCGAAGCGCTGTGGTGGTTAGAATAAGTTGCTGAAGAATTCGCCGATACCGCGGAACAACAACCGGAAGAAGCCGGCCTTCGCATCCGCCGTCTTGGTGGTCACCGCTACGCGACCGCTGTTGCCGTCAACGTAGCCTAGGCTATCGCCCTTAACCTTCACGTTCAGTGTTCCCGCCGTCGCACCCTTCTTCACTGGCGCCGACAGCTTCTTGCTCGTGTACGTCTTAGTCACATCAGCGCTGGTAGTGCCCGTTGGGACCACCGTCTTCAACGCTTTGCTAGTACTAATGGCCACCGTCTTGTCCTTACCCTTATCAACGGTCGCCGTACTGTGGTCCTTAACGGACTCACCCTTCTTCACCAGGGTAGCGGTCTGCCAGTTGTGCACCACGTAGCTCATCAGCTTGGCGGTCTGCACAAAGCGCTTCGTTGTCCCGGATCCATTAGCATGCAACACAACGGTAATCATACGCATACCGTTAATCTTCACGGTCCCAGTAAAACAATCACCCGCCGCATCACTGGTACCGGTCTTCAAACCGTCAACCTTCAGCTTCGAGTAACTGGCAACTAAGCCCGGCAACATCCAGTCCCAATTGTCCATATCGGTCGCGTCGTTCGTGCCCTTACGGAAAGTGGCCTTGGTGATGCTGGTGGTCTTGAGAACATCAGGATAGTCCTTTAACAAGTTGCGCGCCAGGATTGCCATATCCTTTGCGCTCATCTTGTTCTCGGCATCCTTACCCGTACCCGCAACCATGTTGCTACCCAAGTCGCTGTTGTTCAGCCCGTTGGCGTTCACAATCGTAGCGTCCTTGATGCCCCAGTCTTGAAGCTGGGTGTTCATCATTTTAACGAACTTCGTCTGGTTACCAGCAACCACGTCGCCCAGCATCATCGCCGCCGCGTCCGCGGAGTAAATCAAAGTTGCCTGGTACAATTCCTTCACCGTGTACTTTGCGTCGGTCCGCAGCGGTACGTTGGAGAGGTCCCGATTTTGGCTCAAAGCAGCCATGGACTTACTTGGTGATATGGTATCCGTCCACTTAACTTTGCCCTGCTTAATGGCCTGACGGAGTAAGTAAACCGTTAGTAGCTTGGACATTGACGCCACCGGCAGGGATTGGTCAGCGTTCTTGGCGTACATAATCTTGCCGCTATCCGCGTCAATCGCAATTGCGGCAGAAGCGTCAATATCGACACTAGTCGCAGCGTGGGTGGTCGCGGCCGGCGCCACTACACTGGCCACCGTTATCGCCGCCAACAGTGCCACAACCACTTTGAAAAATTTCTTCATCGTTTTAAATCTCCATCTTTCATTACAATTTACGGGTCTAACCGACGGAATATGTATCCGCACCAAAATGTGCGGCGACGTTAATGCGCTTCACCAGCCGGTGTTGCGGCACTTGTGTTCGTCGTTAAACCCTGTTTTCCATTATGGGCCAACTGCTCCCCGATACGCAACGGCAAATGGATCACAAAACTAGTCAATTTCGGGCTGGATTCCGCGTAGATGTACCCACCATGCAAAGTCACGAAACTTTGCGCAATGGCCAGGCCCAACCCGGAGCCCCCGGTTTCCTGGGAACGGCTTTCTTCCACCCGGTAAAACCGGTCAAACAACTGGCTGAGTGAATCGTTGGGAATTTCTGCGCCATCGTTCGAGACGTGCACCACGACCTCGTTACCAATTTTTTTTCACTATTGAGGTAAATGTGTTGTGCACCCTTACCGTACTTCAACGCGTTCACAATCAAGTTATTGAAAACCCGGCCGAGCTTGTCGGTGTCGGCTTCCATCATGAGCGGCTTCGGGTCACTATCCACGATAAACTCGATGTGCCGCTTCTCGGCCTCCAACTCGAAGCTGGCGGCCAACTGGTCGAGCATCGCCGCCATGTCGAAGCGTTGTGCGTTCATCTTGGTGGTTGTCTGGCGGGCCTTGGTGTACTCAAAGAGGTCTTCAACCAGCACCTTCATTTGCTTAGACTTCAAGTATGCCGTATGGACGTACTTTTGCACGTCGTCCTCCGAATGGTACTGTTTGTCCTCAATCAGGCCCAAGTAACCGATGATTGAGGTCAGCGGCGTGCGAATATCGTGGCTCACGTTGGTAATCAGCTCGTCTTTGCTGGCCTCAATCCGCCGTTCCTCGTTCATCGACTCCACGGTGGACTCTACTAGCGCGTTGATACTATCAACCACCCGCTGCAGGTCCGAGTTGACGGCCAGGTGAATCCGGTGTCCAAGTGTCCGTCCGCAATGTAGTGTAACTCGCTGATGACGTGCCGCATCTGCATCTGGTGGTAACGCCGAATCAGCCGCCAGTAAACCACGATGGCGTCCGCCACGCCCATCATGCCGATGAAGAGGTTCTCCCAACTCCACAGGTGCCAACTGTGCTCCGGTCCAAACGCCAGCGTACTCTTGATGGTGAAGATGGCCTCCTGCCACTGCGGGCTACTAGCAATCATCTGGTTGATCATCACGACGATGGCAAAGTTCAGCAGCAACAGCAAGATGACGGTGACGACACCCTCAATGAGTAATTCAGATTTTTCCTTCGCGGTTAGGCGGATCTTTTCGCCCATATGCTTCTCCCTCAATCAAAGGGGTCGTGGCAGACACCCGTGCTACGCCAACACAACGGTCCGCGTACCCCACAGAATCATGCCACAACCCCAGCGTAAATCGTTTAGGCTTCGACTTTGTACCCGACACCCCAGACGGTCTCAATGACCTTTTCGCCGCCAGTGGCTTCCTCAATCTTGTCGCGCAGATGGGAAACGTGCACCATGACGGTCTTCGCCGACACGATTGACTCCTGCTGCCAAACCCGCTCGAAAATCTCATCCGCGGAGAAAACGCGGTTCGGGTGGCTAGCCAGCAAGTACAGGATGCCAAATTCCAGTGCGGTGAGCTGAATTTGCTTACCGGTCAAAGTAATTACTTCGTGGCTATCCTTGTTAATCTTAAGCGGACCAACTTCCAGAGCGTCAGGCGCATTATTTTGTACCTGGCCTTCGCTACGACGCAGTAAGCTCTTCACCCGGGCCATTACTTCCAGCGGGTTGAAGGGCTTAGTGACGTAATCATCGGCACCGGTGATGAGGCCCTGGATCTTGTCCATGTCGGCAGTCTTTGCCGACACGATAATGATCGGAATCTGGCTATCTTTGCGGACTTCTTTGACCACGTCAATACCGGACATGTTCGGCATCATAATGTCCAGGATCATCAAAGCGGTATCGGGATTGGTGGCCAACTTGGTAATGGCCTCCTTGCCGCTGTATGCCGTGAGGGGCTCGTAGCCCTCGTTAGTGGCGTAAATGCTCAGCAATTCTACGATTTCTTTATCATCATCAACAATCAGAATTTTCATAATTAATTTGGCTCCTTATCGAAACACTTTTATAGTTTGATTCTAGCAGAATGGTGCGGCAATGCTACGGATAGGGGGGAGCTTAGGATAAGTTTAAGTGAAGAGAGAGCGGAGCAGGCCATTTAGAAGGCAGAGTATAAGTAACTCTAACCGAAAGGCCCGGGCTTGGCCTTTTGGTTAGAGTTGCTTATGCGGCGTCTTCTGGCCTGCGCAGCTCGTTTAGAGAGCGGAGCAGGCCGTTTAGAAGGCAGAGCATAAGTTACTAGCGCCGGAAGGCCCGTACTTGGCCTTTTGGTGCTAGTAGCTTATACGTCGCTTTCTGGCCTGCGTAGCTCGTTTAGAGAGCGGAGCCCCGCGGGTAAAAGCCAGAACGTAAGGCGGTTCGGCGGAAGGGCCCGTTCTTGGTCCTTTTGCCGAACTGCCTTACGTGGCGGCTTTTGCGGGGCGCAGCTCGTTTTCATACGCACAACTAACGCGCGAACACAGTAGCATTCCCATACAGTCCCTTGCAAAAGGAGCCACGTAGCATCTCAACCCATCCAAGCCTAGGTCTGCATTCTATAAACCTCCCGCATAAAAGCAAAGCGGGAGCCAACACGGCGGCCCCCGCTGACGGTTAGTGACCGCCTACTCATTCAGTTTAGGTTAATAAACCGTCGCAATACGGCCATCCTCGTACACGTAGAATAAGTGTAACATCTCAGTACTGCCCTTAGCGTACCCGCCAACTTGGTAGGCAACCTGGTCGTACGCCGTCGTCTTACCTGCATACTTAAAGGTGTCAATATCACTCGATTTCTGGTGTGGATGCTTCTTGAAGTACTGCTTCACAATCGCTACCGCAGTGGCCTTGCTACCACGCGTATACTGCTTAGCGCTACTAGACTTGCTGGAGGCCTTCTGACTACTTTTCTTAGCCACACGTTTCTTCGCACTACTTTGCTTGCTGCTCGACTTCTTAGTGCTACTCTTCGACTTACTACTCGACTTAGCAACCACGCTACGACTGGATTTGCTTGAAGACTTAGCCTTGGTACTTTTGCTGGACTTCTGCGCCACTTTGCTGCTACTCGTCACAATCGCATCGCTGCCCGTCAGCGCCTGCTCCGCACCGATACCCCAGTGTGGCAAAACGCGGTCGTACACCATGACTAGCGCAAAAATAATTGCCAGCGCCAATAACACTTTGCGGGTGTACAGGACAATATTACGCGTCCCAAAGCGGCGAACCCGATCGCTCCGGCTGTTAGCCGCACGCATATACTCGTGGTAAAAACGAATGATGACCCATACCATTAAAACTACGAGTACAATCTCGCGCAATAACATGTTATGGAAGAAAAAAATTAAATAGCCAGATCCACATGCTGTTGGACCTCCCGGATGTTTATGCTTACCCAACCATTATAGCAAAAACAACTCCGTCCGCGGTCCATTACTGAATTGCCGGCGTACTGTATTCACCCTTAATCACAAAGTAGCTACCGCGAATCGTACCGGCCAGCTTGCTTCTCTGCCGCACGAACTTAAACTTATCCGCCAGCGATGCCGGAACGTCCATACCGTCGCTGAGCTTGAATCCGACTGCCCGTTTACCACCTGCGGCCTGCTCGTACAGCACATTCACACACAACCCATTCGCATAGATTACGTACGTCCAGTCAGTCCCATCTACGGGCGGTTGCGCAACCTCCAACGGCTGTGCCGTTATTGTGATATCCCGCTCCGCCAATACGGTATTAACGTAATCCACAATCGCCGGCTGCTCACTGGCAGGGTACGTGATAAACGGCACTTTGTACTTGTTCCAAAAATAACGCGCTTCATTCGCCCGTAACCCCGCTAGCGCCGATGCCACCGGCGAACTGGTTAAACCAACTTTAGAAACATCCTTCAAATCAACCTGATACGCCATAACCGCCCTCCGTTTTAGGCATAGTATGGCACACCATCAAAGACGTGTAAATAACATCAGTGCGTTAATCCGCCGTCACGCCGACCGAATAAAAAAAGGCGCGCACCTTTGGGCACGCACCTCGATTCAATATCGTTACTTGACGCTGTAATTAGGTGCTTCTTTGGTAATCTGAACGTCGTGTGGGTGACTTTCCCGCAACCCGGCGTTAGAAATTTGCATAAACTGAGCGTTGTCATTCAGGTTCTTGATGTCGGCGGCACCAACGTAGCCCATCCCGGAACGCAAACCACCAATCATCTGGAACAACACGTCACCGGCGGAACCCTTGTAGCCACGCGGCCCTCGATACCTTCTGGTACCAACTTGTTCGCTTCGTTCACACCAGACTGGAAGTACCGGTCAGAGGAGCCGTGGGCCATTTCCATGGCGCCCAGGCTACCCATCCCCCGGTACGTCTTGTAACGACGACCGTTAAAGAATTCCAGTTGGCCTGGGGCTTCATCAGTACCGGCCAGCATTGATCCCAGCATGACCGCGTTACCACCGGCGGCCAGGGCCTTGACGATATCCCCGGAGTACTTAATCCCACCGTCAGCGATGATGGTCTTGCCCTCTTTGCGCGCCACACTGGCAGCGTCATAAACGGCAGTCAACTGGGGAACGCCAACACCCGCAACGATACGGGTTGTACAAATCGAACCGGGACCAATCCCCACTTTGACAACGTCCACGCCGGCATCATACAGCGCCTGGGTCGCTTCGGCCGTCGCCACGTTGCCGGCAATCAGCGTCACCTTAGGGAAGTGAGAACGAATCTCGGCGATCTTGCGCAGCACCCCAGCGGAGTGGCCGTGAGCGGTGTCAATCACAATTGCGTCCACCCCGGCGTCGAGGAGCGCCTGGGCACGGTCAAAGGTATCACTGGTCACGCCAACCGCGGCCGCAACCAATAGCCGTCCCTGTGCATCAACAGCGGCGTTCGGGAATTGGGTCACCTGACGGAGGTCCTTGATGGTGATCAGACCCGCCAACTCGCCGTTTTGATCAACTAATGGCAGCTTTTCAATCTTGTGTTCTTGGAAGAGTGCCTCTGCCTGCTCCAAAGTTGTACCTACCGGAGCGGTCACTACGTCCTTGGTCATCACGTCCGCAATCGGTACGTTTCGGTCAGCGACGTAGCGCAAATCCCGGTTGGTGAGGATTCCGACCAGATGGTTATCATCCTTACCCGCGACGATGGGAACACCGCTGATGTGCTCCGCATCCATAGTCGCAGCAGCTTCCGAGACGGTCTGATCTGCCGTTGCGGTGAAGGGCTTGCCCACGATACCATTGACTGCGCGCTTTACAATCGCCACTTCCTCGGCCTGAGCTCAATGGACATGTTCTTGTGGATGACCCCCAAGCCACCCTGACGCGCCATGGAAATCGCCATGGCGCTTTCGGTGACCGTGTCCATCCCCGCGCTGATAATTGGGATGTGCAAGTGAATATTGTCCGCCAGGTCCACGGATAAGTCGACTTCATTTGGGAGCACGTGGCTCTCAGCTGGTATTAACAAGACATCATCAAACGTAAACCCACGCCGCTCAAACTTGGTATCCCAATTAGTCAATTTATTAACCTACCTTTTTTAGAATTGTAGTGAGTTTAGCACCTTAACACCCGCTTGGCAATTATGCCCGTTATTTAAGCGGCTAGAAGCGAACATTAGCGGATTATGGCGCGGATTTAATCGTTCTGTTAACTACGTCTTAGCTTCATAGATGGACTTCCGTTTAGCCAGGCACATGAAACTTGGCACCTAATTCAGTTCAGCAAAAGTCATGGGCAACTTCAAAAACAAAGTATAAAGACTGCATCATCCCTAGTACCGTCACATACTATATCGGAACCATCATCCCCAAAAGCACTGCAATTATTCAAAGTATTCATACTATCAAAAAAAACGTAGCCAATGCGGCTACGTTCAAAGGGGTGATCTTCATAATCGAATCTACATAGTATCAGCGAGCGCCTTAAACCATTGGGCACTCTTTTTTTACGTGGCGTTTCTGTGTGTCAAAATCAACATAAAACAAACCATATCGTTTATTATAGCCATTCGCCCAAGAGAATTGATCCTGCAACGACCAAACAAAGTAACCCTGTACATCAACGCCTTCGCTCCGGGCTCTCAAAACAGCGTCGACATGCTGATCAATATAATCAATTCTTTTATCGTCCTGAATAATGTCCTCGCCGTTGTACTCTTCCTTAAGGCCGAGTCCATTCTCAGTAATATAAATTGTATGACTGTTAGGATATTCCCTAGCAACCCGCTTGAGAATGTCATAAAGCCCCTCTGGGTAAATATTCCAATCCCAGTCAGTTGTGGGAACTCCAGCCTTTGGCACCAACTGACCTACGCCGTGAAAGCTAAACGACGTCGTGCCCTTTTCTCCTGTGCCATTAAACTCGTTACCACTAGGTCCATCATATGCCTGAATAAATTGAGATTGATAATAGTTTAAGCCAAAGTAATCATTCCTTGTTGACGCCGCCTTAAGAATTTCCATGTCATCTCTCTGAATATCCAGATGTGCATCATTCTTCGACAAAATTTCATTAATCAATGCCATTGTTTCGTCAGAGTATTCGCCCAGGAAAGTACCATCTAACAAGAAGCGATTAATAAACGCATCGTACAAATCAGCAGCGTGCTGATTTTCCTTTGTATTGGTGATCGGATAAATTGGCTGCAGAACATGTATCAGCCCAATACGACCATCTAGGTTTAACGACTTATACAAATTAACCACACGGGCGTGAGCAAGTAATTCATTGTGCTCTGCTTGAATAGCACTACTAATGTCAAAATGATGATTTGGCGGAAAATTACCAGCAACATATTGCGATAATGCTAATGAAATTAACTCGTTCACCGTGAACCAGTTCTTAACCTCTGTAAATTCAGTAAAACAAAACCTGGCGTAGTCCACAAAGTGGTCAATATTTTTCCGGTTAAGCCAATCTCCAGCATCAAACAGGTTCTTGGGAGAATCAAAGTGATGTAGTGACACGTAAGGCGTTACTCCGTGATCAATACATTCTTTAAATAGTCTATGGTAGTAAGCTACGCCCTTTTCATTTGGCTCACCATATCCTTGTGGAAATATTCTGGTCCACGCAATGGAAACCCTTACCGCATTCAGGCCATAGTCCTGAGCTAGTTTAATATCAGTTGGATACAAGTGGTAAAAATCACTAGCTGGATCAGGAGAAAAACGCCCCTGCTCTTCTAGATAGTCGTCCCACATCGTTTTGCCTTTACCATCTGCTTTGGTCGCCCCTTCAACTTGATACGCCGCAGTGGCGCCACCCCAAACGAATCCTCGCGGTAAAGTCGTTACTCGATTTAGTAAGTCTGACATTATTTGATTTTCCCCTTTCATTAGACTGCTGCCGGAGATTCTGGAGTATGCCCACTATCTACAGCACCATCGACACCCTTTAATCTATTAACGATAAAGTCTAGTGCTTTATCTGCATGGCGAGTTAAATCAATATACTGTTTGCCTGTAGTAGTAATCATCTTTACATCCGCCTTATCGGCTTCAGCCTGTAATGAGTCACGCATTGCGTCCATTTGTGGTGCTAAAACAACGACATCCATATCCGGTAGCAGATCGCCATGTGCACCGTAAGCTGCAGCCGCAGCTTCTACTGGCAGATCGTCTTGTTTTGCCATCTTGTTTAAAGAGTTGGCCAGAATTCCACTTGTACCACCACCAGCGCAAATAACTAAAATGTTAAGATCTTTACCGTCCTTAGTAATACTTAATGGTATTGCGCCACTATCAACGGCCACAGGGGCATCGTTATTCTTCTCGGGCTCAATTGTATCAGCACCCGAGGACGCCTCTTCTGCCACTTTTTGTGCATCGTAAACCTTGAAGAACGGATAGTAGCACACAAAATCCAGCACCAATATAGCCGCAATTAATACCAAGGATAGAGCTGCAAAGCCAGTGCCCATATACAGCCCAATTGGACCTGGAGTAGTCCAAGGTAGGTTATAGATAAAGGCATTCATGCCTAGCACATCAACAAAGAACTTAAACAACCACACGTTCAGGATTGGTGTAATTATGAACGGTAGGAAAAATATGGGGTTTAGGATTAATGGAGCCCCAAACAAAATCGGTTCATTCACCCCAAACGAGACTGGAATTGCCGAAGCTCGACCAACAGCCTTGAGTTCCTTAGACTTTGACATCAACGCGAACATGTACGTAATGATAAGGGTCGCACCAGTACCACCAATAGTGGCAACAAAATATTGTGTTCCTTGTGCAAGGATATTGGTTGCATGCGCACCCGCTTGAAACGCATGTAAGTTAGCCTCAACATTAGTTAAATAAATAGCGGTAACGGCTGGTTCAACAATTGATGGGCCTTGGATACCGATAAACCAGAAGAATGCCATGGCACCATACACGATTGCTAGTCCAGCATACCCATCAGCGGCAGTGAATAACGGTGATAACGCCTGGATAATCCACGCTGCCAGGTTAGTGTGAGTTAAGGTCCGGAATACTACATCGAATAGCCAGAAAAATGTTGTGGAGAAAGCAAATGGAATAATGTTCGTAAACGCTGAAGAAATATTTTGTGGTACCTGTTCAGGCAATTTAATCGTGATATGGTGCTTAAAACACAGGTAGTAAATATTCGGAACAATAAAGGCAACTAGAAAGGCACAGATTAATCCCTTAGTACCCATATATGCTGTACTAAAATACAATCCTTCCTTGTTAGTAAACGGATCGACTGCAACTAGTAAGAAACTAATTTGTGCGCCAAACATCACCGCCGCCTCTGGCATTTGATCAACCTTAGGGAGACGGACATTCTTACTACGCGTTAATGCTCTAGCGACATTGGCCGCGGCCATCAGGGACAATACACCCATGGAAAAGTTATATACCTTATTCAGGGAGTCGCTGACTCCCGTCGGCCAGTAAAAGCCCCAAATATTTGGTACATCTGCAACCAGAATAAAGATACTAGAAAAGATAATAATAGGCATTAATGAGATAAACCCATCACGAACTGCCTGCAAGTATATATTTGCTGACAATTTCTTAAAAAAACGGCTGGGCTTTCTCAATTTGTTTAACAATCCAGTTCATAACCAAACCTCCTTGGCTTTGACAAGTGGATTAGACATTTTCTGCGAGCCCTAATTTTTTTCTCAACCTTGGCAATACGTTCATATTCATCGATAAAGAAATTGACTTCATCCTTCAATAACATTGTGGTCATTAATGTATCCTGACCATGGACCATAATGAAGGTGACATCCATATTTTCGCCACCGGCCTCCTTACTTAATAATTGTGTTTGCTCATTATGTGCATCGTTAATTGACTCCTCAGACTGCTTAACTAGCTCACGGGCTTTATCAAACTCGCCCTTACGTGCATTATCAAGTGCGTGCAGCAACGCAGTTTTAGCATCACCCGCATAAGCAACAATCGCAAACCCTGTCATTGAAATTTCTTCCTTTGTAGCCATCATAATCACTCCTTAAAATTTTTTTTGTGGCTCTTCACCAAGTAATCTCTGAATATGAATAATGAAATACAGACGTTCATTATCACTGATACCGGCAAAGAGTTCCTGTTTAATTTGCTGGAAAATCTCCAGACCAATTGCATAGGATTGCGGATACATTCGCTGATAATCAGCTTCAACTTCTGGAGCCAATTGTGCCTGATCGGTTTCTAGCCGCTTGATTCTTTCCACGAGGTACTGCAAATGAATCATGAAGCGGTCATAGTAATTGCTATTAGCCGTAGAGCGATAAATTCCGTGCTGATTCAGACTTGTAAAACAATGTTGTTGACCATTTCGGTGGTCGTTTTTCCAAATTCCGTCTCTTTATCGCTTGTCTCATCACCCGACGCATTAATAAAATGCAGCGCTAGACTTCTTACTTCGGTATCAGGAAAGCTCACGCGTAAATTTCTCCTGATAATGTTCAGTGCATCCCAAGATACGGAGTATTCATCGGGATAATGCTGGCTTAGATCTGGAACCATACTCTTTTGGTAAGTACCCGACTGTACACGTTTATACGCTCCAAAAATATGATCACTAAGAGTGATGTAGATGTAATCAAGAACGCGAACATGATATTTGTTCCTTGCCATATCGATAATTTCATAGGTGGTCGTCACAATATCAATAGGAATATCCTTGAGTAATAAGTCTAAATTTTCCTGAGCAGTAGCAGTGTTGAGGTACAAGATTTTTTTTCGATTCGGTCGGCCGCAACTGGATCACCTTTCCTCTTGTTAAACGCCACACCCTTCCCCTTCACAATTGCTTCTCGATGATCATCAATGTTAACTAAAGCAGCATTGTGATTAAGTACTTGGGCTATGCGTAGCATTCCTCTCATCTCCGTCCCTAAAAAGAGTAATAAAAAAAGACCACAAACCGAGCGCATTAGCGCCGTTGGTTTGTGATCATGCCTGACTTAACAGTAACACTCACTAATATTCCTATCGACAAAGTTAGTGTAGCGCTTACAATATTATTTGTAAACGCTTTATTATTAAAAAAAACGTAGTCTCTTTTACTATTTTGACTCCCGCATCCAATGTCTAAAGTTGTCAACAGTGTTACTTGCATTTTTAATAACAGACTGTCATCCTGCCGACCGGCCAACCCTACCCGCTTCGCCCGTGACCCTTTGAACATGTAACGCGAGGTACAACAACTCGCATTCGTTGACCATTCCCCCGAGTTGTTCAATAACTAGGGCAAATATTTCCCGGGCAATAGTTGCGGCCTTGGGGTATGTCTGTTCAAAAACCCTCATCATGTCAACAACTTCACCGTAAACTAACGCCGCACGTTGCCGTTGTCTGTCAGCTAAATACTGAATGTGCACTAGCAACCGGTCGTAAGCGTTCGCCGTTACTGGTGTCCGCATCATCCCTTGGTCCCGTAGCGTGCTCACAATACTTTGATTTAAAGTCCTAACCTGGCGGTCGTCCAACAGTGTGGCCCGTGAACGGTCACTCGGTCGCGGAACCATTTGCTGGGCGAGCGTCCGCACCGCCGCCCGAGGCCAGGACACACCTAAATTTTCCCGAATGATGGCAAAGGCCCGCTGTGCCACGGCAAATTCCAGTGGGTAACGATCCACAGGCAAGTAAGAGTGCGGGGCCTGAAAGGTGCCCCCGGATACTTGGTCGGATACATCCAGGATATAGGCGGCAACCGTTGCGTACTGGTAATCGGCAAAACACATGTGCAAAGTACTACTAGCCATCGCCAACACTTCATAGGTGGTAGTGACTACTGGTAACGGCAGCTCCTGCAAAACCCGGTGCAACGTAGTTTTGCTTGTATGCAGGTCCAGGTAGTCGATCCGCTCGATTTGACGCGCCCACAGCCGGTCACCACGTTGATGTTGCCGCTTCAACGATTGCCCGTAAACAATAGCCTGCCGGTGGTCGGTCATTGTGACCATCGCCGCATTATCATTCAGCACCTGTTGAATAATTATCATACCGATTCCCCCCGTATCTTTTTGAGTATCACTTAACTATTATTTTACGGGGACCAGCAATCAATAACTATATATTGGTTATAAATAAATCTATCATCCGCCAGGTTGTGGCATTAAGTGCCGACATATCAGCAATATCCGTTAATTACAAAACGGCCGTTTGTGCGTATTGTTACAACAATCATCATCACTCAATTATGCATCAATAAATATTGGTATCAATCCGTACGACAACAAGGGCCGCAACCAAACTGGTTGCGGCCCTTGTTGTTTTCAAATGGATACTATTACTGACGTGGTAATGGTGCAAAGAAACTACGCAGGTGGTAACGTGACTTCAGCAGGTAGTGCACACCGTAAGCAATGACCGCCAGGATAAACAGACCCCAGTTGTTCATTGGTGATGTCAGGAACGACTTGACCATCGTCAGGTACGACGATGCCAGCGACGCAAAGATTATCAGGATAATCCCACCAATGGCAATAAACCAGAACTTAGGCCGCTCGCCTTTGGGTGTCAGGCTCCACTGGGTGTAGTACGTAAATACCAGCGCCGCAACAAACGACATGATTACCAGTGAGGCAAATCCGCCGCCCTGGTTGGAAGAGACCTTTGAGAAGCTACCAATCAGGCCGTACAGTACCGCAAAGATGGCCAGGAACGTAAAGCCCAGATCAGCCGTAGAAATCCAAAACGGTTGCTGCTGAATGGGATCCTTGGGCCGCGCCGTTGCGGCCTTACTCCCACCCTCAACGGCGGGACCAAATAACTGGGTTGCAGGCTTGCCTTCCTGTTGGCCCTTAATCATCTCGGGCAGCATCTTCTTCAAGGCGTCAGTTTCCTTTGCCTCATCCGCGCCACTGTCCTTCATCGAACGCCGGAACTTAACGACGTACTCCGCATTTTTCTTTGTCAGCTGCGCCAGCATCTCGTCAACCGTTTGCTCCAGTTCTGCCGGTTGCTGTGCTTGCTGTTTTGCTTGTTTTGCCACTGATTTACCCTACTTTCATGTCATTATGATGCGCTATTTATGTGTTGCGAGGGCGGTGCTACCCGCGTTACTCTTGCGTATGAAAACGAGCTGCGCAGGCCAGAAAGCGACGTATAAGCTGGTACGAACAGGAAGCCAAGTGCGGGCTTCCCGTCCGTACCAGCTTATACTCTGCTTTCTAAACGGCCTGCTCCGCTCTCTGCTTCTAAAACGAGCTGCGCCCCGCAGAAACTTGCGCATAACCCGCTACGCAATGAAGCCAAACCCGGGCTTCACCGCCGTAGCAAGTTACGCTCCAGTTTCTACCCGCGGGGCTCCGCTCTCTTACACATTAAACCTAAACTCAATAATATCTCCGTCCTGAACCTGGTACTCCTTACCTTCTTGCCGCAACCGGCCCGCCTCGCGTACCGCCGCCACACTACCATACTTATCCAGGTCCTCAAACGACATCGTCTCCGCCTTAATGAAGCCACGCTCAAAGTCCGAGTGAATAATCCCCGCAACCTGCGGCGCCTTCATCCCCCGACGGAACGTCCACGCACGCGTCTCCTTACCACCAGCCGTGAAGAACGTTGCCAACCCCAACAGGTGGTAACTCGCCTTAATCAGCTTGTCCAAACCGGACTCATCCACGCCTTCCGAGGCCAAGAAATCCGCCTTGTCGTCATCATCCAGCTCACTAATCTCTTCCTCGGCCTCGGCTGCCAGCGCGATCACCTCCGCGCCTTCCTTAGCCGCCTGTTCCTTGATGGCCACCATGTACGGGCTCTCGTCCGGATTGGCCATGAAGTCTTCGGCAATGTTAGCCACGTACAGCACCGGCTTGCTCGTCAACAAGAACAGCCCCTTAACAATCTTCAGCTCTTCCTTGTCAAAGTCGATGCTCCGAACCGGGTCGCCGTTTTCCAGCACTGGCTTGATCTTCTTCAACACGGCAAACTCTGCTTCCGCTTCCTTGTCGTGTGCCCGCGCCGTCTTCTCCACTTTGGCGTAACGCTTCGTTACGCTGTCCAAATCGGCAATCGCCAGCTCCATGTTGATCGTAGCCATATCGTCGAGCGGGTCAATTTTGCCGTTCACGTGGGTGATGTTATCGTCGTCAAACGCCCGCACCACGTGGACAATCGCGTCCACCTGGCGAATGTTCTCCAAGAACTTGTTTCCCAAACCTTCACCCTTGCTGGCACCCTTCACGATACCCGCGATATCGGTGAACTCAAAGGTGGTGTGGATAAGCTTCTTGGCTGGGATGAGCTCGTCAATGCGGGCCAGACGACTATCTGGCACCTCGACCATCCCCACGTTTGGGTCAATTGTCGCAAACGGGTAGTTGGCCATTTCGGCCCCCGCCTTCGTAATTGCGTTAAACAGGGTCGATTTGCCGACGTTCGGCAACCCGACGATTCCGGCTGTAAGTGACATTTGCAATATTCCTACTTTCTCTTGGTAATCTTGGCTGTACTAGTAACAAACCCCACAACGCCTAAGCGTCCTGATCATGCTCCGCGTGCTGCAGGATTTTCTTCATCCGCTTTTCAAAGTCGCGGCGGCTCATCATCACGATGTGCCACATCCCTGGCATTTAACCTTGATGTCCGCACCCATACGGATGATTTCCCAGCTGTTAGCTCCACAAGCATGCGGCTTTTTCATTTCCACGATATCGTGTAAATCGTACATGCGGTACCTCCTACTCCTTAATCGAGGTTTACATCTAGTAATGCTAACACACGGTTAAGGTCTGCTTCACTCTCAAAGTCAATTTCAATCTTGCCAGTACCCTTTTTGGTCTGCTCAATGTTAACCTTGGTGCCAAACCGGTCGCCCAACTGGTTCTCGCTCGCACGCACGTATGGTGACTTAGCGGACTTCCGTGACCCCTTAGTTGGCTCCTGACCATTCGCGTTGGCCCGCGCAATCAACTTTTCCAGCTGACGGACCGTCAAGCCCTCACTGACAGTCTTCCGCGCCATCGGGACAATCTGCGACTTGCGTTTCAAACTCAGCAGGCTCCGGGCCTGGGCCATGGACAAATCACCCGCATCCACCAACCGCTTAACGGATTCTGGCAGGGATAGCAGCCGCAAATAGTTCGCGATGTACGGCCGACTCTTGCCGAGACGCTTGCTGACTTCGGCCTGGGTAATGTTCAATTTCTTAATCAAAGTGTCGTAGGCCCGCGCTTCTTCGATTGGCGACAGGTCCTCACGCTGCAGGTTCTCCAGGACCGCCACTTCCATCATGGCTTCGTCATCAAAGGTGCGGACGATGGCCGGAATGGTAGCCTTACCAGCCATCTTGGACGCCCGGTACCGCCGCTCGCCCGCGATGATTTCGTACCCGTTCACGCTCTCGCGCACGATAATGGGTTGGAAGACCCCTGATTCCTTGATGGAATTGGCCAAGTCGTTGAGGGCGTCCTCGTTAAACGTACGCCGGGGCTGGTACGGATTGGGCCGAATTTGATCTAGTTGTACTTCGGATACGCTATCTGTTTGCGGTTCCTGATCCTCGAAATTGCTGAAAATTGCATCAATTCCGCGACCAAGCCCCTTTTTGTTCTTGTTATTCGCCATGAGCTGCCAGCACCTCCCGCACTAAATCTTCGTAAACTTCCGCCGCCCGCGATTTGGGGTCAAAGTCGACGATGGGTTGACCGTAACTCGGTGCCTCCGCCAAACGCGTCAAGCGCGGAATAACGGTATGGTACACCTTATCACCAAAGTGGGAACGTACCTCCGTGATGACCTGGTTACCCAGCTTGGTCCGGGCATCAAACATGGTCAGCAACACCCCTTCAATCGCCAAATCGGGATTAAAGTGTTTTTGCACCAACTTAACGGTGTTGAGCAACTGACTCAAACCTTCTAGGGCGTAATACTCACTTTGCACCGGAATCAGGATAGTGTCGGCCGCGGTAAACGCGTTGATGGCTAGCTGACCCAAAGACGGGGGGCAATCAACCAGAATGTAATCATAATCCGCACGAATTGGTTGTAACCCTAACTTTAGGCGCATTTCCCGTGCCATCTGCGAGGTGAGCTCAATTTCGGCGCCCGCTAATTGGATCGTTGCGGGTACAATATCAAGCCCTTCGTGGTCCGTGTGTAGGATTGCGGAGGTAATGGGTTCTTCATCCACCAAGACATCATAAATATCTTTTTCGACGCGGGGCTTATCAATACCCACGCCGCTAGTTGCGTTACCCTGGGCGTCCGCATCCACTATCAAAACGTGCTTGCCGGCATTTGCCAGGCACGCCCCCAGGTTGACGGTTGTCGTGGTTTTACCCACACCGCCCTTTTGGTTTGCCACCGCAATTACGTGTGCCATGTTAACCTCCAATTCAAACTGTCTCTTGTCGTTACCAGTATCAGCCGCTGGTTAGTCCTTGGCCGCTTTAGTTGCCTTGGGCTGGGCCTTGGCCGCCTTCTTAGTGACCTCGGCCTGCTGCTGATCCGGAATCTCGATGATGATGCGGTGCACCCCATCGGCATCCTCTTCGCGCATGGATGCATCCATACCCGCTTGCTGGACCATCTTGAGCGACTTCTTAATGGTGTTAACAGCAACCCGGGTGTCCGCGTTCAAAGCGGTGCGGCGCCGCGGTTTCTTGGCCGGCGTCTTCGCCTGAGGTTGGTCGCCCTGTTCTTCGGCGGGCTCGTCCGCCTCTGCTGGGGCCAAAATGGACTGAACCAAAGCCTCGGTTTCCTTGACGTTCAAACGATCAGCCGCAATCTGGTTAAGCACATCCTGCTGTTGGTGGTCATCCAGCTTTAACATTGCCCGGCCCTGCCGCTCGGTGATGGAACCATTCATGATGGCCGCCTGGACGGGCTGACTTAGTTTCAGCAGCCGTAGCTTATTCGCGACGAACGATTGGCTTTTGCCCACCGGCGGGCAATGCCCTCTTGGGTAATGGCGTTTTGGCTCATCAAATCGGAGTACGCTTGTGCCTCCTCAATGGGTGACAAGTCCGCACGTTGCAAGTTTTCAATCAAAGCCATCGCGGCGGATTCATCATCAGCCATCGTAGTCACAATGGCAGGAATCTCCGTCCAGGCCAATTGTGTGGTCACCGCCCGAAAGCGGCGTTCACCCGCAATAATCTCGTAGCGGCCCGGATCGTACTCGCGGACAACGATTGGTTGCAGTAACCCATGCTGTTTAATGGTCAAAGCTAATTCGTTCAGTGCCTCTTCCTGGAACACTTTGCGTGGTTGGAAGCGGTTCGGAACGATTGCGTCTGTAGGAAGCTTTTTGACGGTCTCATCGTCAGACTTCTTACGGTTAAAAAAAAGTTGAATGCCATGGTTATTGCCCCCCAATTGGTTGTTTTGCTGGTGTCCCGGGTTTACGGGGATACTTCTTGGGCGTCCTGACAACCTTGTCGATGACCACCAGGTGACGTGGTGCCTCCTCGACGGGTAGCGTCAATTCGCGATCGTCAACCACATGACCCCCAAGAATTTTGATGGCCTTGTCTGCTTGCGCCACCTCGTTGGCTCCCTGCATGCCCTTCATGGCGATGAACTGGCCTCCAAGTTGGACCAGCGGCAGGCACAACTCTGCCAACACATCCAGTGCGGCGACCGCCCGCGCAGTGACCAGCGCGAACGACTCGCGGTCTGGTGACTGCTTACGGCCGAATTCCTCAGCGCGCGCGTGCACTAGGTGTACCCCTTTGAGGTGCAGTCGCTGGCAAAGTCGGTCAAGAAAATCGATGCGTTTCTGGAGTGAATCAACGATGGTCACTTCCAGGTTGGGATTCAGTATCTTCATTGGCAGTGACGGGAAACCAGCGCCCGCACCCACGTCACAAACCGTCAGCGTGGCCGTTCGCAACTGCGGAAAGGCCAGCAGCGGGGTGACCGAGTCGTAGAAGTGCTTTAGGTACACGTCCCCCTCGTCAGTGATGGCGGTTAAGTTCATTTTCTGATTTTCCGCCACCAAGTATGTATAGTACTCCGCAAACTGTGCCCGTTGTGCGTCGCTCAGCTCAACGCCGGACTGCGCCAGTGCGGCGGCAAATTCTTCTGGGTTCATCGCGTCTCCTCATCTCAAAAAAAATATCATCATAACCCGATACAACGCAGTTTTTGCGCTGATAATTGTGGAACACTATCGCGTTTCACGTCACGTTCAATTTTAGCCCACCCACGCCGCTTTAACAACCCATAGGCGGCGACGTTTGGATGGTTTCACGCGTAACAAAAAGGGTTCGCAGCCATTGCCTGAGCTTGCGCCCCGCAACAACTACGAACCATTATTACTACCTTAAGCCGGAACTGCAACGTTGAGCCGTTGCTCGTGCCGTGCTTCAATCATGTCAGCGAACGCCTTAGCAACGTTCAGGTTCCGCAGCAACGGACCGTGTGAGTAACTGCCAAAGGTGTTCTTGTACCGCACACCCTCGACACCTTCCTCAGGATTGTTACCGAAACCTTCGACCATCTTACCGAACGGACGTAGCTTGTCCGTATCGTCAAAGTAGGTGCAACCACTGTGGTTTTCAAATGCCGTCACGGTGCCAAAGTCAGTTTCGTACTTGGTATCGCCAATCATCCGGGATTCAGGACGGAAAACCGTGTGGAATGGCAGAATGCCTAGACAATCAATCGTGGTCCCGTCGACCATTTCGTACTTGGTGCCCAAAAATTGGTAGCCACCACAGATACCCAGCATCGGGTGCCCCGCCTCAATGTAATCAGTTAACGTACCTTTGAGTCGGCCAATGTCCTTAGCAACAACGGTCTGCTCGTAGTCCTGTCCGCCGCCAAAGAAAACAAAGTCGTACTGATCGGCATCAAACGGCCGGTCAAGACTAACGTTGTCGACTTGCACCGCGTGGCCGCGTTCTTCCAGCAGGTAACGGAGAATCTTTACGTCGCCGCTATCGCCATAAGTGTTCATTAAATCTTCGTACAGGTAAGCGATTCGAATCGGTTCAGCCATTTTGATTCACCTCAGTTTTTTTGATGGAGTAATTATAACACATATTAGTACGGATAATACCGGGTTGGGTAGTGGCCAACGGCAGCGTTGGTCAGGTTGGTGAGCTTCGGCTTT